>NZ_JAGSOV010000051.1 GCF_023898865.1 Pseudonocardia humida
GCCGCCCCCGACGCCCTCCCCCGCCCCCCCCCCCGCCCCCCCGGGGGCGGGGGGCCCCCCGTCCGCATGTCTGGAGCAGCGGGGTGTCGTGGAACCGGAAGGAGGAGGGGCCCGTGAGTGCATCGACCGTCGACTCGGTGCTGTCCGAGCACGCTGACCTGGAGCTCCGGCTCGCCGACCCGTCCGTGCACGCCGACGCCGGGCAGGCCCGCAAGCTCGGCAGGCGCTACGCCGAGCTCGACCCGATCGTCGCCGTGGCCCGCGAGCTGGCCGCCGTCCGCGACGACCACACCGCCGCCCGCGAGCTGGCCGCCGAGGACCCGGCGTTCGCCGCCGAGGCCGACGAGCTGGCCGCGCGCATCCCCGAGCTGGAGACCAAGCTCGCCCGGCTGCTGGTCCCGCGCGACCCGCACGACGCCGACGACCTCGTCATGGAGGTCAAGTCCGGGGAGGGCGGCGAGGAGTCCGCTCTGTTCGCCGGCGACCTCGTGCGCATGTACCTGCGCTTCGCCGAGCGCCGCGGCTGGACCACCGAGGTCCTCGACTCCGTCCCCTCCGACCTGGGCGGAGTCAAGGACATCACGCTGACCATCAAGTCGCGCACCCCGACGGCCGACGGCGTCTGGTCGGCGCTGAAGTTCGAGGGCGGCGTGCACCGCGTGCAGCGGGTGCCGGTCACCGAGTCGCAGGGCCGCGTGCACACGTCCGCGGCCGGGGTCCTGGTCTACCCGGACGTCGCCGACGACGCCGAGGTCGAGATCGACGAGAAGGACCTGCGCGTCGACGTGTTCCGCTCCTCCGGGCACGGCGGGCAGAGCGTCAACACCACCGACTCCGCCGTGCGGATCACCCACCTGCCCACCGGCATCGTGGTGAGCTGCCAGAACGAGCGCTCCCAGCTGCAGAACAAGGCCAGGGCGATGGAGGTGCTGCGCTCGCGGCTGCAGGCGCAGGCCGAGGCCGAGGCGGCCGAGGTGGCCTCCGCCGACCGCAAGTCGCAGGTGCGCACGGTCGACCGCTCCGAGCGCATCCGCACCTACAACTTCCCGGAGAACCGGATCTCCGACCACCGCGTCGGCTACAAGGCCTACAACCTGTCGGCCGTCCTCGACGGCGAGCTCGACGGCGTCGTCGAGGCCCTCACCGCCGCCGAGCGGGCCGAAGCGGTCGGCTGATCCGGCCGCCACGCCGCGTCCGGAGGGCCACCATCAGGACGCCGGGCGCCAGGATGGTGGCTTTCCTGACGTCCGGGCGGGGGAGGGTGCGGTGAAGAGGCAGCCGCTGCGGCTGGCGCTCATGCGGGCCGAGCAGGTGCTGGCCGAGGCGGGCATCGCGACCCCGCGCGTCGACGCCGAGGTGCTCGCCGCGTCCGTGCTCGGGATCGAGCGGGGCAAGCTGCTGATGCACCCGATGGTCGAGCCCACCGCGGTCGACGAGCTGAACGCCCTGGTCGAGCGCCGGACCACCCGGGAACCGCTGCAGCACCTGCTCGGCGTCGCGGCGCTCGGCCCGGTCACGGTGGCGGTCGGGCGGGGGGTGTTCACCCCGCGCCCGGAGACCGAGCTGATGGTCGAATGGGGCCTCGCGCAGATCGCGGAGCGCCCGAGACCGCTGGTCGTCGACCTGTGCACGGGCACGGCGGCCATCGCGCTGGCCGTCGCCACCCGCAGGCCCGACGCCGTGGTGCACGCCGTCGAGGCCGACGCCGCCGCCCTGACCTGGGCCCGGCGCAACATCGCCGAGCACGTCGAGTCCGGGGGCAGCCCCGTCACGCTGCACCACGCCGACGTGCGCAGGCCCGACCTGCTGCTGGAGCTCGAGTCGCAGGTCGACCTGGTGCTCTGCAACCCGCCGTACGTACCCGACGGCGCCGTGCTGCCGCCCGAGGTCACCGACTGGGACCCGCGCGTCGCCGTCTTCGCCGGCCCCGACGGCCTCGACGTCATCCGCCCGGTCATCGCCGCCTCCGCCGGGTTGCTGCGCTACGGCGGGGCGATGGCGATCGAGCACGACGACACCCACGGCGAGGTCGTGCCCGCGCTTCTGCGCAGGCGCAAGGTGCTCACCGACGTCGCCGAGCACCACGACCTGGCCGGTCGCCCCCGCTTCGCCACCGCCCGCCGCCGCTCGCCCGCCACCTCCTGACCCCCGCCCGCGAGTTCGGGAAAGCCACGTTCCGGAACTGTGCGGGCAGGATCGTGGCTTTCCTGAACTCGGAGGTGGGGAGGGGCGAGCGATCGGGCGAGCGGGGGCGCTCGTAGGCTCGGCCGGTGGCCAGCACGACGTACGACTGCTCCGACCCGGACGACCGCACCGCCGGGCTCGCCGCCGCCGCCCGCGCCGTGCGCGCCGGCAGGCTCGTGGTGCTGCCCACCGACACCGTCTACGGCATCGGCTGCGACGCGTTCTCCGCGACCGCCGTCGCGGCGCTGCTCAAGGCCAAGAACCGCGGCCCCGACATGCCCGTCCCCGTCCTGGTCGGCTCTTGGACCACCATCGACGGCCTGGTCCTCGGCGTCCCCAAGACCGCCCGCGACCTGATCGAGGCCTTCTGGCCCGGCGGGCTGTCCATCGTGCTGCCGCACGCGCCGTCTCTGGCCTGGGACCTCGGCCGGACCCGCGGCACGGTGATGCTGCGGATGCCGCTGCACCCGGTGGCGCTGGAGCTGCTGCGCGACGTGGGCCCGATGGCGGTGTCCAGCGCGAACGTCTCCGGGCAGGCGCCGGCCTCCGACGCCGCGGAGGCGGAGGCGCAGCTGGGGGCGAGCGTGTCGGTGTACCTGGACGGGGGGCCGTCGGGGGAGCCGGTGGCCTCCACGGTGGTGGACCTGACCGGGGACGTGCCGCGGGTGCTGCGGGAGGGCGCGGTGTCGACGGCGGAGGTCGCCGAGGTCCTGGGCCGCGAGGTCGCCGTCGCCTGACGGGCTGAGCTGGTCCGGAGTTCGCTTCGGTGGCGCGGCCTGCCGGTGTTGGCGGGTGAGTGGTACGTCAGCGGGGTTCGGAGGGGTGGTGACCCCGCTGAGGTGCCGCTCGACCGATGTCGATCACCCGCGGGCGGCGCCGGCCGAGCCCTACGGCAGCCCGACCAGGTCGGCGAGCCGGTCGACCGCCCCGCCGAAGAACCGGGCGTGCTCGATCACGGCGTTGTGGGTCTGCCCGAACAGCTCGAAGCTGATCGCGCCGTAGATGCCGCTCCAGGCCTGGAGGGCGCGCGCCGCCACCCCGGGGGGCAGGCCGAGCTGGTCGCCGAGGCCGGGGACGAGGGTGGTGTCGGAGTCGTCGGCGATCGCGGTCACCTCGCCGCGGGCCACCCCGTCGGCGACGACGCGGCACAGCAGCAGCCCCACCCGCGTCCCGGGGGCGATGGTGGCTTCGGGGGCGGCGTAGCCGGGGACCGGGGAGCCGTAGAGCAGCGCGTACTCGTGGGGGTGCGCCACGGCCCACTCGCGGGCGGCGCGGCAGGCGGCGTGCCAGCGGCCGCGCAGGTCGTCGCGGGTGACGGCGGCCTCGGCGCGTTCGGCGGCCTCGCCGAGCGCGTTGTAGGCGTCGAGGATGAGGGCGGTGAGCAGGTCGTCGCGGCTGGGGAAGTAGCGGTAGACCGCGGAGGAGGCCATGCCCAGCTCGCGGGCGACGGCGCGCAGGGACAGGGCGGCCGCCCCGGCGGAGGCGAGGTGCCTGCGGGCGACGTCGGCGATCTCGCGGGTCAGCTCGGCGCGCACCCGGGCGCGGGTTCCGGCAGCGGTCATCGGCCGAGTGTCGCAGATGCGCAGAGCAGTGGCAACAATCGAGAGCGGCGATCTGCGGGTTGGGACGTGCGGCGGAGGCGGCGCGAGTACGGTTGACGACCGTGACGACACCGTTCTGGGGCCCCGACTTCGCCGCGCTCCAGCACCAGGACCCGGAGATCGCCGGAGTGGTGCTGGACGAGCTCGAGCGCCTCCGCGGCGGGCTGCAGCTGATCGCCAGCGAGAACCTGACCAGCCCGGCGGTGCTCGCCGCGCTCGGGTCCACCCTGTCGAACAAGTACGCCGAGGGCTACCCCGGCCGCCGCTACTACGGCGGCTGCCAGGTCGTCGACCAGGCCGAGGAGATCGGCAACGCGCGGGCCAAGCAGCTCTTCGGCGCCGAGCACGTCAACCTCCAGCCGCACTCCGGCGCGCAGGCCAACTTCGCGGTCTACGCGGCGTTCGCCCAGCCCGGCGACACGGTGCTGGCGATGGACCTCAAGCAGGGCGGCCACCTGACGCACGGCAGCAAGGTCAGCTTCTCCGGCAAGTGGTTCAACGCGGTCTCCTACACGGTCCGCCAGGACACCGAGCTCATCGACTACGACCAGGTCCGCGACCTGGCCCGCGAGCACCGGCCGAAGATGATCATCGCCGGGGCCACCGCCTACCCCCGCCTGATCGACTTCGCGGCGTTCCGGGAGATCGCCGACGAGGTCGGCGCCAAGCTCATGGTCGACGCCGCCCACTTCATCGGGCTGGTGGCCGGCAAGGCCATCCCGTCGCCGGTGCCGTTCGCCGACGTCGTCACGGCGACCACGCACAAGGTCCTGCGCGGCCCCCGCGGCGGGATGGTCCTGGCCCGCGCGGAGCACGCCAAGGCCATCGACAAGGCCGTGTTCCCGTTCTCCCAGGGCGGCCCGCTGATGCACGCCGTCGCGGCCAAGGCCGTGGCCATGCGCGAGGCGGCCCAGCCCGAGTACCAGGCCTACGCCAACCAGGTCATCGCCAACGCCCAGGCGCTCACCAAGAGCCTGGAGGCCGAGGGCATGCGGGCCGTCTCCGGCGGCACCGACACCCACCTGGCGCTGGTCGACCTGCGTCCGATCGGGGTCACCGGCGACCAGGCCGAGAGCCGCTGCGACGCCGCCCGCATCACCCTGAACAAGAACTCCATCCCCTACGACCCGGCCCCGCCGCTGCGCCCGTCGGGGCTGCGGGTGGGCTCGCCGAGCAGCACCACCCAGGGGATGACCGAGATCGAGATGGCCGAGGTCGGCTCGCTGCTGGGGCGGGCGGTCAAGGCCGAGCAGGGCACCCCGGCCGGCGACGCCGAGCTGGCCGCGGTGGCCGAGTCGGTCTCCGCGCTGGTGGCGCGCTTCCCGGCGTACCCGCAGGGCTGACCACCCCCCGCCCGTGACCCCACCCGAGTTCGCCACCCAGCTGATCCTCCCGTTCCGGGAGTACCTGCTGGCCGGGTTCACCGCGGCGGTGATCACCTTCCTGCTGGTCGGGCCGGTGCGGGTGCTGGCGCTGCGGCTGGGCGCGGTGGCCTGGCCGCGCGGGCGCGACGTGCACGTCACCCCGACCCCGCGCTGGGGCGGGGTGGCGATGCTCGGCGGCGTCCTGGCCGGCGTCGGCATGGCCTACCAGCTGCCCGCGCTGCGGCTGGCCTTCGACTCGTTCGAGGTCATCGCGGTGATGGGGGCGGCGGCGCTGCTGGTGCTGGTCGGCGCCCTTGACGACAAGTACGACCTCGACGCGCTGACCAAGTTCGCCGGCCAGATCACCGCGGCCGGTGTGCTGGTCATCTTCGGGATCCAGCTCTACGTGTTCTACATCCCGTGGGGCGGCGGCGGGCCGGGCCCGATCTCCGGCTCGATCCTGGTGCTGGGCACCAACCAGAGCGCGCTGCTCACCGTGCTGCTCACCGTGGCGCTGGTCAACGCGATGAACTTCGTCGACGGCCTGGACGGGCTGGCCGCCGGCATCGGGATGATCGCGGCGACGGCGATCGGGCTGTTCGCCATCGGGCTGGTGCACCGGGTCGGCAACGACCCGACGGCGTACTCGCCCGCGCTGATCGCCGTCGTGCTCGCGGGGGCCTGCCTTGGCTTCCTGCCGCACAACTTCAACCCCGCGCGCATCTTCATGGGCGACTCCGGCTCGATGCTCATCGGGCTGCTGCTGGCCGCGGCCACCACCAGCGCGTCCGGGCGGATGGCGAACACCGGGCTGGCGGGCACCGACTTCATCGGCCTGTTCGCCCCGCTGGTGGTGCTGGCCGCGGTGGGGTTCGTGCCGCTGCTCGACCTGCTGCTCGCGGTGGTGCGCCGCACCCGCAAGGGCCGAAGCCCGTTCAGCCCGGACAAGATGCACCTGCACCACCGGATGCTGGAGATCGGCCACAGCCACCGCCGCGCGGTGCTGCTGATCTACCTGTGGGCGGGGGTGCTGGCCTTCGGCGCGGTCGCGCTGGCGCTCATCGACGACGTGTCGCTGGTGCTGTGGACGAGTGGGGCGGGGCTGCTGGTCGCGGTCATCGCTACCGTGGTGCCGAGGGAACGCCGGCGCGCGGCGGCCCGCCGCCCCGCGGGGCGGCCGCTACCCGGCGCGCCCACCGCCGGGGATTGACGTGGAACCCTGGGCACGAGCACACGAGCGGCCGGAGACCGGCCGCGACGAGAAGCGAGGGGCACGATGACCGAACCGAGCCAGGACGCGCCGCACGTGGCGTCGGTCCTCCGGCTGGCCGCGACGATGCAGCGGATCGCGCTGATCATCGCGGGCGCCACCGCCGTCATCGCCCTGGCCGTCGGGTTCGCGCTGCGCGGGGGCCCCGGCGGCATCGGCGCGGTGGTCGGCGGGGTGGTCGCGCTGGGGCTGGGCCTGCTGGGCACGGTCGTGATGGCGCGCACCGCACGGGCCACCCCGGCCGGGGTGATGGTGGGCGCGATGGCGGCGTTCGCGGGCAAGCTGCTCTTCCTGCTGGTCTTCCTGCTGCTGCTGCGCGACACCACCCTGTTCGACAACCAGGCCTTCGCGTTCACGATGCTCGCGGTGACCGTCGCCTACATCACCGGCGAGGTCATCGGGTTCGTCCGGGCCAAGACCCCCGTCATCGACCTCTGACCCATCCCCCTGGGGTGTGACGTCGACCTCCTCACGGTTGACGCGACCGTTATCGATCCGTCTTCTACGACCGATAGAGCCAGGTCGGAGCGGGGTTGCGGGTGCCGCCGGGGGGCCGTCTCCGATCGGATGACCTGACAGGTAGTCGTCCCAGGTCAAGCCCCGCCAAAGTGCCTGATATGGTCCGTTCCGATGGAGTCGGACCGTCCGCCAGGGCGCGAGCCCGTACCGCCGCCCGGCGACGCATGGACAGCTCTGTCCTACCTGCTGTCGGGGTTCCTGCTGTTCGGGGGGATCGGCTGGGGTCTGGACCGGCTGTCGGGCACGGGGGCGTTCACGCTGATCGGCCTGCTGGTCGGTGGGGCCGCCTCGTTGTACTTGATCTACATCAGGTACGTTAAGTCCTGATCGTCACGATTCCGCCAGGCCCGGGCCACCCGGCCGGCGGAACCGGAAGGAGCACTGGGTGACCATCCTGGCCACCGCCCCCAGTCCGGGCTTCGACGCACCCGGGGTCGAGGACTTCAACCTGCCGCCGATCTTCGGCGACGTCACGAAGCCGGTCCTGCAGTTCGTGCTCGCTGCCGTCCTGGTGTGGGCGTTCTTCACGATCACGGCGCGACGGCCGCAACTCGTGCCCGGCAAGGCGCAGTTCCTCGGCGAGTCGTTCCACGGGATCGTCCGCAACGCGATCGCACGCGACAACATCGGGCACGACTACCTCAAGTACGTGCCCTACCTGACCACGTTGTTCGCCTTCATCCTGGTGAACAACCTCTTCGGGATCATCCCGCTCATCCAGTTCCCGTCGTTCTCCCACCCGGGCATGGCCTACGCGCTGGCCGCCATGTCGTGGCTGATCTACAACGCGATCGGGATCCGGAAGCACGGCTTCGGCGGCTACCTGCGGGTGTCGACCTGGCCGGCCGGCGTGCCGTGGTGGGTGCGGATCATCCTGACCCCGATCGAGTTCCTGTCGAACATCATCCTGCGGCCGGTCACGCTGTCGCTGCGACTGTTCGGCAACATGTTCGCCGGCCACCTCCTGCTGCTGGTGTTCATCCTCGGTGGCGAGTACATGCTGCTGCACTCCGAGTCGCTCGTGGTGAACCTGCTCTCCCCGTTCGCGTTCGCGATGGGCATCGTCTTCACCTTCTTCGAGGCCTTCATCCAGGTGGTGCAGGCCTACGTGTTCACCATCCTCACGGCGTCCTACATCGGCACCGTGCTCGCCGACGACCACTAGGTCGTCCCGCCTCCCCCCGTACTGAGGGTCCGCCGGGACGCACCGCGGACCGAACGAAAGGAAAGTTTGCAATGGTTCTCGGTAACCTGAACGTCGTCGGTTACGGCCTCGCCGCCATCGGCCCGGGCATCGGCGTGGGCATCGTCTTCGCCGCCTTCATCAACGGCGTCGCCCGCCAGCCGGAGGCCCGCGGCCAGCTGCAGGGCATCGCGTTCATCGGCATGGCGCTGTCCGAGGCGCTCGCGATCCTGGGCCTGGTCCTCGCCTTCGCGTTGCCCTACCAGGTGTGACCAAGCCCGGCAGCCGGTCGTAGGCCGAGGAGACAGCCATGACCACCCAGATCACCATCCTCGCGGCCGAGGAGCTCAACCCCCTCGTCCCGCACTGGTCCGAGATCATCGTCGGCACCATCGCGTTCATCCTGCTCTTCCTGGTGCTGCGCCGGACCGCCTTCCCGCAGTTCGAGCGGATCTACGCCGAGCGCACCGACAAGATCGAGGGCGGGCTGAAGCGGGCCGAGGAGGCCCAGGAGCACGCCCAGGCCCTCAAGCAGCAGTACGAGGACCAGCTGGCCGGGCTGCGCGCGGAGGCCGCGCGCATCCGCGACGACGCCCGCGCCGAGGGCCAGCAGATCAAGGCCGAGCTGCGGGCGGAGGCCGAGGCCGAGGCCGCGCGCATCCGCCAGCGCGGCGAGGAGCAGATCTCCGCGGCCCGCGAGCAGGCCGTGCGCGAGCTGCGCGGTGAGATCGGTGGGCTGTCCGTTCAGCTGGCCGAGCGCATCGTCGGCGAGTCGCTGGCCGACCCGGCGCGCCGGTCGGCCACGGTCGACTCGTTCCTGGCCGAGCTCGACCAGCTGGCGCCGCGCCGCGAGCAGGCGACCCCGGCCGGCGGAGCGAGCTGATGGCGCTGGCCCTGTCCGCGTCGAGCCGGGAGGCGCTGGCCGCCGCCGGTGCCCGGCTCGACGAGGTCATCGACAGCAGCCACACCGGGCCCGTCGCCAGGATCGGCGAGAAGGTCGGCGTCACCACCGGCCCGGGCACGTTGGCCCAGCTGGGCGACGAGCTGTTCGCGTTCACCCGGCTGCTCGCCGAGCAGCCCGCGGTGCGCCGCCTGCTCGGCGACGCGACCGCCCCGGAGGCGTCCCGCGTGCAGCTGGCCGAGCGGCTGGTCGGCGGGCAGCTCTCCGACACCACCATGGACATGGTCCGGGTGCTGGTGTCGGCGCGCTGGTCGCGCAGCCTCGACCTGCTCGACGCGGCCGAGGCGCTGGCTCGCCGGGCGACCCTGGGCCCCGCCGAGAAGGACGGCAGCCTCGACGACGTCGAGGACGAGCTGTTCCGCTTCGGCCGGGTGCTCGACCGCGAGCCGCAGCTGAGCACGCTGCTGTCCGACCGCGCCACCCCCGAGCAGGGCCGCATCGGCCTGCTCGACCAGGTGCTGGCCGGTCGGACGTCCGCGGTGGCGACGGCGCTGCTGCAGCAGTCGGTGCGGCTGCCCCGCGGGCGCCACATGGACGAGGTGGCCGAGGAGCTGGCCGATCTGGCCGCGGAGCGCCGCGAGCGCTACGTCGCCCGGGTGGCCACCGCGGTGGCGCTGACCCCCGAGCAGGAGTCCCGGCTCACCGAATCGCTGACCCGGCTCTACGGCCGACCGATGTCGCTGCACGTCGAGCTGGACGAGGGCCTGCTGGGCGGGCTCGTCGTGCGGGTCGGCGGCGAGGTCATCGACGGTAGCGTGGCGGGCAGGCTGGCCGCCGCCCGTCGCGCTCTGCCGAGCTGACCGCTGCCGGAACCCGTACCCCACGAACAAGAAGGAACCGACAGCCATGACAGAGCTGACGATCTCCTCCGAGGAGATCCGGAGCGCGATCTCGAGCTACGTGTCGTCGCTCAGCACGGAGACCTCCCGCGAGGAGGTCGGCACGGTCACCGACACCGGTGACGGCATCGCCCACGTCGAGGGCCTGCCCTCGGTCATGACCAACGAGCTGCTGGAGTTCGAGGGCGGCGTGCTGGGCGTGGCGCTGAACCTCGACCAGCACGACATCGGTGCGGTCGTCCTCGGCCCGTACGCGGGTATCGAGGAGGGCCAGCAGGTCCGCCGCACCAACGACATCCTCTCGGTGCCGGTCGGCGACGGCTACCTCGGCCGCGTGGTCGACCCGTTGGGCGCCCCGATCGACGGCCTGGGCGAGGTCCAGGCCGACGAGCGGCGCGTGCTGGAGCTGCAGGCCGCCACGGTGGTCCAGCGCCAGAGCGTGAGCGAGTCGCTGGAGACCGGTATCAAGGCCATCGACGCGATGACGCCGATCGGCCGCGGCCAGCGCCAGCTGATCATCGGCGACCGCAAGACCGGCAAGACCGCGGTCTGCGTCGACACGATCATCAACCAGAAGGCCAACTGGGAGAGCGGCGACCCGGCCAAGCAGGTCCGCTGCATCTACGTCGCGATCGGGCAGAAGGGCTCCACGATCGCCGGCATCCGGCAGTCGCTGGAGGACGCAGGCGCGCTGGAGTACACGACGATCGTCGCGGCCCCGGCCTCGGACCCGGCCGGGTTCAAGTGGCTGGCCCCCTACACCGGCTCGGCCATCGGCCAGCACTGGATGTACCAGGGCAACCACGTCCTGATCGTCTTCGACGACCTGTCCAAGCAGGCCGAGGCCTACCGCGCGATCTCGCTGCTGCTGCGCCGTCCCCCGGGCCGCGAGGCCTACCCGGGCGACGTCTTCTACTTGCACTCCCGGCTGCTGGAGCGCTGCGCGAAGCTGTCCGACGAGCTCGGCGGCGGCTCGATGACCGGTCTGCCGATCATCGAGACCAAGGCCAACGACGTGTCGGCCTACATCCCGACGAACGTCATCTCGATCACCGACGGCCAGGTCTTCCTGGAGTCCGACCTGTTCAACCAGGGCGTCCGGCCGGCGATCAACGTCGGCATCTCGGTGTCGCGCGTGGGTGGTTCCGCCCAGATCCGGGCCATGCGCCAGGTGTCGGGCTCGCTGCGCCTCGACCTGTCGCAGTACCGCGAGCTGGAGTCCTTCGCCGCGTTCGGCTCCGACCTCGACGCCGCATCGGCGGCGGCGCTGGGCCGGGGCAGCCGGCTGGTCGAGCTGCTCAAGCAGCCGCAGTACCAGCCGCAGCCGGTGCAGGAGCAGGTCGTCTCGCTGTGGCTGGGCACCTCGGGCAAGCTCGACTCGGTCCCGGTCGCCGACGTCCGCAAGTTCGAGTCGGAGTTCCTCGACCACGTGCGCCGCAACGAGGAGGGCGCGCTGGGCGAGATCCGCGACACCGGCAAGCTCTCCGACGACAACATCGAGCGGCTCACCCGGGTCGTCAAGGAGTTCAAGGAGGGCTTCACCGCCTCCGACGGCTCCTCGGTGGTGCCGAAGGAGGCCCAGGCCGAGGCCCTGGACGAGGACGACGTCGACCAGGAGACCGTCAAGGTCAACAAGCCGGCTCCCTCCAAGAGCGCGGGTTAGGCGGTAGGTCATGGCCGCACAGATCCGGGTGCTGCGGAGGCGGATCCGGTCGACGCAGTCCATCAAGAAGATCACCAGGGCGATGGAGCTCATCGCCACGTCGCGGATCGTCAAGGCGCGGGCCCGGGTCGAGGCGGCCAAGCCCTACGCCGAGCAGATGACCCAGATGCTCAGCGAGCTGGCGAGCAACTCGGCGCTGGACCACCCGCTGCTCGTCGAGCGGGAGAACGCGCGCCGGGCCGCGGTGCTGGTCGTGACCAGCGACCGCGGCCAGGCCGGCGGCTACAACGCCAACGTGCTGCGCGAGGCGGAGTCGCTGCAGGCGCTGCTGCGCGAGCAGGGCAAGGAGCCGGTGCTCTACGTCATCGGGCGCAAGGGCGTGGGCTACTACCGCTTCCGCCGCCGCCAGGTGGCCGCGTCCTGGACGGGCTTCTCCGAGCAGCCCAGCTACTCCGACGCCGCCGAGGTGGCGCGCACGCTGGTGGCGGCCTTCATGGCCGGCGCGGGCGAGCGCGACACCGCCGAGGCCGCGCAGGAGGCCGACGCCCCGGTCGAGAAGGTGGAGTCGGTCGACGAGCTGCACCTGGTCTACACCCAGTTCAAGAACATGGTCACGCAGACGCCGGCGTCCCGGCGGATGGCGCCCATGGAGGTCGAGTACGCCGAGGAGTCCGGCGACGCCGGCGACGCCCGTCCGGCGACGGCGGGCGACGTCAAGCCGCTCTACGAGTTCGAGCCCGACCCGGAGACGCTGTTCGACGCCCTGCTGCCGAAGTACATCGGGGCGCGGCTGTTCGCCGCGCTGCTGGAGTCGGCGGCCTCGGAGTCGGCGAACCGGCAGCGCGCGATGAAGGCCGCGACCGACAATGCCAACGAGTTGATCCGTAGTCTGACACTGGAGTCCAACCAGGCTCGTCAGGCGCAGATCACCCAGGAGATCAGCGAGATCGTCGGCGGTGCCGACGCGCTCGTGAGTGCGGGGAGTGAGGACCGATGACCGCCACCGCTGACACCGAGACCCAGACCACGACCGGGCGGGTCGTTCGCGTGACCGGCCCGGTCGTCGACGTCGAGTTCCCGCGCAACAACCTGCCGGCGCTCTACACGGCGCTGCAGGTCGAGATCGCGTTCGAGGCACTGGCCAAGACGCTGACCCTGGAGGTCGCCCAGCACCTGGGCGACAACATGATCCGGGCCATCTCCATGGCGCCCACCGACGGCCTGGTCCGCGGCCAGGACGTGGTCAGCCTGGGCCGGCCGATCTCGGTCCCGGTCGGCGACCAGGTCAAGGGGCACGTGTTCAACGCGCTCGGCGACTGCCTGGACAAGCCCGACCTGGAGATCACCGGCGACCTGTGGGGCATCCACCGCAAGGCGCCCGCGTTCGACCAGCTCGAGGGCCGCACCGAGATGCTGGAGACCGGCATCAAGGTCATCGACCTGCTGACCCCCTACGTGACGGGCGGCAAGATCGGCCTGTTCGGCGGCGCCGGCGTGGGCAAGACGGTGCTCATCCAGGAGATGATCACCCGCGTGGCCAAGAACTTCGGTGGCACCTCGGTGTTCGCCGGCGTGGGCGAGCGCACCCGTGAGGGCAACGACCTCATCACGGAGATGACCGAGTCCGGCGTCATCAACGACACCGCGCTCGTCTTCGGGCAGATGGACGAGCCGCCGGGCACCCGCATGCGGGTCGCGCTGTCGGCGCTGACGATGGCGGAGTACTTCCGCGACGAGCAGAACCAGGACGTGCTGCTCTTCATCGACAACATCTTCCGGTTCACCCAGGCCGGGTCCGAGGTCTCCACGCTGCTGGGCCGCATGCCGTCCGCGGTGGGCTACCAGCCGACCCTGGCCGACGAGATGGGCGAGCTGCAGGAGCGGATCACCTCGACCCGCGGCCGCTCGATCACCTCGATGCAGGCGATCTACGTGCCCGCCGACGACTACACCGACCCGGCGCCTGCCACCACGTTCGCCCACCTCGACGCGACCACCGAGCTCTCCCGGCCGATCTCCCAGAAGGGGATCTACCCGGCGGTGGACCCGCTGACCTCGACCTCCCGCATCCTCGACCCGCAGTACATCGGCGAGGAGCACTTCCGGGTGGCCAACGAGGTCAAGCGGATCCTGCAGAAGTACTCCGACCTGCAGGACATCATCGCCATCCTGGGCATCGACGAGCTCTCCGAGGAGGACCGCCAGCTGGTCGGGCGGGCCCGTCGCATCGAGCGGTTCCTGTCGCAGAACCTGCTGGTCGCCGAGCAGTTCACCGGCCAGCCGGGCTCGACGGTCCCGCTCAAGGAGACCATCGAGTCGTTCGACAAGATCGCCAAGGGCGACTTCGACGACGTCCCGGAGCAGGCGTTCTTCCTCTGCGGCGGCCTTGAGGACCTGGACAAGAACCGCAAGAAGCTCGAGCAGGGCGGCTGACGTTGGCTGAGATGACGGTCGACCTGGTCGCGGTCGAGCGGAAGATCTGGTCGGGCCAGGCCTCCTTCGTGCTCGCCAGCACCACCGAGGGCGAGATCGGCGTCATGCCCGGGCACGAGCCCACCCTCGCCCAGCTCGACGACGCCGCCGTCGTGCGCGTCGACGGCACCGACGGCAGCAAGACCACGCTGGCGGTGCACGGCGGCTTCCTGCACGTCACCCCGGACGGGGTGACCGTGCTGGCCGAGTTCGCCGAGCTGTCCGAGGAGATCGACGTGTCGCGGGCCCGTGATGCCCTGCGCCGCGCCGAGGGCGAGGGCGCCGAGGGTGCGGCCGCGGCGGAGCGGGCGAACGTGCGGCTGAGAGCCGCCGGCGCGGCCGAGTAGCCGAGGCGGCGGTGCAGGCGTCGGCGGTGGTCATCACCATCGTGCTGGTGTGCGCCTGTCTGTGCCTCGGGTACCTGGCCTACCGCAGGCTGACGTTGATGCGGGGCGGCGGCGTGGACGTGTGTCTGCGCCGCCGTTCGGCGTTCGTGGGCCGGTTGGGCGAGCGCACGCTGGCCAAGGACACCTCGGCGGGCTGGCACTTCGGCGTCGGCCGCTACCGGGGCGACCAGCTGGCCTGGTTCCGGCTGACCAGCTTCCGCCCCGGCGCCTCCGTGGTGCTCGACCGCACCGAGCTGGAGATCGTCGACCGCAGGCCGCCGACGGCCGCGGAGAGCTACGCCATCCCCACCGCCGACGTCGTGCTGGACTGCCGCATCGGCGAGGTCGTCATCGAGCTGGCGATGGCGCCGGGGGTGCTGACCGGCTTCCTGTCCTGGCTGGAGTCGGCCCCGCCCGGCCGCAGCACCGGCTACCGCCAAGCCTCCTGACCGCTCAGGCGCCCAGGCCGAGCAGGCCGACCATCAGCGGCAGGACGACGATGATCAAGATCGCGCCGAGCACGTCGAAGCTCGCCCCGGACCGGATCATCGTCGTGATCGGGACCGCGCCGGAGCCGTAGACCACGGCGTTCTGCGGCGTCGAGACCGGCAGCATGAACCCGAACGAGGCGGCGAACGTGGCGGCCAGCGCGGGCACGAACGGGTTCACCCCGGCGGCCACGGCGACCGGGATCACGATCGGCACCACGACCGCGGCGGAGGCGGTGTTGCTCGTCGTCTCCGAGACGATGATCGCCAGCACCACCGCGAAGATCGTGATGGCCAGGGTGCTGGTGAGGCCGAGCCCGTCGGACACGGCGTTGCCCAGCCGCTCGGCCAGCCCGGTGGCGGCGAGCAGGCCGCCGAAGATGATCCCGGTGCCGAACAGCACGATCGTGCCCCAGTCGATCTCCGCGGCGTCGCGCCAGCGCAGCGTGAACTCCCGGGCCCGCCAGTCGATGGGCAGCAGGTAGAGCAGCGACGCGCCGAGCACGGCGACCATGCCCTCGTCGAGGCGGTCGCTGACCGCGCCGTAGAGGTCGGACTCGTTCCCGGCGACCAGGGCGACCACGCCGGGCAGGATCCACAGGAACACGGTGACCCCGAAGGCGACCAGCGTGTTCTTCTCGGCGCGCGACAGCGGACCCATGTCGGCGCGCTGCTCGGCGATGTAGTCCTCGACCCCGTCGATGCGGCGCAGCTCCGGGCGGTTGAGCAGCAGCAGGACCGCGGCCAGCGCCAGGAACATGAGCAGGCAGATCGGCACGGCCGCGGCCATCCACTGGGCGAAGGTGATGGTCTCGCCCGTGGCCTCCTCGATGAGCCCGCGGCCGATCAGGTTGGGCGGGCTGCCGACCGGGGTGAGCAGGCCGCCGACGCTGGCCCCGTAGGCCAGCATCAGCATGATCGCCGCACCGACCCGCAGCCGCAGCGGGTCGAAGTCCGCGGCCACCATCCCGCGCTCCTGCAGCAGCTTGGCGATCACCCCGAGGATGCCCAGCGCCGTGGGCAGCAGCATGGCGACGGTGGCCGTGTTGGACACGAACGCCGAGAGCAGCGCGGTGATCGCACCGAACGCGATGATCACGCCGTAGGTCGACCGCCCGACCCGGGGCAGCGACAGGATCCGGAAGGCGAACCGCCGGGCGAGCCCGTGCTTGAGCATCGCCTGGGCCAGGATGAACGCCCCGATGAAGGTGAAGATCGTCGACGAGCCGAACCGGGCCAGCACGTCGTCGGCCGGCTCGACCTGCAGGAAGACGATCACCGCGACGCCGATCAGGCCACCGATCGGGATCGGCACCGCCTCGGTCACCCACAGCACGATCACCCCGAGCAGCACCGCGGCCAGCGACTGCTGGGCCGGCTCCAGCCCGAGCGGCAGCAGCAGGAAGACGATCGTCACCGCCGGGGCCAGGAACAGCCCGACCGTGCGCCGCCCCCGCTCGAACCGCTCCTCGGCGGGGGAGAGCTGCTGCTCTCCCAGGCTGCGGTAGGTGGCGTGGCCCAGCAGGGCCGCGTCGACATCGGTGCGGGTCGGCTCGCTGTCGGTCGCCATGGATCAAGGGTGACACCGATCACGGCGCGAACGCCAACGCTGGCCGACGTGCCTCCGGTCCGGTTGGTCCGATCGTCGTACGCGCTCAGCGCCCGGCACGGCCTGCGGGGCCGCCGGGCCGCCAGAGGACGTCACCGGCCGGGTTGGCCACGCGGCCGAGGATGAACAGCAGGTCGCTGAGGCGGTTGAGGTACTTCGCGGTGAGCGGGTTGGTGCGCTCGGCGTCCCGCTCCAGCAGGGCCCACACCGACCGCTCCGCGCGCCGGGTGACGGTCCGCGCGACGTGCAGGTACGCCGCGCCCGGCGTCCCGCCCGGCAGGATGAACGAGTCGAGCTTGGGCAGGCCCTCGTTGAACTCGTCGCACCAGCCCTCGAGGCGGGTCACGTAGTCCTCGGTGACCCGCAGCGGCGGGTACTCCGGATCGGGGACGATCGGGGCGCACAGGTCGGCGCCGACGTCGAACAGGTCGTTCTGCACCTGCCGCAGGGGGACCAGCACGTCGTCGGCGAGGCCGCCGACGGTGACCGCCACCCCGACGGCCGCGTTGGTCTCGTCGGTGTCGGCGTAGGCCGCGAGCCGGACGTCGGTCTTGGCGACCCGGCTGAAGTCGCCGAGCCCGGTCGTCCCGTCGTCGCCGGTCTTGGTGTAGATCCTGGTCAGGTGCACGGCCATGGGGCCAGCCTAGGTCGGCCGGGCCTCAGGCGTTCGCTCCGGAGTCGACGAGCAGCGCCGCGCCGGTGATCGTGCGCCCGCCCTCGCCGGCCAGGTGCGCGACGGTGGCGGCCACGTCGTCGGCGGTCTGGAAGGCGCCCAACGCCGTGCGGGCGCGCTGCGCGTCGGCGTCCGGGCCGTCGGCGGGGTTCATGTCGGTGTCGGTCGAGCCGGGGTGCACGACGTTCACGGTGATGCCGCGGGGGCCGAGGTCGTGGGCCAGGCCGCGGCTGAGCCCGGTGAGCGCGGCCTTCGACATCGAGTACAGCGCGATGCCGGGCTGGCCGGCGCGCTCGGCGAGGTTGCTGCCGATGGAGATGATCCGGCCGCCGGGCCCCATGTGCCGCGAGGCGGCCTGGGCGGCGGTGAAGGCGGCGCCGACGTGGATGGCCAGCACGCGGTCGAGCTCGTCGCGCCCGACCTCCTCGAACGGGCCGTACGGGAACACCCCGGCGTTGTTGACCAGTACGTCGAGGCGTCCGAGGCGGGCGGCGGTGTCGTCCACGGCACGCGCGACGGCGGCGGTGTCGGCGCTGTCGGCGCGCAGCGCCAGGCCCCGCCGCCCGGTCCGCTCGATCGCCGCGACCACCGCGGCGGCCCGGTCGTCGGCGGTGAGGTAGGTGATGGCCACGTCGGCGCCGTCGGCGGCGAGCCGCAGGGCGATGGCCGCGCCGATGCCGCGGCTGCCGCCGGTCACGAGGGCCACGCGGCCGGTCAGGTCGGACATGTCCGATCCTTTCTGTAGGGGTCGATACAGAACATAGCCGCTATCCTTAGCGAGTGCTACAGAAAAGGGGGCGGCCGCGCGGCTTCGACCGCGACGCGGCACTGCAGCGGGCCATGGAGGTCTTCTGGGAGCACGGCTACGAGGGCACCTCGATCGCCGACCTCACCGCGGCCATGGACGTCCGCCCGCCGAGCCTCTACGCCGCCTTCGGCAGCAAGGAGGAGCTCTTCCGGGAGGCCGTGGCGCGCTACGAGGAGATCGAGGGCGGACCGCCCCTGCGGGCCCTGCGCGAGGCGCCGACCGCCCTGGCGGGCATCGAGGCCCTGCTGCGGGCGAACGTGGCCGACTACACCGACCCGGCGAAGCCGAAGGGCTGCATGGTCGTCCTGGCCGCCACCACCTACACGCCCTCGACCGAGGGCGTCCGGGACTTCCTCGCCGAGCAGCGCCGGGGGTCCACCGCCGCCGTCCACGACCGGCTCGTCGCCGGCCGGGCCGCCGGGGACGTGCCGCCTGGCGCCGACATCCGGGGGCTCGCCGCGTACGTCACGTCGGTGCAGTTCGGGATGTCCCTGCAGGCCCGGGACGGTGCGAGCGCCGAGGAGCTGTCGACCGTCGTCGACCTCGCGGTGCTCGCCTGCGCGCAGCGGCTCCGGCCGCTGCAGTGACGGACGGGGCGGGGGGATAGCGTCGCGAGTCGTGGCACAGCATTTTGCGGTGGGCGGAGGCGCCCGCCTGGTCGGCTCGGTGGACGTGGTCGGCGCCAAGAACAGCGTCCTGAAGCTGATGGCCGCGGCGCTGCTCGCCGAGGGCACGACGACGCTCACCAACTGCCCGGAGATCCTGGACGTGCCGCTGATGGCCGACGTCCTGCGCAGCCTGGGCTGCACGGTCGAGGTCGACGGCGGCACCGTCACCATCGACGTGCCGGCCGAACCGGGCAACCAGGCCGACTACAAGTCGGTGTCCAAGCTGCGGGCCTCGGTGTGCGTGCTCGGGCCCCTGGTCGCGCGGTGCCGGCGGGCCGTCGTGCCGCTGCCCGGCGGCGACGCCATCGGCTCGCGCCCCCTGGACATGCACCAGGCCGGCCTGCGCAAGCTCGGCGCGACCACCGAGATCGAGCACGGCCGCGTGGTGGCCCAGGCCGACGAGCTGCGCGGCGCCCAGATCTGGCTCGACTTCCCCAGCGTCGGCGCCACCGAGAACATCCTGATGGCCGCCGTGCTCGCCGACGGCGCCACGGTGATCGACAACGCCGCCCGCGAGCCGGAGATCGTCGACCTCTGCACGATGCTGCAGCAGATGGGCGCCAAGATCGACGGCGTCGGCTCGTCCACGCTGACCGTCAACGGCGTCGCCGAGCTGGCGCCCACCGAGCACCGCGTGATCGGCGACCGGATCGTCGGTGCCACCTGGGGCTTCGCCGCGGCGATGACCCGCGGCCAGGTGACCGTGCGCGGCATCGACCCGCACCACATCGACCTCGTGCTGGACAAGCTGCGCAGCGCGGGCGCGCAGACCGACATCGCCGCGGACGAGTTCACCGTGACCATGGACGGCAGGCCGCAGGCCGTCGACTTCGTGACGCTGCCCTACCCCGGCTTCGCCACCGACCTGCAGCCGATGGCGATCGCGCTGTCCGCGGTGGCCGAGGGCACCTCGATGATCACCGAGAACGTGTTCGAGTCGCGCTTCCGGTTCGTCGACGAGATGGTCCGGCTCGGCGCCGACGCCCGCACCGACGGCCACCACGCCGTCATCCGCGGTGTGGAGCGGCTGTCCAGCGCCCCGGTGTGGGCCAGCGACATCCGCGCGGGGGCCGGGCTCGTGCTGGCCGCCCTGTGCGCCGACGGCCAGACCGAGGTCTGGGACGTCGAGCACATCGACCGCGGCTACCCGCGCTTCGTGGAGAACCTGCGCGGCCTGGGCGCCGACATCTCCCGGGTGACGACCGACCCGGAGCGCTGAGGGCAGCGGCTGCCCCTGGTGCACCCCCGTGGTCACCAGGGGTGCGGACCGCTCACGCCAGGACGCCGCCGGCGACGGCGACGATCGCGGCCAGGCTCACGGTTGCGGCTCCGGGTGGCCTGCCGGGCGCCGGGCCCGCGCGGCCAGCCGCAGCAGGTCCTCGACCGACCACTGGTCGTAGACGTGCTCGCCGTAGTGGGCGGCGGCCACGCGCCCGTCGGCGTCGATCAGGAAGTCGGCCGGCAGACCGGTGCGCCCGCCGTGCGGCCGGGCCGCCGGCGCCCGCTCCCGGCCGCGGGCGACGGTCCAGGCGGCCCGCGCGACGGCCCGCGCGATCGGCGCCCACGCCCGGGGATCGAGCAGCGCGCGCGGGGCCGACTCCACACCGAACTCCCGGTACAGCCGCTTGTCCGGATCGGCGACGACGGCGAACGGGAGACCGGCCACGTGCTCGCGCAGCTCGTCGGCCGGGGAGTGGAAGACCACGACCTCGCGGATCCCGGCCGCGGTGATCTCCGCGTGCCGCACCACCACCGAGCGCAGGTGCAGGTTGCACACCGGGCAGCCGGCGAACCGGCGGAACTGCAGGTGGACCAGGTGCTCTCCGTCCGGCAGCGCGACCGGCACGCCATCGACGCCCGCCAGCGCCCGCGGCGCGACGACGGCTCCGACTGCGATCCGGCCCGATCGGGTGCTCATGCGACCTCCGTAGGTGTACGCGATACGCCAACGATGTTAGGCGTATCGCGTACGCTGTCAACCGCCATGCCACGCCCCCGCTCGCTGACCCCCACCCAGCTGGCCACCGCGGCCCTCGCCGTCATCGACCGCGAGGGCCTGGCCGGGCTGACCATGCGGGCCGTCGCGACCCAGCTGGGCACGAGCACGATGGCGCTCTACCGCTACGTGCACGACCGCCGCGAACTGGAGGCGCTGGTGGTCGAGCTGGTGCTGGACGCCGTCGACACGACCCCGCCCCCGGGCGGGACGGACTGGCGCGAGCGCGTCCGGGCCATGGTCGGCAGGGTGCGCGCCGCCGCCGCCGCCCACCCCGAGATCGTCCCGCTGACGCTCACCCACCGGCACAGCTCGCCCAGCCTGATGCGGTGGTCGGAGACCGTGCTCGCCGTCCTCGCCGAGGGCGGCCTCGGCGGCCGTCACCGCGCCATCGCCCTGCGCTGCCTGCTCGGATACGTCATCGGCGCGATCCAGCTGGAGCACCTGGGACCGCTGACCGGCGCCGGCACCGCCGCCATGGCCGCGCTGCCGCAGGCGCAGTTCCCCCACCTGGCCGACACCGCCGGCCACGCCCGCTCGATCGGCGCCGACGAGGAGTTCGACGGCGGTCTCGACGTCCTGCTGCGCGGACTGTCCTGAGTGTCCGGTCCGCCCGGGCCCTCGCTGGCAGGGCTGCCGGCGGCGTTCGGGCTAGGGCATCACCGGGGGAGAACCCCCAGCACGTTCAGTGGCTACCCGGATGGGTTCGACCGGTCGCCGCCGTGACGCTGGGGCGCGTGGAGAACTGGATGATGTCGCTGCTCGGGGCGCTGGACGCGATCCCGTTCTGGCAGCTCTGCCTCATCGTCGGGGTCATGCTCGTGCTGGAGACCACCGTGCTCGTCGGGCTGGTCACGCCCGGCGAGGTGGTGCTGCTGGCCGCGGCGACGACGGTGGGCAGCGCGGGGGAGTACGCGGTGATGGTCACGGTGGCGGCCGGGGCGAGCCTCGCCGGGCAGACCGGCGGCTACCTGATCGGGCGGCGGTTCGGCGGTCGGATCCGGGGGTCGTGGGCCGGGCGGAAGATCGGGGAGCCGCACTGGGTGCGCGCCGAGGGGGTGCTGCGCGGCGGGGCCGGGCGGGCGATCGTCGGGTCGCGGTTCCTGGCGGTCGCGCACTCGCTGGTCCCGGTGATCGCCGGGACGCTGCGGATGCAACTGCGCCGGTTCGCGCCCTACACCGCGCTCGGCGCGGTGCTGTGGGGGCTGGTCTACGTCGGGCTGGGCAGCGCGGCGTCGGCCGCGGTGCGGCACTCCGCGCACCTGATCGGTCCGGTCTTCACCGGCGTGCTGGTCGCGGTCGTCGTCGTGGTGCTGATCGTCCGAGCGGTGCGGCGGTCGCGCCGGGAGGCCGCGGTGCCGACGTCACCGCCTGTCACACCGGCCGTGCCCACCGGGCGGACGCCCGCGCCGTGATCACTCCGTGACCTCGTGAAGGCTGCATGAAACGGCCCGTCGGTGGGAACTCCCGCCCGTGACCAGTGCAGCCCAGAGTGCCAACCAGAACGCGCAGCAGGCTGCGCGCAGCCGCCCGGTGAAGATCGGGGCCCGGATCGGGATCCTCGCCTACGGCATCACCCACCTCCTGATCGGCTGGCTCGCCCTGCAGATCGCCTTCGGCCAGGGCGGTGAGCAGGCCAACCAGAACGGCGCGTTCCAGACCATCTCCGAGCAGCCGTTCGGCAAGTTCCTGCTGTGGGTGCTGGTCGTCGGGTTCATCGCCGCCGCGCTGTGGCGCACGGAGCAGGCCATCTGGGGCTACTCCTACGTCGACGACAAGAAGAAGCAGGTCCGCAAGAAGGGCGTCAGCGCCGCGAAGGCCGTCCTGTTCGTGATCCTGGCCTTCCTGGCCGGGCGCACGGCCATGGGCAGCGGCGGCGGGGGCGGCCAGCAGCAGCAGGCAACCGCAGGCGTGCTGGGCCTGCCGGGCGGGCAGTTCCTGGTCGGGCTGGCCGGCCTGATCGTCATCGGGGTCGGCGTCTACAAGATCGTCCGCGGCTGGAAGACCAAGTTCACCGAGGACATGGATCTTCCGTCGGACCAGAAGTCCCGCCAGCTCGCCATCCGCACCGGCCAGGCCGGCTACATCGGCCGCGGCGTCGCCACCGCCATCGTCGGCGTCCTGGTCGTGCTGGCCGCCGTGCGGTTCAACCCCGGTGAGTCCGCCGGTCTCGACGCCGCGCTGAAGACGCTGGCCCAGCAGCCGTTCGGGCCCTACCTGCTGATCCTGGTCGCGCTGGGCTTCATCTGCTTCGGCGTGTTCAGCTTCTTCGACGCCCGCTACCACCGCGTCTGAGCGCTACTCCAGGGCACCCCTGCTCAGCACCACCCGGGCGTTCACCAGGTCCCGGTGGAAGACGAGCAGCCGGTAGCCGCCCTCGACGCGGCCCACCGTCGCCCTGATCCCCGCCTCCCGGAGCCGGTCGCGCAGCACCTGCGCGGCCGGCTCCGTCGGTACCCGGGACACCTCCTCGAGCAGGCCGTCGCCGGTGGGGTCGTCGGGGTCGGCGATCCGCGGACCGGGCTGGTCGCGGCCGGTGCCGAACGTCCAGCGCAGCCCGAGGACCAGCAGCCCCAGCACCATCATCCCGCCGAAGAGGACGAAGAAGCGGGTCGCCTGGTCAGCCACCCGGTCATTGTCCGCCCGCGACGGCGGCCCCGCTCCCCGCGAGGTGTGACGGGCGATCCATTCGTGCCGGTCACGGACCTACGCGCCAGTAGCATGGTTTACCACGCAGCCCCCCAATGGCGGAGGTGTCCGGTGCCGTACCCGAGCGACCGCGAGCGAGACCGACCCTGGGTGATCCGGACCTACGCCGGGCACTCCTCCGCGGAGAAGTCCAACGCGCTCTACCGGCGCAACCTGGCCAAGGGCCAGACCGGGCTGTCGGTGGCGTTCGACCTGCCCACCCAGACCGGCTACGACCCCGACGACGAGCTGGCCAAGGGCGAGGTCGGCAAGGTCGGGGTGCCGGTCAGCCACATCGGCGACATGCGCACCCTGTTCGACGGCATCTCGATGGCCGACGCGAACACGTCGATGACCATCAACGCGCCGGCCATGTGGCTGCTGGCGCTCTACGTCGCCGTCGCCGACGAGAACGGCGCCGACCGCACCCGGCTGGCCGGCACGACGCAGAACGACATCGTCAAGGAGTACCTCTCGCGCGGCACGTACGTCTTCCCGCCCGGCCCGAGCATGCGGCTGATCACCGACATGGTCGCCTGGTCGGTCACCGAGCTGCCGCGCTGGAACCCGATCAACATCTGCAGCTACCACCTGCAGGAGGCCGGGGCGACGCCCGAGCAGGAGCTGGCCTACGCGCTCTGCACCGCCATCGCCGTCCTGGACTCGGTGCGCGACTCCGGCCAGGTGCCCCCGGAGCGCTTCGGCGACGTCGTCGGGCGCATCTCGTTCTTCGTCAACGCCGGGCTGCGCTTCGTCGAGGAGATGTGCAAGATGCGGGCCTTCGCCCGCCTCTGGGACGACATCACCCGCGAGCGCTACGGCGTGCAGGACCCCAAGCAGCGGCGCATGCGCTACGGCGTCCAGGTCAACTCCCTCGGCCTGACCGAGGCCCAGCCCGAGAACAACGTCCAGCGGATCGTGCTGGAGATGCTGGCCGTCACACTCTCCCGCGACGCCCGCGCCCGCGCCGTGCAGCTCCCGACCTGGAACGAGGCGCTGGGCCTGCCCCGGCCGTGGGACCAGCAGTGGGCGCTGCGGATGCAGCAGGTGCTGGCCTACGAGACCGACCTGCTGGAGTACGAGGACCTGTTCGCCGGCAGCCACGTCGTCGAGGCGAAGGTCGCCGAGCTGGTCGAGGGCGCCCGCGCCGAGATCGACCGGGTCCAGGAGATGGGCGGCGCGGTGGCCGCCGTCGAGTCCGGGTACATGAAGGGCAGGCTGGTCACCTCGCTGGCCGAGCAGCGCCGGGCCATGGAGTCGGGGCGCACCGTCGTCGTCGGGGTCAACCGCTTCGAGACGACCGAGCCCAGCCCGCTGCAGGCCGAGGGCGCCGCGGCGATCGAGACCGTCGACCCCGCCACCGAGGCGGCCGCGATCGAGGCCGTGCGGGCGTGGCGGGCCGGGCGCGACGCGGCCACCGTGCAGAGCGCCCTGGACGCGCTGCGCGACGCGGCCAAGACCGACGCCAACCTGATGGAAGCCTCGCTGACCTGCGCCCGCGCCGGCGTCACCACCGGCGAGTGGGCCGGCGTGCTGCGCGCGGTGTTCGGCGAGTTCCGGGCCCCGACCGGCGTCTCGGCCGCCGTCGTCGGGGCCGACGGCGACGCCGCCACCGAGATGGGCGCCGTCCGCGACCGGGTCCGCGCCGCGGGCGAGGAGATCGGCTCCAAGCTGCGCATGCTGGTCGGCAAGCCCGGCCTCGACGGCCACTCCAACGGCGCCGAGCAGGTCGCCGTGCGCGCCCGCGACGTCGGCTTCGAGGTGGTCTACCAAGGCATCCGGCTGACGCCCTCGCAGATCGTCGCCGCCGCGGTGCAGGAGGGCGTGCACGTGGTGGGGCTGTCGGTGCTGTCCGGCTCGCACCTGGAGGTCGTGCCGGCCGTGGTCGACGGCCTGCGCGCCGCGGGCGCCGACGACGTCCCGGTGGTCGTCGGCGGGATCATCCCGCCCGAGGACGCCGCCGTCCTGCGGGAGCGCGGCGTCGCCGCGGTGTTCACGCCCAAGGACTACCGGCTGACCGAGATGATGGGCGCCATCGTCGACCTGGTGCTGGCCGCCCACCGCGAGAGCTAGACGGGGAGCCGGGCGACCGGTCGGACGAGAGCGGGTTTCGTGCCGCTTGGCGGGACGAGGCCGCTCTCGCACCGTCCCGCTGGGCCAACCCGTCCAGGTGAGCGAACGGCGCCCTCGCCCAACTGGGCTGGGCGGACGCGCCACTCGCTCGCCGGGTGGGACGAGAGTCGCTCTCGCGCCCCGGCGATCCGGCGCGCAGCGCCGCGAGCCGGGCGAGGCACGGGGCGCGCAGCGCCCACCTCACCCCGGAAGTGCTCCCCTGCTGGAGCTGGGGTCCTCACCGGAGGTGCCGCCGGAGGCGCCCTGAACAGGTGGCTGTCGTGGGCGACGCGCTCAGCTCAACCCCGAGGCCCAGCTCAGTGACGGTGAAGAGCGCCTCCGGCGGCGCCTGCGCGGCGGGCGACCTCTGATCGGGCAGGGGCCTCGGGAGAGGAGTGGCGCTACGCGCCCACCAGGGCTCCGCCTTCGGCGCTCACCCCGCCGCCCCGCCTCGCGGCGCTGGCGCACCACCGCGGCGGGACGAGCGCGACTTTCGTCCGGCCCGGCGGGACGAGAGCGACTTTCGTCTCGCCCGGCGGGACGAGAGCCACTCTCGTTCGCGGCGGGCTCGGCGAAGGAGGCCGGGGGAGTGGCGCGAGAGTGGCTTTCGTCCCGCCCAGTCGGACGAGAGCCACTCTCGTCCGACCCCAGAGCGAGAGGGCCTCTCGCCCAACCTGCTCGGGCGACAGCGCCACTCGCTCAACCTCGACGAGCCCCGCGCTCCCGCGGAGCCGAGCGAGCGGCGCGCTCACCCCACCGCGCTGGGCGAGTGCGCCGTTCGCTCGGCCCGTGGCCGTAGGACGCCGCCGACCAGGCCGAGACCGCCGGGACCGCTCAGTCTTCGGCGTCGGCGGCCTCTTCCTTCTCCTCGCCGCGGCGGCGCAGCATGCGGAAGCCGGGGATGCCCTGGATGGCCAGGCGGGTGTCCTTGAGGACGTCGAGCAGTTCGTGCACGTCCGGGCCGACCCGGTCGAGGGTGGCCAGGATCGGCATGATGTCGGTCGTCATGTGGTCGGCCAGCTTGGGCAGGTGGTCGACCAGCCGGACGGCGGCGTCGATCTCGGCCCGGGAGAACTCGTTCACGAACGCGGTGGCCAGCGGGGCGGCCTTCTCGGCGATCGGCTCGTAGACCGCGAGCATCTCCCCGGCCTTCCCGGTGAGCTCGCCCGCGCGCCCCACCAGCACGCCGGCCCGGTCGGCGACGCCGGAGGCGCTGTCGACGATCCCGGCCGCGTCGGTGGCGACGGTGTCGACGCGGGAGACGAGGGCGGTGGCGTTCCCGGCCACCGTGTCGACGCGGGAGACGAGTTCGCCCGCGCTGTCGGCCACGCCGTTGACGCGGGAGACGAGTTCGCCCGCGCTGTCGGCCACGCCGTTGACGCGGGAGACCAGTTCGCCCGCGCTGTCGGCGACCCCGTCGACGCGGGCGACCAGCCCGGCGGCGTCGCCCGCCACGGCGTCGACCCTGGCGATCAGGCCGGAGGCCGTCCCGGCGACGCCCTGCACCTCGTCGATCAGCGGCCGGATCCGGTCGACCGCCTCGCGCACGCCGTCGACGAGCGTGTCGACCGTGCCGACCAGGGAGTCGACGGTGCCGATGAGGGAGTCGATCGTGCCGAGCAGGGTGGTGATCCGCCGGACGAGCCCGTCGGCGTCGTCGAGCAGCCCGGTGACGCGCTTGGGCAGCTCCGCGACCACCCCGACGGCCTCGTCGGTCCAGCCCAGCACCGCGCGGGCTCCCTGCACGAGGTCGGACGGGCTGACCCACACGGGCAGCCCCGCGATGCGCACCATCCCCCCATCCTGGCCCGTCGGGATGGCGGGCGCCCGTCGGCCCGCGGCGTGTCCGGGTCGCGACGGGGCGGCGGGCGCGTGCGGCCGTCCGGAGCAGCCCTAGTCGGGCCAGACCGGTCGGCGCTTCTCCAGGAAGCTCGCCATGCCCTCGCGCGCTCCGGGGCTCTGCGACATCGACGCCATCACCTCGACGGCGATCGCGTAGGCGTCGGCCTCGGGCCGGTCGAGCTGGGCGTAGAGGGTCTGCTTGCCGACGCCCTTGCCGAACCGGCTGCCCCGGGTGGCCCGGGCCAGCAGCTCGTCGGTGCGGGCGTCGAGGTCGGCGTCGGGAACGACGTAGTTGATGAGGCCCCACTCGGCGGCCGTCGCCGCGTCGACGGGGTCGCCGGTCAGCGCCATCTCCATGAGCCGCTTGCGGCCGATGTTGCGGGCCACGGGCACGGCGGGGGTGTGGCAGAACCAGCCCGCCTTGCCGCCGGGCAGCGCGAACGCGGCCGACTCGGCGGCCACGGCGAGGTCGCAGGAGGCGACCAGCTGGCAGCCCGCGGCGGTGGCGATGGCCTGGACCTTGGCGACGACGACCTGCGGGACCTGTTCGATCGTCTGCATCACCCGGGTGCACAGGCGAAGCAGGTCGCGCACGCCGGCGAGGTCGCGCGCGGCGACGTCGGCGAAGTCGTGGCCCGCGGAGAACGCCTTGCCCTCGGCGGCCAGCACGATGCCGGTGGCGTCGGACGCGCCCGCGGCCTCGAAGGCGTGCAGCAGCTCGCGCAGGTGCGGCTCGGACAGTGCGTTGCGCCGTTCCGGCCGGTTCATGGTGATCCGGACCGTGTCGCCGTCCTGCTTGACCAGCAGGTGCTCGTAGTCGCCCACCCCTCGACGGTAGCCCGTCCCGAGCGGTCTTGTCCCGATCCGATCGGCGGGGTAGCGTGACTCTATGACCGAAAGGACCGATCTGGTCAAGCCGTCGGACGTGCGGCTGGAGCGCGTGCTCGACGCGGCGGCCGAGCTGCTCCTGCGGTGGGGCTACCAGAAGGTCACCATCGACGAGGTCGCCCGCCAGGCCGGCATCGGCAAGGGCACGGTCTACCTGCACTTCCCGAACAAGGAGGCGCTGTTCCTGACGGTGCTGCTGCGCGCGCAGTGGCGCAGCCTCGCGCCGATCATCGGCCGGATCCGGGACGACGCCGCCGAGGCGCTGCCGTCGCGGGTGCTGCGGACCGGCTACCTCCAGGTGGCGGCCGACCCGGTGCTGCGCGCGCTGTACCTCGGCGATGCCGAGGTGCTCGGTCGGCTGACCCACGAGGCCGCGCACACCCTCGGTGCGCTCGCCGAGCTGCGCCGCCGGGCGCTGCGCGACCACATCGCGCTGCTGCGCGAGGCCGGCTGCCTGCGCACGGACCTGGACGTCGACGCGCAGGTGCACGTCCTGCAGGCCGTCGGCATCGGCTTCTTCTTCATCGACACGCTGCCGGGATCACCCGTGGAGCAGGCGGTCCGGGCGGACCTGCTGGCCGGCACCGTCTCGGCCGCGCTCGAAGTGCCGGACCCGCCGCTGGACGCGGTCCCGGTGGAGGCGGTCATCGCCCTCTACACACCCGTGCTCGACCAGTTCCGCGAGGAGTGGCGCCGCCGCGTCCGGTGACCCCGCCGGCGGAGCCAGTCAGGAGGAGACCATGACCACCGCGACCGGACCGAACATCCTCGACCCGGCCCTCATCGCCGACCCGTACGGCGGCTACGGCGCGCTGCGGGAGGAGGCGCCGGTGCTGCGCGGGCAGGCCCCGGACGGCAGCCCCGCCTGGTACGTCACCCGCCAGGACGAGGTGCGCGCGGTGCTGTCGGACCCGCGGTTCGTCAACGACCCCGACTCGGTGCCCGGTGAGACCACCGACGTACGCCGGCGGCTGATGGCCTCGATCGGGCTGAGCGACGAGCTGACCGGCTACATCACCGACTCCATCCTCGACCGCGACGGCGCCGAGCACACCCGGCTGCGCAAGCTGGTGTCGCGGGCGTTCACCGTGCGCCGGGTGGCCGAGCTGCGCCCGCGGGTCGAGGCGATCGCCGCCGACCTGCTCGACCGGCTGCCCGAGCGCGCCGACCTGATGGCCGGCTACGCCTACCCGCTGCCGATCACGGTGATCTGCGAGCTGGTCGGGGTCGGCGAGGGCGACCGGCACCGGTGGCGGGAGTGGGCCACGCAGCTGTTCTCCATGGACCGGAAGAACTTCCCGACCGCGATCCGGGACATGGTGGCGCACTGCAAGGACCTGATCGCGGCCCGGCGGGCGGATCCGCGCGACGACCTGCTGACCGGGCTCATCCAGGCCCGCGAGGACGACGGCGACCAGCTCTCCGAGACCGAGATGGTCACGATGGTGCTCACCCTGGTGCTGGCCGGGCACGAGACCACCGCGCACCTGGTCGGCAACGGCGTGCAGGCCCTGCTCACCCACCCCGACCAGCTGCGACTGCTGCGCGAGCGTCCCGAGCTGTGGCCGGGCGCGGTGCACGAGCTGATGCGCTGGACCGGGCCGGTGCTGGTCACCCGCATCCGCTACGCCCGCGAGGACGTCGAGCTGGGCGGGGCGCGCATCGCCGCCGGCGACGCCGTGCAGACGATCCTCGTCTCGGCCAACCGCGACCCGCGCGCCTACGACGACCCGGACCGGTTCGACGTCACCCGCCGCCCGGCCGGGCGCGGCGAGGGGCACGTCGGGTTCGGGCACGGCGCGCACTACTGCCTGGGCGCCGCGCTGGCCCGGCAGGAGGGCGAGATCGCGCTGCGGGCGCTGTTCGACCGGTTCCCCGACCTGGCGCTGGACTCCGCCGAGCCGGAGTGGGAGCCGATGCCCTCGATGCGCCGGCTCGCCCGCCTCCCCGTCCGCCACTGAGGTCGTGCGTGGAAGTGGGTGCCCCGGCACCCGCTTTCACGCACGACGCAGGCGGAGCAGGAGGTAGGCGGCGAGGGTCTGCGCGTCGACGACCTCCGAGCGGCGCACCATGTCCTCGAACTCGGCGACGGTGAACCAGCCGGCGCGCATGTCCTGCTCGGTGTGCTCGCGGGCCAGCGCGCCGGTGCTCAGCTCGGTGGCCAGGAAGACGTGCTCGCGCTGGCTGGTCAGACCAGGGGCGATGTCGAGGTGGCCGAGCAGCTCCATCCGCCCGGCCACCAGCCCGGTCTCCTCGGCCAGCTCCCGGGCGGCCAGCTCGGCCGGGTCGAGTTCGGCCCGGTCGGGCGCGGTGCCCATCGGGAACTCCCAGCGCCGCGCCCCCACCGGGTAGCGGAACTGCTCGACCAGGTGCAGCCGGTCCCCGTCCAGCGGGATCACCACCGCCGCCGTGGGCTTGTCGACCACGCCGAAGATTCCCCGCGTGCCGTCGGCCCGGCGCACGTCGTCCTCGCGGACGGTCATCCACGGGTTGGCGTAGACCTGGCGGGTGTTGAGCGTCTCCACGCCGTCCACGGTGCCCGCCCGCCCCGCGCCGGTGACCGCCGGGGGGCCGCTCTAGGGTCGGGGCCGTGCGCCTCGTCATCGCCCGCTGCCAGGTCGACTACGTCGGCCGGCTCACCGCCCACCTGCCGATGGCGCCGCGGTTGCTGCTGGTCAAGTCGGACGGGTCGGTCAGCATCCACGCCGACGACCGGGCCTACAAGCCGCTGAACTGGATGAGCCCGCCCTGCTGGCTCGAGGAGCAGCCCGGCGTGTGGACGGTGCGCAACAAGGCCGACGAGTCGCTGGTGATCACCATCGACGAGGTGCTGCACGACACCAGCCACGAGCTCGGCGTCGACCCCGGCCTGGTCAAGGACGGCGTCGAGGCGCACCTGCAGGAGCTGCTGGCCGCCCACCCGACGGCGCTGGGCGAGGGCTACACGCTGGTGCGCCGCGAGTACATGACCGCGATCGGCCCGGTCGACCTGCTCTGCAGGGACGCCACCGGCCGCAGCGTCGCGGTGGAGATCAAGCGGCGCGGCGAGATCGACGGCGTCGAGCAGCTCACCCGCTACCTCGAGCTGATGAACCGCGACCCGCTGCTGGCCCCGGTGGCCGGGGTGTTCGCCGCCCAGCAGATCAAGCCGCAGGCCCGCACGCTGGCCGAGGACCGCGGCATCCGCTGCGTCGTCGTCGACTACGACGCACTGCGCGGCACCGAGTCCACGGACCTGCGGCTGTTCTGACACCGCCCGATCCCGTCGAGAACGAACCTGTCGTCATTTTGGACCGGTCCAAACGACAACGAGTTCGTTCTCGACGGGGCGGTCCCGGTCACAGGAGGGCTGGTCGCCGGGGGTGGGGATGCGAGGATGGTCCATCCCCAACGGCGGAGGTGGACGCGTGGCACGCGAGTTCCGGAAGGTCGGCGTGGTCGGCCTGGGCACCATGGGTGCGGGCATCGTCGAGGTGTTCGCCCGCAACGGGCTGCAGGTCGTCGCGGTCGACGTGGACAGCACCGCCGTCGAGCGCGGGCGCAACCACCTGGAGACATCCACGGCGCGCGCGGTCGAGCGCGGCAAGCTGACCGCGGAGGGCGCCGCCGAGCTGCTCGGCCGGATCACCACCAGCACGTCCCTGCAGGACATGGCCGACGCCGACCTGGTGATCGAGGCCGTGCCGGAGAGCCTGGAGCTCAAGGCCGAGGTGTTCGCCACGCTGGACAAGGTGTGCCGGCCCGAGGTGATCCTGGCGTCGAACACGTCCTCGCTGTCGGTCACCGAGCTGTCGGTGCGCACCGGCCGCCCCGGCCGCGTCGTCGGCATGCACTTCTTCAACCCGGCCCCGGTGCAGAAGCTGGTCGAGCTGGTCCGCACGGTCGTCACCGAGCAGGACGTCATCGACGACCTCAAGGACTTCGCGGCCACCCTGGACAAGGTGCCGGTCGTCATCGGCGACCGGGCGGGCTTCATCGCCAACGCCCTGCTGTTCGGCTACCTCAACCACGCCGCCCGGATGTTCGAGTCGCGCTACGCCAGCCGCGAGGACCTCGACGCCGCCATGCGCTACGGCTGCGGCTACCCCATGGGTCCGCTGGCCCTGCTCGACCTGATCGGGCTGGACACCAGCTACGAGATCCTCGACACGATGTACAAGCAGTCGCGCAACCAGGCGCACGCCCCGGCGCCCGTGCTCAAGCAGATGATCACCGCCGGGCTGCTGGGCCGGAAGTCCGGGCGCGGCTTCTACACCTACGACGGCCCGCACAGCTCCAAGGTCGTGCCCGACGCCCTCACCCCCGACCAGGCGCTGCCCTCCGACGTCGCGCTGCGCGACGTGGCCCGCGTCGGTGTGGTCGGCACCGGCACCATGGCCGCGGGCATCGTCGAGGTGCTGGCCAAGGCCGGGCTCGACGTCGTCTTCCGCGGCCGCAGCAGGTCCAAGGTGGACGCGACGCTGGCCGGGCTGCGCAAGTCGCTGGAGAAGTCGGTGGTCCGCGGCCGGCTCACCGAGGCCGACCGCGACGCCGCGCTGGCCCGCATCACCGGCACCACCGACCTGGAGGACTTCGCCCGGGCCGACCTGGTCATCGAGGCCGTCGCCGAGGACCTGGACGTCAAGCGGGCGGTGTTCGCCGCGCTCGACGAGGTCTGCAGGCCCGGCGCGATCCTGGCCACCACGACGTCGTCGCTGCCGGTCGTCGAGTGCGCCGTCGCGACCTCGCGCCCGCAGGACGTGCTGGGCCTGCACTTCTTCAACCCCGCCCCGGCCATGAAGCTGGTCGAGGTGGTCTCCACGATCACCACCGCGCCGGACGCCACCGCCACCGGCATCGCGCTCTGCCACCGGCTGGGCAAGGTGCCGGTGACCTGCGGCGACCGGGCCGGCTTCATCGTCAACGCGCTGCTGTTCCCGTACCTGAACGACGCCGTGAAGATGCTCGAGGCCCACTACGCCACCGCCGACGACATCGACGCCGCCATGAAGACCGGCTGCGCCCTGCCGATGGGCCCGTTCGAGCTGCTCGACGTCGTCGGACTGGACGTCTCGCTGGCCATCGAGCGCTCGCTCTACCTGGAGTTCCGCGAGTCCGGCCTGGCCCCGGCCCCGCTGCTGGAGCACCTGGTGACCGCGGGCAGGCTGGGCCGCAAGACCGGGCACGGCTTCCGCGACTACGCCGCCCGGTAGCCGGCCCCGGCCCGACCACCACCGGATCGCTACCGTTTCCGCTCGTGCCCCGCTCCAACCGGCCCCGGCGGGGTCGCCCCGACCCGCGCGACCGCGGCGTCCCCGACCGCCCCCTCGGCGGGGTGGCGCCGACCCGCCGGGAGAGCGGCCCCGACGGCGACTGGCTGGTGCGCCCGGTGCCGGGATCGGGCGCGGTCAAGGCGTACCGCTGCCCCGGGTGCGACCAGACGATCGCCCCGGGCACGGCGCACCTCGTGAGCTGGCCGGACGACGGCCCGGTGACGGAGCGTCGGCACTGGCACACCGCGTGCTGGGCGGCGAGGGGCCGCCGCAGGCCCGGCGGACGGTGGTGACGGGCGCGGCACCGACCCGCGCCCGACTGGTACGAGTGCGGCTGTCGGTGCGCCGGAGCGCACGAGAGCCGCGCTCGTCGCGGGTCAGCGGCGGGTTGCGCCTGCGGCCGAGCGCCGCCGGGGGCGGGGCGCCGGCTGCGGGTCGGACGGCCTGTCCGATGGTGGGTCGGCCGCCGTGGCGTCGCCGCGGTCCGCGACCGCGAGCTCGGTGGTGGCGGCGGAGTCGTCGGCCGGGGTGTCGGTGCGCTCCGGGGTCGGCGGCTCCTCCGGACCGGTGGCCGACTTCGGGCGCCTGGTCGACCCGGAGCGGGCGGTCGTGCGGGCGGGCCGGGCCGGGCCGGGCTGGTCGGCCGCCGGCGGGCGCACCGCCTCGAACCGGACCGTCAGCTCGGCGCTGTGCGACTCGGCCTGGGCGGCCGGAGCCGCGGGGCGCGCGGTCGGGCTGGGGCGCCGCGGGGCCGCGGCGCGGGCCGCCTGCGGGGTGTCGGCCTCGGGCTGAGCAGGGGTGGGCCGGTCCTTCGCGGCGGCCGCGCGCCGGGACGGGGCGCCTGCCGAGCGGGCGGGGGGCCGCGGACGGGCGGGCTGCGGGGCGTCGGGTTGGCGCGGGGACCGGCCGACCTCGACGGCGGGGACCGGACGGCGGGACGCGCCCGACCGGCCACCCGCGCGGGAGTCGCTGCCGCGACGGGCCGGCGCGGCCGCGCCCGGGCGCTGCGCGGACGCGTCGGCCTGGGTGCCGGGTCGTGTGGGCGCGGCGCTCGCGGGGCTCACCGCGCTGAGGCGCTCGGTCGGGCTGTCGACGGCAGGGCCGCCGGTCTCCACGCTCGCGGCGAGCTTCGGCTCCTCGTCCGTGCGGGCGTCTGGCGACGTGGGTGTCGACGCGGCGGTGTCCGGTGCCCCCGGTTCGGGGGTGGCCGACTCCGGCGCGCTGTCGGCGCGGAGAGACGTCGTCGGCGGCTGGTCCGACGCGGTGCGCACCACCGAGGAGGGACGCTCTGGAGCGGAGGTCGGGCGTTCGTCGGTCGGGATCGGAGCGGGAGAGCTCGCCGGGTCGTCGGCGGCAGCCCGGTCGGCCGAGGCCGCGACGGACCGTGTGTGCTCGCGGGTGCTGCTCCCCGATGCCGTCTTCCGCGGGCCGGGGACCGGTGCGGCCGGGGCAGGGCTGGGCTGGGCGGCCCGGGCCGGTTGGTCGGACGGCGCTGGTGCCGGTGCTGGTGCGGAAGGCGCGGCCTTCTGCTCGGGGGCGGCCGGGGCCGGGCTCTCGGTCGTGGCCTTCGCCGCCGGTGCGGCCGGGGTGGACTGCGGCGATGTGGAGGCTGCGCCGGGCTGCGGCGCGGCTGTCGCGGGCCGGTGGGCGGGCGGGTTCGGCTGCTGGGCGGCCGGAGCAGGCTCGGCCGAGACGGGCTGCTCGGCGGAGATGGGCTGCTGGGCAGCCGGAGCAGGCTCGGTGGAGTCGGGCTGCTCGGCGGCCGGGGGCGGCGTGGCGGCCGCGGGCTTGGCCTCGGTGGCAGCGGGCTTCGCCTCGGGGGTAGGGGACTTCGACTCGGGGGCCGCGGGCTTCGCCTCGGGGGCCGCGGACTTCGCCTCGGGGGCCGCGGGCTTCGACCCTTCCACAGCGGACTTCGCCTGCGGGACTGCGGGCTTCGCCTCGGGGTCGGTGGTCGGGGCCGGGCTGGCAGGCGCCTTCGCCGTCGTCGGGCCGGGCTGCGGAGCCGGAGCCGGGCTGCCGGTGGCCTTCGTCGCCGTCATCGGGCTGGGCTGTGGGGCCGGAGCCGGAGCCGGAGCCGGAGCCGAGGCCGCGCTGTCGGTGGCCTTCGCCGTCGTCGGCGGGCCGGACTTCGGGGCCGGAGCCCGCTCAGCGGCCGAGGTCGCCGCCAGGACCGCGTCCTCGTCGGGCAGGGGGTCGAGGCCGGCGAGGGTGCCTTCGATCGACCGGCGGGCGTGGTCGAGCTGGTCGCTGACGCGGCCGCGCAGGGTGCGCAGCTCGATGAGGGCGCGCTCGGCGGCGCCGACGATCTGCCTCGCCTCGGCCTGGGCCTCGGCGATGGTGGCGCGGGCGGCCGCGCTCGCCTCGGCGCGCTCGCGCTCGATGTCGGTGCGGGCGCGCCGACGCTCCGCCGCCCCCACGGCCAGCGCCTCCGCGCCGACGCTCCGCGGCCAGCTCGGCGAGCGCCTCGGAGCGGCGCTGGTCCATGGCGATGGTGAAGTCCTCGTCGACCAGCCGGCGGGCCGCCTCGGCGGCTTCGGCGACGCGGGTCTGCTCGTCGGCGTCGAGCCGGGACTGGCGGGCGGCCTCGGCCACGACCTCGTCGGCCTGCGCCTTGGCGGTGGCCAGGATCTGCGCGGCCTGGCGCTCGGTCTCGCGCCTGCGGTCCTCGACCTCGGTCTCGGCCCTGGCCAGCATGCCGGCGACCTCGTCCTCGGCCATCCGCACCATCGACCGCATGCGCTCGCTCATGCCCTGGACGCTCTGCGGGGGGCTCAGCAGCGAACGGACCTGCGATCGCAGCCGTTCGGACCGGGCGCGTGCCTCGTCCAGCTCATGGGCGAGCTGCGCCGACTGATCCACCGCGGCGTCGCGGTCGTGCACCAGGATGCGCATCTCGGCCTCGACCCTGCGCAGGTGCCGCTCGACTTGCGCCTGGTCGTAGCCCTTCCGGACCACGGTGAACCCGGACGACGCCGCAGCGGGGTCTGGTGGCATGCGGGCCACCGTACCCCGGAGGCGTGAGGCCCCGCGGGTGACGCGGAGCGCGGTGAGCGCGCTCCGCAGCCGCCGCGCCCGTGGTCACACCCCCCGAAACCGGTTGATCCCCCGCAGGTGGCGCTCCCGCTTGCCCGGGTCGGTGACGCCGAGGCCCTCCCGCGGGGCCAGCGCCAGCACGCCGATCTTGCCCTGGTGGCTGTTGGTGTGCACGTCCATCGCGGCCTGGCCGGTCTCGGCCAGCGGGTACACCTTGGAGACGGTGGGGTGGACCATGCCCTTGTCGACGAGCCGGTTGGCCTCGAACGACTCGCGGTAGTTGGCGAAGTGCGAGCCGATGATCCGCTTGAGGTTCATCCAGAGGTAGCGGTTGTCGTAGCTGTGCTCGAAGCCCGACGTCGAGGCGCAGGTGACGATGGTGCCGCCGCGGCGGGCCACGTAGACGCTGGCGCCGAAGGTCTCCCGGCCGGGGTGCTCGAACACGATGTCGGGGTCCTCGCCGCCGGTGAGCTCGCGGATGCGCGAGCCGAAGCGCTTCCACTCCGTCGGGTCCTGGGTGTGCTCGTCCTTCCAGAAGCGGTAGCCGTCCGCGCTCCGGTCGATGATCAGTTCGGCGCCCATCTGGCGGCAGATCTCGGCCTTGGCCGGCGAGGACACCACGCAGATCGGGATCGCGCCGCCGTTCAGCGCGAACTGGGTGGCGTAGGAGCCGAGGCCGCCGGAGGCGCCCCAGATCAGCACGACGTCACCCTGCTTCATGCACGCGCCGTTGCGCGACACCAGCTGCCGGTACGCCGTGGAGTTGACCAGGCCGGGGCTGGCGGCCTCCTCCCAGGTGAGGTGGGCGGGCTTGGGCATCAGCTGGTTGGACTTGACCAGGGCCAGCTCGGCCAGCCCGCCGAAGTTGGTCTCGAAGCCCCAGATCCGCTGCTCGGAGTCCATCATCGTGTCGCTGTGGCCGTCGGGGCTCTCCAGCTCCACCGAGAGGCAGTGCGCGACGACGCGGTCGCCGGGCTTCCACGCGTTCACCCCCGGCCCGGTGCGCACGACGACGCCGGCCAGGTCGGAGCCGACGACGTGGTAGGGCAGGTCGTGGCGCTTGGTGAGCGGGGAGACGCGGCCGTAGCGGCGCAGGAAGCCGAACGTGGACACCGGCTCGAAGATCGACGTCCAGACGGTGTTGTAGTTGATGGCGCTGGCCATCACGGCGACCAGCGCCTCGCCGGGGCCCAGCTCGGGGGTCGCGACCTCGTCGAGGTGCAGGCTCTTGCGCGGGTCCTTGTCGCGCGTGGGCATGCCGGAGAACATCTCGGCCTCGTCGGCGTGCACGGTGATGCCGCGGTAGTGCTCGGGGACCGGGAGCGAGCCCACGGCGTCGAGCTGGTCGGCGAGGATGGCGTCGAGGATCTCCTGCACGGCTGGGCCTCCGGTGGTGCTCGTCGCTGCGTGGTCTCCGCCAGATGCTTGCTATCCCGAACAAGTGGCGGTTACTGCGCAGTATGGTAACCGCCGCCGGTCCGGCGGTCGCCCCGCTGAATCGTGCCGGGTGACGAGGGCCACTACCGTGCGCCGCAGCACGCGCCCCGCGAGCGGCCTCAGTGCGCCGCCGCGGGCTCGACCAGCTCGACCAGGACGCCACCGGCGTCCTTCGGGTGCACGAAGTTGATCCGCGAGCCCGCCGTGCCCCGGCGCGGCTCGTCGTAGAGCAGGCGCAGGCCCTTCGCCCGCAGTGCCGCCGACACGGCCTCGACGTCGGCGACCCGGTAGGCGAGCTGCTGGATGCCGGGGCCGTTGCGGTCGATGAACTTGCCGATGGCCGAATCGGCGCGCAGCGGGGCCAGCAGCTGGACGGCGGCGCCGCCGATGCCACCGGGCGCGGACAGCATCGCCTCGCGCACGCCCTGCTCCTCGTTGACCTCTTCGTGGGTGACCGCCAGGCCCAGCGTCGAGGCGTACCACTCGATGGCCGCGTCGAGGTCGGGGACGGCGATGCCGACGTGGTCGACGCCGAGCACGCCCGGCTCGGCCAGTGCCTGGACGGTGGAGTCGGACCCGGTACCCGCGTGATCGGCCATGGGCGGGAATGTAGTGGCCGTGGTCGGTCACGCCCTGGCGTGAATCGATGCCTGTGCGCCGCGTCACGACCGGGACGGGCCTTCGACCAGGCAACATGGGCGTGACCGCCAGGTATCGTCGAACGGCTCTCGCCACCGCCGCCGCAGGAGGAACCGTGTCCGGATCGGTCATCGTCGCCGGAGCTCGCACCCCGATGGGGCGCCTGCTGGGCCAGCTCAAGGACTTCACCGGCGCGCAGCTGGGCGGTGTGGCCATCAAGGCCGCGCTGGAGCGGGCGGGCGTGTCGCCCGACCAGGTCGACTACGTGATCATGGGCCAGGTGCTCACCGCGGGCGCCGGGCAGATCCCGGCGCGGCAGGCCGCCGTGGCCGCCGGCATCGGCATGGACGTGCCCGCGCTGACCGTCAACAAGGTGTGCCTGTCCGGGCTGAACGCCATCGCCCTGGCCGACCAGCTCATCCGCGCGGGCGAGTGCGAGATCGTGGTGGCCGGCGGGCAGGAGTCGATGACGCAGGCGCCGCACCTGCTGGCGAAGTCGCGCGCGGGCTTCAAGTACGGCGACGTGACCATGACCGACCACATGGCCTACGACGGACTGCACGACTCGTTCGACCAGGTGTCGATGGGCGCCTCGACCGAGAAGCACAACGCGCGCTACGAGCTGACCCGCGCCGAGCAGGACGAGTTCGCCGCGGCCTCGCACCAGCGGGCGGGCAAGGCCATCGCGGGCGGGCTGTTCGCCGAGGAGATCGCGCCGGTGCACGTGCCCCAGCGCAAGGGCGACCCGGTGGTGGTCGACAGCGACGAGGGCGTGCGGCCGGACACCACCGCCGAGACCCTCGGCAAGCTGCGCCCGGCCTTCTCCGCCGACGGCACGATCACCGCGGGCTCCTCGTCGCCGATCAGCGACGGCGCCGCCGCGGTGGTGGTGATGAGCCGGGCCAAGGCCGAGGAGCTCGGGCTGACCTGGCTGGCCGAGATCGGAGCGCAGGGCATGGTGGCCGGGCCGGACGACTCCAGCCTGCACGAGCAGCCGGCCAACGCGATCGCCGCCGCCTGCCGCAAGGAGGGCATCGAGGCCGCCGACCTGGACGTCATCGAGATCAACGAGGCCTTCGCCGCGGTGGGCGTGGTGTCGACCCGCAAGCTCGGCGTCGACCCGGAGAAGGTGAACCCGAACGGCGGCGCGATCGCCCTCGGGCACCCGATCGGCGCCTCCGGGGCGCGGCTGGCGCTGCACCTGGCGCTGGAGCTCAAGCGGCGCGGCGGCGGTGTCGGCGCGGCGGCCCTGTGCGGCGGCGGCGGCCAGGGCGACGCCCTGATCCTCCGAGTGCCGGCGGCCGGCTGAGCCGCGGCGACGTCCCCACTCCCGCCCGTGGCGCGCCGCACCGATGTCGCCGGGCTGGTGCGGCGCGCGCTCGACGGCGAGCAACTGGCCGTGGCCCGGCTGATCTCGCTGGTCGAGGACGCCGGCCCGGGGCTGCGGGAGGCGGCCGCGGCGCTGGCCCCGCACACCGGGCGCGCGCACGTGGTGGGCCTGACCGGGCCGCCAGGGGTCGGGAAGTCGACCACGACGTCGGCGCTGGTGTCGGCCCTGCGGGCGGACGGCAGGCGGGTCGGCGTGCTGGCCGTTGACCCCTCCTCGCCGTTCACCGGCGGGGCGCTGCTGGGCGACCGCGTGCGGATGGCCGAGCACACCACCGACCCGGGGGTGTTCATCCGGTCGATGGCGACCCGCGGGCACCTGGGCGGGCTGGCCTGGTCGACCCCGCAGGCGCTGCGCGTGCTCGACGCCGCGGGCTGCGACGTCGTGCTGGTGGAGACGGTCGGCGTGGGGCAGTCCGAAGTGGACGTCGTGGCGCTGGCCGACACGACGGTGGTGCTGCTGGCCCCGGGGATGGGCGACGGCGTGCAGGCGGCCAAGGCCGGCATCCTCGAGGTGGCCGACGTGTTCGTGGTGAACAAGGCCGACCGCGACGGCGCCGACCGCGCCGTGCGGGAGCTGCGCCAGATGCTGTCGATGGGCCACCGGGACGCCGCCGACGGGTGGACGCCGCCGGTGGTGCCGACGGTGGCCACCCGGGCCGACGGCGTGGCCGACCTGGCGGCCGCCCTGGACGAGCACCGCGCGCACCTCGACGCCGGCGACGGCCGCGAGCGCAGGCGGCTGGCCAGGGCGCGGGCCGAGATCGAGGCGCTGGCCCTCGACGCCGTGCGCGTGCGGATCGGCGACCTGCGCGGCTCGGTGGCGCTGCCGGAACTGGCCAAGCGCATGGTGGCCGGTGAGCTGGACCCCTACCGGGCCGCCGACGAGCTGGTCGGGGCGGTGCGGCCCGACCCGTCGCGGTGATCCACTCCGGTCGGTGGTGGTCGTTATGCTCCCCCCGTCGAACGCCCTGGTCAGCGGTGGGCGCACGAGGAGGCGACACGGTGACGACATCACGACACCCGCAGGCGGGTGGGGACACCGGCGCCACCGGTGGCGGGAAGCAGGTCCTGCGGGTCGAGGCGAACGGCATCAACGTGATCGCGGACGCCGAGCGCAAGGGCAGGCCGAGGGACCTTTTCTGGCCGTGGTTCGCGGCCAACATCTCGGTCTTCGGGATCAGCTACGGGGCGTTCACCCTGGCCTTCGGCATCTCGTTCGCGCAGGCGCTCGTCGTCGGCGTGGTCGGGATCGTGTTCTCGTTCCTGCTGTGCGGCTTCGTCGCGCTGGCCGGGAAGCGCGGCTCGGCGCCCACGATGGTGCTCAGCCGGGCCGCGTTCGGCGTGCGCGGGAACCGGGTGCCCGCGGCGATCTCCTGGCTGCTCACCGTCGGCTGGGAGACGGCGCTGACCATCCTGGCCACGCTGGCCACGGCCACCGTGTTCGAGCGGATGGGCTGGGGTGGGGGCACCCCGGTGCAGCTGATCGCACTGGTCGTGGTGGCGGGGCTGGTGATCGCCGCGGGCGTGCTGGGCTTCGACACCATCATGCGGCTGCAGACCGTCATCACGATCGTGACCGCGGTGCTGACCGTGGTGTACGTGGTGCTGGTGGCCGGCGGCATCGACTGGGCCGCCGTGTCGGCCCTGCCGAGCGGCTCGACCCAGCAGGTGATCGGCGCGCTGATCTTCCTGGCCACCGGCTTCGGCCTGGGCTGGGTGAACCTGGCCGCGGACTACTCGCGCTACCTGCCGCGCTCGGTCTCCGCGGCCGGGGTGGTGGCCTGGACGACGATCGCCGCCTCCATCGCCCCGATCGTGCTGCTGGTGCTCGGCCTGCTGCTGGCCGGCTCCTCGGCCGAGCTCAGCGAGAACCTGGCGGCCGACCCGGTGGGCGCGCTGGCCGAGGCGGTGCCGACGTGGTTCCTGCTGCCGTTCGTGCTGACGGCCGTGCTCGGCCTGGTCGGCGGGGCGGTGCTGGACATCTACTCGTCCGGCCTGGCGCTGATGGCCACCGGGCTGCGGATCCCGCGCCCGGTCGCGGCGCTGGTGGACGGCCTGATCATGGTGGCGGGCACGGTGTACGTGGTCTTCGTCGCGCAGGACTTCCTCGGGCAGTTCACCGGGTTCCTGATCACGCTCGGCGTGCCGGTGGCCGCGTGGTGCGGGATCGTGCTGGCCGACATCGCGCTGCGCAGGCGCGACTACGACGAGGAGGACCTGTTCGACCCGGCCGGCCGCTACGGCGACGTGCGGCTGATGCCGATCCTGCTGCTGGCCGTGTGCGCCTTCATCGGGTGGGGCCTGGTGACCAACTCGGCGGCGGGCTGGCTGTCGTGGCAGGGCTACCTGCTCGGGCCGTTCGGCCTGGGCGGCCCGGAGGGCGACTGGGCCTACGCGAACCTCGGGGTGTTCGTCTCGCTGGCGCTGGGCTTCCTGGTGACCTTCGTGGGCGGGCGCGCCGCCGTGCGCGCCCAGGAGCGGCGCGCCGGCTGAGCCCACCGCGGCGCTCACGTCGCCCGCCCCGTCGGGAGGGGGCGCGCGAGGCGCCCGGCGACGCGCGCCGAGCCGATGCCGGTGGCCAGCTCGCGGGCCGTCGCGGCGTGCTCGGCGGCGAGGGCGGGCTCGGCCTCGCCCAGCACGCGCGCGAGGTCGGCGTGGACGGCGGCGCGGTGGCGCACCGAGCGCTGCGGGACGTCGAGGGCGCGGTGCAGCGGCGCGGCGGCGGCCCGGTCGCCCAGCTCGGCCAGCGCGTGGCCGTGCCAGCGGTGCACGTCGGCCACGTCGATGCGCAGCCCCGGTAGCGGGGTGACCACGTCGACGACCTCGCTCCACCGGTGCCGCGCGTCGTCGATGGCGCGGGTGGCGGCCGCCCGGTCGCCCGCGGCCGCGGCGGCCACGGCCATCGCCCCGGCCAACCGGACCTCCGCGGTGCTGCCGGCGCCGGGCGCCGCGCTGCCCAGGAGCGCGACGGCGGCGGCCGGCTCGCCCGCGTCGACCAGGACCTCGGCCTGACCGGCGACGGCCGCCGCGACGGCCTCCGGGACGGCGGCCTCGCGGGCCGCGGCCAGTGAGCGGTCGTAGCGGCGCCAGGCCAGGTCGTGGTGGCCGCGGTCGAGCGACTGGGCGGCGCCCAGCGCCGCCGCGGCGGAAAGCACCGCGGCCAGGCCGGCCCGCGGCCCGGGGTCGACCGCGTGCGCCACGATCTCGGACAGGCGCTCGATCTGCGCGTCGACCAGCGCGCCTGCCCCGGCCGCGCCCAGCTCGTCGTCGAGCCGTGCGGCCGCGGCGAGCTGGTCCCACCACGGGGCGGCGCCGGCCCGGGCGGCGGCCGCGGCCTCGGCGAGCGCGGTGCGCAGCCGACCGGGGCCGTCGGCGTCGGGGATGTCGGCGCCGTGCGCGGCGAGGCCGAGCTCCGCGGCCGGGCGGCCGTACAGCTCGGTGAGCAGCTCCCGGTAGGGCGGGTCGGGCAGGGCGTGGCCGTTCTCCCAGCGCGACAGCTGGGTCTTCAGGCTGGCCGCGGCGGCGACCGGGGCCCCGCGCTCCCGGCCCAGCGCGGCGAGCCGGCGGGCGGCCTCGCTCTGGGACCAACCGCGGGCCGACCGGGCCGCGCGCAGGGCCGTCACGGTCGGCTCTCCGCCCGGTGCTGGCCCGCGGCGGGGCGGTCGGGTGCGCGTCATGGACCCAGGGTGTCGGTGCTCGGCCGTACTGTCAACTGCGTTGCCGCAACAGGCGTCAACAGCGATCGACGAGGAGAGGCCATGGATCCGACGACGTGCTCGGTGTGCGTGCTGGCCGGCTCGATGGGTGGCGCGGTGGCCGGGCTGTGCGCCGCCCGGCGGCGGGCGCGCTGGCACGCCCGGGGGCGGGAGCGCGGGCGGACGGGTCGGACGTGGCCGGGCGGCCGCGCCCGTCCGCGACCTCCCGGGGAGGGCGGCGATGCGGACGTGTGATCAGCCGGGGCGGGCCGTGGTCAGTGGAAGTCGCCCGCGGCGTGGCGCACCTTGCCGAGCAGTTCGGTCAGCTGGGCCTGCTCCGCGCCGTCGAGCCCGGTCATGCCGAAGCCGACCGCGGTCACCGCCCTGGTCGCCTGCTCCATGCGGCCGGTGCCGTCCTCGGTGATCTCGACGAGGGTCGCCCGCCGGTCGGTGGGGTGCGGGATCCGCCGGACCAGGCCGTCGGCCTGCAGGCGGTCGACGATGTTGGTGACGCTGGTCGGGTGCAGCTGCAGCCGCTCGCCCATCGTCCGCATCGGCAGCCGGCCCGTGCGCGAGAACGTCAGCAGCACGAGGGCCTCGTAGCGGGCGAAGGTCAGCCCGTGCGGGCGCAGGATCGCGTCCACGGACGAGAGCAGGATCTGCTGCACGCGCATGACGCTGGTGACGGCGGCCATGGTCGTCGCGGGACCGATCCGCTCCGACCACAGCGACGCTGCCCGCAGGATCGGATCGAACGGCAGCGGGTCTCGCGGCGTCATGAGCTGCGACGTTAGCAGTGCCGGGCGCGCACCTCGCGCACCCGGCGCGGACTGGGGCAGGCTGGCGGCCATGCTCATCGCCTTCAGCATCGCTCCCTCGGGTGCCTACCCCGACGCCGACGGGGACAGCGTCGGCGACGTCGTCGCCGACGCCGTCCGGGTGGTCCGCGAGTCGGGCCTGCCCAACGAGACGACGGCCATGTTCACCACGATCGAGGCCCCGACCTGGGAGGAGGGGATGGACGTCGTCCGGCGGGCGGTGGAGGCCGTGCAGGCCAGGGCGCCGCGGGTGAGCCTGGTGCTCAAGGCCGACATCCGCCCGGGCCACACCGGCCAGCTGACGGCGAAGGTCGAGCGGGTCGAGCAGGCGCTGCGCCGGGGCGGCCCGGCGGAGGGCGGGGACGCAGCCGGCGGCTGATCGGTCGGTCGCGTCGGCGGGGTCGGCCGGGCCCGTCCGGTCAGCCGGCGGGCCGGGTCGGGCGGGTCCGTCCGCCGGCTCATGGGTCTGCGAGGACCGCCGCGGCCCGGGCGCGCCGTCGTGGCGCCGCCCGGGCCGCCGACCGGCCGGTCCGGCGGTCAGCCCAGGGCGATGACCAGCGTGTAGAAGAACACGCCGATCAGGATCGCGGCCGCGCCCAGCCAGATGCCGATCTTGGCCTGCTTCGGCGGCGCGGTGCGGCGCAGCGCGGTCACGCCCAGGCCGACGGCGGTGGCGCCGACCACCCAGCCCGCGATCGAGATCGGGCTGACCACGAGTGCCACGATCCCGACGATCATGGCGATCTTGCCCAGGGTCGGGCTCTCGTTGCGGGCCGTCTTGCGGCGGGCGTCGCCGACCAGCCGGTCTGCGACGGTGTTGTCCGAGCTCATGGCAGTTCCTTCGGTGAGGGACGCCGCGCGCGGGCGCGGGTCGGCACGCTCAGCGACCGTTCGGTCACTCGCCTGCTCAACGAGCCCGGTCCGGTCGCGGTGCTCCGCCGGTCCGGTGATCGTCGGGCGGCGATCCGCCGGTCGGGCCGCTCCGCCGTGTGCGCACCGTCACCGCCGTCCGGACCTCGACCGGATTTACTCGGACGTCCTACATTCCTCGGGGTGTGGCGGCGGCGGTGCGGCCACCCTGCGGAGGAGGACCCATGCCAGACCAGGACGTCCCCCGGGCCCGGCGGATGTGGCAGGCGCTGGAGCCCGTCCACGCGGTCACCTACTTCGCCCCTGAGCCGCAGGCGGCCTGCCAGGAGCTCGGCACCAAGGGCTTCTGGATGAGCTACTTCGCCCAGCGCGCCGCACCGCTGGGCGCGGCGCCCCCCGAGCTGGTCACGGCCCTGTTCTACAACTTCCACCCGCAGCTGGTCGCCAGGGCGGTGCCGGACGTCTGGGCGGTGGCCCCGCCGGGGCGGTTCCTGCAGGTGCGGCTGACCGCGGTGGACGCCGTGCTGCGCCGCCTGCTCGGGCCGGAGGCGATCGGGTCGGCCGCGGTCGCCGAGGCCGCCGGGATCGCCAGGGCGGCGGCCGAGTCGGCGCCGACGGCCGGCCGGGCGCTCGCCGCGGCCAACCGCGCCCTCGACTGGCCCGAGCCCGCCCACCTCGTGCTCTGGCACGCCCAGACCGTGCTGCGCGAGCACCGCGGCGACGGGCACGTCGCGGCCCTGCTGACCGCGGGGCTCGACCCGGCCGAGGCGCTCGTCCTGTTCACCGCCGACACCGGCCTGGGCATGGACTGGATGCGGACGCGGCGCGGCTGGCCGGAAGCGGAGTGGGCCGCCGCCGTCGAGCGCCTCACCGACCGCGGGCTGGTCGGCGGCGACGGCGGGGAGGACATCACCGACGAGGGGCGGGCGCTGCGTGCCGAGGTCGAGGCGCACACCGACGCCCTCGCCGACGTGCCGTGGGGCGAGGTCGGCGACGCGCGGGCGCAGCGCGTCGTCGAGCTGACCGGGCCGCTGGTCGCGGCGATCGTGGCCGGCGGCGGGTTCCTCGACCGCAACCCGATGGGTCTGCCCCGACCGGCCGGCTGAGCGGGGTTCGCGACCCGCGCCGGGAGCGGACGTCCCGCGACGCGGCCCGCCCCGGCGTGCCAGGATGGATGCGTGTCCCGACCGAACTCCCGTCAGGCGGCCCCGGCGGCCGCGATGGCCCTGGCCGGCGCGGTCGACCTGGCCGCGGTGAAGGCCCGATCCGAGGCGGCCGCGGCCGCCGCCGCGCGCGCCGCGCAGGCGCCGCAGACGAGCGACGGCGGTCCCGACGGCGCGTCGCCGTTCGTCGTCGACGTCACCGAGGAGACGTTCCAGGCCGAGGTCCTCGAGCGCTCCCTGCAGGTCCCGGTCGTCGTCGACCTGTGGGCCGAGTGGTGCGGCCCGTGCAAGCAGCTGTCCCCGGTGCTGGAGCGGATGGCCGCGGCGGCCAACGGCGCCTGGGTGCTGGCCAAGGTCGACGTCGACGCCAACCCCCGCATCGCCCAGGCGTTCCAGGTCCAGTCCATACCCATGGTGATGGCCGTCGTGGGCGGGCAGCCCGTCGACGGGTTCAACGGCGCCCTGCCCGAGCCGCAGGTCCGCGAGTGGATCACGCGGCTGCTGGACGCGCTGCGCGACCGCATGCCCGCCATCCGGCAGGCCGAGGAGGGCGCGCAGGGCGGCGAGCCGGTCGAGGAGCCGGAGGACCCGCGCTTCACCGCGGCCGAGGACGCGCTCGAGCGCGGCGACTACCCCGCAGCCGAGGCCGCCTACCAGCAGATCCTCGCCGTCGAGCCGGCGAACGAGCAGGCCAAGGCGGCGCTGGGGCAGGTGCGCTTCCTGGCCCGCGCCGAGCGGGCCGACCCGGCGGCCGTCGGTCGTGCCGACGCGGCCCCCGACGACGTCGACGCGCAACTGGCCGCGTCCGACGCCGAGGTGGCCGTCGACTCCGTGGAGGCCGCCTTCGACCGGCTCGTCTCCACCGTCGCCCGCACCTCGGGCGACGACCGCGACCGGGTGCGCGAGCACCTCGTCGGGCTGTTCGAGCTTTTCGCGCCGGACGACCCGCGGGTCGCCAAGGCTCGGCGCTCGCTCGCGCGCGCGTTGTTCTGACCGTCCTCCCGGGCCCGGCCGGCGGCACCGCCGGCCGGGTCAGGAGGCCAGGCAGGCGGTGGAGCCCTCCAGCACGCCGGACCGGAACTGCGCGACGCGCTCGAAGCCGTACTCGTCGGGCGGCGACTCGCCGTCGGTGTCGCGGGCGGCCCAGCTGTCGGTGAGCAGCACGGTGATGGCCTCGTCGAGGTCGCCCGGCGACAGCGAGAAGTCGCCGACGGGGTCGATGAGCCGGCTCGTGTAGGCGCCGGCCAGGCAGAGCGCGGTCTCGCTGGCCGGTGTTCCGGTCGTGGGCTCCCCGGCCGCGTCGAGGGCGGCGAGCGCGTAGCGGCTGGCCAGCAGGGTGCCGGTGGCGTAGTCGCCGAGCTGCTCGTGCAGCACGGCCAGCTCCTGGCGGTCGATCGAGATCGTGTCGTCGTCCGGGCAGAACCGGGTGGGGCCCTGCGCCTCGAGGTCGTCGGTGTCGCAGGAGAGCGGCTCGCCGATCGTGGGCGGGACGAACCCGGGGACCAGGGAGCCGAACCACTCGCCCGCGTCGGTCTCGACGGCGTCGATCAGGTCGGTCAGCGGGAGGTTGCCGCCGCGGGCGAGGTCGGCCGCCGAGCCGAACCGGCGCTGGGTGAACTGCCGGTTGTCCAGGGTCATCTCCGCGCAGCGCACCGCGCCCTCGACGAAGCCGTCCTGGAAGGCGGAGACGCGGTCGAACGCGTTGCCGTGCGCGCCCTCGTCGTCCGGGGCGACGCCCAGCGGGTCGCGGAAGCCGACCAGTGCGAGCATCGCGTCGTCCAGCTCGACCTGGCCCATCGGCAGGCCCGGGATCGAGCGCTCGCGCAGCTGCGCGACGGCCATGCCGGCGTAGCAGTCGGCCTGGGCCTCCAGCAGGATCGTCGGGTACTGCGCGGGGGAGCGGGCCTGCAGCTCGTCGAGCCCGAGCCTGCTCTGCACCGCGTGGCCGATCTCGTGGGCCAGCACCACGGTCACGCCGGCCTGGCCGAAGCGCTCGCTCAGGTCGGGCAGCAGGCCGTCGGCGTCCCAGGCGATGGCGTCGGCCGAGGGGCAGTAGAAGGCCTGGCCGACGACCTCGGAGATGTTGCGCACGCACGGCGGCTGGTCGGTGCGGGGGTCGTCGGTGTGGACCGGGACGGTGATCGCGATGTCCCGCCACGGCTCGTCGAACGACCGGGGGAACTCGTCGCGCCAGATCTCCTGGACGGCCCGGACCGCGGCCGTGCCCAGCTCGATCTCCTCCTGGGTGGGCGTCTGCCCGACCCCGGAGGTACCGCCGGCGGCGGCGACCGCGCGCCCCGGGACGACCTGGGTGCACCCCGCCACTGCGGTGAACGCGAGCGCCAGAGCGGCTGCGGCGGTCACCGGGCGGAGTCGGGCGGGGCTGCGCACGCACCAATCATGCCCCCGGTCGTGCGCCGCCGGGGGAGGGGCTCCGACACCCACCGGTACCGCGGATACCGTGGATTACCGTGCCGTCGATCGACCCGCCCCGCTCCGCGACCGGGGACACCCCCGCCGTCAACGCTCCGACCAGCACGGCTGCCGTCGGGACGGGTTCCGGTGAGGGCGTCGGGACCCCCGGCCCGACCGGCGACGATGATCGTCCGCGCGACGTGAACCCGCCAGGTGGTGGAAAAACGCCCCGCAGCGCGTGGTCGGGTGCTCCGGCGAGGGTGACGGCCTGGCTGCTGGTGGCCGCGGCGCTGGTCACGACCGTCGTGCTCACCCTGCGTCACCCGGACGCCCTGGTGACGCTCCTGCCGTCACCGGACATGCACGAGCTGCACGTCGACTTCGACACCTTCCGCTTCTCCGCGGTCGCGCTGGCCCAGGGCGGCGACATCTACGCCACCCCGGCCAAGCTGCCCAACCTCAACCCGCCGCTGCTGTCGGTGCTGCTGCTGCCCTTCGCCGGGCTCGACGCGCTCACCGGGTACCGGATCTTCGCCGCCCTCATGCTGCTGACCACGCTGGTCTCGCTGCTCGCCGTCGCCCGCGAGCTGCGGCTGCGCCCGGTGGTCCAGGTGGGCGCGGCGCTGGCCGTGCTGGCCTCGTCGCCGCTGCACGGCACGCTGGTGCTCGGGCAGATCTACCCGCTGCTGCTGGCCGCGATGGTGGCCGGCTGGATCGCCGAGCGGCGCGGGCGGCCGGTGCCCGCCGCGGTGCTCTACGGCGTCGCAGTCGCGCTGAAGCCCTCGCTGGCCCCGGTGTTGCTGCTGCCCGCGGTGCAGCTCCGCTGGTCGGCGCTGCGCGCGGGCATCGCCTCCGCCGCGGTGGCCACCCTGGTCGGGGTGCTGGCCGCCGGGCCGTCCAGCGCGTTCGCCTGGCTGCACCTGGCCCTCGACCAGGTCGCCCCGGAAGTCCCGGACAACGCCTCGCTGCCCGGTCTGGTCGCCCGGTTCGGCCTGCCCTCCACGCTGGGCACCGCGCTCGGGGCGGCCGTACTGGTCGGCACCCTGGCCTGGTGCGGCTACCACCGGGACCGGGTCGACCCGGCGGGCACCGCGCCGTGGGCGGTGCTGGCCGCGGGGCTGCTGCTGGCCCCCATCGCCTGGCACAACTACCTGATGCTGCTGTGGCCGGGCGTGCTGGTCCTGGTCGCGCTCGGGCGCGGGTCGGCGGCCGCCGCCGCGCTGGCGGTGGCCGTCGTGCCCGTGTCGTGGGCGGCCGAGTGGCCGCCGGAGAGCGTCGGCCCGGCCGTGTCGGCCGTGGCCGGGTCCCTGTACTGCGCGATCCTGCTGGGCTACTGGTTCCTGCTGCTGTCGTCGGCGCGCGGCTCGTCGTCGTCGCCGCGGGGCGACGAGCCGTTCTCCGGGCGCAGCGACGGGCGCCAGCCGGTCGAGGTCGGCCCCTCCGACGGGCGCGTCCCCGGCTGAGCCGGGCCCTCCGTCGTCGGCTCGTCCGGCTCGGCCGTGCCGAACCGCCGCCACGGCGTGTACGAGTTGCCCGCCCTCGGCGCCGGGCCGTCGTCGACGGCCTCGGTCCGCGGCTCCACCGCGGTCGCCGGCTCCGCCTCCGGTGCCGCCCCGGGCGCCGGGTCGGTGGCCGCCGCCCCAGGAGCCGCCGGCTCCGCGCCGACCGGGGCGACCGCTTCGGCCTCCGTGGCCGGGGCGGGCCCCGCGGTGTCGGCGGCAGCCTCCGGCGGCCGGGCCCAGGACCGGGTCTGCGCTGCGACCCCGGCGGCCTCCTCGGCCTCGGTCGGGGTCGTGACGCCCGGCTCCTCGGCCGCCGGACCGTCGTCGGCGGTCTCCTCGACCGCGGGCGGTGCCTCGTCGGCGACCGTGGCCTCGGCCTCGGCCTCGGCCTCGTCCTCGGCGTCGGACCCGGTGGGCACGGCCGTCGCGGGCTCGGCCTCGACCGGGCGCACCTCGTCCTCGACGACGGGCGTCGGGCGCTCGACCGGCTCGGTGGCGGTGCCGGTGGGGCCGTCGGGCTCCAGGTCGCCCAGCGGCGGCACGATCGGGATCGGGCCGGTCGGCGTGTCGTCGGCGAGGACGACGTCCTCCCCGGGCCGCGGCGCGCCGGTGGCGGTGGCGGGCGCCACGACCAGCCGGTCGGTCGCGCCGGCCGGGTCGCCCGCGGTGCCGGTACCCGTATCGGCGGCCGGACCGGCCTCGGCGGGCACCGGGATCCGGTCGGTGGCCGCGGCACCCGCCGTGGCCGGCGGGGCCTGGGCGGCGTCGGTGTCCAGCGCCGACTCGCCCGCCGGCTCCGCGTCCGGGCCGGACTCGGTGACCCCGGCCCCCGGACGCGCCTGCTCGACGGCCGCGACGACCGCGGCGGTACCGGGCAGCTCGCCCGCCCCGGCGCGCGCCTCGGCCTCGGTGGGCACGTCCTCGCGGGTGGCGGTGGCGATGGCCGCGGAGCGCCGCACCGCGCCCTCGTAGGGCTCCGGCACGAGCCACAGCACGCCCGACGGCGGCAGCTGCAGCACCGCGGACGCGGGCCGGCCGTGCCACATCGTACGCTCGGCCTCGACCGCGCCGAAGTTGCCGACCCCCGACCCGCCGTACACGTCGGCGTCGGTGTTGACGACCTCGCGCCAGCGCCCGGCGAACGGCAGTCCGACGCGGTAGTCGCGCTTCGGGGTGCCGGAGAAGTTCGCGACGCAGGCCAGCACGACCGGCTTGCCGTCGGCGTCGACGCCGTGGCGCAGGAAGCTGAGCACGTTGCCCGCGGCGTCGTTGGCGTCGATCCAGGAGAAGCCGTCCGGGGTGGTGTCGCGCGTCCACAGCGCGGGGTTGGCCCGGTAGGCCCGGTTCAGGTCGCCGACCAGCGACTTGATCCCGGCGTGCAGCGGGTCCTCCAGCAGGTGCCAGTCCAGCGAGCGCGACTCGGACCACTCGCGCTCCTGGCCGAACTCGCCGCCCTGGAACAGCAGCTGCTTGCCGGGGTGGGCCCACATGAACGCCAGCAGCGCGCGCACGCCCGCGGCCTTGTTCCAGGCGTCGCCGGGCATCCGCTCCCACAGCGAACCCTTGCCGTGCACGACCTCGTCGTGCGAGAGGGGCAGCACGTAGTTCTCGCTGAAGGCGTACATCAGCGAGAACGTCATCTGGTTGTGGTGGTAGCCCCGGTAGACCGGGTCGCGCCCGATGTAGTCGAGCGTGTCGTGCATCCAGCCCATGTTCCACTTCAGCCCGAAGCCCAGCCCGCCCAGGTGGGTGGGCCGCGAGACGCCCGGCCACGCCGTGGACTCCTCGGCGATGGTCATCGCGCCGGGGTGGTGGCGGTAGACGAGCGCGTTCATCTCCTGCAGGAACGCCACGGCGTCCAGGTTCTCCCGGCCGCCGTGGATGTTGGGCAGCCACTGCCCCTCCGGGCGGGAGTAGTCCAGGTAGAGCATCGAGGCGACGGCGTCGACCCGCAGCCCGTCGATGTGGAACTCGTCGAGCCAGTACAGCGCGTTGGCGACGAGGAAGTTGCGCACCTCGCGGCGGCCGAAGTCGAACACGAGCGTGCCCCAGTCGGGCTGCTCGCCGCGGCGCGGGTCGGCGTGCTCGTAGAGCGGGGTGCCGTCGAACTTGGCCAGCGCCCACTCGTCGCGGGGGAAGTGCGCGGGCACCCAGTCGACGATGACGCCGTAGCCGTGCTGGTGCAGGTGGTCGACGAAGTAGCGGAAGTCGTCGGGGCTGCCGAAGCGCGACGTCGGCGCGTAGTACGAGGTGACCTGGTATCCCCACGACCCGCCGAACGGGTGCTCGGCCACCGGCAGCAGCTCGACGTGGGTGAAGCCGGTCTCGTCGAGGTAGTCGACGAGCTGGTGGGCCATGTCGCGGTAGCTGAGCCCGAGCCGCCACGACCCGAGGTGCACCTCGTAGACGCTCATCGGCTCGGCGTGCGCCTGCCGCCCGGCCCGTGCCCGCATCCACTCCTGGTCGCCCCACTCGTGGGTGGACACGTGCACGACGGACGCGGTGGCCGGCGGCATCTCGGTGGCGAAGGCCATCGGGTCGGCCTTGTCGCGCCAGCGCCCGTCCTGGCCCAGGATCCGGAACTTGTAGCGGGTGCCCGGCTCGATGCCGGGGATGAACAGCTCCCACACGCCGGCGCTGCCGAGCGCGCGCATCGGGTGCGCCCAGCCCGACCAGCCGTCGAAGTCGCCGGTGACGCGCACGCCCTGCGCGGTCGGGGCCCACACGGCGAAGCTGGTGCCGGTGACCGGCCCGGCCGGCGTGTCGTAGCGGCGGATGTGCGCGCCCAGCACGTCCCACAGCCGCTCGTGGCGGCCCTCGCTGATGAGGTGCAGGTCGACCTCGCCGAGCGTCGGTAGCCAGCGGTAGGGGTCGTCGACGATGTCGACGCGCTCGCCGTAGCGCACGGCCAGCCGGTAGTCGGCGGGCGGGCCGGGGACGACGCCGGAGAACAGCCCGGCCTCGTGCACCCGCACCAGGGGGAAGCCCTGGCCGCCCTCGCGGACGACGTGCACCTCGTCGGCGTGCGGGCGCAGCGCCCGGATGACCGTGCCGGTGGGGTGGGGGTGCGCGCCGAGCACCGAGTGGGGGTCGTGATGGGCGCCGCCCAGGAGGCGGTCCACTGTCGCCGGATCGGGCGGGCACGCGTCGACCGGTTGGTCCAGGGTCTGGGTCGGGTTGTCCTCGCGATCCACGCAAGGCACCCTATTGCGCCAGGTCCATGGTCGCCGAGCCTGGCCGCAACGATCAGGCCGCTGTTCGCCCGGTAGGGGAGTCCTCCGGCGCCGTCCCCGGCCCCAGCGCGGCGGCCAGTTGCACCAGCCCCCGCGAGGTCTGGCTCTTCACGGTCCCCACCCCGATCCCGAGCAGCGCGGCGACGTCGCGTTCGGGCAGGTCGTAGCCGAAGCGCAGCAGCACGCAGGCGCGCCGGCGGGCGGGCAGGCCGGCGAGGGCCGCGCGGACCGCGACGAGGGCGACCGGGTCGGGCCCGGGGGCGCCCGCCGCCGCGGCGCCGAGCACCTCCAGCGACCGCCGTTCGCGCACGCGGCGGCGCACCCGGGTCGCGGCGAGGTTGCGCATGATGCGCCGCACGTAGGCCAGCGGGTGGTCGAGCGAGCGGATCCGGTCCCACTGCCGCCACGCGGCGAGCACGGTGTCCCCGGTGAGGTCGTCGGCCGCGCCGTCCTCGGCGAGCCGGCGGGCGAGCCGGTCGAGCTCGCCGCGGTGGCGCGCGAAGAAGACCTCGAACTCCGCGCCGCGCACACCCGGCACACGCGCCGCCGCGGGGCGGCGGTTCACCCTCAGGAGACCGTGCAGCTCACACCGTCGGGCTCGGTGCCGACCAGCTCGGGCTCGTCGCCGGTGTCGTTGCCGAGGAACAGCTCGCACAGGTCGACGTCGTCGTCGGTGTCGAGGGTGATGCCCGACAGCGTGGCCCGGTCGCCCAGGTTGGTGTTCACCCCGGCCACCGCGGTGACCTCACCGCGCACGACGATGTCGCTGATCACCGCGGTGCGGGCGAACTGGGTGGAGCAGTTGCCGCAGGAGCGGTAGACCTTGCCGACGTCGGCGAACTCCATGTTGCGGATGATCATCGTGCCGGCGCCGTTGTGCTGGAACACCTTGTCCGACGCCAGGAACGCGCCGCCGTTCTCGATCGTCACCACGGTGTCCGCCGAGTCGCCGACGGCGGTGAGCGCGTCCTCCCCGACGTCGATCCACCACACGTTGTCCAGTGTGCAGCTGCCCAGGCAGTGGATGCCGTCGTCGCCGGGCGCGCCGATGAGCACGTTGCGCACGACGCCGCCGTCGGCCACCTCGAACAGCGGGTCCTGGCCCTCGTCCTGCCCGCCGTCGCCGACGCCGGAGAACTGCTGCAGCCCGCCGTCGAACTCGCCGTCGACCACGATCGTCTCGGCCACCGCGACCTGCCCGGTCGCCGCGGGCGGGCCGTCGCCCACCGCGGCACCGGCCACGGCGCTCAGGCCGACGAGCGAGCCGCCCAGCAGGGCCGCCACCGTGGTGATCTTGGCCACGGCGGTCAGCCGGGCGCGTGCCTGTCGGGACATGGGGGGAGTCCTTCGATCGGGTGGGTCCGCGCCGAGGGCCGCGCGGTGGGCGCCCGGCCGGGCGCCCCACCGACCGGTCGACCGGCGCGCCGGAAAGGTTGCCCGCGGGTGCTGTCGTGATCGGACAGCGCCTTCCGAGAGGGGTGCGGGTGGCCTCCCGGTGTCCCGGGTGCGGCACGCTGCAAGGCACGATGGGGCCGTGGTGAACGGGCCGGAGGACGCGTCGGACGGGTTACTGATCGCGGCCACCCCGGCCGAGCACGCCGACGACGATCGCCGCTCGCTCGTGCTGCCCGGCTCCGGCGAGCGGCTGCTGCACGCCGACCTGCACAACCACACCCTCCTGTCGGACGGCGCCGGCCGCCCGGAGGACGCCTTCGGGTCGATGCGCGCTGCCGGGCTCGACGTCGCGGCGCTCACCGACCACGCCCACGGCCCGAGCGTGTCCAGGCTGACCATCGACGACGCCGACTGGCACTACCTCGGCGAGCTGGCCGAGGCCGCCGACGAGCCCGGCGCGTTCGTCGCGATCCGCGGCTTCGAGTGGACCAGCCCGACCCTCGGGCACATGAACGTGTGGGGCGGCCGGCACTGGACCCGCCCGCTCCCGCTGGCCGCCGACGGCGCCCGCCGCGGCTACGCGGTGCCCGCGGGCCCGCCGGAGGACCCGACCGCCGTCGCCGCCTTCTACGACTGGCTGCACGCCGACGCCGACGACGCCGCCGGGGGCGGCAGCGACGCGCTGGTGTCGTTCAACCACCCCGGCCGCGAGCGCGCCCGCTTCGGCCGCTTCCGCTTCGACGGGCGGATCGTCGAGCGGGTGGTCGGGCTGGAGATGTTCAACCGCGGCGACGACTACCTGTTCGAGCGGGTCGACGTCGGGGGCACGTCACCGCTGGTCGAATGCCTGGACTCGGGCTGGCGGGTCGGCCTGATCGGGGTCACCGACGAGCACTCCCCGCACTGGGGCTTCCCGCCCGACCTGGGCCGCACCGGCATCTGGTCGCGCGGCCTGGACCGGGCCTCCGTGCGCGAGGCGATGCTGCGCAGGCGACTGTTCGCGACCCGGGAGCGGGGACTGCGCGTCGACGCCGTCGCGCACACGGCGGCCGGACCGCGGCCGATGGGGTCGCGGGTCGAGCACGAGCGCGGCGACCTGCGCTTCGAGCTCGACGTGCACGGCGCGGCCTGGACCGGGCGCACGGTGCGGGTGCAGGTGCTGCAGACCGGGGCGCCGCTGCCGGTGGTCGTCGCGGAGACCGAGGTGGTGGTGCCGGAGGCGGGGACCTCCGCGGTCGTCGCGCCGGTCGACCGCGGCGACGGGAACTGGGTGGTGCTGCGGGTGACGGACCCTGGAGAGCGGGGCGACCCGCGGGCGCGGCGGTTCCCGGGCTACCGCTCGGCCGGGCGCGCCGTGGCGTACCTCAGCCCGTTCTTCCTCGGGTGATCAGGGCTGGACTCGTTCGCGCCTCAGCCCAACCGCCGCTCGAAGCACACCGACAGGTCCGACCCGGCGTAGGGCCCGAAGAGCGGGATCTCGGTGTAGCCCTCTCGCCGGTAGAAGCGCTGGGCGTCGGGCTGCGCGGTGCCCGTCTCCAGGCGCAGCGTCGTCCACCCGCGCTCCCCGGCGGCCGCCTCCAGGGCGCGCAGGACGGCGGTGGCGACGCCGGAGCCGCGCGACGGCGGCGTGACGTACATGCGCTTGACCTCGGCCGAGGTCTCGTCGAGGCGGCGCAGCGCGCCGCAGGCGACGGGCTCGCCCCCGGCGTCGATGGCGACGACGAACAGGTCGATGTCCTCGGCGGAGGGCGCCGTGCCGGGCTCGTGGTCGTCGGAGCCGTAGCGGGCGTCGAGCTCGGCGCGCTGGGCCGCGCGCAGGGCGACGCCAGCCGGGTCGTCCCAGTGGCGCTGCTCGACGGTCCAGGTGGAGGGGCCGCTCACCGCTGGACGGAGTCGGCGTCCGTGGTGAGGCGGCGGATCACGGCGAGGGGGATGTCGACCCAGGTCGGGCGGCTGCGGGTCTCGTAGAGGACCTGGTAGACCGCCTTGTCGAGCTCGAAGGCGCGCAGCAGGGCGGAGTGCTCGCGGGGGTCGAGGCCCGAGCGCAGGGTGTAGCCGTCGCAGAAGGCGGAGCGGTTGCGCTCGCACCACTCGTTGGCCCGCCAGACGAGCTGGGAGTCCTGGTCGAGCTCCGGCGGGGCCGAGGGGTCCCACTGCAGCAACTGGTGGAACGCGGCGTAGTTGAACGAGAAGAGCATGCCGACGACGTCGCGCAGGGCCGAGTCGGGCCGGACGCGCTCGGCGTGGCTCGCCGACGGCTCGCCCTCGAAGTCGATGACCAGCCAGCCGGTCGGGGTGCGCAGGGTCTGGCCCAGGTGCAGGTCGCCGTGGACGCGCTGGACGGGGATCGCGGAGCCGAGGTCGGCGACGGCGTCGTAGGCGGCGCGGATGGCGTCGACGTGCGGTTCCAGGACGGTCATCTCCCCGGCGATCGCCGAGAGCCGCCGGTGCCACCCGGCGGCCAGGTCGCGCGGGTCGCCGTCGCCGGTGCCCAGGGCCCGGCGCAGTTCGTCGTGCACGACGGCGACGGTCTCGCCCAGCCGGGACGCCTCGCCCGCGAAGTCGCCACCGACCTCGTCGGCGCGCAGGTCGGCCTCGGCGAGCAGGTCGCGCACGCTGGCCAGGGCCATCCGCCAGCCGTCTGCGGAGTTCGCCGCGAAGTCCTGGACCATGGCCAGGGTGGCGGGCTCGCCGTCCAGCTCGCCCTCGATGGCGCCCTGCAGGGCGGCCACCTCGGTGCTGTCGACCGAGCGCAGGGCCCGGTGCAGCTCCAGGTCGGGATTCAGGCCGGGGGCCACCCGGCGGAACAGCTTGAGGATCAGCTGCTCGCCCCAGGAGACCGAGGTGTTGGACTGCTCGACGCCCAGCACCCGGCCCGAGTAGTCGGTGTCCAGGCGGGCGTCGGGCTCCGGGACGAACGCGATCGGGCCGATCCGGCGGCCCTCGCGGATCGAGGTGAGCAGCCAGTCGGTGACCTCGGGGTCGCCGAGCCCGTCGTAGGCGAGGAGGTCGCCGACGCGGCCGATCTCGTGGTGCTGCAGCTCGCCGCGCAGGTGCTCCCGGCGCCCGACCATCACCTGGTAGTGCTGCTCCGGGGAGCCGTCGTCGAACCGCACCGCGAGGATCACCTGGTCGAGCAGGGGCTCGCCGTCGGTCAGCAGCGGCGTCGACGAGTGCACGGCGACCGCGCCCACCGGGCGTCCCTTGGCCGCGAACCAGCGCTGCTGGGGCAGCCAGTACTCGAGGAGAGCGGGGAGCTCGTGGTTCAGCGCGGTCACGTCCTGCCCTCCAGGCGAGCATCGGGAACGGGTGGTGACCGCCGCCGGACGGGTGCCGACGGCGGTGCGACGAGCGTTGATCCCGACAGTAGCCGTGATCGGCCGGTTTCTCGGGTTGGAGCGGTGCGGGTCGGCCCGGTCGGGGCCGGGCACCCCCGCTACTGGCCGGTGCGTTCGTCGCTGCCGGGGGTGATGGAGAACCAGTAGAAGCCGTGCCCGGGCAGCGTCAGCAGGTAGGGCAGCTCGCCGATCCGCGGGAACGGGACCCCGCCGGTCAGCTCGTGGGGCACGTACCCCTTCCACGGCGACAGGTCGAGCTCGACCGGCTGGGGGAAGCGGGACATGTTGTTGACGCACAGCACGACGTCGTCGCCGTGGGAGCGCACGTAGGCCAGCACCGAGGGGTTGGTGCCGCCCAGCTCGCTGTACTCGCCCAGGCCGAAGGCGGCGTGCCGCTTGCGGACCTCGATCATGTGCCGGTTCCAGTTGAGCAGCGAGGTGCCCGAGTTCATCTGGGCCTCCACGTTGACGGCCTGGTAGCCGTACAGCGGGTCCATGACGATCGGCAGGTAGAGCCGGCCCGGGTCGCAGGTGGAGAAGCCGGCGTTGCGGTCGGGCGTCCACTGCATGGGGCTGCGCACGCCGTCGCGGTCGCCGAGCCAGATGTTGTCGCCCATGCCGATCTCGTCGCCGTAGTACAGGACGGGCGAGCCGGGCAGCGACAGCAGCAGCGCGGTGAACAGCTCCAGCTGGTTGCGGTCGTTCTCCAGCAGCGGGGCCAGCCGGCGCCGGATGCCGATGTTGGCCTTCATCCGCGGGTCCTTGGCGTACTCCGCGTACATGTAGTCGCGCTCTTCGTCGGTGACCATCTCGAGGGTCAGCTCGTCGTGGTTGCGCAGGAAGATGCCCCACTGGGCGCCCGACGGGATGGCCGGGGTCTGGGCCAGGATCTCCGAGATCGGGAACCGGTTCTCCCGGCGCACGGCCATGAAGATGCGCGGCATCAGCGGGAAGTGGAACGCCATGTGGCACTCGTCGCCGCCGACGTCCGGGTCGCCGAAGTACTCCACGACGTCGCTGGGCCACTGGTTGGCCTCGGCGAGCAGCACCCGACCCGGGTACTCGACGTCCATCACCTTGCGGCAGCGGCGCAGGAAGTCGTGGGTCTCCGGGAGGTTCTCGCAGTTGGTGCCCTCGCGCTCGAACAGGTAGGGCACCGCGTCCAGCCGGAACCCGTCGATGCCCAGGTCGAGCCAGAAGCGCAGGACGTCGATCATCGCTTCCTGGACGTCGGGGTTGTCGTAGTTCAGGTCGGGCTGGTGGGAGAAGAACCGGTGCCAGTAGAACTGGCCGCGCACCGGGTCGTAGGTCCAGTTCGACGTCTCGGTGTCGACGAAGATGATCCGCGCGTCCTGGTACTGGGTGTTGTCGTCGGACCAGACGTAGAAGTCGCCGTAGGGCCCCTCGGGGTTGCGGCGCGACTCCTCGAACCACGGGTGCTGGTCGGAGGTGTGGTTCATCACCAGGTCGGTGATGACCCGGATGCCGCGCTTGTGGGCCTCGTCGAGCAGCCGGACGAAGTCGTCGACGGTGCCGAACTCGGGCAGCACGGCGCGGAAGTCGCGGATGTCGTAGCCGCCGTCGCGCAGCGGCGAGTCGTAGAACGGCGGCAGCCACAGGCAGTCGATGCCCAGCCACTGCAGGTAGTCCAGCTTGTCGGTGAGCCCGCGCAGGTCGCCCGTGCCGTCGCGGTTGGAGTCGCTGAAGGCCCGCACCAGGGCCTCGTAGAAGACCGCCCGCTTGTACCAGTCGTGGTCGACTTCGAGGGTCCGCGCGTGGTCGTAGTCGTCGGCGGACGTCTCGACCAGCTGGTCGTCCTCGTCGGTGGGCGGGTAGCCGTCGGCGAGCGTGGTGTTGGGCGCGGCCTTCTGGTCGGTCGACATGGAGGTATCTGGTCCCTACCTGACGGGGGCGAGGGGCATCGGGCGGACCGGTCCCGCCGGCGGGTCGTCCCGGCCGCGCGGCGGACTCCGGCCGCCGGCGCAAAGCGTAGCTCTGATTCCGCGGATCCGGTGGTCGAGAGCGGAGAAGGCCCCCGCGGCGCCCCGCGCCGTGACAAGATCGTTCTCACGTCCGGGTCACGTGGCGTCACGGACGGGTGGCCGGTGCAATTGCAGCAGGCCAGCGCGCCGACATCGGAGCGATCCGGCGGGCGGGGGGTGCCGCCGCGCGTGCTCGTCCGTGCCGCCGCCGAGCGTCCCGGAGATCGAATGGAGATCGACTCCGGGGCGTGCGGGGCGCTGCCCCGGGGCCACGTTCCGTCACCACGACAGACGAGCCGGCCACCTTCCGGTGGCCGGCTCGTCACGTGGATTTCCCGCGGGTCGGACTAGAACTAGTACTGGGCGCCGAAGCCCAGCATGTGGAAGGCGAAGGCGATCCAGAGCACCACGGCGGTGGCCAGGACCAGCGCGACGGCCCACAGCCGCGACGCCCACCGGCGCCCGCGCCGGAAGGTCAGCACGGCGTTGCCCGCCGCCGCCACCAGCGCGGCGACGAAGACTACGGAGCTCAGCGCCAGCAGCGTCTGGACCAGCGGATCGAAGGCGTCGGTCAGCGCTCCGGTGAGCATCGCGTTCAGCGTGAGCACCCAGCCCGCCAGCACGACGAGCACGGCCAGGGCCGCGAGCCTGCTCACCCGGTACCCCAGCCGCGGCACGCCGGACAGCTCGGCGCTCGCCCCGTAGCGCCTGCGCAGGAGGACGGCGCCGGGCCACATCAGCACCGTCAGCACCAGCACCGCGAGGCTCGCGTAGAGCAGCGGCAGCAGCAGCGCCGACGACCTGGCGGCCGGGGTGCGCTCCCACACCAGGAACGGCGCGGCCATGTCCACCGAGAACCGCACCACCTCGCCGTCCTCGATGACGGCCGCGAGCCGCTCGTGGCTGTCGAGGTCCTGCCAGACGAAGGGTTCGACCTCGACCCAGCGCCGGGGCTGCCCGGCCGCGCCCGGCAGCACCGGGGCCACCAGCTCGCCGTCCGGCCCGACCGACACGCTCACCTGGCCCAGCAGGTCGGTGAGGGCGAGGAAGTTGGAGTCGCTGCGCCGCGAGCTGCTCCAGTTGCCCGCCATCAGCGCGGCGTGCTCGGCCGAGGTCCCCGGCTCCACGCGGTCGGCGGTCAGCGCGGGGCCCGGGAAGTAGCGGTCGGCGAACTCGGTGAACAGCCGCGTCCGCAGGACGCCCGCCGCGCCGTCCCTGCCGGTGCTGTTCATCACCACGTACAGGCCGGTGTCCTCGGCGGTGAACAGGTGCAGCGCCGAGTGGAATGCGTTGGTGTCGCCGCCGTGCCCGATGACCTCGCGGCCGTTGATGTTCGACTCGAAGAACCCCAGCCGCATCCGGTTCAGCGGCGGCACCGTGTCCAGCGCGGTGTCGTGCATCTCGCGGGCGGTCTCGGCGCGCAGGATCCGCTGCCCGTCGAGCTCGCCGTCCTGCAGGTGGGCGAGCATGAACCTGGCCATGTCGGCGGGCGCGGACGACATCGAGCCCGCCGGCGACATGCCGACCAGCTCGAACGGGATGGGCGAGGCGGAGGCCACCAGGTAGCCGCGGGACATCGAGGCGGCCATGGCCGCGGGCAGCGGCTGCTCGAACGTGGAGTCGCGCATGCCCAGCGGGTCGAAGACGTGCTTCTGGGCGTACTCGGCGAACGGCTCCCCGGACACGCGCTCCACGACGTAGCCGGCCAGGGCCGTCGCGTAGTTGGAGTAGGCGGGGGTGGTGCCCGCGGCGTAGATGCGCTCCGGGACCCAGTGGCGCAGGATCTCGTCGTAGGGCGGCACCGGGTTGCCCTCCACGCCGATGAGGTTGCGGACCTGCTCCTCGAACCCGGCGGTGTGGGTCATGATCGTGCGCATGGTGACCGGGCCGCCGTCGCGCTCCGGCACCTGGAAGTCGAGGTAGGTGTTGATGTCGGCGTCCAGGTCGATGGTGCCCTGCTCGACCTGCTGCATCACGGCCGTCCAGGTGACCAGCTTGGACACCGACCCCGGCCGGAACAGCGTCCGCGCCGGGTCGACCGGGGTCCGGGCGGCCACGTCGGCCAGGCCGAACCCGCGCTGGGTCACCACCTCGCCGTCGCGCACCACGACGACCGCCGCCCCGGCGATGTCGCTGGTGGCCAGCGCGGTGGGCAGGAACCCGTCGAGCCAGGCGTCGACGTCGGCGGGGGTCAGCTCGCGCGGCTGACCGGCGACGACGGCCGACCCCGTCGGAGCGGGGACCTCCGTCGCGAGCCCGCTGCCGAACGCCGGGCCGAGCGACGTGGCCAGCGTCGACACCACCGACACGACGACGGCGACGGCGCCCCAGAGCACCCATCTCGACCACCGGGGCTCCGGTGGGGCGGCGGAGTGCCGGACCGGCCTGGTCCGTTCCTCGTGCGGTGCGGTGGTGCCGATGTTCACGGGTAGCTCCCGACTCAGGACGTCGTGCGGTCTCGGCTGCCCCGCGAACGGCCGCGCGGCCGGGGGAGACGGGGCAGCACCTGGTCGCAGACCCTGCCGCAGCCGGGCCCGGGCGTCGTCGGGCCGACGGACGATCTCGCGGGTCCTCCGCGGGGAGGGGAGCCGGGGCCGGGGTCCTCCCCGAGGAGGACCCGGCCGCTCACCGGCGGGGCGTGACCAGCCCCGTCTCGTAGGCGAGCACGACCGCCTGCACCCGGTCGCGCAGCCCGAGCTTGGCCAGCACCCGGCCGACGTGGGTCTTGACCGTCGTCTCGCCGACCACCAGCCGCTCGGCGATCTCGCCGTTGGACAGGCCCTCGGCCACGAGCAGCAGGACCTCGTGCTCGCGGGAGGTCAGCAGGCCCGGTGGCGGGGCCTGCTGCGCCTGCGCGACGCCGCGCCGGGCGAAGTCGTCCAGCAGCCGCCTGGTGATCACCGGGGAGAGCATCGCCTGGCCCTGGGCCACCACCCGCACGGCGTTGACCAGCTCCGGTGCCGGCGCGTCCTTGAGCAGGAAGCCGCTGGCCCCGGCCCGCAGCGCCTCGTAGACCAGCTCGTCGGCGTCGAAGGTGGTCAGGATGACGACCTTGGCGGGGTCGTCCTCGGCGACCAGCCGGCCGGTCGCGGTGATGCCGTCGGTGCCGGGCATCCGCACGTCCATCAGCACGACGTCGGGGCGGGTCCGGCGGGCCGCCCGGACGGCCTCGGCGCCGTCGTCGGCCTCCCCGACGACCTCCAGGCCGTCCTCCGAGTCGATGATCATCGCCAGGCCGGCCCGCATCAGGCGCTGGTCGTCGGCGATCAGGACCCGCAGCGGCCGCCCGCTCACGCGCGACCCCCGGCGACGGGTGCGCCGTCCTCGACGGCGGCGGGAGCGGCCACCGGGATGCGCGCGTCGAGCCGGAAGCCGTCCGGGCCGGCGCGGACGTCGAGGTGGCCGCCGCGGGCGCGCACCCGCTCCCGCAGCCCGAGCAGGCCGTGGCCGGGCGGGCCGGTGCGGGGCCGCGGCACCCCGGCGCCCGGCCCGTCGTCGTGGACGACCACGCGCACCTCGTCGGGCCCGGCGGTCACCCCGACCCGGGCCCGGGTGCGCCCGGCGTGGCGCAGCGCGTTGGTCAGCGCCTCCTGCACGACCCGGTACACGGTCAGGCCGACCGCGGGGGTCAGCCGGGGCAGCGGGTCGGGCAGCTCGGCGTCGACGCGCAGGCCGGCGTCGCGGAAGCGGGTGACGAGGCCGGCGAGCTCGGGGAGCCCCGGCTGCGGCACAGCGTCCCGGGAGCCACCGCGCAGCAGCGCGACGGCCTGGCGCAGCTCGGCGAGGCCGTCGCGGGCGGTGTCCTCGATCTCGCCCAGCGCCTCGGCGGCTCGGGCCGGGTCGGAGTGCAGCACGCGGCGCGCCCCCGCGGACTGCACGGCGATCACCGCCATCGCGTGCGCGGTGATGTCGTGCAGCTCGTGGGCCATCCGGGTGCGCTCGGCGGCGAGCGCGAGCCGCACGCCGCGCTCGCGCTCGCGCTCCAGCTCGCGGGCCCGCTGCTCCAGCGCGACGGCACGCAGGCGGGCGACGCGGGTGCGGTCGCCCAGCGCCGTGACCGCGGCGAGCACGAGCGCGTTGGACACCGTGTACTGCTGGGCGTCGTGCACGGCCAGCACGGCGATCACGCAGACCATCAGCACCGCGGCGATGACCAGGCTCTGCCGGCGCGGGTGGTGCGCGGCGACCGTGTACATCGCCAGGACCAGGGCGAGCCAGGTGGTCGGGACCAGCAGCAGCCCGCCGGCCAGCGCGACGGCCGCGACGAACACGACCACCGGCAGCGGGGCCAGCCTGCGCACCACCAGCGGCAGCGCCCCCAGCACCACGACGAGCGTCGCGACGTCGATCGGCAGCTGCATCCGCCCGACGACCTGCAGCGGGGCTGCCTCGGAGACGGCGATGGCGTCCGCGTACCCGATGACCAGGGCGAGGGCGCCGTCGGCCACCCACACGGGCAGCCGACGGAGCCGGCCGATCATCGTGCGGGATGCGGTCCACGCGAGCACGCTAGCGGGACCGCATCCGGCGGCGGGGCCCAGCCCGCGGGCTCAGCGCTGGACGCGGAAGATGTGCGCCACGTGGTTCCACGGCTCCAGGCGCACGAAGTTGAACTGCCCCCAGGTGTAGGACTCCCCGGTCACCTCGTCGTGCACGGTGAGCTGGTCGGACCAGTCGGCACCGAGCGCCGGCATGTCCAGCGCGGTGGTGCCCTGCTGGGCGTTCCACGAGTCGAGCGTGCACACGACCAGCACCGTGTCGCCCGTCGCCGGGTCGGTGCGCGAGTAGGCGATGATCTGGTCGTTGTCCACCTGGTGGAAGCGGATGTGGCGCAGCTGCTGCAGGGCAGGGTGCGCGCGGCGGATCTCGTTGAGCCGGGTGATGTAGGGCTCCAGCGAGTCGCCCCGGGCTGCGGCGGCCTCGAAGTCGCGCGGGCGCAGCTCGTACTTCTCGGAGTTGAGGTACTCCTCCGAGCCCGGGCGCACGGCCTCGCCCTCGTAGAGCTCGAAGCCGGAGTACACGCCCCACGTCGGCGCCATCGTCGCGGCCAGCGTGGCCCGGATGGCGAACATGCCGCGCCCGCCGTGCTGCAGCGACTCGTGGAGGATGTCCGGGGTGTTGACGAACAGGTTCGGCCGGGCCTCGTCGGCGCGCTCGGCGTGCATGAGCGCGAACTCGGTCAGCTCCTCCTTCGTCGTGCGCCACGTGAAGTAGGAGTACGACTGGGTGAAGCCCAGCCGGGCCAACCCGAACAGCCGGGCCGGCCGGGTGAACGCCTCTGCCAGGAACAACACGTCCGGGTAGCGGGCCTTGACCTGCCAGATCAGCCAGTGCCAGAAGTTCGGCGGCTTGGTGTGCGGGTTGTCGACCCGGAAGATCCGCACCCCGTGCTCGACCCAGTGCAGGACCACCCGCAGCGACTCGGCGTAGATGCCCGCCGGGTCGTTGTCGAAGTTGATCGGGTAGATGTCCTGGTACTTCTTGGGCGGGTTCTCGGCGTAGGCGATGGTGCCGTCGGGGCGCACCGTGAACCACTCCGGGTGCTCTTTGACCCAGGGGTGGTCGGGGGCGCACTGCAGGGCGAAGTCGAGCGCGATCTCCATGCCCAGGTCGCGGGCGCGGTCGACGAACGCGTCGAAGTCCTCCAGGGTGCCCAGCTCGGGGTCGATGGCGTCGTGCCCGCCCTCGGCCGACCCGATCGCCCACGGGGAACCGACATCGCCCGGACCGGCGTGCACGGAGTTGTTGCGGCCCTTGCGGTGCGCCGTGCCGACGGGGTGGATCGGCGGGAGGTACACCACGTCGAAGCCCATCGCGGCGACGCGGTCGAGCTGCTTGCCTGCGGTGACGAAGCTGCCGTGGATGGGGCGACCGGTCTCGTCGCGGCCGCCGGTCGAGCGGGGGAAGAACTCGTACCAGGAGCCGAACAGGGCGCGCTCGCGGTCGACGTAGACCTGCTGCGGGCGCCCGCGCGTGATCAGCTCGCGGACCGGGCGCTCGGTCATGATCGTCTGGACGGCCGGGAACAGCGCCGGGGCGACCCGCGCGTGCAGCGGCAGCGCCGTGTCGCGCAGCGCGTTCGCGGCGCCGAAGAGCAGGTCGCGGTGCGGGCGCTCGCCGGGCCTGCGCCCGACCCGCTGCAGCAGCCGGGCCCCCACCTCGAGGTCGTTGGCCAGCTCGGCGGCGCTCTGGCCGGCGTCGAGCTTCACCGTGACGGCGTGCCGCCAGGTGGACCACGGGTCGCTCCAGCCGTCCACGCGGAACGTCCACAGCCCCGGTTCGTCGGCCACCACCACGGCCTCGAACGTGTCGGTCCCCACGCCGGTCGGTTCCATCCGCACGTGGTGCGCGGGGCCGCGGTCGCCGACCCGCTTCCACACCACGTTGGCCGCGACGGCGTCGTGCCCCTCGCGCCACACGGTGGCGCTGATCGGGATCACCTCGCCGACGACGGCCTTGCTCGGATGGCGTCCGCCACCGGCCGTGGGGGTTACGTCGTCGATCCCGATCCGACCCGTCATGGGCCCACCCCCAACCCGCGCACACCTGTCACTGGATCCACAACCTATCTACCCGGCGCGGCCCGGTCCTGAACGGGTCTGCGCAGTTCACCCAATGGTCACGCGGGTGGCCGACACACGACCGGCCGTCGTCCGGCGCGTCCGGGTGACCGGTCCCCGGGAGATCATCCGCACCGCTGCTCGGGTGGGGCGGGGATCACCGCGCGGACCGCACCCGGGGCCCGTGCTCGCGCTCCAGCGCGGCCGGCCGCCCGGCCACGTCCGGCCACGGGCGCACGGCGAACTCCCGGGCGAGGGCGTCGACGAGCGCGGGGTCCTGGGACACGCCCTCGGGGTGGGCCGACCCGGCCCTGCGGATCGCCGCGGCCCGCCCCCAGCCGCCGTCGAGCAGCGCATCCACCACGACACCAGATGGTTCCCGCGCGCCCTGGTGCCGATCTCGGACACCGCGACGCTGGTGCGGCCGGGCCGGGGATGAGCGGACGCGCCCGACCGGCTCCGAACCGATCACGAAGACCGCTGGTTAAGGTCTGCGGCGTGAGAGCGCTTCGCCGGTTCACCGTTCGAGCCCAGCTGCCCGCGCCGCTGGCTCCGCTCCAGACCCTGGCCACCAACCTGCGGTGGAGCTGGCATCCGCCGACCCAGGACCTCTTCGCGGGCCTGGACCACGACGCGTGGGAGCGCGCGGGCCACGACCCGGTCCGGCTGCTCGGCGAGATCTCGACGTCGCGGCTGGGCGAGCTGGCCAAGGACGCCGACGCCGTGGTCACCGTGCGCGAGCTGGCCGACGACCTGGAGTCCTACCTCACCGAGCCGCGCTGGTACCAGCTCGAGCGCGAGGAGGACCCGACGCTGCCCGCGGCCGTCGGCTACTTCTCCATGGAGTTCGGCGTCAGCGAGGTGCTGCCCAACTACTCCGGCGGCCTCGGCGTGCTGGCGGGCGACCACCTCAAGGCCGCCTCCGACCTGGGCGTGCCGCTGATCGCGGTGGGCCTGCTGTACCGGTCGGGCTACTTCCGCCAGTCGCTGTCGCTGGACGGCTGGCAGCTGGAGCACTACCCGGTGCTCGACCCGCAGGGCCTGCCGCTGCAGCTGCTCGCCGACGCCGACGGCACCCCGGTGCTCGTCGAGGTGGTGATGCCCGGCGAGCGCGTGCTCAAGGCGCGGGTCTGGCAGGCCACCGTCGGGCGGGTGCCGCTGCTGCTGCTCGACTCCGACATCGAGGAGAACGAGCCCGACCTGCGCGGCGTCACCGACCGCCTCTACGGCGGCGACCAGGACCAGCGCATCCGCCAGGAGATCCTGGTCGGCATCGGCGGCGTCCGGGCCGTGCGGGCGTTCTGCGCGGTCACCGGCCACCCCACCCCCGAGGTCTTCCACACCAACGAGGGCCACGCCGGTTACCTGGGCCTGGAGCGGATCCGCGAGCTGCAGGTCGACGACGGGCTGTCCTTCGACGAGGCCGTCGCCGCCGTCCGCGCGGGCACCGTGTTCACCACCCACACCCCCGTCCCCGCCGGGATCGACCGGTTCCCGGTCGAGATGGTGCGGCACTACTTCTCCGCGGGCGCCACCGACGGCTCCACCGCGGCCGCCCGCACCGACTCGGCGCTGCTGCCCGGCGTCCCGCTCGACCGGATCCTCGCGCTGGGCGCCGAGGAGAGCCAGGGCATGTTCAACATGGCGCACATGGGGCTGCGGCTGGCCCAGCGCGCCAACGGCGTCTCGCGGCTGCACGGCCAGGTGTCGCGGGAGATGTTCGGCCGGCTGTGGTCGGGCTTCGACGCCGAGGAGGTGCCGATCGGCTCGGTGACCAACGGCGTGCACGGCCACACCTGGGAGGCCCGCGAGGTCACCGCCCTCATCGGCGGCCCGGACGACGAGGCCGTCGCCGCCGCCGTGCCCGACGAGTCGCTGTGGGCGCTGCGCAGCACCCTGCGCGCCCGGCTGGTCGCCGAGGTGCGCCGCCGCGTGCGCGAGGCCTGGCTGCAGCGCGGGGCCTCCACCCCCGAGCTGAGCTGGACCGACCACATCTTCGACCCGGACGTGCTGACCGTCGGATTCGCCCGCCGCGTCCCGACCTACAAGCGGCTCACCCTGATGCTGCGCGACAAGGACCGGCTGCGCGACCTGCTGCTCGACCCGGCCCGGCCGGTGCAGCTGGTGGTCGCGGGCAAGAGCCACCCCGCCGACGACGGCGGCAAGGCGCTCATCCAGGAGATCGTCCAGTTCGCCGACGACCCCGCCGTCCGGCACCGGATCGTCTTCCTGCCCGACTACGACATGTCGATGGCCCGCTACCTGTACTGGGGCTGCGACGTGTGGCTGAACAACCCGCTGCGCCCGCTGGAGGCGTGCGGCACGTCCGGCATGAAGTCCGCGCTCAACGGCGGGCTCAACCTCTCCATCCGCGACGGCTGGTGGGACGAGCTCTACGACGGCGCCAACGGCTGGGCCATCCCCACCGCCGACGGCATCGACGACCCGGTCAAGCGCGACGACCTGGAGGCCAACGCCCTCTACGAGCTGCTCGCCACCCAGGTCGCCCCGGCGTTCTACGACCGCGTCGACGGCATCCCGAGCCGCTGGGTGGAGCTGGTCCGCCACACGCTGACCACGCTGCGCCCGCAGGTCCAGGCCACCCGCATGGTCCACGAGTACGTCGAGGACTGGTACGCCCCGGCCGCGCGGGCGGCAACCCGGGTCAACGCCGACTCGTTCGGGCCCGCCCGCGAGCTGGCCGCGTACCGCCGACGGCTGGACAAGGCATGGCCGCACGTCCAGGTGATCGGCGTCGACGCCTCCGGCCTGCCCGACACCCCCGAGGTCGGCGCGCCGATGACCGTGCGCGCCGCGGTCGACCTTGGCGGGCTGTCCCCCGAGGACGTCACGGTGCAGGCGGTCGTCGGGCGCGTCGGCGACACCGACGACCTCGCCGACACGGTGACGGTGGCGATGGAGCACGTCGGGGCCGCGGACGGGCACGGCGACCGGTTCGAGTCGGTGGTCAAGCTGCCGCACGCCGGGCTGACCGGCTACACGGTCCGCGTGCTTCCGGCGCACCCGCTGCTGGCGTCGTCGGCGGAGCTGGGGAAGGTCGTGCTCGCGGGCTGATCACCAGGTTGGTGGGGGCGGGCCCCTTCTCGCCCATCTCGCAGCGCTGGGTGGGTTGGGGGGGGGGGGGGGCGGGGGGGGGGGGGGGGCCCCCCCCCCCGGGGGGGGGCCCCCCCCCCGCCGGGGCGCGCCCCACCTCGCTGCGGGGGGGGGGGTGTTGCGGCCGCCGGGGGGGCCCCCCCCCCCAACCCAGCCACGTCTGCGACACCCACCCGGCGCTGCGAGGACTGCCCCCTCGCCCGGCCGGGAAGCGGCCACTCCACCCCCGAAGCCCCTGCCATCACGTCGGCACGCTCAGACGTGCACGCCCGGGAGGAGCCCGCACCCAACAGATCCCGCAGCCCGTGCACGCCGACCGTGCGGGCGATCTTCCGGTCGTGCAACGCTGGGCATGTCGACGTGACGGCAGGGGCGGCCCCCTGCTTGATCCGAGTCGCCCTCCGCGGAGGCCCTCGCCGGAGGCCCCTCAAGGCCCCACGGGCCGGCTCACCCGCAGCCGCAGGCCCCGCCGCAGCAGCCGCCGCCGCCGACCGGCGCCGGGCTGCGCGACCCGGCGAGCCCGCCGACGGCGACGGTGGTCAGCAGCTTGACCGTGTCGTCGTGGCCGGCCGGGCACGGCGCCGGGGCTGCCGACTCGCTCATCGGGCGGGTCACCTCGAAGGTGTCGGCGCACTCACGGCAGCGGAAGTCGTAGCGGGGCACGCGCCCAGGATAGGGCGTGGGTGCAGCCGTGGGAACTCACTCCCGGCCCTCCTGCCAGCGCAGCAGCAGCAACGAGCGGGGCGGGAGGGTGATGGTGGAGCCGCCGGGGAGGGGGCGGGAGGTCGGGGGAGCGCCGTCGTCGCGGGTGCTGTCGAGCTGGGGGACGTGCCAGCCGCCGGGCGGGAGGGTGGCCGGGATGGCCTCGTGGCCGGCGTGCAGCAGCAGCAGCCACTCCTCGCGCATCAGGCCGAGGCTGTGCAGGCGGCCGTCGTGCCAGTCGTGGCCGCGGATGCGACGGCCGGCGGGGTGCCACCAGAGGACCTCTCCGTCGCGGTAGAACCGGTCGCGCTGCAGGGCGCGCGAGCCGCGCCGCAGCCCCGTCACGCGGGCCGTGAACGCCGCCATGGACTCCTGCTCGGGGCCGGGGGTCCAGTCGACCCAGGACGTGGCGTCGTCGAGGCAGTAGGCGTTGTTGTTGCCGTGCTGGGTGCGCCACCACTCGTCGCCGCCGAGCAGCATCGGGGTGCCGGTGGACAGCAGCAGCGTGCCGACCATCGCCCGGGCCGCGGCCAGCCGCCGGGCCCGGATCACCGGGGAGCTCGTCTCGCCCTCGACGCCGAAGTTCTGCGAGCGGTTGTCGTTGGTGCCGTCGCGGTTGTCCTCGCCGTTGGCCTCGTTGTGCTTGCGCTCGTAGGAGACGAGGTCGCGCAGGGTGAAGCCGTCGTGGGCGGTGACGAAGTTGACCGAGGCCCACGGCCGGCGCCCGCTGGGCTTGTAGACGTCCGAGCTGCCGGTGAGCCGGCTGGCGACCTCACCGATGCCGCCGTGGCCGCGCCAGAAGTCGCGCACGGCGTCGCGGTAGCGCCCGTTCCACTCCGACCAGGCCACGCCGAAGCCCCCGACCCGGTAGCCCTCGCCGGTCGCGTCCCACGGCTCGGCGATCAGCTTGACCCGGTTGAGCACCGGGTCGAGCGCGATCGCGGTGAGCAGCGGGGCGTTCGGGTCGAACTGGCCCGACCGCGGCCGGCCCAGCACGCTGGCCAGGTCGATCCGGAAGCCGTCGACGCCGAGCACGTTCACCCAGTGCCGCATGGCGTCGCAGACGAGCCGGATCACCGTCGGGGAGCCGGCGTCGAGGGTGTTGCCGGTGCCGGTGATGTCGGCGTCGTGCCCGGCGCCGCCCAGCGAGTAGTAGGCCGGGGCGTCCAGGCCGCGGTAGCAGAGGGTGGTGCCGCCGACGCCGCCCTCCGCGGTGTGGTTGGGCACGAAGTCGATGATCACCTCGATGTCCGCGGCGTGCAGCGCGGTCACCATCGCGGTGAACTCCTCGACCTCGCGGCCCGGCGCGGTGGCGTAGCCGGCCTCGGGGGCCAGGAAGCCGAGGGTGGCGTAGCCCCAGTAGTTGCGCCGCCCCCGCTCCAGCAGCGGGGGTTCCTCGGCGATCGCGGCCACCGGCAGCAGCTCGACGGCCGTCACCCCGGTCCGCTTGAGGTGCGCGATGACGGCCGGGTGGGCCAGGCCCAGGTAGGTGCCGCGGTGCTCGGGCGGCACCTCCGGGTGGCACTTGGTGTAGCCGCGCACGTGCAGCTCGGAGACCACGGTCTCCGACCACGGCACGTCCGGGCGGCTGCCGGCGAACGGCGTGTCCGGCTCGGTCACCACGGAGAGCGGCACGCTGCCCAGCGAGTCGACGTCGTTCAGCGTCCCCGACATCGGGTCGTGCACCCAGCCGCGGGCCGCGGTGAGATCCGTCACCCGGCCGAGGACGCGTCGGGTGTACGGGTCGAGGAGGATCTTGGCCGGGTTGGCCCGCAGCCCGTCCCACGGCCGGTAGGGCCCGTGCACCCGGTAGCCGTAGCGCTGCCCCGGCCGAACGCCCGGTACGTGACCGTGCCAGACGCCGAAGGTCTGCTCGGTCAGCTCGACGCGCCGTTCGGCCAGGTGGTCGTCCGGACCGTCCACAAGGCACACTTCGACGGCGTCCGCGCTGGTCGAGGCGACAGCGAAGCGGACGCCGACATCATCGGCATGGGCACCCAACGGGAAGACCGGCACGATCGGCCAGGATAGGGAAGTGGCCGCGTCCGTAACGCCCCCCGAGGCGTCCGCCGTCGATAGCTCCGATCTCGACGACCTCGTCATCAAGATGGACAACGTCAGCGTGCGCCGCGGGGATACGGTCCTCGTGCAGGACGTCGACTGGGCCGTGGAGCTCGACGAGCGCTGGGTCGTGCTGGGCCCCAACGGGGCGGGCAAGACCACCCTGCTCAGGCTGGCCGCGGCCGAGCTGCACCCGACCGAGGGCCGGGTGCACGTGCTCGGCGAGCAGCTCGGCCGGGTGAACGTGTTCGAGCTGCGCACCCGCATCGGGCTCACCTCGGCCGCGCTCGGCATCCGGGTGCCCGAGCAGGAGAACGTGCGCGACGTCGTGCTCAGCGCCGGCTACGGCGTGCTGGGCCGCTGGCGCGAGCGCTACGAGCGGCTCGACACCGCCCGCGCCGAGTCGCTGCTGGGCGCACTGGGCATCCGCCACCTCGGGCAGCGCACGTTCGGCACGCTGTCCGAGGGCGAGCGCAAGCGCGCGCTGATCGCCAGGGCCCTGATGACCGACCCCGAGCTGCTGCTGTTCGACGAGCCCGCCGCCGGGCTCGACCTGGGCGGCCGGGAGGACCTGGTCGGGCGGCTGTCGGTGCTCGCGGCCGACCCGGACGCCCCGGCGTCGGTGCTGGTCACCCACCACGTCGAGGAGATCCCGGTGGGCTACACGCACGGGCTGCTGCTGCGCGAGGGGCGGGTGGTCGCCTCCGGGCTGCTCGACGACGTGCTCACCGACGAGAACCTGAGCGCCACCTTCGGCCTCCCGCTGGGCGTGCAGCGCCGCCGCGGCCGCTACACCGCCTGGCTGCGCTGAGCCATGACCGCGGTGAAGGACGAGCGGGCGGCCCTGCTGCACTTCCTCGCCGCTCAGCGGCGCTCGGCGCCGGCGGTCCTGGACGGGCTGTCCGACGCCGACGCCGGGCGCAGCGTGGTGCCCAGCGGCTGGACGCCGCTGGCCATGGCCGACCACCTCGGCGGGGTGGAGCGGCACTGGTTCGGCTTCGTGCTCGGCGGTGACGCCGAGTGGACCCGTGCGGTACCGGGCGAGCCGCAGGACCTGGACGAGGCCGTGCGGGCCTACCGGGCGGAGATCGAGCGGTCCGACCGGCTGCTGGCCGGGTTCGCGCTCGACGACCCGGTCACCGCGGTCCCCGACCAGCCGCCCGGGGAGATCCACACCGTGCGCGACGTCGTGCTGCACGTGATCGAGGAGCTGGCCCGCCACCGCGGCCACCTGGACATCGCCCGCGAGCTGCTCGACGACCGCACGGGCCTCGGGCCGCGCAAGTGGCCCCGGGCGAACCTCCGACCGCGACCACTGATCACCCGCCGGGCCGGGGGCCCATCCGCTCGATCGTCGCCATGGCGGGCGCGGCGCCCGGCAGCGGGGTCTGGCCGTGCTCGTGCAGCCCGTCGAGGACCACGGCCAGCGCCCGCCGCCACAGCCGCGGCTCGACGCCCCCGGCCCGGTCGACGATCGCCGCGACCATGATCTCGGCCACCGCGATGTCGCCGACGTCGACGTCGGCGCGCAGCTGACCGGAGGCGTGCGCGCGGTCGACCAGCTCGCCGATGGCGTCGGCCATCCGCCGCCTGCCCCGCCGGGCCAGCTCGCTGCCGCGCGCGTGGCTCATCAGCTCGCGCAGCCCGGGGTCGTCGGCCTGGCGCTCGAGGTTGCCGATGACGAACGCGCGCAGCCCGTCCCACGGGTCGGCGCTGCCCCTGGCCCGCTCGGCCATCGCGACCAGGTCGTCGACGCGCTCGGCGAGCAGCTCGTCGAACAGGTCCTGCTTGTCGGGGAAGCGGCGGTAGACCGTGCCGACGCCGACGTCGGCGGCCCGGGCGACGTCGTCGTGGCTGACGTCGAGGCCGCGCTCGGCGACCAGGGCGCGGGCGGCGTCGAGGATGCGCCGCCGGTTGCGCTCGGCGTCGCGACGCAGCGGGCGCGGCGGCTCGGGTGGGCCCACGGCCCGACGGTAGCCCAGGTCGGGTGGGAAGCGGAGAGGGTTCTCAGCTTCGCCGCCCTAGAGTCCGGACCGAAGTGGAGAAACCTCTCAACTTCGCTGAGTGCCGACAGGACGGACACCATGACCACGTCGATCTCCCCCCGGCAGGACTCCCCGACCGCGACCCGGGTGGGTCTCGGGCTGCTCGCCGCGACGGCGGTCGCCGTGCTCGGCAACGCCCTCATCGCGCTGGTGGTCCTGGCGCTGGGACCCGGCGGCGTCGAGAGGGGCCTGCAGTTCGCCCACTACGCCCCGCTGACCCTCGGTGGCGTGCTCCTGGGAACCGCGGGCTGGGCGCTCGTGCGCCGGCTCAGCCGGCGGCCCCGCGCGGTGCTGCGCGTGCTCGTCCCGGTCGTGGTCGTGCTCTCGTTCGGCGTCGACCTCGCGCTGCTGGCCGCCGGCACCGGCGTCGTGAACGTCGTCGGGCTGATGCTGATGCACGTGGTCGTCGCCGCGGCCGTGGTGCCCGCCCTGGCGCGCGTCCTGCCCCTCCCGCGCTGACCGTGCTGACCCCCACCCGAGGTTCAGGAAGGTGGCCTTCCTGAACTCCGGGCTCCAGGAAGGTGGCCTTCCTGAACTTCCGGGCGAGCCGCGCGGCCGGGAGATCGGGTTAGGGTCCCGGCGTGACCGAATTCGTGAGGCTCGAGGTCGAGGGCGGGGTCGGCACCATCCGGCTCGACCGGCCGCCGATGAACGCGTTCAGCCGGCAGGTCCAGGAGGAGCTCAAGGCCGCCGCCGAGGAGGCCGCCCGGCGCGCCGACGTCCGCTCGGTGATCGTCTACGGCGGCGAGAAGGTGCTGGCGGCCGGGGCGGACGTCAAGGAGATGGCGGGCATGTCCTACGCGGACATGGCCCCGGTCGCCCGCAGGCTCTCGGCCTGCTTCGGGGCGATGTCGGAGATCCCCAAGCCGACCGTCGCGGCGATCACCGGCTACGCGCTGGGCGGCGGCATGGAGGTCGCGCTGGGCTGCGACCGGCGGATCGCCGGCGAGAACGCCAAGCTGGGCCAGCCGGAGATCCTGCTCGGCATCATCCCCGGCGGCGGCGGCACGCAGCGGCTGAGCCGGCTGGTCGGGCCGTCCCGGGCCAAGGACCTGATCTTCACGGGGCGGATGGTGGGGGCCGCGGAGGCCCTGGAGATCGGGCTGGTCGACGAGGTCGTCGCGCCCGACGAGGTCTACGCGGCGGCCCGCCGATGGGCCGAGCAGTTCGCCGACGGCCCCGCGGTGGCACTGGCCGCGGCCAAGAAGGCCATCGACGGCGGGCTGGACGTCGACCTGCGCACCGGGCTCGACCTGGAGGCCGAGGTCTTCGCGGCGCTGTTCGCCACCGACGACCGGCGCATCGGCATGGAGTCGTTCGTGGCCAACGGTCCCGGCAAGGCCGAGTTCACCGGCCGCTAGGGCCGCCGCGGGTTCGACCCGGCTCCGGATCGCGGAATCGGTGTCCTCGCAGGGGCAGCACGCTCCTCGCAGAGGCCACAGCATGTGCGAGGAGCACGGGGAGTCTGCGAGGACCCGCCCGCAGGAGGCACTCGGGGGCGAACCGATGAGACGGCCGCCCGCGGTAGAAGCGAGTGGCGCTCTGGCCCAAGCAGGTTCGGCGAGAGCGCCACTCGCTCCGAGCCTGGACGAGGGAGTGGCTCCCGTGCCGGCTGGCGGGACGAGAGCCATTCTCGCGCCACTCCCGGCGGGCCCCTTCGCCCAGCCCTCGCGAACGAGAGTGACTCTCGTGTCGCCTGGCGGGACGAAAGTCGCTCTCGTCCGGCCTGGCGGGACGAGAGTCGCTCTCGTCCGGGCCCCGAGTTGAGTGAACGGCGCTCTCGCCCACCAGGCTGGGCGGGCGCGCCACTCACTCCTGGGCGAGGCGGGTGAGCGCCGAAGGCGCGAACCCCGTGGGGCGCGAAGCGCCCACCCCCTTCCCGAGGCCCCTGCCGTCACCTCGGCACCCTCGGACGTGCACGCCCGGAAGGCCCCCGCACCCTGCCCTGCCGGCCGCAGCCCGTGCACGCCAGGCGTGCGGGGGTTGTTCCGGGCGTGCGACGCTGGGCGGGTCGACGTGACGGCAGGGGCCGAACCCCTGCTTGATCCGAGGTCGCCCGCCGCGCAGGCGCGGCCTTCCCTGGTCCGGAGCTGGGCGCGTCGCCCAGGACAGCCACCTGTTCAGGGCGCCTCCGGCGGCGCCTACGCGGCGGGCGTCCTCAGCTCCAGCAGGGGAGCACTTCGGGGGTGGGGTGGGCGCTGCGCGCCCACCGGGGCTTGCCCGGCTCGCGGCGCTGCGCGCCGCCTCGGCCGGGACGAGCGCGACTCTCGTTGCGTTCGGCGGAGCGAGCGCGCCTCTCGTTGCGCCCTGGGGAGCGAGCGCGACTCTCGT
>NZ_JAGSOV010000052.1 GCF_023898865.1 Pseudonocardia humida
AGGAGCGACGGTGGAGATCCACCAGATACCGGCACTCGCAGACCTCGTCCGGACAGGACAGCCACAACCCGCGTGGGCACAACTCATGACAGAGAAACGGCGAAAGACACTCATCGTCTGCATTCCCTGCCACGACACCATCCACGCGCCGATCCCAACCACGAAATCCACGCAGTAATCACCAGAGAGCCGGATGCGAGGAAACCCGCACGTCCGGTTCGGGCCGGGGGCCGCCGGAAAAGGACCCGCCACATCGGCGGGCACCTCGCCGGCGGCCTACCGGGGCACCCGGCGCGCGCCTCACGGCGTCGTCTCCGGGTGGACCTCGACGTCGTAGAGGAGCCGGACCGGCTCGCCGTTCGTGACGCCGACGAAGACGGGCTCGGCGGCGGGAGTGCGACCGCGCCGCCAGACCTCCTCGCGCGCGGCGTCGCGGGACTCGTGGTGGGTCTTCCCGGCCCGGTGCAGCTCGCGCACGCGGCGCGCGGTGTACCGGTCGCTGTCCAGCTGGATCCGCATCAGGGGCATGGTCGCGCGGTCCTTCCCGTGACTTACCAACGTTAAGCCAGCTGTGCACCGTAATAGGGTGGGGTGGTGACGGCGACCGAGTTCGACGGCCCCGACGACCGGCGCGGCGGCACCGTCTGGCTGCGCGCCGACCCCGGGCGGCCGCGCCGCCCGGCACCCCTCACCCGGGAGCGCATCGTCGACGCCGCGGTGGCCCTGCTCGACGAGCACGGGGCCGACGGGCTGACGATGCGCAGGCTGGCCAAGCACCTGGCGGTCACCTCGACCGCGCTGTACTGGCACGTGCGGACCAAGGACGACCTCCTCGACCTGGCCTTCGACCACGTCTTCGCGGAGGTGGAGCTCCCGGGCCCCGGCGACGACTGGCGGGACGACGTCCGGGCACTGGCCCGGGGGTGGCGGGCGGCCATGCTGCGGCACCCGTGGGCGCCGGGGTTGGTCGGGCGACCGATGCTGGGGCCGAACGTGCTCGCGCGCACCGAGTTCCTGCAGGCTGCGCTCGTCCGCGGGGGGCTGTCGGGGGCTCGGCTCAGCGTCCTCACCCGCGTGGTGGCCAACTACGTGATCGGTGCTGCGCTGACGGAGGCGACGTGGCGTCGGGCCGGGGATGCGGGGGTGCGGGCGGAGGCGCGGCGGCACATCGCGGTCAATCGTGCTGCTTATCCGACGCTCGATGGGTCGGGGCATCTCGATGACTCGCGGTGGAGTGACGACGAGTTGTTCGACTCGGGGTTGGACGTGATCCTGGGTGTTGGGTCGGGTGGGTGAGTTCTCGCCGCCGCGCCGCTCCCGTTCCTCGGTGCCGGCGCGCCTGCGGTACGGGCCGGTTCGGGCCAACGACATCCGGTTCACGCGGTCCTCCGGCAGCACGGTAGTGATGACCGACACGAAGGCCCAGGTCATCGCCGGGCCCGGCTGTTCCCAGGTGAACTCGAACACCGTCAGCTGCTCGGGGGTGGTGAACCTCAACGTCAACGGCGGCGACGGCGACGACTTCATCAACAACGACACGGAGTTCGGCGGCGGCCCCTCCCTGCCGGGCACCCTCAACGGCGGACGCGGCAACGACATCCTGTTCGGCGGTCTGGGAAGCGACGAACTCCTCGGCGGTCCCGGGACCGACCTCGCCGACGCGGCGGCCGGCACCGATCGGTGCATCGCGGAGACCGAGAAGTTCTGCGAGCTGGACTGACCCCACCCGGCCGGGGGCACGCGGTGGTGGCGAGGTAGCCGGCCGCGGCTCCCGGTCTTGCCCCCGGTTCATGGACACCTACATCCCGGGTGCCCGACCCGCGCCCACAGCCGCACCGGTCACCGACGCCGATCCGCCGTTCTGAGAACGGATCCACGGCTCGCGGCCTGGCCGTGCAGGCCGTCAGACGTTGGACGGGGGGTAGTGGTCGGCGGCGTGGACGACGCCGTCGACGAAGGTCAGTACCCAGGTGCTGGCCTTCTTGGCGGGGACGTCGTCGGGGTCGATGCCTGCCGACTTGGCCAGGGTGCCGACCAGGTCGGGGATGACGCCGCCCTGGCTGGCGATCATGGTGACGCCGCCGAGGGCGGCGAGGGCCAGCAGGCGCTCGCGGGCCGCGGCCGGGTCGTCCCAGTAGTGGTCCTCGCCGAACAGCGGCTCGTCGTCGATGGGGGCGCCGCCGAGGCGCTCGGCCACGGGGACGAGGGTCTGGCGGCAGCGCAGGGGCACGGCCGTGAACAGGCGGTCGGGGCCGAGGAGGGGCAGGAACGGGGCCAGGGCCTCGGCCTGGCGGCGGCCGGCGCCGGACAGGGGGCGCAGGGCGTCGTCGCCGTCCCAGCGGCTGCGGCTGCCCGCCTTGGCGTGGCGGACCAGCACGACGGTGGCGGTCGGGGGGCCGATGTCGACGAAGCGGCGCAGGACCTCCAGGTCGTGCCGGTAGGACAGCTGGTCGGCGGCGCGGTCGATGTCGACCCACTCCAGGCGGTCGGTCTCGGAGTTCGGGTCGAAGTCGCCGCCCAGCGACTCGGCCGCCCAGTACCGGACCAGCTTGTCGCCCTCGGGGACCGGGTAGCGGACGTCGCCGAGCAGGGCGCCGAGCCGGCACCGGTGGCCGGTCTCCTCGGCGACCTCGCGCACGGCGGTGGCCGGCAGGTCCTCGCCGTCGTCGATCTTGCCCTTGGGGTAGGCCCAGTCGTCGTAGCGGGGGCGGTGGACCAGCGCGACGCGCAGGCCGTCGTTCGCCCGGCGCCACAGCACCGCGCCCGCGGCGAGCACGTCGGCGGGGGTGGTGTCGTCGCGGGGGCCGAACGGGCTCACAACGTGCTCCAGGAGGTCGTGCGGGTCACTCGGTCTCCAGGACGGCCGAGACGGCGTGCGCGAGCATCATCTCGGCCTGGTGGTCGCGCACCGTGACGTCCTGCCCAGCGTCGGCGGGCGGCGACGGCTCCCACGAGCCGTCGGGGTGCAGCGTCCAGCAGCGGGTGGCCGGGTCGAGGGAGGAGTCGAAAACCTGGGCGAGCTTGGCCGCGAGCCGCGGTTCGGCCACCCGCAGCAGCACCTCGACGCGGCGGTCGAGGTTGCGGTGCATCATGTCGGCGCTGCCGATCCAGTACTCGTCGGCGGCACCGAAGTGGAACACCCTGGAGTGCTCCAGGAACCGCCCGAGGATCGAGCGGACGTGGATGTTCTCGCTGAGCCCCTCGCGGCCAGGCCGGATGGCGCAGATCCCGCGGACCACCACGTCGACCGGCACCCCGGCCTGCGACGCCCGGTACAGCGCGTCCACGACCTGCTCGTCGACCAGCGAGTTGACCTTGATCCGGACCCGGGCGGCGGGGTTGCCCGCGCGGTGGGCCTCGACCTCGTCCTCGATGCGCCGCACGATGCCGCGGCGCACCCCGTAGGGCGCGACCAGCAGGCTGCGGTACGACGTCTGGCGGGAGTAGCCGGTGAGCGAGTTGAACAGGTCGGTCAGGTCGGCGCCGATGGTGGGGTCGGCGGTGAGCACGCCCATGTCCTCGTAGAGGCGGGCGGTCTTGGGGTTGTAGTTGCCGGTGCCGATGTGGCAGTAGCGCCGGATCGTGTTGCCCTCCTGGCGCACGACCAGCGACGTCTTGCAGTGCGTCTTGAGCCCGACCAGGCCGTAGACGACGTGCACCCCCGCCTTCTCCAGCTCGCGCGCCCAGCGGATGTTGGCCTGCTCGTCGAACCGGGCCTTGATCTCCACCAGGGCGACGACCTGCTTGCCCGCGGCGGCCGCGTCGATCAGCGCGTCGACTATCGGTGAGTCGCCGGAGGTGCGGTAGAGCGTCTGCTTGATGGCCAGCACGTTCGGGTCGGACGCGGCCTGCTCGATGAACCGCTGCACGCTGGTGGAGAACGAGTCGTACGGGTGGTGGACGAGCACGTCGCCCTCCCGCAGCGTCGCGAACACGCTGCGCGGGGTCTCCCGCTCGGCGAACGCCGGGTGGGTGGCCGGGACGAACGGGTCGTCCTTGAGGTCGGGGCGCTCCACCCCGTGCACGGCCCACAGCGCGGTCAGGTCGAGCAGGCCGGGGACGGTGATCACGTCGGCCGGGTCGACGTCGAGCTCGCGCAGCAGCAGCTCCAGCACGTGCTCGCTCATCGTGTCGGTGACCTCGAGGCGCACCGGCGGGCCGAACCGGCGGCGGGCCAGCTCGCGCTCCAGCGACTGCAGGAGGTCCTCGTCGCGGTCCTCCTCGACCTCCACGTCGGCGTTGCGGGTGACCCGGAAGACGTGCACCTCGGCCATCACCATGCCGGCGAACAGCTCGGACAGGTGCGCCGAGATCAGGTCCTCCAGCGGGAGGAAGGTGACCCGGCCCTCGCGGGGCGAGGTGTCCGGGCTGGGCACCTCGATCAGCCGCGGCACGTTGTCGGGCACCTTGACGCGGGCGAAGCGCTCGGTGCCGCCCTCCGGGTCGCGCACCGTGACGGCCAGGTTCAGCGAGAGCCCGGAGATGTAGGGGAACGGGTGCGCCGGGTCGACCGCGAGCGGGGTCAGCACCGGGAACACCTTGGCCCGGAAGTACTCCGACAGGCCCGCGCGCTGCTCGTCGTCGAGGTCGGCCCAGCGCAGGATGTGGATGCCCTGGGCGTCGAGCTGCGGGCGGACCTCGTCGAGGAAGACGCGCGCGTGCGCATCGGCCAGGGCCTGCGAGCGGACCGCGATGCGGGACAGCTGCTCGCGCGGGGAGAGCCCGTCGGCGCTGCGCACGGCCAGCCCGGTGTCGTTGCGCCGCTTCAGCCCGGCCACCCGCACCATGTAGAACTCGTCGAGGTTGGACGCGAAGATCGCCAGGAACTTGGCCCGCTCCAGCAGCGGCTGGCTGGTGTCCTCGGCCAGGGCGAGCACCCGGGCGTTGAAGTCGAGCCAGGACAGCTCGCGGTTGAGGTAGCGGTCGTCGGGCAGCTCGGAGGGCGGGCTGGGGGTGCGCGCCGGGGGGTTGACCGGGACCGCGGCCGCGGCCGGGACCTCGGAGGTGCGGGCGGCGGTCGCGGGGGCGGCCGGGCCGGGGTTGGTGCCGGTGCCGTCGTCGACGGGCGTCGCGGCGCGGGGGGCGACGACCGGTGTGCTCGCCACGTGCACCCGGCGCGCCGACGGCCGGGGCGCCCGGCGCGCGGGTCGGCCGCGTCGGGTGGGGATCGGGCGGTCGTCCGGCTCGCCGGACCCCGCCGCCGACTTCCTGCTCAGCCCCTCACCTGGATCACCCACGGTGGTGATTCTCGCTCACCGGTGACCCCCGGTCGCCCATCTGTCGACGGTCATCCGGGTGAACATTCACGGGGTGCTCGACCGGTCGAGGACCCCGGTGGTGTGCGCGCCGAGCCCGAGGTCGGCGGCGCCGCGCAGGTCGTCGGAGGTGTCGACGTCGCGGCGGAGGCCGGGCCACCCGCCGGTGAGCGCGACGGCCCCGGACTCGCGGTGGGCCGCGGCGGAGCCGGCGCCGAACCGCGGGTCGAGCGGGGTGCCCGGGGCGGCCAGCAGCAGCGTCGTGCCGGTGGTGTCGGCGTCGGCGACGAACGCGCGACCGGCGACGCCCTCGGCGAAGAGGGTGGCCGCGGCGCCCAGCGCCCCGCACAGCTCCTCGGGGCGCAGGGCGGGCAGGTCGGCCTGCAGGGCGCCGACCACGGCCTCCGGATCGCGGCCGCGCAGCAGCGCGGCGCCGCGGCGGTAGGCGGCGTTGAGCCCGCTGACCGGGCCGTCCGGCACGACCTCGACGCCGACGGCGCCCAGCTCGGCGGCGACGACCGGGTCGGAGCTGACCACCAGCAGGTGCCGCACGGCGGGGCAGCCGCGCACCGCGGCCACCGTGTCGTGGGCCAGCGCCAGGGCCAGCCGGGCGTGGGCGGCGGGCTCACCGAGCCCGCCGTCCGCCGCGCCGCGCAGCCGCGTCTTGGCCGCGTGCAGCGGCTTGACCGGCACCACCAGGTCGACCGCCGCGATCATCGGGCTCACCCCTCCATGGTGCCCGTCGTGACGGCCAGAGGTGAGACCCCGGTGGTGGACCCGACAGAGCGGGACCGGAAGACTCTGCGGGAGTGCCACCGATGTGGGAGGAACGTGTGCGAAAGCGTGAGAAGGGCGGATTCTGGATCGCGTTCTGCGCGGCCTTCTTCTACCCGATCGGCTGGCTGGTGGGGCGATCGCGCTTCCAGGGGCTGACGCACATCCCGGCCACCGGCGGTGCGCTGCTGGTGGCCAACCACGTCTCGCACCTCGACCCGGTGTTCAGCGGGCTCGTCGTGCACCGGGCCAAACGGGTGCCGCGGTTCCTGGCCAAGCACAGCCTGTGGAAGGCCCCGGTGCTGGGCTGGGCGCTGGCCGGCAGCGGGCAGATCCCCGTCTACCGGGAGACCACCGACGCCCAGCAGAGCCTGCGCGACGGCATCAAGGCCCTGCAGGACGGCAAGGTCGTGGTGATCTACCCGGAGGGCACGATCACCCGCGACCCCGACGGCTGGCCGATGCGCTCGCGCACGGGTGTCGCCCGGATGGCGCTGGCCACCGACGTCCCGGTCGTGCCCGCCGTGCACTGGGGCACCCGCGAGGTGCTCGACGGCTACCGCAAGCGGTTCCGGCCGCTGCCCCGCAAGCCGATCACCGTGCGGTGCGGGGAGCCGGTCGACCTGACGGCCTACCGCGGCCGCCCGGTCGACGCCGTCGTGCTGCGCGAGGTGACCGACCTGGTGATGAGCAGCGTCCGCGCCCTGCTGGCCGAGGTGCGCGGCGAGCCGGCGCCCACCGAGTTCTACCGCCGGGAGGCGTCCACGTGAGCGGGCTCGCGAGCAGGGGAGAGCGATGAGCGGCGGCGAGGTCCGCCGGGTGGCCGTGCTCGGGGCCGGGTCGTGGGGCACGGCGTTCGCCAAGGTGATCGCCGACGCGGGCCGCGACGTGCGGCTGTGGGCCCGCCGCCCCGAGGTCGCGGCCTCGATCAACGAGCGGCGCACCAACCCCGACTACGCGCCCGGCGTCGAGCTGCCCGGGCTGCTCACCGCGACCACCGACGCGGCGTCCGCGCTGGCCGGCGCGGACGCGGTCGTGCTGGCGGTGCCGTCGCAGACGCTGCGCCGGAACCTGGTCGGGTGGCGGGAGCTGCTGCCGCCGAGCAGCACGCTGGTCAGCCTGGCCAAGGGCGTCGAGCTGGGCACGCTGCAGCGGATGAGCCAGGTGATCACCGAGGTCGCCGGGGTGACGCCGGACCGCGTCGCGGTCGTCTCCGGGCCCAACCTGGCCCGCGAGATCGTCGCCGAGGAACCCACCGCCACCGTGATCGCCTGCACCGACCACGACCGCGCGGTCGCCCTGCAGCACGCCTGCACCACCGGCTACTTCCGCTCCTACACCAACACCGACGTCGTGGGCTGCGAGATCGGCGGGGCCGGCAAGAACGTCATCGCGCTGGCCTGCGGGATGGCCGCCGGGATGGGCTACGGCCACAACACCACCGCCTCGCTGATCACCCGCGGGCTGGCCGAGACCGCCCGGCTGGGCGTGGCGCTCGGCGCCGACCCGATGACCTTCGCCGGCCTGGCCGGCCTGGGCGACCTGGTGGCGACGTGCTCGTCGCCGCTGTCGCGCAACCGCACCTTCGGCGAGCGCCTCGGCCGCGGGCAGAGCCTGGCCGAGGCCGAGGAGGCCAACCACGGGCAGGTCGCAGAGGGCGTGAAGTCGTGCACGTCGATCTGCGCGCTCGGCGAGCGGCACGGCGTCGAACTGCCGATCGCCGACGCCGTGCGCCGCGTCTGCCACGAGGGCCTCTCGCCCGCCGAGATGGGCAAGGAGCTCATCACCCGCGCCCCGCGCCACGAGTGACCGGCCCGCCGTCGAGGACGGCGTTATCGTGGTCGTCCGTGGCTGTTGATCACGACGACACCGTTCCCGACGGCGACGGGACCCGGTGCGTGCACGGGGGGCGGCGCGAGGCGACGACCGGCGCCCCGCTGCACCCCGGGCCGGTGCTGTCCGCGCCGTTCCACCTCGGCCTGCCCGGCGAGCCGACGCCGACCGACTTCTACGGCCGCGCCGACAACCCGACCTGGCGCGCCCTCGAGGAGGCCATCGGCGAGCTCGACGGCGGCGAGTGCGTGCTGTTCGCCTCCGGCATGGCCGCCATCGCCGCGGTGCTGCGCATCGGCGCCACCCGCGGCGGGCTCGTCCTGCCCTCCGACGGCTACTACCAGGCCCGCGCGCTGGCGCACAGCGAGCTGGGCCCGCTCGGCGTCGCCATCGGCGAGGCGCCCACGGTCGGGGAGCGGCCGTCGCTGGAGGGGGCCGGGCTGGTGCTGGCCGAGACACCGTCCAACCCGGGGCTGGACGTCTGCGACATCGCCGCCGTCGCGGGCGCCGCGCACGCGGCAGGCGCCCTGCTCGCCGTCGACAACACGACGGCCACGCCGCTGGGCCAGTCGCCGCTGGCCCTGGGCGCCGACTTCACCGTCGCCTCCGACACCAAGGCGCTCTCCGGGCACGGCGACGTGCTGCTCGGGCACGTCAGCACCCGCGACGCCGAGCTGGCCGCGGCGCTGCGCACGGCCCGCACCCGCGGCGGCGCCGCCCCCGGCCCGTTCGAGACCTGGCTGGCCCACCGCGGCCTGGGCACCCTCGACCTGCGCCTGGCCCGCCAGGCCGCCAACGCCGCCGCGCTCGTCGACGTGCTGCTCGCGCACCCGGCCGCGACGGACGTCCGCTGGCCGGGCCACCCCGCCGACCCCGCCCACGCGCTCGCCTCCCGGCAGATGCGCCGGTGGAACGGGGTGCTGCGGTTCACGCTGCCCTCCGCGGAGGCGGTGGGGCGGTTCCTGGCCGCGTCGAGGCTGACGGGGTCGGCGACGAGCTTCGGCGGGCTGCAGTCGACGGCCGACCGGCGCGAGCGGTGGGGGGACGCGGTGGCGCCGGGGTTGCTGCGGTACTCGGCGGGGTGCGAGGACACCGCCGACCTGGTGGCTGATGTGCGGGGGGCGCTGGACGCGGTGCTCGCCGGGTGACGGTGCGGCGGGTGACCCGGCTGCGTCGGGTGAAGGGCAGACGGCCGGGGGCTCGGGGGAGGCCCCGGCTCCTGGTCAGGGGGCTACTCGCCGGTATGGAATTCGCCGCGCTCGTGCGGCTGGTGTCCCCCGACTTGTGATCGCCGCTCGTCTGGCGGTGCGTGGCGTGCACGGCGCCGATGTCCGATCGGCGGCGCCGGCCTGGCGTGGATGGCGGGTGTCCACCGGCGCGAGTGGGACACCAGCGGGCTCGCGGGCCGGTGGAAGCCCGCTGGTGTGCCACTCGACGGCGTTGATCATGCCGAGCGGCCCGGATCGCCCCTCTGGCTGGGCGAGAGTGACTCTCGTCCGACGAGGCCGGGCCACAGGCACAGGAGAGCCGCCACTCGAGAGGAGCGGCGGCTCTCCGAGCGCGCCCGGACCACGCTGTCCGAGCGCGTGCCGGTGTCAGCCCGTGCGCCCCGGGGCCTCCGGGCCCAGCCACATGCGCGCCTGGTGGCGGGTGCCGTAGTCGGGGTGCGACCACGTGTCGTGCAGGTACTCCTTGTAGATGGACAGACCGTCGTAGACGTAGAGCGGGACCGGGTTGGAGACGTTCTCGATGATGTAGCGCTGGGTGTCGAGCAGCATCTGCTCGCGCTTGGCCTCGTCCAGCTCACCGCGCTGGGCGTTGATCATCTGGTCCAGCTGCGGGTCGTTGATGTTGTACCAGTTGCGGGCGCCGGTGGAGAGCCACTCGCCGGTCAGGTAGTCGTCGGCGGCGAGGAAGGGGGTCTGCAGGCCGTAGCCGATGTCGTAGTTCTTCTGGGCCCAGCTCTCGGTGAAGTAGGTGGCGTAGTCCTGGACGTCCAGCTCGAGCTTGATGCCGACCTTGGCCAGGTCCTCCTGGACCCACTGGGCCTCGCGCACGACGTTGGCGCCGTAGCCGTCGGTGACGATCATCTTGGCGGTGAAGCCGTCGGGCAGGCCGGCCTGGGCGAGCAGCTGCTTGGCCTGCTCGGGGTCGTAGGGCTGCAGCCGGGCGGACTCCTCGGCGGGCAGGCCGCCGAACAGGGTGGGGCTGACCGGGCCGGTCTCGTTGCCGCCCGCGCGGATCGCGGCGACCATCGCCTTGCGGTCGATCGCGAGCGCGACGGCGCGGCGCACCTCGAGCTTGTCGAACGGGGCCTTGGCCTGGTTCATGAACACCCGGGTCTCGGTGAGCCCGGCCTCGCGGAACAGGATGGCGGTGGGGTCCTCGGCGAGGACCTTCTCGGCCTGGGTCTTGTCCAGCGACAGGGTGGACAGGAAGTCGGTCTGCCCGGTGCGGAACGCGGCCAGCGAGGCGGCCTGGTCGGGCACGATCGAGATCTGGATCTTGTCGATGTAGGGCTGGCCCTCGACGAAGTAGTCGGGGTTCTTGACCAGGACGCGCTCGCGGTCGCGGGCCCAGGTCTCCATGACGTAGGCGCCGGTGCCGATGGCCTGGGTGTTCAGGTCGAACTGCCCCGAGGTGCCCTCGCAGGGCAGGATCCACATGAAGTGCCCGGCCATGTTGGTGTCGAACTCGGCGTAGGGCGTCTTCAGCGTGAACACCACGGTGTACGGGTCGGGCGCGGTCCAGCTGTCCACGGTGGCGAGCTGGCCGACCTGCTGGCCGGGCAGCGCGCGGATGCGGTCCATCGTGCAGATGACGTCGGCGGAGGTGAACTCGCGGCCGTTGACCGGGGCCGTGTTGTGCCACTTGACGCCTTGGCGGAGCGTGAACGTCCAGGTCAGCCCGTCGGGGGAGACCTCCCACGACTCGGCCAGGTCGCCCTCCAGCTCGGAGGCCCCGTAGGGGATGTCCGGGCCGGTCTTGTAGTCGACCAGCTTGCTGTAGGTCGAGCCGATGGCGATGTGGGTGTTGTAGGAGGACTGGGTGTGCGGGTCGAGCGACTTGGCGTCCGAGGGGAGCGTGTAGCGGAACGTGCCGCCGGGCTGCGGCGGGCCGGCGTCCTGCTGGAGGGGGCGTTCCTGCTCGAGCGCACCACCGCCCCCGCCGGTGCTGGCGGGACTGAAGCACGCGGTGCCCAGCAGGGCGACCATGAGGATGACCAGAGCGACTCTGATCCGGCTGAGGCGGCGCATGAGGACTCCCGACGTTGGGATCGAACGTGCGTCAGTGGGGACTGGGCGGGGTGAGGGCTAGCGGGTGGACTGCTTGGGGTCGAAGAAGTCGCGCAGGGCGTCGCCGAGCAGGTTGAACGCGAGGACGCCGAGGGTGAGCGCGCCGCCGGGGAAGACCACCATCCACGGGGCGATCTCCATGTAGCGCGAGCCGTCGCTGAGCATCGCCCCCCACGACGGCGTGGGCGGGGGCGTGCCGATGCCGAGGAAGGACAGGGCCGACTCGGCGATGATGATGATCGCGAACGTCAGGCTGGCCACGACCAGGATCGGGGCCAGCAGGTTGGGCAGGCCGTGCCGGCGCAGGATGCGCCACGTGCTGCAGCCGCTGGCCCGGGCCGACTCGACGTAGAGCTCCTCGCGGATGCGCAGCATCTCGCCGCGCGAGACCCGGTTGAACGTCGGGATGACCAGCAGCGACAGCGCGATGACGGTGTTGCGGATGCTCGGGCCCAGCAGGGCGGCGATGAACAGCAGCAGCACGATGCCGGGGATGGCCATCAGCGTGTCCATGATCCGCTGCAGCAGGGTGTCGACCCAGCCGCCCGCGTAGTAGCCGGACACCACGCCGATGACCATGCCGATCACGCCGCCCGCCACCAGCGTGCACACCGCCACGAGCAGGGACGTGCGGGCCCCGTAGAGCACCCGGCTGAAGATGTCGCGGCCGAGGTCGTCGGTGCCCATCAGGTACGGCGAGCCGGGCACCGCGAGGAACGCGTCGCGGTGCTGCGCGGTGGGGTCGAACGGGGCGATGAACGGGGCCAGCGCGGCCGCGGCCACGAACAGCACGATGACCACCGCGGCGATGGCGCCCAGCGGTTGGGTGCGCAGCAGCCGGCCGAAGCCGCGGCGGCCGGCGCGGGCGCGCACGGCCGGCGGGGCCACGACGGTGGCGGGTCCGGCGTCGATTTCGCTCATCGCTCTCCCCCGCCGGCGCTCGGTCGGCGCTGCGCGGGCGCTGTGTCGATGGTTCGCTTCGCAAGCTCGCTCACGGTCGCTCCTCCTCGCTCACGCGTACCGGATCCGCGGGTCGATCACTCCGTAGAGCAGGTCGACCACGAGGTTGACGGTGACGAACACGGCGCCGAACACGACGACGGCGCCGAGCACGACGGGGTAGTCGCGCATCTGCACCGCCTGGAAGATCATCGAGCCCATCCCGGGGATGGCGAAGATCGACTCGAGGATGACCGTGCCGCCGAGGATGCCCCCGACCTGCACGCCGATCAGGCTGAACACCGGCACGAGCGAGTTGCGCACGGCGTGGGTGAGCAGCACGGTGCGCTCCGGGGCGCCCTTGGCCCGGACGGTGCGCACGAAGTTGGAGCGCATGACCTCCAGCAGCGACGAGCGCAGCATGCGCGCGATCGCCGCCATGCCGGACACGCCCAGCGCCAGCGCGGGCAGCGCCATCTGGGTCAGGTTGCTGACCAGGTCCTCCGTCGGGCTGCGGTAGACCAGCGGCGGCGACCAGGCGAACCAGATCGCCAGGTAGGTGACCAGCAGCAGGCCCAGCCAGAAGTTCGGGATGGACAGCCCGGCCACCGAGACCACCCGCAGCGACTGGTCGAGCCAGCTGTTCTGCTTGTAGGCGGCCAGCAGGCCGAGCGGGACGCCGAGAGCGATGCTGATGATCAGCGCCATCAGGCCGAGCTGCAGGGTGATCGGCAGCCGCTCGGCGATGATCGAGGTGACCGGCTGCTGGCTCTGGAACGAGATGCCGAAGTCGCCGGTGAAGGCGTCGCCGAGGAACTTGAGCAGCTGGGCGACCAGCGGCTGGTCCAGCCCGAGCGCGGCGGCCCGTGCGTCGAGCTGCTCCTGGGTGACGCCGGGCGCGTCGGCCAGCTGGAGGCGGACCACGTCGCCGGGGATGAGCCGCAGGGTGAGGAACACGAACACGGTGACCAGGGCGATCACCAGCAGGCCGTAGAGGACCCGGCGGACGACGTACTCGATCACCGGCCGACCGCCTTCCCGTTGACCGCGGTGATGTCCAGCAGGTGGCAGGACGCGGTGCGGCCGCCCTCGCCCGCCGGCAGCGGGGCCGGCACCTCGGTGGAGCAGCGGTCGAACGCCTGCGGGCAGCGGGGGTGGAACGGGCAGCCCGGCGGCGGGTTGCTGGGGCTGGGCATCTCGCCGCGCACGACGACCCGGCGGGTGCCCCCGCCGGTGCGCGGGTCGGCGGCGATGGCCCCGGCCAGGGTGCGCGTGTAGGGGTGCTTGGGGTCGGTCATCACCGCGTCGGCCGGGCCCTGCTCGACGACCCGGCCCAGGTACATCACGCAGATCCGGTCGGAGATGTAGCGCACGACGTTGAGGTCGTGGGCGATGAACAGGTAGCTCAGCCCGAGCTCGACCTGCAGCTTGCGCAGCAGGTTGAGCACCTGGGCCTGGACCGAGACGTCCAGCGCCGAGACGGCCTCGTCGCAGACCAGCAGCCGGGGGTTGGTGGCCAGCGCGCGGGCGATGCCGATGCGCTGGGCCTGGCCGCCGGAGAACTGGTGCGGGTACTTGTCGAGGTCGCGGCTGGACAGGCCGACCAGGTCGAGCAGCTCGGCGGCGCGGTCGCGGGCCTGCTGCCCCGAGGAGATGCCCTGCGCCTCCAGCGGCTCGGTGATCACCGAGCAGATCGTCATCCGCGGGTCGAACGAGCTGACCGGGTCCTGGAAGACGATCTGCATGTTGCGCCGCAGCGGGGTCAGCTCGCGCTGGCTCAGCGCGGCGATCTCCTGGCCGTCGAACTTGACCGAGCCGCTGGTCGGGTCGAGCAGCCGCAGCACCAGCCGGGCGACCGTGGACTTGCCCGAGCCGGACTCGCCGACCAGGCCCACGGTCTCGCCCGCGCCGATGGTGAAGCTGACGCCGTCGACGGCGCGGACGTGGCCGACGGTGCGGCGCAGCAGGCCCCTGGTGATCGGGAAGTGCTTGACGAGGTCGGTGACCTCCATCAGCGGCGGCCCGGGGGCCGGGGCGGTGTCTTCGCGATGGGCCGCGGGGGAGGCCATCAGATCCCCTTCTGCGTCGTCAGCGGGGCGCGGGCGGGCGGCCCGGCCGGCGCGAGCTCGGCGGTCAGCGGGGGTGCGGGCGGGGCGACGACGGCGCTGCCCCCGCCGTCGCGGTGCAGCAGGCAGCGGCTGGTGCGCCCGCCGGGCAGCTCGTAGAGCGGGGGGACCTCGCGGGTGCAGTCGTCCCAGGCCATCGCGCAGCGGGGGTTGAACCGGCAGCCGGTCGGCATGTCGCGCAGGGCGGGGACGGCGCCGGGGATGGCCGGGAGCTGGAGCTCCTTGGCCGAGTCGGGGTGCGGGATCGCGGCCAGCAGCGCGGCCGTGTACGGGTGCTGCGGGTCGCGCAGGACCTGGGCGGTGGGGCCCTGCTCGACGACCTGCCCGCCGTAGAAGACGACGACCCGGTCGGCGATCTCGGCGACCACGCCCATGTCGTGGGTGACCAGCAGCATCGCGGTGCGGTACTCGCGCTGCAGCTCGTGGAGCAGCTCCAGGATCTGCGCCTCGATGGTGACGTCGAGCGCGGTGGTGGGCTCGTCGGCGATCAGCAGCCGCGGCGAGCAGGCCAGCGCGATGGCGATCATCACCCGCTGCCGCTGGCCGCCGGAGAGCTGGTGGGGGTAGGAGGCGAGCCTGCGCCGCGGGTCGGGCATGCCCACCTGCTCCAGCAGCTCGACGGCGCGCTCGCGGGCGGCCTTCTTGGAGACCGGCCGGTGCAGCCGCAGCGCCTCGACGATCTGGTGCCCGATGGAGTAGAGCGGGTCCAGCGACGTCATCGGGTCCTGGAAGATCATCGCGATGTCGTTGCCGCGGACCCGGCGCATGGCCCGGTTGTCCAGGGAGGCGAGGTCCTCGCCGTCGAAGCGGACCTGGCCCCCGCTGATCCGGCCCCCGTCGAGCAGCTTCAGCACGGCCAGCGCCGTCACGCTCTTGCCGGAGCCGGACTCCCCGACGACGGCGACCGTCTCCTCGGGACCGACGGTGAAACTGACGCCCGCAACGGCCTCGACCGGTCCGTCGGCGGTGCTGAACTCGACGTGGAGGTCGTCGACCTCCAGCAGGGGTTGCGGGTGCACGCAGCCTCCTCGTTGGGGCGGTGCGCTCGCGGGGTGCGAGCGGTCCGAAGCCGGTTTAGAATCTGGCTCTAGAACGTATCTCGATCGTGATGCACGCCACCGCGTGCTGTCAAGACTCCCCGCAGGGGCGTCCGGATGGCCGCTGAACTGCGGCTGAACCGTTATCCCGCGGGCTGGGAGGCGTGGCGCGCACGGCCCGCGGATAGCGCAGCGCGTGCGGTCGGAGCTCCCCGACCAGGCGTCCGCGGCCCAGCGCGTCCACGAACGCGGCCGGGCCGTCGAAGTCGGGCATCTCCACCCAGGCGGCCCCGACACCGGCCGGGTCGTGGGCGTCGGAGCCCGCGGTGACGGGAAGTCCGTGCCGCGCGGCCAGTTCGGCCGCCGCCGCGTTGTGCGCGGCGTCGCCCACCTTGGCGTTGAACGCCTCGACGAACGCCACCGCGCCGCTCGCGCACAGCTCGTCGGCCACCGCGCCGGCGCCCGAGCGCACCGGGTCGTAGGGGTGCGGCAGCCCGACCAGCCCGCCCTGCGCGCGGACCCGTTCGATGACGACCTCCGTCGGCAGCACGTACGGGATCCGCTCGCGCAGGAACAGCCCGAGCAGCTCGCCGTCCGGGGTCCGGATCTCCTCGCCCACCTCGACGCGCACCCCGAGGTCGCGGCTGCGCAGCTCCAGGGCCGCGGATACCTCGTGGTGGTCGGTCACGAACACCACGTCGACGCCCTCGGCGACGGCCCGTTCGGCCAGCTCCTCGAGGCCGAGCACGGCGTCCCCGGACGCGACGGTGTGCAGGTGGCAGTCGACCCGGACCCACCCGGGCGGCAGCCGGCTCATGACCGGGCGCCGGCCGCTCCGAGCTCGTCGAGCAGGTCCTGGGAGTAGGTGACCCGCCCGGTGAGCGGCTCGGCGCCGGCCGGGGTGGGGCGGCACAGCGCGTACGCCGCGTCGGCCATCACGTCGTCCGGCTCGGCGTTCGGGTCGTCCTCGGTGGTCAGGTGGTGGAACAGCGTGCCCGGGGTGGGCACGACCTTCACCGGGGACAGCGCGTTGACGCGGATGCCGTCGGGGTGCAGCTCGGCGGCCAGGCCCGTGCTGAAGCGCTCCAGCGCGGCCTTGCACATGCCGTAGACGGTGCCGCCGCGCCCGGCCCTGGTGGGCGGTGGGTGGATGGCGGCGCGGGAAGAGATGTTGAGGATCACCCCGCCGCCGCGCTCGCGCATCCCCGGCACGACCCGCCGCGACAGGTCGAAGGGCGCGGTGACCTGGACCTCGAACATCAGCGCGTACTGCTTCTCGCTGAACTCGGTGACCGGGGTGAACCAGGTGACCGCGGCGTTGTTGACCAGCACGTCGATCGGGCCGAGGCGCCCGGCGACCTGCTCGACGAGCGACTCCCGCTCGGCCGGTTTCGACAGGTCGGCGCGCACGGCGATCGCCCGCCCGCCCGCCGCCTCGATCTGCGCGACCGTCCCGGCGATCGTGCCGGCGAAGCGGGACTCGCCCTCGGCGACCGTGCGCGCCGACACCGCGACCGCGGCCCCGGCCGCGGCCAGCCTGCGGGCGATCGCCGCCCCGATGCCCCGGCTCGCGCCGGTCACCAGCGCGACCTTCCCGTCCAGGTCTCCCACCAGTTCTCCTCCGCACTCGTCGCTCAGTCGTCGGGACCGGTCGACACCGGCCCCGCGTTGCCGACCGGGGCCGCGGTGCGCCTGCCGACCAGCGAGGTCAGCACGCACAGCGCGGTCATCACCGCCATCACCCCGAACGCCCAGCGGAAGCCCGTGACCAGCTCGCCCAGCGCGTCCGGGGACAGCTGGGCGATCGAGCCCTCCAGCACCTGCCCGCGCAGCTGCACCGGCAGCGGCATGCTGATCAGGGTCAGCGACACCGCGGTGCTGATCACCACCCCGGAGCTCTGCGCCATCAGCCGCACGCCGTTGGTGATGCCGAGCCGCTCCGGGGGCACGTCCTGCAGCATGGCCGTGCTGTTGGCCGGGATGAACCCGCCCGAGCCCAGCCCGATCACCAGCACCGCGACGAGGACCAGCCAGTAGGGCGTGTCCACGTCGATCACCACCAGCAGGAAGACCATCCCGACCAGCGACACCGACGACGAGATCGCCGCGACCGTGCGGGCGCGCACCCAGCGCATGAGCAGGCCCGCGCCGGGCGAGGACACGATCGAGGCCACCGCCAGCGGCAGGATCTTGATGCCGGCCTCGCTGGGCGTGTCGCCCTGCGCGGCCTGGAAGTACAGCCCCATCAGCAGCACCACCGCGAACCGCGACATCGTGCCCAGGAAGCCCGACAGCACGCCGATCCCGACGACCGGTTCGCGGAACAGCCCCACGTCGACCACCGGTGCCGCGACGCGCCGCTCCACCACCAGGAACACCGGCACGGCGATGACGAACGCCACCAGCCCGGCCACCACCCACGGGTCCAGCCAGCCCGTCGTGCCCGACAGCGACAGCGCCACCAGCAGCCCGCCCAGCCCGATCAGCACCAGCGCGTTGCCGACCGGATCGAGCTTGACCGGCTCGGTGGAGCGCGGCACCTTGCGCATCACCCGCAGGCCCCACAGCAGGCACACCACCCCGATCGGGACGTTGAGCAGCAGCGTCCAGCGCCACCCGAACTCGGTGGCCACCACCCCGCCCACGGTCGGGCCGAGCATCTGGGCCAGCGAGAACGAGGCCATGTAGATGCCCAGGCCCTGCCCGAGCAGCCGGCGCGGGAAGGCCGTGGTCAACAGCGCCGCGCTGTTGGTGATGATCATCGCCGCGCCGATCGCCTGGAGCACCCGGCAGCCGATCAGCAGCCAGACGCCCGGGGCCATCCCGGCGGCCAGGCTCGCGGCGGTGAACAGCCCGACGCCGGTCAGGTACATCGAGCGGCGCCCGAACACGTCCGCCAGCCGCCCGAAGAAGATCATCAGCGTGACGTGCACGAGCTGGAAGCTCATCAGCACCCAGCTCGCCTCGAACGGGGTGGCGTCGAGGCCGGAGACGATCGCCGGCAGCGCGATGTTGAGCGAGCTGTTGTTGATCCCGCTCATCAACGACGCCAGGCACACCACCGACAGCAGCCGGTACGCGTACCGGATGCGAGTGCGCTCGGTGTCCCCCTCCGCGCCCTGCTCCGCCCGCGTCGCCTCGACCCCGACCACCGATCGCCCGACCCCCGTCCCTTCAGCGACTGCTGCCCGCCCGGTGCTCAGACGCCGACGGCGTCGGCCAGCTTCGCCCGGTGGAACGTCGGGTCGCCCAGCCAGAGCTTGGACGCCTCGGCCCGCTTGAGGTGCAGGTGCGCGTCGTGCTCCCAGGTGAACCCGATGCCGCCGTGGATCTGGATGTTCTCCGTGGCGGCGAAGAAGTACGCGTCCGAGCAGTAGGCCTTGGCCAGGCTGGCCACCGCGGGCACCTCGTCGGAGCCGCCGGCCACTGCCCACGCCGCGTAGTAGGCCGCGGCCCGCGCCGACTCCACCCGCAGCATCACGTTCGCGGCCTTGTGCTTGATGGCCTGGAACGAGCCGATGAACCGGCCGAACTGCCGGCGCTGCTTGGCGTACTCGACGGCCATGTCCAGCGCCCGCTGCGCCCCGCCGACCTGCTCCAGGGCGATCAGCACGGCCACCTTCTCCAGCGTGCGGGCCATGGACGCGCCGGCCCCGCCGTCGGTGCCGACCAGCCGGCCCGCGGCGCCGTCGAGCTCGACGGTGGCCATCGGGCGGGTCTGGTCGAGGGTGTTCACGGCGGTCCGGGTGACCCCGGCCGCGGTCGGGTCCACCGCGAACAGCGACAGCCCGGCGTCGCTGCGCGCCACGACGAGCAGCAGGTCGGCCAGCGCGCCGTCGGGCACGTAGGCCTTGGTGCCGTGCAGTGCGAATTCCCGAGCGAACCCCTGGCCGTCCGCGCGGGCGGTGGTCGAGGTGGCCGCCAGGTCCCAGCGGCCGTCGGGCTCGGTGGCGGCGACCGTGGCGATCGTCGAACCGTCGGCGATGCCGGGCAGCAGGTCCTTGCCCGCCTCCTCGTCGCCCGCGTCGAGGATCGCGCAGGTGGCGAACAGCGTCGACAGGAACGGCCCGGGGAAGATCGCCCGGCCGAACTCCTCCTGCACCACGGCCAGCTCGACGAACGTCGCGCCGCTGCCGCCGTGCTCCTCGGGGATGACCAGGCCCTGCAGGCCCAGCTGCTCGGCCATCCGCTTCCAGCGCGCCGGGTCGTGGGCGTCGCGGGTGTCCATCAGCGCCCGGACGGTCTCGCTGGTCATCTCGTTGTCGCAGAAGCGGCGCACCGACCGGCGCAGCTCCTCCTGCTCGGCGTCGAACACGAGTTGCATGGCGTGCCTCCTTAACGGGTCTGGCCGGAGACGGCGGGCTTGAAGACGCGTTCGACGAGCTCGGCCAGCTTCTCCGGGTCCCACGGGGCGTCGGAGTTGAGCTGGCGGATCGGGGCGGGCTTGCTGAGCAGCTGCACCTCGTAGCCGCGGGCCCCGATGACCTGCCCGGTGAGCCAGTCCGATGCGGTACCGGCGATGTAGCCGACGATCGGGGCGATGTTGTCCGCGGCCATCTCGTCGTTCTCGCTCATCGCGCTGCGCCTGCGCTCGGTCGGGATGGAGCCGGTCATCCGGGTGGCCGCGCCGGGGGAGATGGCGTTCGCGGTGACGCCGTACTTGCCCAGCGCGTTGGCGCAGGAGTAGGTGAGCCCGACGATGCCCATCTTCGCCGCGGCGTAGTTGGGCTGGCCGGGCGCGCCGTACAGGCCGGACACCGAGGTGAAGTTGATGATCCGGTAGTGGCCGTCGGGGTTGCGCTGCTCGCGCCAGTAGGCGGCGGCCGGCTTGGTCGTCGCGTAGTGGCCCTTGAGGTGCACCCGGATGACGTCGTCCCACTCCGGCTCGGCCAGGTTGAAGATCATCCGGTCGCGCAGGATGCCGGCCACGTTGACCAGCACGTCCAGCGAGCCGTACCGGTCGATCGCGCCGCGGACCATGCCCTCGGCGGCCTGGACGTCGGAGATGTCGGATCCGTCGACCACGGCCGTGCCGCCGGCCGCGGTGATCTCCTCGACCACCTGGGCGGCCGGGGTGGCGTCGCCGCCGCCGCTGCCGTCCAGCTCGGCGCCGAGGTCGTTGACGACGACGGCGGCGCCCTCGGCCGCGAACAGCTTGGCGATCCCGGCGCCGATGCCGCGGCCCGCGCCGGTGACGACCGCGACCCGGCCCTCCAGGCGGCCCTTGAGGGGGTGGGCGGTCATCGCGCTCCTCCAACGGCGGCGGCGGCCGGGGCGGCCGGGGTGGCTGTCGCGGCGGCGGCCCGCGCGGGCGCCGGTGCCTGCGGCTCGCGCGGCAGGCCCAGCGCCCGCTCCGCGATGATGTTGCGCTGGATCTCGCTGGTGCCGGAGAAGATGGTGCCCGCCCGGCTGGCCAGGAAGATGTTCTGCCACTTGCTGGTGCGGTAGCCCTCGCCGTCCGGGCGGACCAGCGCGGCCGCGCCCAGCAGGTCGGCGGCCAGCTCGCCGACGGCCTGCTCGTACTCGCTCCAGAACAGCTTGTTGATCGAGGCCTCCGGTCCCGGCTCCCTGCCCTGGGCCAGCTGCGACATCAGCCGGATGCCGGAGAACCGCATGATCTCCACGTGGCTGTGGCACCAGGCCAGCCGGTCGCGCACGGCCGGGTCCTCGTCGCGGCCCACCTCCCTGGCCAGCTCGACCAGCTCGGTGAACTGGCGCTGGTACTTGAGGTAGCCGGTGGTGGCGCTGCCGCCGCGCTCGTGGCCGAGCGTGGTCATGGCGACCCGCCAGCCGTTGTTGAGCCCGCCGATGACGTTGAACAGCGGGGCCCTGGCGCCGTCGATGAACTCCTCGCCGAACTCCGCGGAGCCGGTCAGCTGCTTGACCGGGCGGGCGTCGATGTTGTTGTCCGTGAACGGCGTCAGGACGTAGGACAGGCCCTTGTGCTTGGGGGCGTCCGGGTCCGTCCGGCAGATGATGAAGATCATGTTCGCCCGGTAGAAGCCGGAGGTCCAGATCTTCTGGCCGGTGATCACGATCTCGTCGCCGTCGACGACGCCGCGGGTGGTCACGCCGGCGAGGTCGGAGCCATGGCCCGGCTCGGAGAAGCCCTGGCAGTACACGTCCTCGCCGGAGATGATCCGCGGCAGGAAGTGCCGCTGCTGCTCCTCGGTGCCGTGCACCATGATCGACGGGCCGACCATGCCCTCGCCGAAGCCGCGCCGGATGCGCGGCAGGTTCGCCCGCACCAGCTCCTCGGAGTAGATGGCGTTCTCCACCGGGCCCAGCCCGCGCCCGCCGAACCTCTCCGGCCAGGTCGGGCAGATCCACCCGTCGTCGAGCACGCGCTGCGTCCACTGCGCGTACTCGTCGGAGCGCTCGGCCTTCTCGAAGGCCGAGCGGTCGCCACCGGTCAGCGGGGTGCTGGTCCAGTCGACCATCTGGGACAGGCCCGTGGGGGCCGCGGTGGAGATCCAGCCGCGGACCTCCTCCCGGAAGGCCTCCGCCTCGGGACCGAGGTCGAGTTCCATGTCCTTCCCTCCCGTCAGGACCCGGCGCCGGCCGGGTCGTGGGTCACTGGGTTCGTCACGACGAGCACGTCCAGCGCCTCGACCGAGTCGCCGTCCACGCGCAACGGGTTGATCTCCAACGTCTGCAGGGCCGGGCCGAGGCCGGCCGCCGCGGCCGCGACCTGCGCGACCACCTCCGCCACCCGGTCCAGGTCGGCCGGGCGGGTGCCGCGGGCGCCGCGCAGGACCGCCGCGCCGCGCAGCTCGCCGAGCATCCGGCGCACCTCGGCGGCGTCGACCGGCAGCAGCCGCAGCGAGACGTCCTCGAGCACCTCGATGAACACCCCGCCGAGCCCGACCGCGAGCACCGGCCCGAACGACGGGTCGACCGTGACGCCGACGAACAGCTCGGTCGCCGGCGCGCGCATGGGGCTGACCAGCACGCCTTCGATGTCGTCCGCGACGGCCCGGCCGGCCGCGTGCACCCGCTCGTAGGCGGCGCGCACGTCGTCGTCGCCCTGGACGCCGAGGGCGACGCCGCCGATGTCGGACTTGTGGGTGATCGCCGCCGAGCAGATCTTCAGCGCCACCGGGCGGGCGAACCGGGCGGCCGCGGCCACCGCGGCGTCGGCGTCGGCGACCAGCTCCGCCGGGACGACCGGCACGCCGGACGCCGCGACCAGGTCCCGGGAGCGGGCCTCGGACCAGGGGCCCGACGGCAGCCCGGCCGGTGCGGCCACCTGCTCCGTGGACGGCGGCCGGGGGTCGAGCGCGCGCGTCTCCTGCCAGCGCAGGGCCTGCCCGATCGCGGTCAGCCCGAACTCGATCCCGGCCAGCGTGTGCAGGCCGTGCTTGTCCAGCAGGGACTGCGCGAACGGCGAGAGGTCCGAGCAGGTCGCCGAGAAGTTGACGATCGGGACGGGCGAGCGCTGCGTCGTCGTGGCGATCTGCGCCATCCGCCGCTCGATGATCGACGGGTCGGGCGGCTCGGCGGCCGGCAGGGCCAGCATGTTGAACACGAAGTCGATGCCCGGGTCGTCGACCACCGCCTCCAGCGCCACGTCGCCCAGCCCGGCCTGCGCGGACCCGCGCTCGGCCAGCACGATGCCGGTGACGTCGAGCGGGTTGTGCGCCGCCGCGAACGGCGGCAGGGCGGCCTTGAGCTTCGCCGTGGTGGACTCGGCGAAGTCGACGATGCGCACGCCCTCGTCGGTGCTGCGGTCGGCGATGATGTCGCAGGCGCCGCCGGAGGCGGTCACCACGCCGACCCGGCGGCCCTTGGGCACCTGCCCGGAGGTGAACAGCCCCGAGGTGATGAGCAGCTGCTCCAGGCTGCCCACCCGGATCACGCCGAACTGCCGGAACGCGGCGTCGACCACGGCGTCGTCGCCGGCCAGCGCGCCGGTGTGGGCGAGGGCGGTGCGCTGCCCGGCCTCGGTGCGGCCCACCTTGAGCGCCACGATCGGCTTGCCCCGCTCCAGCGCCCTGGCCGCGAGCTGGACGAACCGCGGGGCGTCGCGCACCGACTCCAGGAACAGCCCGATGACCTCGGTGTCGTCGTCGGAGATCAGGTGCTCGACGACGTCGGCGGTGGTGATGACGGCCTCGTTGCCCATCGAGGTGAGCAGGCTGATGCCCACCTGGTGGGCGCGGGCGAAGGCGAGGACGTTGCTGGTGAGCGCGCCGCTCTGGAGCACGATCCCGAGCGGGCCGCGACGCAGCGGGGGCACGATGCCCAGCCCGAACGGGGCGACCGAGGCGGCCGCGTTGACGTAGCCGAGGCAGTTGGGCCCCAGCAGCGTGATGTCCAGCTCGACGGCCCGGCGCACCAGGCTGGCCTCGGCCTCGCGGCCCTGCTCGCCGCCGCCGTCGCCGTAGCCGGAGGCCAGCACGATGGCGTTGCGGATGCCGGCCGCGGCGGCGTCCTCCAGGACGCCCTCGACGGCCCGGGTCGGGGCGAGCACGTAGGCCAGGTCGACCGGCTCGTCGAGGTCGCGCAGGCTGGGCACGGTGGGGCGGTCGAAGGCGGTGGGGCGGGTGGGGTGCACGGGGCGCAGCGGCCCGGTGAACCCGGAGGTGGCCAGGCTGGCCACGATGAACTGGCCCCAGCCGGAGGAGTCCGACGCGCCGACCAGCGCGACGCTGCGGGGGGCGAAGAAGGATCTCAACCGCTCCGGGGTGGCGAGCCGGCGGCGGGCGGCGGCCAGCTCCGCGGCGGTGGTGGGGTCGGGCCCGGCGCCGGGTCCGGCAGGCCCCGCGTCGAGCGTCGCTGATCGTGTGGACTGCGGCATGTCTGTCCTCCCGGACCACGGCGTCCGTGCATGCTGGATCGGCGTCCTAGAATCGCGTTCGGTCCTCATGACACCCGCCGTCGTCGGCGTTGTCAACGGTCTTGACAGGGGTGCCCGGCGCCGCCAATGCTGTCCTAGAACCTCGTTCCAAATCGTGCCCACTGGGTACCGAGCCTGTGATCGGGAGCAGCGATGACGCTGGACCACACCCTGGTGGGAGCCACCTCCGAGCCGGTCGAGAAGACCTGGGACTCGAAGGACGTGATGCTCTACGCGCTCGGGCTGGGCGCGGGCGCCGACGACCCGCTGCGCGAGCTCGAGTTCACCACCGAGAACACCGCGGGCGTCGAGCTGAAGGTGCTGCCCACCTACGCCGTGCTGGCCGCCCAGGCCCGCGGCGGGCGCAAGTTCGGCGACTTCGACCCGGCCAAGCTCGTGCACGCCGAGCAGGGCTTCGAGCTGCACGCCCCGCTGCCGGTCGACGGCAGGGTGTCGGTCACCTCGACGATCACCGGCATGTACGACAAGGGCAAGGGCGCCCTGGTCACCACCGAGGCGACGGCGGCCGACGCGGAGACCGGCAAGGCGCTGGTCACCAGCCGCAGCGGGGTGTTCATCGTCGGCGAGGGCGGCTTCGGCGGCGACCGCGGCCCGAGCGACACCTGGGCCGCGCCCGACGGCGAGCCCGACCACGTGGTGCGCTACCAGACCCGACCCGACCAGGCCCTGATCTACCGGCTCTCCGGCGACCGCAACCCGCTGCACGCCGACCCGGAGTTCGCCGCCCGCGGCGGCTTCCCCCGCCCGATCCTGCACGGCCTGTGCACCTACGGCTTCACCGGCCGCGCGCTGCTGCACGCGCTCTGCGGCTCCGACCCGGAGCGCTTCGACTCGATGTACGGCCGGTTCTCCCGGCCCGTCCTGCCCGGCGACGAGCTCGTCGTGTCGATCTGGCGCGACGGCGACGGGTCGGCCCTGTTCCGCACGGCCACCGGCGACGGCACCGTCGTCATCGACAAGGGCCGGGCCACCTTCCACTAGCCCGGGCCCTCCCCGCGTACCCCCGTCCGGGGGCTCCTCGCACGACCCCACTCCTTCCCGGAGGTCCGCATGGCTCCGCGCGCCGCGGCGATCGTCGGCATCCACGAGCACCCGTCCCGTCGCGTCGACGGGCTGTCCCCCTGGCAGATCAAGGGCGAGTCGGCGGCCGCCGCGCTGGCCGACGCCGGGCTGACCTTCGCCGACGTCGACGCCGTCTACGACGCGGGGGAGACCGGCCCGATGGCCGGCATCGCGGTGCCGGAGTACTTCGGGATCAGCCCGCGGCTGGTCGACACCACCGGGGTGGGCGGCAGCTCGTATGAGTTCCACGCCGCGCACGCCATGCGCGACATCGCCGCGGGCAAGGCCAGCGTCGCGCTGCTGACCTACGGCTCGACGGCCAAGAGCGAGTCGCGCTCCATCGGCACCGGCGGCCCGCGGCCGGTGGCCGCGCCCGCGCCGGGCACCAACATGGAGGCGGCCTTCGGGATGCCGCTCATCGCCAACTACGCGCTCGTCGCGCAGCGGCACATGCACCAGTACGGCACCACGCCCGAGCAGCTCGCCGAGATCGCGGTGACCACCCGGGCGCACGCGGTCCGCAACCCCGAGGCCGTGGCCGCGCTGACCGCGCTGGGGATCAGGAAGACCAGCGAGATCACCGTCGACGACGTGCTGGGCTCGCGGATGATCGCCGACCCGCTGCACCTGCTGGAGTGCTGCCTGGTCTCCGACGGCGGCGGCGCGGTCGTCATCGCCTCGGCCGAGGTCGCCCGCGACTGCGCCACGGCGCCGGTCTGGCTGCTCGGCGCGGGCGAGGCCGTCGGCTACCCGGGCAACGACCGCGACATCACCACCAGCGCCGCGGTGCTCAGCGGCCCGCCCGCGTTCGCGGAGGCCGGTCTCCGCCCCGAGGACGTCGACATCGCGATGATCTACGACTCGTTCACCATCACCGTGCTGACGCTGCTGGAGGACCTCGGGTTCGCCAAGAAGGGCGAGGGCGGGCCGTTCGTGGAGGGCGGCAGGCTGCGCTGGGACCGCCCCGGCGCCCCCGCGCTCAACACCGACGGCGGCGGCCTGTCGTCCAACCACCCGGGCATGCGCGGCATCTTCCTGCTCATCGAGGCGGCCCGGCAGCTGCGCGGCGAGTCGACCTCGCAGGTCGACGGCGCGCGCACCGCCGTCGCGCACGGCAACGGCGGGCTGCTCGGCACCCGCCACGCCGCCGCCACCGTGATCCTGGGGAGGGACTGATGACGAGCACCGAGACCGCGGCGGACGGGCCCGCCCCGCAGCGCCCGCTGCCCTCGCTCGCCGACCCCGACACCGCCGCGTTCTGGCGGGCCACCGGTGAGCACCGGCTGACCTACCAGGAGGGCGAGGACGGGCGCGTCGTGTTCTTCCCGCGCCGCCACGGCGGCGGGCGGGTCCGCGACTCGGCCGGGCTCGGCGAGGTCTACACCTACACGGTGGTGCGCCGGCACGGGCACCCGTTCTTCCGGGCCCACGCGCCGTACGTCGTCGCGCTCGTCGACATGGACGAGGGGTTCCGGCTGATGGCCGAGGTCGACGCCGACCCCGCCGATGTCCACATCGGACAGCGCGTGCGGGTGGGCTGGGAGGATCACGAGGTCGGGTCGGAGCGGCTGGCGATCCCGGTGTTCACCCCTGCCGGGTAGGATGGGCCGGTTCGCGGCCCCGTACCGTGGCGGGTGAGAGCCCGTTGCGTCGTGGGTTCGAGGAGGCGCGGTGGCGATGCGGAGCGACGGTCGTGCGGCCCGTCAGTGGAGCAGCACGGAGCAGACCCGGGCCCAGTTCCTCGACGCCGCCCGTGCAGTCTTCGCCGAACGGGGTTTCGCCGAGGCCTCGGTCTCGGAGGTCGTCGAGCGGGCCGGGTCCAGCGTCGGCAGCCTGTACCACCACTTCGGGGGCAAGGCCGAGCTGTTCACCGCGCTCTGGGAGCGCTACCGCGACGAGCAGCAGGCCGCCGCGGCCGCGGCCGTCGCCGAGGCCAAGTCCGGTGGCGTCAGCGACCCGTTCGAGCTGTTCGAGGCGGGCGCCCGGGCGTACATGACGGCGGCGTGGGGCAACCGCGACATGGTCAAGGTCTTCTACGACGGCGACAGCCCGCCCGGCTTCCAGAAGCTGCTTCGGGTCAGCAGCAAGAAGTGGGTCCGCGACAACTTCCGCCTCCTCGGCGCGCCCGACAGCCCCGTCAACCGGGTGCTCGTGGCCCTGCTGACCAGCTTCATGGGCGACGCCCGCCGGGAGATCGCCTCGGCGCGCTCGGCCAAGGAGGCCCGGCAGATGGTCGAGACGATGATGGCCGTCCTGGCCCGGCTACGCGCCGTCATGGAGTCCGACCTGATGGCCGACGTCGCCGGCTGACCAGTCACCCGAACGGAGGTCCCAGCTCACTCCCCGCTGACGAAACAGCCCTGTTACTCGATCAACGAAACGCCTTCGGGTGAACGATCGACAACGTGGGTGAGGGTCGGGGAGTTCTGCTGAGGGGACCCATGTGAGTGCCACTGACCAGCGTGTCGCCGGTCACGTTCCGATCCCGCCGAGATCGATTCCCGGTCGTACCGGGAGCGCCGGCGCCGACGCGGGTCGGGTGACCGCGCGGGGCAGGCTGCTGCCGGTGCTGCGCCGCATCCGCGCCTGGATGCTCGTGCTGCCGGTCGACGCCGCGCTGCTGCTGCTCCCGGTGCTGTGGACGCCGCACCAGTGGAAGGCGACGGTCGCGATGACCGCGCTGTCGCTGGCGCTGCTCACCGGCGGCGGGCGCTACCGGGCCCGGCTGCACCTGAGCGTGCTCGACGAGCTGCCCACCCTCATCGGGAAGCTGCTCACCGCGGCCGCCGCGGTGGCGCTGTTCATCGGCACCCGCTACGCCGCCGAGTCGGTGACCACGTTCCTGAGCAACGTCGCGATCGCCATCGGGCTGGTCGTCGCCGGCCGGGTGCTGACCACCGGGGTCATCTCGTGGAGCCGCAGGCGCGGCCTCACCCGGCACCGCCTGGTGATCATCGGCGGCGGCCCGGTCGCGCTGGAGCTGGTCCAGGCCCTGCACGCGGACCAGCGCTACGGCCTCTGCGTCGAGGGCTTCGTCGACGACGGCGACCTGCACGACGCCGCCACCGCCGCCCCCCGGCTGGGCAAGCTCGCCGACCTCGACGACGTCGTGCGCCGCCACGAGGCCGACGTCCTGCTCATCGCCGACGGCGCGTTCTCCGAGCGCGACCTCCTCGACGTCGTCCGCACCCCGGCCTGCGAGCCGTCCGACCTGCTGGTCGTGCCGCGGCTGCGGTACTTCAACAGCAACACCGGCCTGTCCGACCAGATCGGCTCCATCCCGATCATGCGGATCCGGACGCCGTCGCTGCGCGGCCCCGCCCGCGTCGTGAAGCGGGTCTTCGACGTGGCCGTGGCCGGGCCGGCGCTGCTGCTGGTCGCGCCGGTCATCGCCGTGTGCGCGCTCGCCGTCCGCATCGAGGGCGGCCCCGGCGTGATCTTCCGCCAGCCGCGCATCGGCCGCGACGGCCGCGAGTTCGACTGCCTCAAGCTGCGCTCCATGCGCCCCGTCGACGAGCACGAGGCCGCAACCACCTGGACGGTCGCCGACGACCGCCGGGTGGGCCCGGTCGGCCGCTTCCTGCGCCGCTCGTCGCTCGACGAGCTCCCGCAGCTGTGGAACATCGTCCGCGGCGACATGACCCTCGTCGGCCCCCGCCCCGAGCGCCCCCACTTCGTCAGCCGCTTCTCCCAGGAGTTCGACCGGTACGCCCACCGGCACCGGGTGCAGGCGGGGCTGACCGGGTTGGCGCAGGTCAACGGGCTGCGCGGGGACACGTCGATCGCCGACCGGGCGCGCTACGACAACTACTACATCGAGAACTGGTCGCTCTGGCTGGACATCAAGATCATCCTGAGGACGTTCTCGGAGGTGTTCTTCGCGCGGGGACGGTGAGGGCTGGTCCTCACGCCCGTGACATGAACCTCATGGGGCTCAGGAGCGCGGGTGAGCCCCATGAGGTTCATGTCACGGGGTGTCGTCAGGGCGTGAAGTCGGCGGGGCGCCCAGCGTGCCCGAGCAGCCACGCGATCGCCTGCGCGCCCCGCTCCGCGGCCCTGCCGTCGCCGAAGGGGTTGCCGGTGGTCGGGCGCAGCCAGTCGCCGTCGAGCGCGCCCTTGGCGGCGCCGACGATGAGGTCGGGGTCGGTGCCGACGAGCTGCGCCCACCCGGACTCGACGGCCTCCTTGCGCTCGGTCACCTCGCGCAGCACGAGCACCGGTACCTCGAACGAGGGGGCCTCCTCCTGGATGCCGCCGGAGTCGCTGAGGACCAGGGAGGCGCGGGCCAGCAGGCGGCACAGCTCCGGGTAGGGGAGGGGGTCGGTGACCAGGACGCGGGGGTGGTCGCCGAGGGCGGTGTCGACCTGGCCGCGGACGGCGGGGTTGGCGTGGGCGGGCAGCACGCACAGGACGTCGGGGTGGTCGTCGACGACCTGGCGGACGGCGCCGAGGACGCGGTCGAGGGGTTCGCCCCAGGACTCCCGGCGGTGCGCGGTGACCAGCAGCAGGCGGCTGCGCCCCGCGGTGACCTCGCGGTGCACGGCGGCGAGGCGCTCGTCGTCGGGTTCGGCGGCGGTGGGGCCGGTGACGTCGGCGGCGACCGCGACGACGGCGTCGACGACGGTGTTGCCGGTGAGCAGGATGCGGTCGTCGCCCGCGAGGGCGGTGCCTGCCGCCTCGGCCGCCGCGGCGGCCTCGGTGCGCAGGGCGGCGGCGGAGCGCGGGGTGGGGGCCAGGTGCAGGTCGGCGAAGACGCCGATGAGCCTGCGGTTGGCCTCCTCGGGGAAGGGGGCGGCCAGGTCGCCGGAGCGCAGTCCGGCCTCCAGGTGCACGACCGGGATCCGGCGCCACATCGCGACCAGCCCGCCGACGAGCGCGGAGGTCGTGTCGCCCTGCACGATGACGGCGGAGCTGGTGGCCAGCACCGTGTCCAGGGCCGGGACCAGCTCGGCGACCAGCTCGGACTGCTCGCCGGTCGTGCGGTGCAGATGGCAGACCACGTCGGGGGAGATCCCGAAGGCCAGCAGCGCCTGGGCGACCATCGTGGGGTGCTGCCCGGTGGCGACGACCACGGGTTCGAGCAGCCCGGCCCGGCGCAGCGCGAGCGCCAGCGGCGCCATCTTGATCGCTTCGGGACGCGTTCCGACCACGAGGTGAACGGTCGGCAGCGGCATGGGCGGGTCCTCCAGCGGGGTGGTGGTGGTCAGGTCGGTCCGGACGCGGACCGCGCCTCGCCGTTCGGGAACGGCTCACTTCGGTTGTCGTCCGGTCGGGTTGATCCGTTTCCGGTGCGTGGCCCGGCGACGGCGTCGCGCGCGGCTCGCGACAACCGGCCTACGAGGGCTTCCAGCGGTCCGCGCCGTCCGGTGGCGAGCAGCACACCCCCGACGGCGAGCATCGCCGCGGCCTGCCCCAGCCACCACGGCGTGCCGAACGCGCCGGTCGAGCCGGTGACGAGGATGTGCGCGGTGTAGAGGGTGAGCGAGGCGGAGCCGGTCGCGGCGAGCAGCGCCATCGGGGCGGCCACCCAGCGGGTCGCCACCCCGGTCAGCAGGATCAGCAGCCCGATCGCCGCCATCGAGCTGCCGCAGGTGTGGGCCAGGTCGAAGGCGGTGCCCGAGTGCCGGGTGATCACCACCAGCCAGCCCCAGTCGTCGGGGGGCGTGGTGCCGGCGCGCTGGGTGCCGGCGACGACGTCGCTGACGCCGGCCGGGCCGATGCCGCCGGGGCCGCGCAGCAGCGCCGAGGACGCGTAGGCGAGCGCGACGACCACCGCCCCGGCGACGACGAGCCGGACGGCCGTGCGGGTGGAGCGCAGGTCGAGCCGGCCGATGCCCAGGCCGACCAGCAGGTAGGTGATCCAGGTGAGCACCGGGTAGTAGCCGGTCAGGGCCAGGGTGCTCACCAGCGGGCCCGGGTCGGCGAGCATGGCCAGGTCGGGCTGGGGCCCGGGCTCGGCGGGCCCGCCCGCGCGCAGCACGTGGCTCAGCACGGGGGAGAGCGCGCACCACGCGCCGGCCGCGGCGAAGCAGGCCGTGGCGGGCAGCCGGACGAGGAGCGCGGCCACCGCGAACAGCAGCCCGTACTGGGCCAGGATCACCGCGGGCGGGGTGTCGAGCAGCTGCTCCAGGCCGAGCCCGAGCACGCCGAGGAGGACCGCGCGCACCAGCAACCCGGCCGCGGCGCCCGCGTGGTCGCGGCGGTCGCGCACCCAGCGCGTCGACAGCGCCACCCCGACCCCGGCCAGCACCGCGAACAGCGCCGACGCCCGGCCGGCGACGGCCGACCCGATGGGGGTCGCGCCGCCCCCGGGCAGCGTGGTGGCGTGCATGTGGGCGAGGGCCATGCACAGCAGCGCGACGGCGCGCGCCGCGTCGACCCCGGTGACCCGCGGGGGTCGGGTCGTCTCGACCATCCGCTTCCGGCCTCCCTCTGCGCCCGTTCGAGGCTATCGACGTGCCCGGCCGGTGACGATCCGGCCCCGCCGGTCACGGGTCGGTGGACCGCGGGACACGATCACGTGACGGCCGCCCGCGGTGCTGCTCCGAACGGTCCCGCTCAGGTGAGGACGACTGCCAGCATCCGGGAGCGCTCGGGCAGCGCGGCGGCCACCGCGGTGAGCTCGTCGGGCCGGGTGGAGCGCGCGTCGAAGACGGCGACGACCGACGTCGGCGCGGAGTTCGTCGAGGCCGACGACAGCTGGACGCCGCGCCCGTTGACCGCGGTGCGCAGCTCGTCGGCCTTGTCGCTCTGACCGGGTCCGATGGTGATGATGCGCAGCGGCAGGCCGCCGGCGCGCTGGAGCGCGCAGAGCCGGTCGGTGAGCGCGGGGTCCTTGCCGTCGAGGATGGCCACGGTCGGGCGGCCCGCCCGGCTCATCGCGGTGTGGACCTCGTGCACGTCGGTGCCCGGGGGCCGGATGCGGCGCAGCGCGGCGTAGGTGGCCGCCCCGACGACGAGCGCCGCGACCAGCCCGATGCCGCCGACGGTCGGGATCGACGTGTCGACCCGCACGACCTGGGGCTCGGCGTCCAGCGGCTCGAGGCGGGCGGCCGGCTGCAGGATGTCGGTCGCCACGAGGGCCCCGACGAGGGCAGTGGCCAGCCTGCCCGCCTGGTCGGGATCGCCGGCGCGGACGGTGAGCTTGGCCACCCCGGCCCCGGGCACCAGGGTCACCTCGACCTGGGAGGCGAGCTCGTCGGCGGTGGGTCCGCCGGGCACGGCGTCGGCCGCGGCCTGCAGGACCGACGAGCTGACCGCGAGGTCGGGCAGCGCGGGCAGGCCCAGCGCCACGACCTCGCCGAACTGACCCGCGGCGTCGGGGTTCTCGACGCTGGCCGCGGCCGGCCTGGCGATGAGGCTGTTCTGGGCGGCGAAGACCGCGGGCCGGTTGAGCAGCAGCGCGACGACGACGGCTCCGACGGCGAGCCCGCAGATCGAGGCGAGAGCAAGAACACGCAAGCGGCGTGCGCGCAGGCGGTTCACCTGATCGGTGTAGTGGCTAGGTGTTCAGGCATGGCGTCCCCCACCATAGAGGTCGCTGCCGAACCGATCTCGACCACGGTGCGTACCGCCGTTCGGTCGTAAGTGTCACACCTATTCGCCACCAGTGGGCTAACAAGGACGGTAGGCGTGACGACGTACCTTCACGGCGCGCGCATCGCGCAGCCCGCCATCTTCACGGCCCGGGGGAGGCCCCAGCGGTAATGAGCTACCTGATCCTGATCGTCTCCGTACTCGCCTACGCGACCGGAATCGTGGCGCAGTCCTACGCCGCGCGCCAGACCGAACAACGATCGGGTGTCGATCCCGGCCTGCTGGTCAGACTGGCCGGCCAGAAGGTGTACCTGTTCGGCTTCGCCTCCCAGGTGGTCGGCTTCGGCCTGGCCTTCCTGGCCCGTGCCGACCTGCCCCTGTTCCTGGTGCAGGCCGCGTCCACCTCGGCGGTCGGCGTGGCCACGCTCATCGGCGTGCTGGTCCTGGGCTGGCGCCCCCGCCCGATCGAGCTGGGCATCCTGGTGGTGCTGGCCATCGGACTGATCATGCTGGTGTCCGCGGCCGAGCCGGGGGTCGCCCGGGAGATGCCCACCGCCGTCGCCTGGATGCTGGTCGGCACCGTCGTGCTGGTCGCGCTCGCGGCCATCCCGGTCGGCAAGCTGAACGGCTCCACCGGCGCGGTCGCGCACGGCGTGCTGGCCGGTGTGGCGTTCGCGGTGCTGGCCATCGCCAGCCGCCCGCTGGCCGCGGGTCCGCTGCTGGAGATCCCGCTGCAGCCGCTGTTCTACCTGGTCGTGGTGTCCGCGCTGGTCGGGCAGTGGCTGCTGGCCGCGGCGCTGCAGCGCGGCTCGGCGCCGGCCGCGGCGGCCTCCATGGACGCGGTGACCGCGGTCGTCTCCTCGATCGTCGGGCTCACCGTGCTCGGCGACCAGATCGTCGCCGGCCAGGGCGCGTGGGTCGCGGTCGGGCTCGTCCTGGTGGTGCTGGCAGTGATCGGCTTCGGGCTGTTCTCCAGCCAGCACACCGCCGCGCCCGCCGGCGCGGCCGGGGCCACCGCCCCGGTCCCGGCGGCCGGCACCGAGGCGGCGATCGTGGAGGAGGCCGTCCAGGACGCCGCCCACGAGGCCGTGGGAGCGGAGCCGGCCGGGCCGGCCGAGCCCCGGCCCGGAGGAGCACGCGGCCGGTGAACGCACGACCCACCGCGAGCGTCTCGGTCGACCTCGACAACCTCTGGTCCTACCTGCGCACCCACGGCGACCCGGGGTGGGAGGCGATGCCGAGCTTCATCGCCCCGGCCACCGAGCGCCTGCTCGACCTGCTGGGGCGCCACCGGCTCACCGCCACCGTCTTCGTCGTCGGCGCCGACGCCGAGCGCGAGGACGGGGCCAAGGCGGTCGCCGAGATCGTCGCGGCGGGCCACGAGGTCGCCAACCACTCCTACCTGCACCAGCCCTGGCTGCACCGGTTCTCGCGGGCCCAGCTCGACGACGAGCTGGCCCGCACCGAGGAGGCGCTGGTGGCCGCCGGGGCGCCGAAGCCGGTCGGGTTCCGCGGCCCGGGCTTCAGCCTGACCAGGCAGATGCTCGCGCTGCTCGACGAGCGCGGGTACCGCTACGACGCCACCACGCTGCCCACCTGGATCGGCCCCCTCGCGCGGGCCTACCACGATCGCTCGGCCACGGCGGCCGCCGACGGCGCCGTCCGCCCCGGTGAGGCCGAGCCGGGCGACCTGTTCGGCCCGGTCTCGGACGTGATGGCGCCCATCCGGCCCTACCGCTGGGAGGGCGCGGGCGGGATGGTCGAGCTGCCGGTGACGACGATGCCGCTGCTGCGGGTGCCGATCCACGGCTCGTACCTGCTGCAGCTGCACCAGGTCTCGCCGCGCGTGGCGCGGGCGTACTTCGCCACCGCGCTGCGGCTGTGCCGGCTGCGCGGGGTGCAACCGTCGCTGCTGCTGCACCCGACCGACGTGCTGGACCTGGGGGAGGCACCCGGCATGGAGTTCTTCCCGGGCATGGGGGTGCCCGGAGCTGAGAAGGCCGCGCTGATGGATCGGGCGCTCACGGCGCTGTGCCGCGCGTTCGACGTGGTCGGCACGGGCGTGCACGCCGAGCGCGTCGCCGCCTCGGTGTCGCGGACCCGCGCGATAGGCAGGTTGAAGCGTTGAGCGAGCGTGCGAGCGGATCATCCAGCACAGTGCCTTTGCGCGAAGCGCCGACCGAGCGCAGCGAGGGAGAGCGATGAGCATCGCGACGGGGCTCGCGACGAGGGCCCGCAGCGCGGTCGGCCTCAGCTCCGTCGCGGTGCTCGACCCCGCCCGGCCCAAGCGCACCTCGCCCGACATCCACCTGCTGCGCGTCGCGGCGTGCGCGGTGGTCGGGCTGGCGCCCGTCGAGGGCTACCTCATCGACGTCCAGCCCGACCTGGCGAAGCTGCCCGCGGTGGTCTTCGTCGTGGCCTGGCTGATCGTGCGCGTCCACGTCAAGGCCATCGGCAGGCTGCACGCCGCGCAGGTGGTGCTGGCCGGGCTGGCCGCGGTCATCCTGGCCTCCTACGCGGTGCACCTCGAGGAGCCCTACGCCGGCGAGTACGTGCAGCGCTGGCTGCCGTTCCTGGTGCTGTCCGCGCTGCTGGTCGACGTCATCGGCCGCGAGGTGCCGATGCGCGCGGTGCTGGCCTCGGCCGTGGCCGGGGCCACCTGGGCGGCCATCGGCGCGCTGCAGAGCGTGCTGGTCGACGGCGAGACGCGTGCGTCCGGCCCGCTGGACGACCCCAACGACCTGGCCTGCGTGCTGGTCACCGCGCTGCCGCTGCTGCTGGCGCTGATCCCACCGCCGCGACCAGGCAGGCGCGTGCACCCGATGGCGCTGGTGGCGCTGGTGGTGGCCGCGGTGCTGGCGATCGGGGCCGCGGTGACGCTGTCGCGCGGCGCCGGTTTCGCGCTGGCCGCGGCGGTGGTCTACCTGGCGGTGCGCCGGGCCGTGCCGGTGCGGGTGATGGTCGGCGCCGGGGTGCTGGTGGCCCTGGGTGCCGCCCTGCTCGTCGTGCTGGCCCCGGAGACGGTCGACCGGGCCATCGGCGAGAAGGTGCACATCGCCGGCGAGAACATCGACACCCGGGAGCTGCGCTGGCAGGCCGCCGCCCGGATGCTGGCCGAGAACCCGGTGCTCGGCGTCGGGCCCGGCGGCTTCCGCTCGGAGTACGCGGCCGCGTCCGGGGTGGCCGAGCTGGCCGAGCAGACGCCGGTGGCGCACTCGATGTACCTCGAGGTGGCCGCCGAGTTCGGGGTGCCGGGGCTGGTGCTGTTCCTGGCCTTCATCGCGTGCGGCTTCGTGGCCTCCGAGCGCGCGCTGCGCATCGGGGCGGACCGGCAGCTGGTGCTGGCCTCGCAGGCCGCGCTGGTCGCGGTGCTGGTCGCCTCGATCTTCTTGTCAGAGCAGTACTACTTGTCGATGTGGGCCCTGGTCGCCGCCATGTGCGGCCTGGAGCTCCGCATGCGGAGGGATGGTCGGTGAGTCCAACGGTCCGGGTGCTGCACGTGATCAGCGAGATGGGCGTCGGTGGCGCCGAGTCGCTGGTGTGCGAGCTGGTGCGGAGGGGACGGTCGCGCGGCTGGATCTCCTCGGTGGCCAGTGCGGGGGGCGTGCGCGCCGACGAGCTGGCCGCCGAGGGGGTGGCCATCTTCCCGGTGCCCATGGCGCGCCGCTCCGCGAGCGGTGTCGCGCGCGCCGCGCTGGCCACGCACCTCGCGGTGCGCAAGGCGCAGCCCGACGTCGTCATCGCGCACAACGTCGGGGCCACGGTGGTGGCCCGGCTGGCCGTCGGCCGCCGCATCCCGGTGATCACCGTCTTCCACGGGGTCGCCGAGGAGGACTACCCGCGCGCGGCGCAGCTGCTGCGCCGCGCGGACACCGTCGTCGCGGTCTCGGCGGCGATCGCCGGGCGGCTGCGGGAGAACGGCCTGCAGGAGCCGACGCCGATCGTGATCCGCAACGCCGTGTCGCCGCGCCGGTCGCCCCCGCGCGACGAGTCGCGCAAGGCGCTCGACATCCCGCCCGACGCACCCGTCGTGCTGTGCATGGCGCGGCTGGTCCCGCAGAAGCGCCACGACGTGCTGCTCGACGCGTGGGCCCGGATGGACCCGAAGCTGCGCGCGGAGAAGGGCGCGCTGCTGCTGCTCGCCGGCGACGGCCCCGACCGCGAGGCGCTGCGGAAGCGCGCCGAGGACCTGGGCGTCAGCGGCTCGGTGCGGTTCCTGGGCCAGCGCGACGACATCCCCGAGCTGCTCAGCGCGGCCGACGTCAACGTGCTCACCAGCGACTGGGAGGGCCTGCCCATCTCGGTGCTGGAGGCGCTGGCGGCCGGGGTGCCGGTGGTGGCCAGCAACGTCGACGGGCTGTCCGAGGTGCTCGCCCACGGCGGCGGCCGGCTGGTCCCGCCCGGCGACCCGGCGGCCGTGGCCGAGGCGCTGGAGCGGCTGCTGGCCGACCCGACCCAGCTCGCGGCCATGGGCCGGGCCGGGCGGCAGACCGTCGCCCGGCACTACGACCCGCTGGCCATGGCCGACCGCTACGGCGAGCTGTTCGAGCGGGTGCACGCGGTCGGTCGGCGGCGCTCGCGCACGATGGTCACCGCGCTGCTCACCGGGCTGGCCGCGCTGCTGGTCGGCGGCGTCACGTTCGGCATCATCGCCGCGCAGCCGCCCGCCTACCAGGCGCGGATCGGCCTGGTCGCCGGTCCGGTGACACCCGGGCCGGACACGCCGACGTCGCAGGCCAGCTTCGGCGAGGTCGTGCAGCTGGGCATGCCCGCGGTGAACGAGCTGGTCCGCGCCCCGAGCGTGCTGGCCGGGGCGGTCGGCGCGGTCGACCCGCCCGCCGACCCGGAGGCACTGGCCGACGCGATCGCGGTCGAGTACATCCCGGAGACCGGGGTCGCCCGCATCACCGTGGTCGCCGGCACCCCGGACGGCGCCGACGCGCTGGCCATGCGCGTGGCGCAGGGCGTCGTGGACGCCGACGTGCTGGCGCCGGTGGCCCGGCTGCGGACCCTGGACGAGCACGCCGACGTCCGCCAGGCCGCACCGGACCGGCTGCTGGCCACCGGGCTGGCGCTGACCGCGGCCTCGGTGGCCGCCGTGGGCGTGCTGGCCCTGCGCAGGCTGACCCGCCCGACCGTCTCGCGGCGGTCGCGGCTGTCCGACGCGCTCACCCTGGCGGGCGCGTCCCGCCCGGTCACGGTGCTCGACATGGCCGACCCCGACCTCGTGGCCCGGCTGACGGTGCTGCAGAACGCCTCGACCCGGCCGCTGCGGTTGATCGGCACGGCTCCCGGCGACGCGCACCGGGTGCGGTCGCTGACCGGGGAGCTGCGCGCCTCCGGGGCGGTGATGCAGGTCAACGGGCACGCCGGCGACGCCGCGGTCGTCGCCCTGCTGGACGGCAACCGCACCGGTCCCGACGACGTGACGGCGGCCGTGGCCGCCTTGCCCGACGCCTCGGCGCTCATCGCGGTGGTGATCACATGAGCTCGAACACGGAGACGAACCCCGGCCTGCGGCGGGCCGCTCCCGGCGGTGGCCGGCGGGTGCCGGTCGCGCTGGTCGTGACGGTGCTGGCCGGGCTGGCCGCGGTGGCGGGCGGGCTGCGCGCGCTGCTGCCCGCGCTGCAGGTCGAGCAGCCGACCGCGGCCAACAAGGCGCTGGTCCAGATGCAGGACTTCCGGGACGCGCTGTACTACCCGGTCCAGGAGTTCCTGGCCGGGCGCGACCCGTACCTGCCGCAGGCCATGCTGGACAACTGGCCGGTGCGCCAGACGTTCAACCTGTACCAGCCCTACCACCTGGTGCTGCACATGCCGTTCGGCGCGCTGCCGTACAAGACGGGCGCGGTCGCGTTCACGCTGGTGCTGCTGGTGCTGACGATCGTGCTGGCGGTGCTGGCCGCGATCGAGCTGCGCCGGTTCGTGCCGGTGCCCGTGCTGACCGGCGCCGCGGTCATCTCGGCGCTGCTGCTGTCGAGCCAGCTGGGCAAGGCCCAGCTCTACCTGGGCCAGATCAACCCGGAGATCGCGGTCGCCACGGCAGGCGCGCTGATGCTGCGCAAGAAGCACCCCGTGTGGGCGGCGGTGCTGGTCGGGCTGGCCTGGATCAAGCCCCAGTTCGGGGCCCCGCTGGTGGCGTTCCTGCTGGTGCGCGGCTCGTGGCGGGTGGCGCTGGGCGGCACCGGCATCGCCGCGGCGGCCAGCCTGCCGGTGGTCGGTGTGCTGGTCTCCAACGCCGGCGGCGTCGGCAACTTCATCGCCGACATCCGGGCCAACCTCGACTGGGCCGAGCAGACGGCCTACGGCGCGGTCGACTCGCCGGTCGCCGAGCGCGTCGACGTGGCCGCGGTGCTCTTCCGGACCACCGGGCTGCTGCCGCCGATGGCCGAACTGGTGACGCTGGTCGGGGTCATGGTCGTCGCGGCGCTGCTGGTCCGCGCGCTCGACCGCACCGGCGACGACGGCGACTCCGTGCTCGCCGACCTGCTCATCGGCCTGTCGATCACGATCGCGATCGTGCACCAGCCGGGCGACGTGCTGGTCGCGCTGCCCGCGGCGGCGGGCGCGGCCGGCTGGTGGTGGACCCGGCGCACCGAGCGCCCGGCGTGGCCGCTCCCGCTCGCGCTGGTGCTGTTCGCGTTCCCGTTCGCGCACCTGTTCGCGCTGGACACGGTGCTGCGTGGGCTGTTCGGTGAGCAGTTCGCGCTCACCGTCGACGGCATCGCCATCATCGCCGCCTGGCTGGTGCTGGTCGGCTACGTGGTCGTCCGTGTCCGCAACACCGGCCGTCGGGGGACGCGCCAGGACGAGGTGGCTTCTTCGTGAGCGAGCTCGCGAGCTCACCATCCAACGCAGCAGCCGCGCTCGCGCTGCCGACGAGCCTTGGCGAGGAGGCTGCGTGAGCACCCTCGGGGCCAGCGCTGCGCGGGGGACGCTCTGGCTCGGCCTGGTCAACCTGATCAGCAAGGGCAGCCAGATGGCGGTCACCGTGGTGCTCGCCGCGTTCCTGACCGAGAACGAGCTCGGGCTGGTCACGCTGGCGGTGTCCCTCGCGAACATCGGGCAGGTCGTGCAGTCGATGGGCGTCTACGACGTCATCACCCGCACCCGGCGCGACCCGGACGCGATGGCCGGCACGATCTTCACCGCCAGCGTGGCGATCGGGCTGGTGCTGGCCGTGGCCGGCGTCCTCGGCTCGGACGTCATCGCCGGCCTCCTCGGGGCGCCGGAGGCGGCCCCGCTGATCGTGCTGACCGCGCTGAGCCTGCCGTTCACCGCGGCCGGCGGCGTGCAGATGGGCGTGATGCACCGGACGCTGGACTTCAAGCGCCGGATGCTGCCCGACGCCGGCAGCGCGGTGACCGGTGCGGCGGTGACCGTCGCGCTCGCGGGCGCGGGCGTCGGCGAGTACTCGCTGGCCATCGGCGTGCTGTGCACGGCGGTGCTGCAGCCGCTGCTCGGCGTGCTGGCCGGGGTGCGAATCCGGCCCCGCTGGGACCGCGCCGCCGCCGCCGAGGCGGGCCGCTGGACCGCCGTCGTCGGCCCGGCGGCCGTGGTGGCGATCCTGCTGATCAACGTGCACTACCCGATCCTGGCCAGGAGCCTGGGCGCGGACGCGGTGGGCGTGTACTCGCTGGCGTTCCGGATCGCCTGGGTGCCCTACATCATGATCGCGGTCGTGCTGGGCGCGGTGGCGTTCCCCGTCTACACCCGGCTCAAGCAGCTCAACGCCGGGATGTCGGCCGCGGTCGGGATGTTCACCCACCTGCTGCTCGTCATCGTCGGCGGCTGCTACATCGTCGCGCTGCTGCTCGCCGACCACATCGTCGTGCTGGGCCAGCGCTGGGAGCCCGCGGTGCCGGTGCTGATGCTGCTGTGCGCGTGGGGGCTCGCCCTGTGCGTGCTGCAGACGTGGTACGAGGCGATCCGGGCGGCGGACAAGCCCAAGTGGTACCTCGCCCTGCAGGCCACCCACCTGGTGCTGCTCGCCGTCGGGCTGTCGATCGCGGCGCCCTTCGGGCTGGTCCCCGCGGCCATCGCGCAGGCCTCCGCGGCGATCGTGCTGCTGCCGGTGGCCTGGTTCGCGCTGCGCGGGGCCGGGGTGGCGCCGCCGGTGTCGGTCATGGCGCGCTCGCTGCTCGGGCCGGCGGCCGGGGCGCTGGGCTGCCTCGCGGTCTCCCGCGGCGCCGCCGCGATCGGCCTGCTCGACGATCCGTCGTCGCTGCCGGTGGCCCTCGGGCTCGGGGTGGCGCTGCTGGCCACCTACGCCGGCGTCGTCTCGCTGGTCGACCGGGCCGCCGTGGCCCAGATGCGCGGCCTGCTGCGCAACCGGTCCGAGAGCGTGGCCGAGTGAGCCCGACCGTCCTGCACGTCAGCCAGCCGACGACCGAGGGCGTGGCCGCCGTCGTCGCCCAGTTGGTCGCCGACCAGGTCGGACGCGGCTGGGACGTGCGCGTCGCCTGCCCGCCCGGGCCGCTCGCCGAGCGCGTCGCGGCGGGCGCGCGCGTGCACGCCTGGCCGGCGGTGCGCTCGCCGGGGCCGTCCACGCCGTCGGAGGCGCTGCGGCTGCGCCGGGTGCTGCGCGAGGTCCGCCCGGACGTCGTGCACCTGCACAGCTCGAAGGCCGGGCTGGCCGGCCGGCTCGCCGTGCGCGGGCGCGTCCCGACGATCTTCCAACCGCACATGTGGTCGTTCCAGGTGGCCGGGGGCGCGCTCGGCCGGGCCTCGCTGGCCTGGGAGCGCTGGGCCGCGGCCCGCTGGACCACCCGGCTGCTCTGCGTCGGCGACGACGAGCTGGCCGTGGCCCGCGCCAACGGGATCGGGCAGGCGGCCGTCGTCGTGCCCAACGGCGTCGACACCGACGCCCTCGTCCCCGCCGACCGCACCGACACCCGCCGCGAGCTCGGGCTCGCCGACGCGCCCACCGTCGTCTGCGTGGGCAGGCTGGCCGAGCAGAAGGGCCAGGACCTGCTGCTGCGGGCGTGGCCGACGGTGCTGGCCCAGGTGCCCGATGCCCGGCTGGAGCTGGTCGGCAGCGGCCCCGCGGAGCACGGGTGGCGCGCCGGCGAGGCGATGGCCGCCCACCCGTCCGTGCACTGGGCGGGCGGCACCGACCGCCCGGGCCGCTGGTACGCCGCCGCCGACGTCGTGGCCCTGCCCTCGCGCGCCGAGGGCCTGGCGCTGGTGCCGCTGGAGGCGATGGCGAGCGCCCGCCCCGTGGTGGCCTTCGACGTGGGCGGGGTGCGCCAGAGCCTGGGCGAGGGGGCCGATGCGGCGGGGGCCGTCGTCACCCCGGGCGACGTCGAGTCCCTGGCCAAGGAGCTGGCCGCCCGGTTGATCGACCCCGCCACCGCCCAGGCCGAGGGCAGGCGCGGGCGGGCCCGCGCCGTCGAGCGCTTCGACCGGCGCGCCACCACCGGCCGGGTCGCCGACCTGGTCACCGAGTTGGCCGCAGGGCCGACCGGAGTAACCCGGTGACGGCGCGAGCCGACGCGGCGATCCTGATCTCGACACTGATCCCGACGCCGATCCCGACCGGAGGAGCCCGATGACGCCGCGGGTCGCGTACCTGCTCACCCAGGACCGCGGTGGTCCCGTCGACGTCACGGTCCGGCTGGCCGCCGAGCTGGCCGCGTCCGGGCGGGCGGAGGTGCGGGTGTTCGGGCCGCGCCCGGCCCGCGACGCCGAACTGGTCCGGGAGCACTTCCAGGAGCTGGAGGTGCCCAGCAAGGCCGCCGTCGGCGCCACCCGGGCCGCGCGGGCCGCGCTGCGGGCCTGGCGGCCCGACGTCGTGCACGCCCAGGACCGGCGCTCCGGGCTGGTGGTGGCCGGCATGGCCGCGGGTCGCGGGAACCCCCGGGCGGTCGTGCACACCTACCACGGCGTGCCCGACGACGTCGCCGAACCGTGGTTCCGCGGCCGCGCGGGCGCGGCCGGGCCGTCGCGCTACACGAAGGTCGTGCTGGGGGCCGACGCCGTGGTGGCGCGGTCGATCGGCGCCACCGTCGTGCCGTCGCCGTCGATGGGGCGGTTCCTGCGCGAGCGCCTGCGCGTGCCCGCCCGCCGGATCGTGCACATCGACAACGCCGTCACCCTGCCGGCCGAGAGCGCGCCGACGGGGCCGGTGCGCCGTCTGCTGTTCGTCGGGCTGCTCGTCGAGCGCAAGGGCGTGGCCGACCTGCTGGCCGCCCTGGAGCGCCCGGGAGCTTTCCCCGCTGACGCCACCCTGGTCGTCGCGGGCGACGGGCCCGAGCGCGAGCGCCTGGAGAAGCAGGCCGCGCAGGCCGGGCTGGGCGCCAGGGTCGAGTTCCTCGGCTTCCGCTCCGACGTGCCCGACCTGCTGGCGCGCTCCGACGCCCTGGTGCTGCCCTCGCGGATGGAGCAGCAGCCGCTCGTGGTCGCCGAGGCGATGGCGGCGGGCAAGCCGGTGCTGGCCACCGACTGCGGCGGCGTGGCCGACATGCTCGACGTGCCCGGCGCCGGGTCGTGGCTGGCCGAGCCGGGCGACACCGCCGGGCTCGCCGCGGCGCTGGGCGAGCTGTTCGCCGAACCCGACCCGGGCCGCACCGGGCGGCTGCTGGCCGAGCGGGCCCGCGCCCGCTTCGCCCCGGCCGTCTGCGCGACCGAGCACCTGCGCCTCTACCAGCGCCTGCTCGGGTCGTGGGGGGGGTGGAACGACCAGACCCCCGGGGACCAACAACAACACCCCCCAAAACACCCCCCCCA
>NZ_JAGSOV010000053.1 GCF_023898865.1 Pseudonocardia humida
CCACCCCCCGCGGTTGGGGGGGTGGTGGTCCGCCCCCCGGCCCCGCCCGTCTCACCACCCCCACGCCCGGCGATCACTCCCCGGACCCTTCGACGAGCACCAGGCCGTCGGCGGCCGGCACCGTCAGGGTGGTGCCGACGGGGGCGCCGTTGAGGTCGGTGAGGCCGTTGGGCAGCGGCACGTCGAGGTCCTCGGAGGTCGGGTTGACCACCGCGTAGCCGCGTTCGAACTCGCGCATCCAGGCGCCCTCGTCGGTGGCCTCCGCGTCGCCGCGCGGCGCGCCCAGGTCGGCGGCCTGGGCGACGGTCCACTCCGGCTCCTTGTAGCCCACCTCGTGCGCGGCGCTCCAGCAGACCCCGGGCCCGGCCAGCAGGGCGGCCCCGGCGGCGCCGGTCTCGGCGGCGCGGTCGTCGCCCGCGGTGACCAGCAGGGTGAGCCGGTCGGGGTCGGCCGCCGTCTCCAGCAGCTCGGTCCAACCGCTGCCCTCCCAGGTGAGCAGGCGGTCGTCGGCGCGCTGGGCGAAGTTCTCCTCCATCGCGCCGCCGAAGCGGGAGTGCTCGAGCCAGCGGCCCGGGTAGAGCCGGGCCTCGGACACGTTCGGGACCAGCTTCTTGCCCTCGCCGGCCAGCCGCTCCCCGACGACCGTGATCATCTCGTCGAGGCCGTCGCGGATGAGCTGGTCGGTCTCGGCGGCGCTGTCGGTGCCCTCGAGTACGGCGTCGGAGTAGAAGCGCAGGGTGGCGAAGTCGTTGTCGGCGAACACGCCGTCCCAGCCGTTCTCGACGACCTCGTCGGTGACGGCGTCGGCCCACGCCTGCTGGTAGGAGGGCTCCCACACGGTCATCTGCCAGTGCTGGGGGTAGCCGTCCCACTCGATGCGGTTGCCGTCGGTGTCGGTGGCGAACCACTCCGGGTTGTCGCTCTCCGCGGCGGCGAACCCGATGCCGGTGGGCTGGTGCTCGGCGTCGCTGCCGTCGTCCTGCACGGCGCCCGCGTAGTCGCGGGTGGAGGAGAAGTCCTTGTAGACCAGCACCGTGATGTCCGGGTCGAGCTCCTTGAGCCGCCGCAGCGCGTCGACCTCCCACGCGTTGAGCACGACCACGCCGTAGCGGCCGGCCGCTGCCTCGAGCTCGCGCTCGGTGGGGCGGTCGCCGATGGCGTACCAGAGGCCGCCGCAGTGCCCGGCGGTCGACGCCGTGCCCGGCTCACCCGGGCCGTCGAGGGCGATGTTGCCGCCGCCGCCGTGCCCGCCCCCCTGTTCGCCGGTGGTGCACCCGGCCACCACGAGCAGCACGAGGGCGAGAGCGAAGGCCGAGCGCCGCATGACGATCATTGTTCACCCCGTGGGGTGAAGCACCGGTCAACGATCCGTGCGCAGCCGGTACCAATCCCCGACGGGTGTGGAGCGCACCTGCTCGTACTCGTTCGCGATCAACCGGGCCACGGCGGGGCCGCGCTCCGGGACCACCGCGACGTTGAGCGCCGTGACCAGCACCACGTCGGGCCGTGCCACGGCCAGCGTGTCGGCCATCTCGGCGAACTGCGCCGTCGTGTAGAGCTCGGGCGACCAGCCGTTGATCCGCACCGGCATCCGCGCCCCCGCCGCCAGCTGGAACGTCGGGTCGCCGAACACCATCAGGGACTCGCCGGGCCGGTAGCCGATCGCCGCCAGCTCCCGCTGGGCGGTGGGCAGCGTCCCCAGCTCGGCCAGCCGCGCCCGGCTGTCGGCGGTGAACCCGTTGCCCAGCATCGTCGGGCGCTCGGCACCGAGGACGCCGAAGTAGAGCAGCGGCGCGGTGCTGAGGGCGAGCACGGCCACCACCAGGGGGCGGCCGAGCCACCCCGCATCCCGCAGCTGCCGCAGGCCCAGGGCGGCCAGCCCGACCAGGGCGGGCGTCAGCTGGGTCCAGTGGTACGGCCACCACAGCTGGATCAGGATGCCCACCAGCCCGACCACCAGCCAGGCCAGCAGGGCCATGCCGAGCGGGTCGCGCCTGCGCAGGACGCCCGGCAGCGCCGCCGCGGCCAGCAGCAGCGCCGGGGCGAGCAGGCCGACGTAGCGCGTCGAGCCCTCGACGAGGCGGTCGAGCGAGCGGGCGCCGGGCAGCCCGAGCATCTGCCCGGGGAACACCAGCCACGTCTCCAGCGCGGCCCCCAGCGACCCGGCGGCCGCCAGCCACACGAGCACGGCCACGACCGGCGCCAACGCCCCCGCGGCCACCAGCCCGACCCGGGTGAGCAGCACCGACCGCACCGGCTCGCCGCGGCGCCCCGCCGCGACCGCCTCGACCAGCAGCCACGCCAGCACCGCCGCCACCGGCACCGCCGCCGTCCACAGCTTCAGCACGCCGACCACGCCGATGCACAGCCCGGCCAGCAGCAGCCGCGCGGTGCTCGGCCGCCGGGTGATCAGGACGAGCGCCGCGATCATCGGCAGGCACACCAGCTGCTCGATCTGCCCCAGGTCGAACGCCCGCGCCGGGAGCAGCATGGCCGCGGTGGCCGCCACCCCCGTCCAGCGCGCGATGACCGGGCCGACCCGGTCGCGCACGAGCACGGCGACCAGCACCGCCGTGAGCACCGCGATCAGCACGTCGAGGGTGCGGGTGACGACGGGCGCGTAGCCGAACAGGGCCTGCACGGGCCCGTAGAGGAGGTAGACCCCGGGCTGCTTGATGTCCCAGACCTCGCTGTAGAGCGCCCGCCCCTCCATCAGCTCCCGGCCGACCACCGCCCACAGGGCGTGGTCGCCGTAGTAGGGGAGCCAGATCAGGCCGTAGGCGTACACGGTGAGGAACGCCACCGCGACGGCCCACGCCACCTGTTCAGGACGCGCCCGCCCCGCGGCGATCGTGCGGACCCTGACCGAACCCCGAGCGAATTCCCCGACTGCACCCACGTGGGAGGAATCGACACGGAAGCCCGGAATGTCACCGATCAGGAGAACTATCTGTGATCATCCGACAACTGGAGGTATGCGGATTACTACAGAAGGTGGTTGACCGAGTGGACTCTGTGTGTATGACGCTGCAGGGTGGGTAAACGAATTCGGATGGGGTGAGGGCCGCCTCCGGCGGAGCCTTCGGCTCGGGTCCGGTGGGGCCGCCGGCGGTTACTGTGCGTTCGCCAGGCATGTCCGCGCCGCGGGCGCCCTCAGGTCGAGCAGGGCTCCGGGGGCCGCCGCGCCCTCACCGGGGCGGGGCTCGCCTTCACAGAGGCGGCGTGGTCCTCGCGGGGGTCACGGCACCTGCGAAGACCCCACAGACCCTGCGACGTGGCCGAGGACCCCGCGGCGGGAGATCAACACGGTCGGGAGTCGACCCGAGCACCCCACCGGACCTCCACCCCGGGTCCTCCCCTCGAGCCCCCTGCTCGGATCAGAGGTCGCCCGCCGCGCAGGCCCTGCCGGAGGCGCCCTTCACCCCGACCGCACCGAGCCCGGAGAAGCCGCCCGGAGCGAGCCCCGTCAGTGCTGCCCGCTCCGGAAGATCTCCCGGAACGTGAGCAGGATGATCTTCAGGTCGAGCCAGAGCGACCAGTTGGCGATGTAGTAGTTGTCGTAGCGGCTGCGGTCGGCGATCGACGTGTCGCCGCGCAGGCCGTTGACCTGCGCCAGGCCGGTGAGGCCCGCGGGCACCCGGTGGCGGGCCCAGTAGCGGTCGTGGACCTCGGAGAACTGGCGGACGAAGCCGGGGCGCTCCGGTCTCGGGCCGACCAGGCTCATGTCGCCGCGCAGGACGTTCCACAGCTGCGGGAGCTCGTCGATGGAGCTGCGCCGCAGGAAGCGGCCGACGGGGCCGATGCGCGGGTCGCCCGCGATGTTCCAGGTGGTCTGCGCCTCGGCCTCGGTGGCCGGGCGCATGCTGCGGAACTTGAGCAGCGTGAAGATGCGGCTGTCCAGGCCGACGCGCTCCTGGCGGAACAGCACCGGGCGACCGCTCTCGATGAGCACGGCGAGCGCGGCGATGCCCAGGACCGGGGCCAGCAGCAGCAGGGCCAGGCCGGAGAGCACGCAGTCCAGGCCGCGCTTGACCCACCAGCTGAACCGGGCGGTCGGCGCGCTGGTCACGCGGACGAGCGGGTAGCCGCGCAGGCGCTCGATGTGCGGGGCGTCGTGGTAGAGCTCCCACATCCGGGGCACCAGCAGGATCGTCGCGCCCTGGCTGTGCGCGGTGATCGCGGCGTCGATGACCTGGGCGTCGGTGGCGTGGCTGAAGGCGATGACGACCGCGCTGGCGCGCTGCTGGACGATCGCGTCCTGCAGGTCGCCACGCAGCACCGGCAGCGGGAGGGTGGTGCCCGGCATCGGCGGGGCCTTGTCGAGGAAGCCGACGGGGAGCAGACCGAACTCGGGGTGGTCGTTCATCGAGTGGACGAGGTCGATCCCGAGGGGGCCGCTGCCCAGCACGATCGTGCGCTCGCAGCGGCCGAAGCGCCGCCGCGCCCACCGCCCGACCTGGAACACCGCCATCCGCAGCGGGGCGCTGATCAGCAGGAACAGCACGACCGTCCAGGAGATCGCGGTGTTCATCTCGTGGTCGGCGGTGCGCAGCAGGGCGAGCACGGCCAGCAGGCCGAAGGCCCCCGCCGTGCTGGCCAGCTCGCGGGGCAGGTCGTGGTAGTAGCTCAGCCACAGCCGGCGGCGGTAGAGCTGGGCCGTGGCGCGGGCGCCCAGCATCGCCACGCCGATGGCCAGGCCCCACTTCCAGGTGGGGCCGCCGATGAGGGCGGCGGCCGTGGCGGCCACCAGGTCGACGACGATCAGCAGCACGGTGACGCCGCTGAAGCGCTCCAGCAGGGGGCGCTTGGCCGCGGCGCGCTGGGCGTCGGGGCGGTGCCCGAGCCGCTGCAGGGGCAGGGCGCCGAGCACCGCTTCGACGTCGGACCGCGTGGCCGGCCTGGTCGCGGCCGGCCGGCGCTCCTCGGTCTCGGTCCCCTGGTCGACGGCCGGGATCCCGGACGGACTGGTGGACGACGGGCTGGTCATCGTCATATCAGTGAACTTCCCTGCCTCGCGGACGCCGCCCTGCACCGACGACAGTCGGTGACCAGCGGCCGTGCGATCGCCGCTGGGTCGGGTGGTGGTCGTTGAGCCCCCCGGCTCCGATGTCCCACAACGGTCTTTCGCTCGATCGTGTGTGTCCGTTAGCGTTCTGTGACGCGTGTCCGAATGTACTACTCGTGCCCCCGGCCCAATCGGATCCTGCCAGGTTGTGCAACTACGCCATCGGGTGACACCTACCGCACAACCGCTCTACACGGTAACGGTAGCGTGCTCCCCATCGACGAGACACACATGTCACAGGAGGTAGCGGCGACCACGCCGGGGGACGGCCATGAGCACGGACGGGTGACCGTCGTGCCTGCTCAGGCCGATCACGGTGAGCGTGGACTGCCGACCGGGGGGAACGAGACCGGGAGCCTCGTGGGTGCGGTGGCCCACGTGGTCCTGCCTGCGTACAACGAGCAGGCTTCACTGCCGTCGCTTTTGCGTCGGCTCGCCGCCGCGGCGGCCACCGAGCGGATCGTGGTCTGGGTCGTCGACGACGGCTCGGCCGACGGCACGGCCGACGTCGCCGAGGCCGGCGCGCCCGGTCTGGACGTCCGGCTGGTGCGCCACCCGCAGAACATGGGCCTCGGCCAGGCCGTGCAGACCGGGATCCGGTCCGTGCTCGACGCCGCCGACCCGGACGACTTCGTGGTCGTCATGGACGCCGACGACACGCACGACCCGGCGATGATCCGCAAGATGCACGAGCGCATCGACCAGGGCGCCGACGTCGTCATCTGCTCGCGGTTCGTGGCGGGCGGCGACGACAGCACCGCACCGCCGTTCCGGCGGCTGCTCTCGCGCGGTGCCGCGGTCACGTTCGAGCGCATGCTCGGGCTCGACGGCGTGCACGACTTCACCAGCGGCTTCCGGGCCTACCGGGTCAGCCTGCTGGCGCGCGCGGCCAAGCACTGGGGGGAGCGGCTCGTGGAGGAGCGCGGCTTCGCCTGCATGGTCGAGCTGCTGCTCAAGCTGCGGCACTGCAACCCCGTCATCGACGAGGTCCCGCTGGTGCTGCAGTACGACCGCAAGCAGAGCGCCAGCAAGCTCAAGCTGCGCCGCACGATCGGCCAGTACATGAAGCTGCTGGCGCGCGACCGGCTCGCGCCCGCGCCGTTCAAGGCGCTGTGACCCGAGCCAGTGACCACGCTCTCACCAGCGACGACTGCGAGATAGTAGTTCCATGACCGAGGCACTTCGATGACCACTGCGATCGTCCTCGGCGGCGGGATCTCCGGTCTCGCCGCCGCGCACCGCCTTGGCCGCGCCGGGGTGCGGGTGACGCTTCTCGAAGCGTCCCCGCAGCTCGGCGGCCTCGGCACGTTCTTCGCCCGCGAGGGTCGGTCGGTGGAGCGCTTCTACCACTGCGTGATGCCGACCGACGAGCACCTCCTGCCGCTGCTGGAGGAGCTGGGGCTGCGCGAGTCCATCATGTGGAAGCCCACGACGATGGGCATGGTGGTCGAGGGCAAGCGGTACCCGTTCAACACCGCGATCGACCTGATCAGGTTCACGCCGCTGTCGTTCCTGCGGCGGATCCGGTTCGGCGTCATGTCCCTGCTGCTGCGCCGCCTCGGGCGCGGCAAGGACCTGGACAACATCCGCATCGGCGACTGGTTGCGCGGCCTCTACGGCGACGTCATCTGGAAGCGGATGCTCATCCCGATGCTGGGCTCGAAGTTCGGGGCCCGGTTCGGCGACGTGCCGGCGCTGTACGTGTGGCAGCGGCTGGGTCGGGAGAAGAACGTGGCCACCCGCGGCTACCCGGCCGGCGGCTACGAGTCGATCATCGACGGGCTGCGGGCCTCGATCGAGGCCACCGGCGCCGACGTGCGCACGGAGGCGAAGGTCTCCGCGCTCTCGGCCGACGGCGCCGGTGTGCGTGTGACGCTCGCCTCCGGCGAGGAGATCACCGCCGACTGGGCCGTCTCGACGCTGCCGCTGCCGACGCTGCGCGATGTGGCCGACGACACGCTGGCGCCGAAGCTGCCCACGGTGTCCCTGGAGTACCAGGGCGTGGTCAACGTGCTGTTCTTCCTGCGCAAGCGGCTCGACGGGCACTACTGGGCCCCGGTGATCGACTCGGGCACCGAGTTCGACGGCGTGATCGAGATGTCGGAGCTGTCGGGCCAGCACGACGGGCTGCACCTGGTGTACGTGATGCACTACTGCAACCGCGAGAGCGAGCTGTTCCAGGACACCGACGAGGCGATCGCGCAGCGGTGGACCGAGCAGCTGCTGGCCACCTACCCCGACCGGATCACCGCGGACGACGTCGCCGAGGTGCGCGTGTTCCGGGCCCCGTTCGTGGAGCCGATCTACCCGCTGGGCTACTCGGCGGTCCAACCGGCCGACGAGATCACCGGCACCCGGCTGCTGCTGGCCACCACCACCCAGGTCTACCCCGAGGTGACCAGCTGGAACTCCAGCACCGGAGTGGCCGGACGGGTGGTCGACCGGCTGCTCGCCCGCGACCGCGACCGCACGGCGGGCGGGAACCGGCCGGAGAAGGCGCGTACGGAGGAGCTCTCCGCCTGAGAAGCTGACCGGCGGGGTGGGCCGCGGTGGTTCCGGCGCTTCGAGAGGAGTTCCGCGATGACTGTCACGCGCTCGACGGCCACGGCGGCCGCGCGATGAGCGGCACGCCGCCGCGCCCACCCTCGACCGGGGAGCTGCCGACCGCGTCCGACGCGGTCGGGGACGTCCCGCCGGTGGAGTCCAACGGCGGCGGTCCCGCGGTGCGGCGCCCGTCGCCGGTGCCGCGGAAGGCGTCCTCGCCCGCGCCGGAACCTGACGAGAGCCCGCCCGCCGAGTCATCCGGGCAGGACACCCCGGCTTCCGCGGCCGAGTCGGTACCGGCCCATCCGGAGCCGGACGGGCCGGAGCAGGACGAACCAGGGCGGGGCGAGCCGGTGCACGAGGAGGTCGCGGCGGTGGACGTCGAGCCGCCCGGGCCCACCGAGGAGGTGCCGCCCGAGCAGGGCGCCGCCGATCCGGACACCACCGCCCCGCCGCCCGCCGCGGCGATGCCCGCCCCGCCCCCGGCGACCGACGGCGTGCCGCTCGCCCAGGCGGACCCGGCACCCCCCACGGAGGCCGGGCCCGCCGATCCGACGTCCGCCGATCCCGCTGTCGACCCGACGCCGGCGACCGAGGCTGTGTCGTCCGCCGATCCGACGCCGGCGACCGAGGCGATGCCGCCCGCGGACCCGACACCGGCGACCGAGGCCGTGCCCGCCGCGGGGCACCCGCCGGTCGACCGGGCCGCCCGCACCACCGACCTCGACCCCGCCGCCCTCGTGCCGCCGGAGCGGGTCGAGGACACCGAGCCCACCGAGCCCACCGAGCCCACCGAGCAGAGCCTGACCGCGCTCAGCCTCACCGAGCGGCTCCCGCTGCCGGTCCTCCCGGCCTCGCTGGACGTGTCCACCACGAAGCCGGTCTCGACGAGGCCTGACCCACTCTCCCCGGCCGCGACCGCGCCGCCCACCGCCGAGATCACGGTGCCGGTCGCGCGGCCGCCGCGCACGCCCACCGGGCGGGGTATCTCGACCGAGCCGGTGTCGTCGGTGCCGATCCCCGGCCGGGCGACCCGCCCGGCGCACGTCGGCGGCGGCCCGGCGTCGACGCCGCCGTCGGGGCCGTTCCCGGCCCAGCCCGCCGGCCCGCGCACCGGCCCCGGCCGGCCCGTCGGCGGGCCGCACACCCCGCCGCACACGCCCGTCGGGCTGTCCGGCCGCCCGCCGAACCGCCCGGGCCCGCCGCGGCGCGACCCCGTCACCGACCCCGACCGCGTCCGCGACGACCGGGTCGGGCTGGCCACCGCCCGCGGCCGTGGCACCGGCGGGGTGGTCCTCGCGGTGGTGCTCGGGCTGCTGCTCGGGGGGCCGGCCGGCGGCGCGGCCGGCTACCTGCTGGGCACCCAGGCGTCCGCGTCGTCGCTGGTGCGGCCGGTGCCGCCGGTGGTCGTCGACACCGCGGACGGGTCGGCCGCCGTCGAGCAGACCGGTCCGGCCGCGCTGACCGCGTTCCTGGCCGGGGAGACCGTCCGGCTCTCCGACGGCGCCTTCGCCGCCGCCGTCGCCGAGCGCCTCGGGCGCGGCGGCGCGCCCGGCATCGACGTCGCCCGCGAGCCCGGCACCCCGCTGCTGCGCATCACCGGCACCGCCCGCGACGCCACGTCGGCCCTGGCCGCCACCACGGCGGCCGTGCAGGTCTACACCGAGCGGCGCGACGCCGAGAACCGCACCGCGCTGGACGCCGCGCTGGCCGGCATCGACGGCGTCATCGCCGCGCTGGGCCAGCCGGCGCCCGGCGACGCCGCGCTGCCGGCGCGGATCGACCGGCTGCGCGACCTCCGCGCCGACGTCGCCGTGCGGGCCGGGGCCGTCGGGCCGTCGGTCGCCGTCCTGGAGCCGCCCGCCCCGCTGGCCGCGAGCTGGCCGCGGTGGCAGCTCTGGGCCGCGCTCGGGGCGCTGGCCGGGGCCGTGCTGGCGCTCGTCCTGCTCGCGCTGCGCCGCCTGCGCACCCGGTCGCTGCTGGCGCCCGGCGCGCTGGAGGGGCACGTCGGGACGGTGCTGCTGCCGCCGGTGCGGCTGGCGGCGCGCTGGCCCGAACGGCTCACCGGCGGGCCGGGGAGCCCCGAGCGGCGCACCGCCCGGCTGCTGCTGGCCCAGCTGCTGGGCGAGCGCGAGCCGGCCGGTCGGGTGATCGTCGTACTGGGCGGCTCGGCCGGGTCGCGGGCCGACGCGGTGGCCACCCTGCTGGCGGTGGCCGCGGCCGAGCGGGCCGCCACGGCGCTGGTCCGGCTGGGCGCGCGGCACCGCGGGCGCGACCCGCTGGAGCGGGTGCTGCCGATGGACCCCGACGGCCGCGGCCGTCCCCTCGTCGACGGCCTCACCGTCCTCGACGCGGACACCGACGACGTGCCCGGCGGCCTCGACGGGCTGATCGCGGCGCAGGCCCGGCGGGCGTCGATGGTGGTGCTGGACGCCGGCACCGCGGGCGGCGACGCCGACCTGCCGATCGCGCTGCGCGCCGCCGACCTCGTCGTGCTGGTCGCGCGCAGCGGGGTCGACCGACCCGCGGACGTGGCCGCCGTCGGGGCCTCGCTCCGGTCGGGCCGAGCCGGGCTGTCCGGGGTGGTCGTGCAGACCGGCTGACGCACGGGCCTGGCGGAGCACCGCGCGTTCGATCCAATATCACACGTGCGTAATCCGGGCTCGCTATGGTCTTATTCGCGCACGGAGGTGGTCGCGTGAAGCATCGACAACCCAGCCCCGACGGTGACCCCGAACAACCGGAGGGGGCACCAGGAGCCGCACTGCGCCCGGGTGCGGCTACCTCCGGGTCCCGGGTCCTGCTCCTGAACGCCACGTTCGAGCCGCTGGCGGTCGTCACCGCCAAGCGGGCGGTGGTGCTCATGCTCACCGGCAAGGCCGAGTGCGTCGAAGCCGCGCTCGACGCCGCATTCCACTCCGAGAGCCTCACCGTCCCCGCTCCCTCGGTGATGCGCCTCTCGCGCTACGTCCGCGTGCCCTACCGCAAGGCCGTGCCGATGACCAGGGCGGGCGTGCTCCGCCGCGACGGCCGGCGCTGCGCCTACTGCGGCAAGCGCGCCGACACGATCGACCACGTCGTCCCGCGCAGCCGGGGCGGCGCCCACTCCTGGGACAACTGCGTGGCCGCCTGCCGGTCCTGCAACTCCCGCAAGGCCGACCACCTCGTCGAGGAGATCGGCTGGACGCTGGAGTTCGCGCCGCGCCCGCCCGCTCGCGCGGCAGGCGGCGTCCTGGTGCTGGCGATCGAACCGCTGCCGGCCTGGGAGCCCTGGCTGGGCACGGGCACGGCCGCCTGACACCCGCCGCCGCGGTCGCCGCGGCGGCGGGTCAGCCGGCGCGCCGGCCGTACCGGTCGTCCGGGTGAGGCGTCCCGCCCGGCCGGATCGGCCGGGTCGGCGCGTCGTACCACTGGCGGCCCCCGACCGCCGGGTGCAGCCGCTCGGTGGGCGCCTCGGCGCCGCCGAACCCGCCGCCGTGCGCCCAGGCGGGGCGCGGAGCGCCGCCGTGCGCCCAGGTGCCGTGCGCCGGCCCCAGGGCCGTGGGCGGCGGCTCCCGACGCCGAGGGGACGCGCTCGTCGGGTACGGGGCGGCCGCGCGGCGGGGCCGGAAGGCCAGGGTGGCGAGCAGCGCCGCGCCGTAGCAGACGCCGAAGCCCACGAGATCGCCCTGGTGCACGCCGTGGTTGCGGGTGATCGACAGCACCACGGGGCCGATCTTCGTGGTGGACGCGACCAGCAGGCCGCCCATCGTGGCCAGCACCCAGACGGCCAGCAGCCCGGCACGACGGCCGGACGCCCGTCCGAGCGGTGGTGCGGTCACGTCGTCCCCCTGTGCCGGATCCCTGTGCTCACTCCACTGTGCCGGATCCCTGCGCCGAGCCGGTGCCGCCCGACCCCGTCCGTGCGCGGCGGCGGCCGGATCGCGGGTGCGCTCGAGGGGGCCTGCGGGCCCGGATCGGGCTCGGCGAATGGCTCGAACAGACCTACCGGTGGTTCACCGAGCAGGACGCGATCCGGGTTTGACGCGCGAGACCGCGGGTAGGTTGCGCCGATCGACGACACGGAACGGCCACCGGGCGTTGCCTTCGCCGGACGGTCGGGTGGTTCCGGTAGCCTGATCGCGGTCCCGCTCGGACGGGACCGTCCGTCGGTGACAGCGTGCTCATCGGGAGGTTCACGATCGTGGCCCACTGCGACCTGCGTCCCGGCGAGCCTTCCCGGTGCGGTCCCGGTCGCGTCGCCCCCGCCTGCCCGACGGGATCTCGGTGACGACCGAGCCGGCGCCGAGCTGGTCGGCGTACTGGGAGGAGCCCGCCCACCGCCAGCGGGTGACGGTCGAGGCGCGCGACTACGTCGCCCGGCTGCGCGCCGCGCTGCCCCTGCGCCCGGTCGACCGCGTCCTCGACTTCGGCTGCGGCTGCGGGCACGCGGTCGAGCTGCTGGCCCCCGCGGTGGCCGGGATCGGCTACTGGGACGCCGCCGCCGACATGCTCCGGGCGACCTCCTACCGGGTGGCCCGGTTCCCCACGGCCTTCCCGGTCGACCTGGCCCGCCCGAGCCCGCTCGGCGCGTTCGGCCGGTTCGACCTGATCCTGGTCAACGGCGTCGTGCAGTACATGGGCCGCGACGAGCTGCGCCGCTGGATGTCGCGCTGGCGCACCCTGCTCGCCCCCGCCGGGCGGATCGTGCTCTCCGACATCCCCCCGCCCGACGCGTCCACGGTGGGTGAGGTGTTCGGGCTGCTGCGGTTCGCCGCGCAGCACCGCTTCCTGGCCCGCGCGGTGCGCGACGGCGTCACCGACGCCCACCGCTACAGCCGCCAGCGCGGCGAGACCTGCCTGACCCGCTGGCTCCCCGACGAGATCGTGGCCCTCGCCGCGAACAACGGCCTCGACGCCGTGGTCATGCCGGAGAACCTGACCCACCGCGCCGGCCGGTTCACCGTCGTCGTGCAGTAGCCGCCGAACGCGGGAAGGGCCCCGCCGCAACCCCCTGCAGCAGGACCCTCCCCTTCTCGGCACCACGTCGACGCCCCCCAGCGCCGACGTGCCCCCCGTGCCGTCCCCGGTGCTCGATCCCCCCGGAGCTTTCGTCGTTCGAGCTGGTGAAACGCTATCCCGGGGGTCGGGAGGGCTCCATCCGTAGTGCTACTGATCCTTTTCGGCGGGGCCGCGCGGTGGATCGGGCTCGGTGCTTCGGGGTGAGGGGCGCCTCCGGTAGGGCCGCTCGGCGGACGACCTGGCTTCGCTTCGGGTGGGCTGGTCGGGCGCCTCCGGCGGCGCCTTCGCGGCGGGCGACCTCGCAGGGTCTGTGTGGTCTTCGCAGGTGCGTTAGCCCCTGCGAGGACCATGCGGGCTCTGCGAGGACGGCGGACTCCGCCCGGGCTCGCTCGGGGCGTCAGGGGACGGTGACGACGAACCGGCCGGTGACGTGGCCCCGCTGGCTCGCCGCCTGCGCCTCGCCCGCCTCGGCCAGCGGGAACGCGCGGGCCACGGGGATGCGCAGGCTGCCCTTCTCGACCAGCTCCGCCGCCTCGGCCAGCGCGGCGGGGCGGTCGACGGAGGTGGAGGAGACCTTGGCGCCGTGCTGCGGGGCGGTGAAGTCGGCGATGGAGAGCACCTTCGCCGGGTCGCCGGTCAGCTCGATGAGCTGGGGGACCACTCCGGACCCGGCGATGTCGAGGGCGGCGTCGACGCCGCCGGGGGCGAGCTCGCGCACGCGGTCGGTGAAGCCGTCGCCGTAGGTGGTGGGGGTGGCGCCGAGGGAGCGGACGTGCTCCTGGTTGCCCTCGCCCGCCGTGCCGATGACGGTGATGCCGCGCGCCTTCGCCAGCTGCACGACCGCCGTACCGACGCCGCCCGCGGCCCCGCTGACCAGCAGCGTCTGGCCGGGCTGGACGCCGACCTCGTTGAGGATGCGCCGTCCGGTCTCCACGGGGGTGGGGTAGCCCGCGGCCTCCTCGAAGGACAGCGCGTCGGGCTTGGGCGCCCACGCGGTGAGCACGGCGTGCTCGGCGTAGGTGGCGCGTCCGGCCCCGAAGACGGCGTCGCCGACCGCGACCCCGGTGACGCCCTCGCCGACCTCGTCGACGACGCCCGCCGCGTCGAAGCCGGTGCCGGCGGGCAGGTCGCCGCCGGGCATGAAGCCCTGGCGCAGCTTCCAGTCGAGCGCGTTGACCCCCGCCGCCCGCACCGCGATCCGGATCTCGCCGGGGCCGGCGTGCGGCTCCTCGACCTCGACGACGCGCAACACTTCGGGACCGCCGTGCTCGGCGAGCTGGACTGCCTTCATGAGCGGCCAACGGCCTCGGGCCGCGCGGTGTTCCGGCTCACCGCCGGCCGGCGAGGGAGGCGAGGGACTGGGGCACCACGCCCTGGGTTGACCAGTACGTGGTCAGTGGGCTCAGTCGGCCCCGCCGCCGCGCACCATCGCGTGCACCGTGCGGGCGAGGATCCGTGCGTCCAGCGCCATCGTCCAGTTCTCGACGTAGCGCAGGTCGAGCCGCACGGACTCCTCCCACGACAGGTCGCTGCGCCCGCTGACCTGCCACAGCCCGGTCATCCCCGGCTTGACCAGCAGCCTGCGCCGCGCGTCGTCGGCGTATCCCGCGACCTCGCGCGGGAGCGGGGGCCGCGGCCCGACCAGCGACATCGTCCCGGCGAGCACGTTGAACAGCTGGGGGAGCTCGTCGAGGGAGCAGCGGCGCAGGACCGCGCCCACCCGCGTCACGCGCGCCCCGGCGTCGACGGCCGTCGACCGGAACCGGACCATCCGGAAGCCGCGCCCGCCCACCCCGACCCGGCGCTGGCGGACGAACACCGGCCCGCCGTCCAGCTTCACCAGGACCGCGATCACCAGCAGTACCGGCGAGAGCAGGGCCAGCGCGACGAGCGCCCCGACCCGGTCGAGGCCGCCCTTGAGCAGCCGCGCGGGCCCGTCGGATGCCGGGTGGCTCAGCCGCAGCAGCGGCGGTCCGTCGACGCGGGCCACGTGCAGCCGCGGCCCGATCACCTCCACCAGCTCGGGGTCGACGGCCAGCTCGACGCCGGTGCCCTCCAGCTCCCGGGCCATGCCGCGCAGCCGGGTCGTGGTCCAGCCGGGCGCCCGCCCGATCCACACGACGTCGAACTGCCCGCTGCGCGCCAGCGCGGGCACGGAGTCGAGGTCGCCGACGACGCGCACTTCTTCGACGAAGGACGTGCACCTCGGGCCCATCCCGGCCGGCGTGCACACCCCGTGCACGGCCCACCCGTGCTCGGGCGCGCGCCGGGTGCGCCGGACCAGCCCGGCGACGCCCTCGACGTCGCCGACGGCGAGCACCCGGGCCATCGCCCGGCCCGTGCGCCGACGCCGGTGCAGCTCGCTGCGCAACCACAGCCGTCCGAGCACGGCCAGCCCGGCGGCGGTGGGCAGCACCGCGAAGACCCACGGCCGGGCGCCGTCGAGCCCGGCGGCCAGGACGACCATCGCGATCGTCGCGGCGGCGGTGAGGAACCCGCGCAGCAGGCGGGCGAACCCGCCGGACCCGGCGCCCGCGGCGTCGACGTCCCAGGCCCGCGACAGGGCCAGGCACGCCGCGGTGAGCAGCACGACGACCACCCCGACGCCGAGCACCCGCCCGTGCGGCGCGCCGCCGAGCAGGGCGTACGAGAGGACCGCCGCGCAGACGGCGGTGGTGTCGGTGGACGCTGCGGCCAGCGCGTGGCGCAGCCGCCGGCGGGCGGGGGTGGCAGGCATTGCGGTGGGGTTCTCCCGGGTGCGGTTCGCGAGCGCTTACGCACGGACTGTCGTCGGTCGAGCACAAGCCGTTAACCCTTCCGGTGGTGCATCTCAGGACTGATGACCGCATCGTGGACTGGGCCGCGCGTACCAGCGGGAACCCGCATACGTTGACGTCCCGTGGACGTCGATGAGCCGCGCGACCAGCCCGGCGCCCCGACAGGGACGATGGTGGCCGTGGGACGGCACGCGAAGCGGGAGAGCCGGTTCAGCGCGCTGTTCGTCTGCACCGGCAACATCTGCCGCTCCCCGTTCGCCGAGATCCTCACCCGCCACCTGCTGGTCGGGCGCCTGGGCGGCCGGGAGGCGGCGGCGTTCGAGCTGTCCAGCGCGGGCGTGCAGGCCGTCGTCGGGGCCCCGATGCACGAGCGCTCGCGCGCCGAGCTGGCGCCGTGGGCGCTGGACGGGTCGGGCTCGGAGGCGTTCCGGGCCCGCCAGCTGCGCTCGGAACTGATCCGCGAGGTCGACGTCGTCTTCGGGGTGAACGTGCGGCACCGCTCGGCGGTGATCGACCGCGAGCCCGCCGCCCTGGCCAGCTGCTTCAGCCTGCGCGAGTTCGCCCGGCTGGCCGCGGGTGTCGAGCTCGCCGTGCTGCCCGAGGCTCCGGTCGACCGGGCGCACGCGCTGGTCGAGGCGGTCCGTACCCGCCGCGGGCTGGTCCCGCCGCCGGCTCCCGACGCCGACCGCGTCCCCGACCCGATGGGCGGCCCGCAGGAGGCGCACCACCGGGCGGCCGTGCTGATCCACGAGGCCGTCGCCACCCTCGTCGACGTCATCGCCCCGCGCCGGGTGCCGGTGCGGTAGACCGCGGGCACACCGGCTGGGACCTCTCAGCGATCAGCTACGAACGGCCGCGATCGTCGGCCTGCTCGTACTCCGTGACCAGGTCCAACGCCCGGCGCTGCCCGGGGCTGAGGTCGGCGATCATCATCCCGCCGAACCGCGCCAATCCGGGCGAGGGCGGTCCGTCGGGGGGCTCGTTCGCGGCGGCGACGCCGGACAGGATCGGGTGCATCCGGCGGGCGACCTCCTCGACGCGCGGATCGTCGGCGTCGGAGTCGGCGAGCTCCGCGAACAGCGCGGTGAGGGTCCGTAGGGCCGGGTCGCGGTTCATCCGCTCGCGGTAGGACTCGACGACCTCCGGCAGGGCGGACTCGGCGGCCCGCAGGGCGTCGACGTCCTGCGGCGGCAGGTCGAGGTCGCGGACGGTGGCGGCCAGGTCGGGGGAGAGCGTCGGGTCGTCGCCGTGGTCGAGGAGGCGGGCGATGACGTCCCGGCGCCGGGCGATCTCCGCCTGCTGCGCGGCCAGGTCGGCGTCGAGGGCGCGGAGCGCCTCGTGCATGTCGGTGCCGGATGGTGCGGGAGGAGACGCCGGCCAGCCGGGCCAGCTCACCGATCTGCAGCATGGCGCCAGTGGAACGCCCGACGGTGCGGGAAGGTCAAGCGTCTTCGGCCCCCTCACCGCCCGCGCGGCTCGGCGGGTCCGCCGGGGCGACCACCCGGTCGCGGGAGCGCTTGCGCTCCCGCAGCAGCCCCACTATCCGGGGGATCACGCTCAGCAGGAGCACGACGGTGACGGAACCGCCGGGTATCAGGGCGCCCTCGTACCACGGGTTGCCCCTCAGCAGGGCGTACCCGGCTCCGCCGCCGGCGGCGACGGTGATCAGCAGCAGGCCGATCAGGAGCTGCCACCCGAGGGGCTGCTCCTGGCCCGCCATCTGGTCCCCTGACCCGCCTGAGGAGACCCACACCGGGAAACTACCCGCGAGCCCGTCCCCCGCCACAGCGCTCGTGCTGATCCCACGGCGAAGTCCTGACCGACGTCACTACCGCCGCACCGGCACCCGGACGAGGTTGGACGGGTGGACACCACCCCGTTCGACCAGGACATGGCCGTCACCGCGGCGATCTTCGGGGTCGCCGCGTTCGTCTGGTTCGGCTGGGCGCAGGAGGCCCCGCCCGCGCGCTGGCGGCTGCCGCTGGGCCTGGGATCCGCGCTCGGTCTCCTGCTCGGCGCCGTCGGCGGCCTGCTGGCCTGGCAGAACTGGGGTTCGGGCATGGCACTGGCCGACCCGCAGGCGCGGCTGGCGTTCGGCATCGTGTGCGGGGTCGAGTTCGGGGCCGCCGCCCTCGGCGCGGCGGTTCTCGGCCTCACCAAGCGCCCGAAGTGGATCGCGAGCTGGATCGCGTTCGTCGTCGGCGCACACTTCGTTCCGCTCGCCTTCATCTTCGGCGACCCGTGGATGATCGCCCTGGCGGTCCTCGTCGTGCTCGCGGCCGGGCTGAGCGTGCTCGTGCACCGGCGGACCCGGATCGCCCCCAGCGCGGCAACCGGGCTGGGCGCGGGCCTCGCCTTCCTGGTCTTCTCCGGCCGCGCCATCGCGCTCGTCGCGCTCTGAGCTGCCCAGCGTCGCGCGGCCGTTCGGTGGATCGTCCGCCGGTACAGGGCTGACGACCGTTCTGGGGGTGACTGCGAGTCCCGACATCACCACCATGTGAGCACGACCCGTTGCAGCCGGGTCCCGCTCGCGGCCGCTGGTGCGCGGGGCCGGGCGGTGGGCGTACAAGGTGGTGGCCTGGACGTTCGCGGTCTGGGCGGGGGCGCCTCCTGCCGGGCGTGTGGCTCGCGCCCGTCCCCGGCCCGTACCCGGCGGCGGTCGCGCTGGTCGTGCTGGCCGTGCAGACCGTCTTGTGCAGCACCGACTTCCGGACCACACGGCGCAACCTGCTCTTCCGGCTGGTCGTGGCCGGACTGCGGCTGTGGGCGGTGTCCTGGAGGAGCAGCTACATGGTCGTCACCCTGCACATCGCGGGCTTCTGGACGTTCGCCCTGGTCAGTCTGCTACTGGTCGGGGCTTTCACGGCGATCGCCGAAGGCACGTGGCGGCTGCTGGGCCCACCCCCTCCGCCGCAGGACGCGATCGACCCGCGCGGGCCGACCCCGGACGGCGATCGCTCCTAGGCTGGTCCGCAGGACGACCCGCGAGGAGTGACGTGCCCGAGGTGCTGCAGATCTGGACGTACCCGATCAAGAGCTGCGCGGGGGTCGCGCTGCGCGGGGGGACACTCGGGCCGGCGGGCCTGCCCGAGGACCGCTCGTTCATGGTCGTCGACGCCGACGGGAGGTTCCGGACGCAGCGCGGCGACCCCCGGCTGGCCACGATCCACCCGCTCGTCAGCGACGACGGCGCGCACCTCGACCTGCGCGCGCCCGGGGCCGGCGACCTCCGGGTGCCGGTGGACCGGGACGGCCCGCGGCGGCCGGTCGACCTGTTCGGGGCCGCCTACACCGGCATCGACCAGGGGCCCGAGGTCGCCGGGTGGATCAGCGAGGTGGTGGGGGCGCCGTGCCGGCTGGTCCGCGTCCCGCCCGAGCACCACCGCGTCACCGACGGGCTGATCCCGGGCACGGCGGGCTACGCCGACAGCGGCTCCGTGCACGTCGTGTCGACCGCGTCGCTGCGCGAGCTCGACGACCGCATCGCCGCGGCAGGCGGCGCCCCGGTGCCGATGAGCCGGTTCCGGCCCAACATCGTCGTCGACGGGTGGGACGAGCCGCACCGGGAGGACGACGCCCCCGAACTCTCGCTCGGGGGCGTCCGGCTGGGCTTCGCCAAGCTCGCCGTGCGCTGCGCGACGGTCCTGGTCGACCAGGAGACCGGCCGCAAGGCAGGCCCGGAGCCGCTGCGCACCCTGGCCCGGTACCGCCGCGACGACGGGGGAGGGGTGGTCTTCGGGGCGAAGTTCGCTGTGCTGCGCCCCGGCGCGGTGGCCGTCGGCGACGAGATCCTCGCGGTCGCGCCCACCGCGACCGCGGGCCCGCACCACGAGGGCGCCCGCCCGGCTCCGTAGGGCCGCTCTCACCCCGGGGTGTGCCGGTGGAGGTCGCGCAGGAGGCAGACCTCGGACAGGTGGTGGATCAGCTCGCGGTTGATGTGGAGCACCAGCGCGGCCATCGGGTACTCGGCGAACGGGCCCTCCGCCTCCCCGCACGGGCGGGCCAGGCCGACGTCGCCGAGGGACTCGACCCCGGCCACCCACGCGGCGTACTCGGCGTCGAGCTGGGCGAGGGCGTCGCCGGCGGTCTCGGCGTAGGCGAACGAGTGGTAGTCGGTGGGTTCGCGGCCGAAGTGGGCGGCGTTGCGCATCGCCAGCACGCCGACGACGACGTGCCCGAGCCGCCAGGCGATCGTGGTGAACGGCGGCGGGTCGGGCTCGGGGAACGCGTAGTCGATGCTCATGGCGCCGGAACCGATGTGGACCCCGCCGCTGCCGCGCGGGCGGAGGTTCCAGCAGCCGGGCACCGGCTCCCAGAAGTACTCGGCGTCGGTGAGGCCGTGCAGGCGGTCGCGGAGCTGGTGGGTCCAGTGCCAGGTGAGCTGCTCGCGGAGCAGGGGGTTCCAGGTCGGGTCGGGCATGGCGCCCACCTTCCCGCACATCGCGGACAGGGTCGTTCCGCGCTGGGTGCCACGATGGGCCGGTGACGGTGGAGACGACGACCGGGCGGGTGCTGCGGTTGCTGGGGCTGCTGCAGCGTCGCCCGACCTGGACGGCCGCCGAGCTCGCCGTCGAACTGGACGTCACCGACCGGTCGGTCCGCCGCGACGTGGAGCGGTTGCGCGCGCTCGGCTACCCCGTGCACGCCACGGCGGGCGTCGGCGGCGGCTACCAGCTCGGTGCGGGCACCCGGCTGCCGCCGCTGCTCCTCGACGACGAGGAGGCGATCGCGACGGCGGTCTCCCTGCGGCTGGCCGCGGGCGGCACCGTCGCCGGGGCGGGGGAGGCGGCGCTGCGGGCGCTCACGAAGCTCGACCAGGTGATGCCGCCGCGGCTGCGGGCCGAGGTGGCGGCGGTGCGCGGGGCCACGGCCACCCTCGTCGGGCCGGGCGTCGAGATCGACGCGGAGCTGCTGGTGACGCTGGCGCGGGCCTGTCGCGACGCCGTGCGGGTGCGGTTCGGCTACGCCGGCCGCGACGGCGGGCAGCGCGAGCGCACGGTCGAGCCCGTGCGGATGGTCACCACGGGGCGGCGCTGGTACCTGATGGCCTGGGACGTCGACCGCGACGGCTGGCGCACCTTCCGGCTCGACCGGATGCGCGACGCCGTGGCGTCGACCTGGCGCTTCCGGCCGCGCGAGCACCCCGACCCCGTCGCCTACGTGCAGGAGTCGGTGACCGCGGCGCCCTACGAGCACCTCGCCCGGGTACGGCTGCACGCCCCGCCCGAGCGGGTGCGGCGGATGGTGCCGCCCCAGGTGGGACGCGTCGAGGACGACGGCGACGGGTGGTGCGTGCTCGTCCTCGGCGCGGACAGCCTGGACCTGATCGCCCTGCACGTGGCCCGGATGGGCTTCGAGGCCGAGGTGCTGGAGCCGGCCGAGCTGCGCGAGGCGTCCGCCGTGCTCGCCCGTCGCCTCGCGGCGATGGCCGGGACCGGCTGAGCCCCGCGCACCCGACCCGGGCTCACCCGGCGGCGGCGCCGAACCACCGGGGCAGGTGCTCGAGCAGGTCGCGCTGGTCGTCGCCGACCCACGCCACGTGGCCGTCCGGGCGGAGCAGCACGGCGGGCACGTCCAGCTCCTCGCTGACGTCGACGACGTGGTCGACCCGGTCGGCCCACCCGGCCACCGACAGCCGCCCGGTCTGGTCGAGCAGCAGGCCGCGCCCGGCGCGGGTGAGCGCGTAGAGGCGCCCGCCCTTCAGACCCACGTCGCGCATCCGGCGGCCCAGCAGCTCGTGGCCCCCGCCGACGTCGTAGCGGATGCCGATCGCCACGAGCTTCTCGACCAGGTACCGGTTGACCTGGTCGAAGTCCATCAGCTCGGTCAGCAGCCCGCGCACCGCCTGCGCGCCGGGCTCGGTGGACATCAGCTCCGCCTGGGCGCGGGTGTTGTCCAGCACGGCCGCGGCCACCGGGTGCCGCTCGGACTCGTAGCTGTCCAGCAGCCCCTCCGGGGCCCAGCCGCCGATCTCGGCGGCCAGCTTCCAGCCCAGGTTGAACGCGTCCTGGATGCCCAGGTTGAGGCCCTGCCCGCCCATCGGCGGGTGGATGTGCGCCGCGTCGCCGGCCAGCAGCACCCGCCCGACCCGGTAGCGCTCGGCCTGCCGGGTGGCATCGCCGAAGCGCGACAGCCAGCGCGGCGAGTGCACGCCGAAGTCGGTACCGGCATACGCGTGCAGCTGCCGCTTGAACTCGTCGAGGGTCGGCGGGGCCGCGCGGCCCTCGGACACCCCGTCGGCGGGCACGACGACGCGGTACACCCCGTCGCCCAGGGGGCCGAGGCCGAACCGCTTCTCGGTCTCGCGGACCCGGGCCACCACCGCGACCACCTCCTCCAACGGGAGGGTCGCGCCCATCTCGCCCAGCAGCGTCTCGGCCCTGGCCGGCTCGCCGGGGAAGCCGACCCCGAGCAGCTTGCGCACCGTGCTGCGGCCGCCGTCGCAGCCGACCAGGTAGCGCGAGCGCAGCCGCGTGCCGTCGGCCAGCTCGGCGCTCACCCCGTCGTCGTCCTGGCTCAGCCCGACCAGCTCGCAGCCGCGCCGCACCTCGGCGCCGAGCTCGGTGGCGTGCTCGGCCAGCAGGCGGTCGGTCTCGGTCTGCGGGATGCCCAGGACGTAGGCGTGCGCGCTGTCCAGCTCGGGTGCGGGTCTGGTGATCCCGGCGAAGAAACCACTGATCGGATGCTTCGTGCCGAGCGCGAGGAAGCGCTCCAGCAAACCGCGCTGGTCCATCACCTCGATGCTGCGCACGTGCAGCCCGAGCGAGCGGACGTAGGGCGCAGCCTCCGCCTCCTTCTCCAGCACGAGCACGTCCACGTCGTGCAGTCGCAGCTCAGCGGCCAGCATCAGGCCGGTCGGCCCGCCACCGGCGATCATCACGTCGAACATGAACCGCCCATTCGCCGAAGTCGAATTCCGGCCGGCGGCGGATCGGTATTCGCCCAGGTCCCGGCCATGGCCGCAGATTCTGCGGCACGACAGGGGTCTTGCCGCAAGACCCCCGGTGCGCTATACGTTGAAGTGGGGGGAGAGCGGGGTTCGCTTTCTGGCGCCCGCGAGCAGCGCTCCTACCGAGCGCCGAACCGGTCGGTGCTGGTGGCGGTGAGGAACGCGGCCCAGGCGGCCGGGGAGACGACGAGGGCGGGGCGGGTGCGGTCCTTGGTGTCGCGGACGCCGACGGTGTCGTCGGGGAGGAAGGCGACCTCGATGCAGCCGTTGCCGTTGCCCGGGCTGAAGCTGCTCGTGAACCAGTGGGGGGTGGACGCGTCCATGCCGCGCCTCCTGTTCAGCTCTGCTCGGCGAGCTGCCTGATCAGATCGACCGAGTCGGCGGGACTCAGAGCGTCCGACCTCAGCTTGTCGAACAGGAGTCTAGCGCGGTGCACATCGGCCTTCTTCTCCATGAGCAACGCGCCGAGGGTGTGCTCCACGTAGGCGATGTCGGGTTCGCCCAGGTCAGTGAACCGCAGGATGGTGAACGGGGAGACCATCGCGGCGTGGGCACCGACCGACGCCGGGAGCACCTGGAGTGAGACGGCGTCGAACGCGGCCGCGCGGATCAGGTGCTGCAGCTGAGCAGCGTGGATCCGGGGATTCCCGACCACCCGGTGCAGCGCGGCTTCGTCGATGACGGTCGTGAGCTGGAGCGGGTGTTCGCTGGAGGTCAAGCGCTGCTGGCGGATCAACCGCACGGCCACGTAGTTGCTGAGTCGTTCGCGGCTCATGCGGCCCTCGGCGGTCCGGATCACCGCGCGGGCGTACTCGGCCGTCTGCAGGAGGCCGGGCACGTAGGCGAGGGTGTAGTCGAGGACGGCCGTGGCCTCGTTCTCGAACCCGACGTAGCTGTCGTCGCCCAGCCCGTAGGCCCGCCACCACCCCTTCTGCCGCGACTCCCGGCACAGGTCGAGGATCTCCTCCCAGTCGTCCCCGACCACCCGGTAGAGGTCGAGCATCGACCGCACGCCGTGCACGTCGACCTGCTGCTGCGCGTTCTCGATGCGGCTCAGCTTGCTCGCCGACCAGTCCAGCTTCGGCGCCGCGGCCTCCAGCGTCAGCCCCGCCCGCTCGCGCAGCACGCGGAGCTGGCGGGCGAGCTGGCGCCGCCGCACGACCGATCCGTTCCTCGGTTCCACTACCTGCTCTCCGCGTCGGGCCAGTCACTCATCGTGGCACGCGGGTCGGACGATCTGGGATTTGCAGATCCGGGATGCCGACCTGGGAGAGCAAGGCGCCGGATGGCGCGTGCAGCGTCGGTGTCCATGGAGCAGGTGTGGGCGGTGCATGTGCTGAAGGACGCCGGGGCGACGTTCGCCGAGGCGGTGTTCCCGGACCAGGCGCGGGCCGAGAAGTACGCGGGCGCGCGCAGCACCGACATCGGGGTGCGGGGGACGGCGGTCACCCGGTTCACGGTGGGGGAGCTGGGGACGCGCTCGACGATCAACTGGTTCGTCGACGACGCGTCGTGCGACGGGCGGATCCTGGCCGCCCGGTCGCGGCGCAGGGCGGTGGTGGAGGGGTGAAGGGCTCTGGGTACATCCGCCGCCCCTGCGCGGCTCACGTCCCCCGATCGGTGTGGGCCAGGGCGCGGGTCAGGGCGGCGCGGATCTCGGCGACCACCTCGGTGGGATGCTGAGTGAGGTCGTGCCAGGTGAACCGCAGCGGTAGCCAGCCCTCCCGCCCCAGGGCGTTCTGCTTGCGGCGGTCGGCGCGGAAGTGCTCGACGTCCTGGTGCCACGCCCAGCCGTCCACATCGACGGCGACGCGGGCCGCCGGGAAGGGCGAGGTCGATGCGCCACGGCCCGCAGGGGAAGCCGAGCGTCCAGCCCTCGGGCAGCAGGATCGTGGTCTCCAGCGCGGTCAGCGCCACCCCGGTGACGGGCAGGCCGCGGACGCGCACGACGTCGTCGGCGGGCAGGTCGCGACGTCGGATCCGCACCCCGGGGGCGCGGTCGCGGCTTGTGCCGGTGCGGGACGGTCACCTCGACCGGGATCGCGAGCCGGGGCAGCACGCCGTGGCAGAACGCCGACCGCCCCGACACGGCGGCGCACCCTCCGGTCGACAGCCATGCCGCCCACACCCGTGCAGCGTCGGTGAGCCGGTTTCCGCCGACCAGGTGGACGGCCGGGTGCAGCCGGGTCCAGCGCCCGTCGCGGCCCGGCGCTGCACCACGTCGGCCGACAGGCCGCACGCGACGGCCTGGGCCAGGGTGACCACCCGGCCTGCCGCTCCAGGATCCGCTCCGGCCGCACGCCCGGGAGCATGCTCCCGCCGACCCCCGCCACGGGCCCGATCCGCGGATCTGGGGACACGAGCCGCGTCAGCGCGGCTCACGTCCCCCAACTGGTGGCGGTCAGGACACCTGGGAGTGCTCCCGGCCCGACGCCGCGCCGCGCAGGTGGTCGAGGCCGCCGTGGGGGGCGAGGGCGTCGAGCCAGCGCAGGACCGCCGCCACCGCGCCACCGGCGGAGGTGAGGGCTCGGGCGGCGCGGAAGTCGGTGGCGGCTTCGGCGGTGTGGCCGGGGTCGCCGAGGGCGGCGAGGGCGGCGTGGGCCAGCGCGCGGACGTCGAGGACGCCGAACTCGGGAGCGTCGGGGCTGCGGCGCAGCCGGTCGTCGGCGAGGCTGATCGCGGCGCGGAAGTACTGGCGGGCGGCGTCGGTCTGGCCGAGGTGCATCTGCACGGCGCCGGTCAGCAGCGAGACCTCGGGCTGGGCGGGCGGGTAGGGGTGGCGGGCGGCGCCTGCGCCGACCTTCGCGGCGGCCAGCACCTCGCCCGCGGCGAGGTGCAGGCGGGCCAGGTGGATGCGGGCCTGGGTCTGCACCTGGCCGAAGCCCGCGGCGTCGGCGACCTCGATGGCCTGCTGGTGGTCGTCGGCGGCTTCGGCGGTGCGGCCGAGGGCGAGGTGGCAGTCGCCGAGGAGGTCGAGGCAGGCGGCGCGCAGGCGCAGGTCGCCGATCTCGGCGGCGATGGCGAACGCGCGCTCGGCCAGGTCGAGGGCGTCGGCGGGGTCGTCGAGCAGGAGCCTGCCGACGGCCAGGTCGCCCAGGGCGACGGCCTCGTCCTCGCGGTCGCCGACGGCGCGGCTGATGTCGAGGGCGCGCTGGTGCAGGGCGACGGCGTCGTCGATGCGGCCGGTGTCGAGCCGGCACGCCCCCAGCAGCCGCGAGTGCCGGGCCTCGGCCCACTGGTCGCCCGCCTCGCGGGAGAGCTCCAGCCCGCGTTCGAGCAGCCCGACGGCGTCGGCGTGGTCGCCCGCGGTGGCCAGCGTGCGGCCCAGGGTGGCCAGGGTGTCGATCTGCGACCAGGTGTCGCCCAGCGCGTCCTGCACGTCCAGGGCCTGGTGCAGGAGCCGGGTGGCCTCGTCGGGGCGGCCCAGCTCGGTGTGGCACCAGGCCAGGTCGACGCGGGCGGCGGCCGCGGCGAGGCGGTTGCCCGTCTCGGAGTGCAGGGTCAGCGCGCGCTCGTGCAGCCGCAGGGCGCGGGGGAGGTCGCCCAGGTCGGCGTGGCAGTGGCCGAGGTGGCTCAGCTCCTCGGCCTCGCCCGCGGTGTCCGACATCCGGCTGTAGATCACCGCGGCGCGCTCGTGCAGCTCGGCGGCGCGGTTGGGCTGGCCGAGCCCGGCGAAGGCCGACCCGAGCGCGGACACGCACCACGCGTTGATCCACTGCTCGCCGATCCGCTCGCGCAGCCGGTCGAGCAGGCTGGCGGTGAGCCGGTGGTGGCCCCAGGAGCGCAGTTCGGCCACCGCGCCCCGCATCAGCAGCAGCGCGGCCTCGTCGACGGCGCCGTTGGCCCAGTGCAGCTCGAACTCGGCCAGCTGCGGGGCCAGGTCGTCGATCGACGACCACTGCTCGTACGGCGTCGAGACCGCGGCCAGCAGGTCGGCGGCGAGCTGCCACATCGCGTTGCGGCTGACCGGCAGCGGGTCGGCGTCGACGTCGCTGGGGTAGCCGACGGGGACGCCGTCGAGGGCGCGCTCGCGGTCGGCGGGGCGCAGCGCGTACCGCCCGTCGACGCGCAGCAGCAGCCCGCGCTCGTGCAGCCGGGCCAGGACCGGCTCGCTGTCGGGGTAGTCGTGGTAGTGGCGCAGGACGTGGTCGACGGCCGCGGCCGGGACCGGCACCGGGAACGCCGCCAGCGCCGCGACGACGTGCCGGTCGAGCAGGACGAGGTGCGCGAAGGCCAGGTCGGACAGCACGTCGACGGCGTCGCCGCGCTCGTCGAGCGGCTCGGGCACGCCGATCCGGTCGAACGCGCCCTCCGCGTGCTGGGCCACGGCCCCGCGGTGCGCCTGGTCGAGCAGGTCGGGCAGGGAGTCCTTGCCGTCGGCGAGGACCGCGGCCAGCAGCTCCAGCGCCCGCGGGTTGCCCCCGGCGCGGGCCAGCTCGCCCGGGGCCGCGTCGCGCAGGCCCAGCTCGCCGTGCGGGTCGTGGTCGCGCAGCACGGCGATCGCGTCGGGGACCGACAGCTCGGCCAGGTCGATGCGGCGCTGGGCGCCGGGGTCACGTCCCAGCAGCCCGCCGGGGGGCACCCGGGAGGTGGCCACGATCGTGACCCGGTGCGCGGGCGCGGACACCAGCGCGCGCAGCGCCTCGGCCAGCGCGGCGTCCAGGGTGCCGCCCGCCTCGCCCAGCAGGCGCTCGGCGCCGTCGATCAGGACGACGACCGGCTCGGGCGGGAGTGCCTCCAGGACCGCGCGGATCATCGCGGTCGGCGTCTCCTGCGGGTTGCGGTGCCGCCCGGCCAGCCGGGCCGCGGCGTCGTCGGGCAGCAGCCGGCACAGCCCCCGGAACAGCCGCGGGTAGCCCAGCGGGAGCTCGCTGGGCGGGCCGAGGTGCACCACGCCGAGCCGCTCCGGGCCCGGCCAGCCCCGCAGCAGGTGGCAGGCCAGCGCCGTCTTCCCGATCCCGCTCGGCCCGATGACCGTCACCAGGCGCACGTCGGTGGAGCGCACGTGCCCGACCAGCTCGGCCAGCTCGGCGTCGCGGCCGCGCAGCGCGTCGGGCGGGGTCATCGGGGCGGCGCCGACGGCGAGCAGGCGCGGGTGGTCGAGCACGGCGAGCCGGTCGGCGATCTCGCGCACCGCCGCCTCGGCGTTGCCGGAGGGGTCGGCGGAGATGTCGACGACCTGGCGGGACGGGATGCCGGCGGGCACCCGGGCCGACCGGTCGACCAGGAGCGCGATCACCGGCCGGCCGAACATGGTGGCCAGCCCCAGCTCCTGCACGCTCGGCGAGCCGGTGCGCACACCGGGGGTGACGACGAGCAGGAACGCCCGGCAGGTGCGGATGGCGTCGTCGATGTCGGGGCCGGGCCCGGGCTCGGCGTCGGCGGGGCGACCGCCGCGGACCAGCGAGTACGACGGCAGGCCCGCGCGCAGGTGCCGGGCCAGCTCGTCGACGAGCACCCCGGCGTCGGCCCGCGAGAAGCTGACGACGATATGGCCACCCACGCGCAAACCCCCAGGACAGCTCACCCGCGACCGGGGGCGCGCGCCCCCGAGGTGATCAACCAGTGCCGTACGACGAGGTCACGATGGTCGCAGAGGCGCGCCGTGCTGTGCGGACCCGAGCGCCGGAGGGTGCCGCACAGTCGGTGGCCGGGCTCCGGGCGCGGCGGACGGCACCGGACCCCGGCGCGCGCGGGCGCACCGGGGTCCGTCGGTGCAGGTGGTCCGGTCAGAGCCGCAGCTCGGCGACGACACCGGCCGGAAGGGTTCCGCTGAGCGGCGGCTTCTGGGTCCGCACGAGGAAGAGCGCGGTGGCGAGTACGACGAGCAGGGCGGCGGCCACGGCCAGCACCACCGCGGCGCGGGGTGGTCGGTCCTCGGGTCCCATGCGTGGATCCCCTCCTGAAGTGCGGCGACGAGAGGAGCATCCGTCGCGGCGGGGGTCGTGGACCATCACCGACGGGGGCAGTCGACGCCCGCGGGGGACGCTGTGATCCCTTACCGTGCGGGAAGGGTCCGGACCGTGCGGACCCGGCCCGCTCCGGCGCACGGGCGGCCGGTCCCCCCAGGTCGCTGGACCACCACACATGGTGCTGGACGCGACCCGCGCGATCGACGAACGGCCGTAAGGATCGGGTCCCGCCGGTCATTTTCTCGGGCAGGCAGGACGAGACCCGAGGGGGTTCAGTGCCGGATGACCCAGTGCCGGGGAGAAGTGGTCGAACGACGACCGCGTCGAGCGCACCGTGTACAGCGACCCGGACGAGGGCTCGGAGACCGACTTCGGCGACCTGGCGGTCCCGGGCGGCTCGCGCTGCCCACCGACCCCGCCGCGCTGGAGGACGTCCTGGTGTCCAGCGGCAGGAACCCCCTGCGAACGCCCAGCCTGTACGACGGGATGGAGGGCCTCTGGTCCGGTCAGGCGGTCGAGCCGTCGGTCCGGGCGGCCCGGCTGCGGCTGCTGGACTCGAAGCCGGAGGTGCGCGTGGTCGGCCCGACGACTGACCGCCTCGGCCGGCCGGGACCGGCGGTCACGGTGACGGAGACGGGGGAGTTCCGCGGCGACCCCGTGCAGGGCAGGGCCGGGGTCGTCGAGCACGAACTGGTCTTCGACCAGCGCACCGGCGGCCTGCTGGCCCACGAGCCCGTCCTGCTCGACGGAGGCGAGCACGCCGGGCCCCGGCCGCTGTCGCTGGGCCACGAGATGCTGACGGCGACCAGGGTCGGCTCCACCGACGAGCGCCCCAGGTAGGAGCGCTCACGACCCCCGGACGGCACTGGGCGGGCAGCCGTACTGGCGGCGGAAGGCCCGCCCGAACGCGGCCTGGTCGGCGAAGCCCCAGCGGTGGGCGATCTCGGCGATCGTCGTCCCCGGCCCGCTGCGGCCGAGCTCGGCGCGGGCCCTGGCCAGCCTGCGGCGCCGGATGTAGCCGCTGACCGTCTCGCCGCGGCGCTCGAACAGCTGGTAGAGGGCTCGCAGCGAGACGGCGTGCGCGGCCGCGACCGCCTGCGGGCGCAGGTCGGGGTCGGTCAGGTGCTCCTCGATGTGGTCGCGGACCCGTTCCCAGCGCAGCCGCTCGGCGCCGTCCGGGGCGTCGTCGGGCAGGGCCGCGGACAGCAGTTCCAGGGCGGCGGTGGCGGCCGCGGCGGCGGTCGGTCCGGTCAGGTCGCCGAGCCCGGCCACCGCGCCGAGGTGCTCGACGAGCAGCCGGTTGGCCGGGCCGTCCAGCACGGTGAGGTGCTCCCCCGCCCGGGTGGCCAACCGGGAGCGGGGGACCAGCAGGGTCCGCTTGCGCAGCGCGCCGGGCACCGCGAACCGGATCGGCCGGGTGCTGCTCCACAGCAGCGACCGGCCGGCGCGCAGCACGACGCGGCGGCCGTCCTGCTCGACGTGCTCGTGGCCGTCGAGCACCATCAGCACCCCGAGGTGCTCCTCGGGGGTGCGGCCGATCTCGGCCCGGCCGCGGCGCCCGGAGCAGGCGGTGGTGGTGCAGTCGACCAGGCGCAACCCGTCGAGGGTGCGCTCGGTGACCGTCGCGGCGGCGCGCGGATCGGCGTCGCGGTCGACGTCGAGGTCCCACGGCAGGTGGGTGCGGTCGATGGCGTGCCGCAGGGCGTCCACGCGTTCGGCCGCCGGCCACTGCGCCAGCGTCCAGGTGTCGGCCACGTCGTGCTCCCCACGTCGGGACCGTCGCAGTATCGGGCGCCGCCCCGACCTTGTCCACGACGTGCACGGACGGCCCGGGCGGGTGCACGGATGGTCAAGACGGCGCTCTCCCGGCGGGGCAGCGTGGGCGCACACCACGAGGAGGTCGGCATGCGCGAGGACGTCGAGTTCGCCACCGAGGACGGGGTCACCCTGCGGGGCTGGCTGTACCGGCCCGACGAGGGCGGCGGGCCGTTCCCGGTGATCGTCATGGCGCACGGGTTCTCCGCGACGAAGGAGATGCACCTCGACGACTTCGCCGAGTACTTCGCCGCGGGCGGGTTCGCCGTGCTCGTCTACGACAACCGCAACCTCGGCGCCAGCGACGGCGAGCCGCGCGGCGAGATCGACCCGTGGCGCCAGGTCCGCGACTACCGCGACGCGATCACCTGGGTGTCCGCGCGGCCCGACGTCGACGCGGCGCGGGTCGGGATCTGGGGGTCGAGCTACAGCGGCGGGCACGTGCTGGTCGTGGCCGCGCAGGACCGGCGGGTGCGGTGCGTGGTCTCCCAGGTGCCGCTGATCAGCGGGTACGACAACGCGCGGCGGCTGGTGCGGGCCGACCACCTGGCCGGGCTGCGCGAGGCGTTCGACGCCGACCGCGCCGCCCGCTACCGCGGCGAGGCGCCGGGGATGATCCAGGTCTGCTGGGTCGACGACCCGTCCGAGCCGTGCGCGCTGCCCACCCAGGACACCCGCGACTTCTTCCTCGGCCCCATCCAGGAGAAGGCCACCACCTGGCGCAACGAGGTGACGCTGCGCTCGGTGGAGATGTTCACCGAGTACGAGCCCGGCGACTACCTGCCGCGCATCACCCCGACGCCGTTGATGATGGTGGTCGCCGCGCAGGACCACCTGACCGTCTCCGACCTGAGCCTGGCCGCCTACGGGCGGGCGCACGAGCCCAAGCGGCTGCTGGTGCTGCCCGTCGGGCACTTCCAGGCCTACGTCGGGGAGGCGTTCCGGGTCTCGGCGCCCGCCCAGCGGGAGTGGTTCCTCACCCACCTGGGGAAGTGACCCCTCCACCGCACGCGACCTCACCCTCGGTAGCGTCGCCGGGTGCAGGAGGCTCTCGTCCGCGCGGCCGGGTGGCTGGCCGGGCGCCCCCACCGCGCCGCACTCGGGTACGTGCTGGCGCTGCTGGCCGGCGGGCTGCTGTTGATGCTCCGCCAGATCGACGCCGTGCTGGGGCGGATGAGCGCCATCGGCGACGGTGTCCGCGCCGACGCGCTGGCCTTCCCGTGGGCGCCGGACACCATCGCCCGCTACGCGCGGGCGTGGGACGCCTACGAGGGGCGGGCGATGCCCGGCACCGGGGTGGTGGCGGACGTCGACGTGCTGCACGGCCGGATGGTCGGGCTCGACCTGGCCTTCGTCGCGACCTACGTGCCGCTGCTGGCGATGGCGCTCGGGCTGCTGCTGCGCTGGGCCGACGCGCGGTTCGAGCAGCCGCTGGAGCCGGTTCCCGACGCCGTGGCGGCGCGGCCGTTCCTCGCGGCCCTGCGCGAGGACGCCGCCGACGAGGCGCGCCGGTTGTGGCGGCTGGTGACCGGCCGCGGCCCCGCCGACGGCGACCCCGCCGACCCCGCCGCCGACCCCGACCCGCACCGGCCGATCGACCGGCGGCGGTTCGACGCGGCCCGGGTGCGGATGCTGCGGTGGGCGGTCTGCGCGCTGGCGGTGCTGGCCGTCGTCGACCTCGCCGAGCACGTGCTGCTGCACCTCCGCTACGTCGTGATGGACGCCGACGACACCCGGTTCGACCCGGTGCTCTCCGGGGTGACCTGGGTGAAGACGCTGGCGTTCGCCGTCGTGGTCGGGCCGGCGGCGGTGGCCGCGGCGTCGGCGCTGCGGGTGTCGCGGCCCCTGCGCGGGGCGCTGGCCGGGGCGCGCGGCGTGGTCGTCGTGGTCGGGCTGCTGGTCGTGCTGCTGGTGCTGCTGCCGATGGGCGCCGCCCAGATCGACGACGTCGTGCGGGCCTGGGGCGGGCAGCAGGCGCTGGTCGCGGTGCTGGCCACGGTGGCCGCGGCGCTGGTCGTCGTCGGCGCGGTGCGCGAGCTGACCAGCGACACCCCGGAGTGCCTGCGCCCCTACGAGGGCCGCGACCCGCAGCCCCTGCTGCTGCTGGTCGGGGTCGGGCTGGCCGCCGTCGGGACGGTGGTGTGGCTGGTCACCGGGGCGTGGGGGCTGCTGGTGCCGGCCGGGACGGCGCTGGGCGTGTTCGTGCTCGGCGCCGTGGTCGACCGCCCCGCCGCCGACGGCGCGAACGCGCCCGGCGCCCGGGCGCACCACCACGAACCCGACGCGGACGACGACCGGGAGGCCCAGCGCGTCGCCGGGCACGGGCGCCGGCTCGCCCACCTGCTCGGGGCCGGGGTCTGCCTGGTCACCGCCTGGACGGTGGCCCGCGCCTCCACCTACGACGTGCTGGTGCGGCCGGGCCCGTCGGGCTCGCTGTGGGTGCTGGCCCCGGCGGCCACCGCGGCCGCGCTGACCGGGCTGGTGCTCGCCGTCGGGTCGCGGCGGGTGCGCTGGCCGCGGCCGCTGTGGGTCGTGCCGGGCGTGCTCGCGTTCGGCGTCCTCTGGACCACCATGATCGGCCGGGACGCGACCGCCGTCGCGCTGCCCACCTGGATCGGCAGCCTCGGCGTCGTGATGGTCGGCGTCGCCGCGGCCTGCGCGATCCTGGCGCTGCTGGTCATGCTGGTGCGCCGCAGCGGGGTCGACCGCTACGCGCTGGTCCCGCTGTTCCGGCTGGTCGGGTTGCGCCGGTTCCCGGTGATCGCGCTGCTGCTGGTGTGGGGGCTGGTGGTCGCCCAGCTCGACGGCGGCGGCTTCCACGACGTGCGCCGCGACCGCGGCGAGACCCGCGCCGCGCCCAACCTGCTCGACGCCTACACCGACTGGCGCGGCTCCGGCACCGGCACCGGCGGCGGCGCCCGCCCGCTCGTCGTCGTGGCCGCCCAGGGCGGCGGCATCCGGGCCGCGACCTGGACTGCGCTGGTCATGGAGTGCCTGTTCGGGCCGACCGAGGTCGAGCCCGGCTGCCCCGGCGGCCCCGGCCGGCGGCTGCCCGTGCTCATCGCCAGCGGCGCCTCCGGCGGCAGCGTCGGGCTGGCCGCATGGAGCGCCCGCCGCCTCGACCTGGCCGAGTCCGCACCCGCCCCGCCCATCGACCGCGTGCTGCCCGCCGACCACCTCGCCCCCGACCTGGCCCGCCTGCTCAGCGGCGACGCCCTCTACCAGCTGCTCGCCCACGACCTGCCCGACCGCGCCGAGATGCTCGAACGCAGCTGGGAGCTGGCCTGGGACGAGCCGGACGACAGCGGGCTCAACCGCGGGCTGCGGGAGTCGTGGGAGCTGGCCAACTCCGCGGGGCGCTGGGAGATGCCCGTGCTCGCGTTCACCGGCACCCAGGTCGAGGACGGCTGCCGGTTCGTGGCCGGCCCCGTCGACCTGTGGCTGCCCGGCCCGACCGGCGCCACCACCGACGCCCCCGACGACGTCCGCTGCGGCGCCGCCTCCGCAGGCGCCGTCGACGCGCTGCCCCGCACCACCGAGCTGGTCGACTACCTGTGCGCCGACGAGGACGTGCCGATGTCGGCGGCCGCGCACCTGTCGTCGCGGTTCCCGTACGTCTCCCCGAGCGCCCGGATCGCCGCGGGCGACTGCGCCGACCGCGCCGGCCTGCTGCCCGCCGGCTCGACCACCTTCCTCACCGACGGCGGGCTGGCCGACAACTCCGGCGCGGCCACCGCCGTGCAGCTGTGGCGGGCCCTGCAGCCCGTCGTCGCCGAGGACGAGGGCGCCGGCTGCGTCGTGCCGATCTTCGTGCAGATCGACAACACCCCCGACGTCGAACCCGACGACGCCGGCACCCGACCGCCGGTGGAGCTCACCGCGCCGCTGTCGGCGCTGTTCGGCCAGATCGGCGGGCGCGAGGAGATGGAGCGCGAGGAGGCCCGCACCGCGTTCGCCGAGGTCCGCACCGCGGGCGGCGAGCCGGTGCCGGGCGGATCCGGCCCGTCCTACGTGCGGATCGCCCCGTCGGTGCAGCCCGGCGCCGAGGCGCCGCTGGGCTGGGCGCTCTCGCCGTCGACGGTGCGGGACATGCGCGCGCAGCTGACGACCGGGACGAACGCCGCCGAGATCGACCGCCTCCGCGGGCTCCTGGACGGGCTCACCTGCCCCTCCTGACCGCGACGGCACCAGCGCTCCTCGCCGCGACGGCGCCCGCCCGGGTTCAGGAAAGCCACGATGCCGCCCTGTGGGTTCCGGAACGTGGCGCCGGCTCCGACGATCAGCATGTCCGTCATGGTGGCTCCGCGTTCAATGAATGCTTGTTCACTGAATCGTCTTTCGCTGCAAGGCCCTGCTAGCGTCCGGTCAACAGCGACGGCGGGAGGGCGGATGGCCACGGCCGGGGTGCGCCGGGCGCAGCGGGAGGAGACCGGGGCGGCGCTCAAGCGGGCCGCCGTGCGGGTGTTCGACCGGGTCGGCTACCTCAACGCCAAGATCACCGACATCACCGCGGAGGCCGGCCGCGCGGCCGGCTCCTTCTACTCCCACTTCCCGAACAAGGAGGCGCTGCTCGAAGCCCTGCTGACCGACGTGCTGGCCGGCAGCGACGAGCCCGCCGCCGACCCGGCGCACAGCGGCGACTTCACCGACCGCGAGGCGGTGCGCTACCACGTCGCCGGCTACTGGGCCTTCTTCCGCCGCAACCGCCCGGCGATGGTCGCGCTGCAGCAGGCCGCGACCGTCGACGAGCGGTTCGCCCGGCGCATGCGCGACATGCTCGAACCCGACCTGCACCACCTCGCCGAGCACCTGGAGCAGGCCCGCGCCAACGGCGCCGCGCTGCCCGGCGACCCGCTGGTGGTGACCACCGCGATGACCGCGCTGATGTCCGGCTTCGCCCAGTTCTGGCTGGTCCAGGGCTGGGCCGGGCGCGAGATCGACGACGACGAGGCCGTCGACACCCTCACCTCGTTCATCTTCTCCGGCATCGGCGGCACCCCCGTCCCGCCACCGGGGCGACCAAGGAGGAGCCCGTGAAGATCGGCCTGCACCTGGCGGACCTCACCTACCCGAGCGGACCGGCCGGCCTGGCCGACGACCTCACCCGGATCGCCGCCGCGGCCGAGGACGCCGGGTTCGCCCGGATCAGCGTGATGGACCACGTCTGGCAGATCGCCAACCACGGCCCGCCCGAGCACGACATGCTGGAGGCCTACACGACGCTGGGCTTCCTGGCCGCCCGCACCAGCCGCGTCGACCTCGTCGCCTGGGTCACCGCGACCACCTACCGCGTCCCCGGGCTGCTGGCCAAGCTGGTCAGCACCCTCGACGTGCTCTCCGGCGGCCGGGCCTGGCTCGGTATCGGCGCCGGCTGGAACGCCGAGGAGTCCGCCGGCCTCGGCCTGCCGTTCCCACCGCTGGCCGAGCGCTTCGAGCGCCTGGAGGAGACCCTGCAGATCTGCCGGCTGATGTGGAGCGGCTCCGAGGAGCCCTACCGCGGCACCCACTACTCGCTGGAGCGCACGCTCAACGCCCCCCAGCCGCTGCGCCGCCCGCCGATCCTCATCGGCGGCGGCGGCGAGCAGAAGACCCTGCGCCTGGTCGCCCGCTACGCCGACGCGTGCAACGTCTTCGCCCGCGACGACGTCGCCCGCAAGCTCGACGTGCTGCGCGCGCACTGCGAGACCGAGGGCCGCGACTACGACGAGATCGAGAAGACCGCGCAGATGGTGCTCGACGTGGGGGAGAAGGGCGAGAAGGTCGACGAGTTCCTGGCGGAGCTGCGCCGGCTGGCCGGGCTGGGGATCCAGGCGGTGCAGGGCAAGGTGCCGGACGTGTGGGACCCCGCGCGGATCGCGGTGTTCGCGCGGGAGGTCATCCCGGCCGCGGCGGAGTTGTAGGGGCTCGATGGGGGTGGCCGTCTCCGGTGGACCCGCGGTGACCGGAAGGGCAGGAGCACCTGCTTCCGTCGTTGCACCGATCGACACCCGCGACATGAACCTCATGGGGCTCTTCCACGCTCCCGAGCCCCATCACCTACATCTCGCGCCCGAACCGGGCGAACCGGAAGCCGAACCCCAACCCGCCCGCTGATCGTAAGCGGGCGTTCATCCGTTCACCCACGTCCTCGCGGCGCAGCCTCGGGAAGCTCCCAGCGCACGGCCGATCGGTCGAGAACCTCGGAGCAGCGGAGGGTCGTCCTCGATGTTCGTACGTCGAATCGCCGTGGTCGGGACCGGTTACGTCGGTCTCACGACAGGCGCCTGCCTCGCCTCGCTCGGGCACCGGGTGGTGTGCGCCGACGTCGACCCGGCCAAGATCGACAGGCTGCGCGACGGGGAGATCGGCATCCGCGAGGACGGCCTGGCCGACCTCGTCGTCGAGGGGATGGCGGCCGGGCGGCTGTCGTTCGTCGTCGGGGCCTCGGCCGCGCTGGAGGAGCTGGCCCGCGAAGGCGACCCGGTCGAGGTGGTGTTCCTGTGCGTGCCGACCCCGATGGGCGTCGGCGGCGTCGCCGACCTCGGCGCCGTGGAGGCCGTGCTGGAGGAGACCCGCGCCGCGCTCCCGCGCGGGGCCGTGGTCGTCACCAAGTCGACCGTGCCCGTCGGTACCGCAGAGCGCACCGCCGAGCTGCTCGGCCGCGACGACGTCGGCATCGTCAGCAACCCGGAGTTCCTGCGCGAGGGCACCGCGGTGCACGACTTCCTCAACCCCGACCGGGTCGTCGTCGGGTCGAGCCAGCAGGACGCCGCCGAGCGCGTCGCCGCCCTGTACTCCCGCCTGGGCGCGCCGACCGTGCTGACCGACGCGACCAGCGCCGAGATGATCAAGTACTCGGCCAACTGCTTCCTGGCGATGAAGCTGTCCTACGTCAACGCCATCGCCGAGCTGTGCGAGCGCCTCGACGCCGACATCGCCGACGTCACCGAGGGCATCGGCTACGACCGGCGCATCGGCCAGGCGTTCCTGGCCCCCGGCCCCGGCTGGGGCGGGTCGTGCCTGCCCAAGGACACCCACGCCCTGCTGCAGGTGGCCGACGCGGCCGACTTCGAGTTCCGGCTGCTGCGGGCCACCATCGACACCAACGACCGCCAGCGGCAGCGGATGGTCGACAAGATCCGCACCATGGTCACCGGCAAGCGCGGCGGCTCGCTGAGCAGGCGGAAGCTGGCCCTGTTCGGGCTGACCTTCAAGGCCGGCACCGACGACCTGCGCGACTCGCCCGCCCTGGGCGTGGCCGCGCTGCTCAAGCAGGCCGGCGCCGAGCTCGTGGGCTACGACCCCGGCGTCGTGGGGAGCGGCGCGAGCATCGACGCGAACCTGGTCACCGTGGTCGACGACCCGTACCTGGCGGCCAAGGACGTCGCGGCGATCGTGATCCTCACCGAGTGGCCCGAGTTCCGCCAGCTCGACTGGCGGCGCCTGGCCGGGCTGTCGGCCGGGGCGTGCGTCGTCGACACCCGCAACCTGCTCGACCCCGACGTGCTCGACCGGGCCGGCCTGACCTGGGCAGGCGTCGGCCGCAGCGCCCGCACCCCCGCCTCCTGACGGGTCAGGGGCGGCCGCCGAGGTAGCGCAGGACGGCCAGGATGCGGCGGTTGTAGCCGGGGTCCTCGGCGACGCCGAGCTTGCCCAGGATCGAGGCGACGTGCTTCTCGACGGCGCTCACCGACATCCGCAGCCGCCCGGCCGCCGAGGCGTTGGTCAGGCCCTCGGCCACGGCGTCGAGCACGTCGCGCTCGCGCGGGGTGAGCCGCGACAGCGGGTCGGCGTCGCGGCCGGTGGCCAGCAGCCGGCGCACCACCTCCGGGTCGAACGCCGAGCCGCCCCGCCCGACCCGCTCCAGCGCGTCGAGGAACTCCCCGACCTGCGCCACCCGGTCCTTGAGCAGGTAGCCGACCCGCCCGCCGTCGTCGGCGAGCAGCCTGGCGGCGTGGCGGCGCTCGACGTACTGCGACAGCACCAGCACGCCGACCTCCGGCCAGCGGCGCCGGATCTCCAGCGCCGCGACCACGCCCTCGTCGGTGTGGGTGGGCGGCATCCGCACGTCGGCGACGACGACGTCGGGCCGCTCCCGCTCGATGGCCCCGACCAGCGCGCGGCCGTCGCCGACCGCGGCCACCACCTCGTGGCCCTCGGCGACCAGCAGCCGGACCAGGCCCTCGCGCAGCAGCGCCGAGTCCTCGGCGATCGTCACCCGCACGGCAGCTCCGCCCGCACCGTCGTCGGGCCGCCCGGCGGGCTGACCACGCTCAGCACCCCGTCGGCCGCGGCCACCCGGCGGGCCAGCCCGGCCAGCCCGCCGCCCGTCGGGTCGGCGCCGCCGCGGCCGTCGTCGCTGACCACGGCGCAGAGCGCGGTGGCCGACGCGCGGACGTCCACCAGCACCTCCCGCGCGCCCGAGTGCTTGGCCGCGTTCGTCACCGCCTCGCACACCACGAACCAGGCGACGGCCCGCACGGCCGGCGGCGGCTCGGCGTCCAAGGCGCAGTCGATCCGCACGGGCAGCGGGGCCCGCTCGGCCACCGACTCCAGCGCCGCGGCCAGCCCGCCGGTGTCCAGGGCCGCGGGGTAGACCCGCCACGACACCTCCCGCAGCTCGACGAGCGCGCGCTGCGCCTGCTCGTGGGCCTGCACGACCAGGTCGAGCTGCTCGGGGTGGCGGCGCGCGCGGCCCAGCAGCATGCCCAGCGCGACCAGCCGCTGCTGGACGCCGTCGTGCAGGTCGCGCTCGATGCGGCGGCGCTCGTCGTCCACCGCGGCCACGACGGCGTCGCGGGACTCGGCCAGCGCGGTCACCCGGCGGGCCAGCTGCTCCTCGCGGGTCGGGGCCAGCGCGTGCCGCGCCGCCGTGCGCTCCCAGCGCGCCACCCCGGCCAGCCCGGCCAGCGCCAGGTAGAGCAGCACGGCCCCGGACGGCGTGTAGTACGCCACCTCCAGCGCGGTGACCACGTACGGGGGTTCCTCGACCAGCAGCGGGGTCGCGCTCAGCCAGGACCACAGCACCAGCACGGCGAAGACCGCCCCGGTCACCAGCAGGACCAGGACGGTGCCGCCGAGGATCCCGGCGGGCAGCCGGGCCACCAGGTAGCGCGCGGCGCGCCGCCCGTCGACCTCGCGGTCGCCGTCGACGGCCGGTCCGCCGAGCAGTCGACCGACCCGGGCCAGCTCGGGGCGGGCCAGCGCCCGGGCCGCGCCCGGCAGCGCGCGGCGCCCGGCGGGGACGCACAGCGCGAGCAGGGCGAGGACGAGCAGCAGCAGGTGCGCCGTCGCCGTCGCGGCGCCGAGCGCGAGGCCGAGCCCGGTGCGCAGGCTCGCCACGATCCGCGGCCGCCACCGCGCCGGTGCGGCGACCGCGGCCGGTCGGGGCGGCGCGGCCTCGGTCGTCACCACCGCCGGGCCTGGTCCGGGCCGCCCGGCAGGACGTGGCCGAGGCGGACGGTGGCGTCGGGATCGGGGTGCTCGGACCTCACGCCCGCCGACCCTATCGGGCCGCGCCGCTCCGGCCCGGCCGCGCGACCCCGGCGGCGGGCGGCGACCCGGCGCACCACGAACACCCCGACGGCGAGCACCAGCAGCCCGAGCACCGCCTTGGACAGCACGCCCGCGTACTGCTCGACGACACCCCAGTTCGCCCCGAGCAGGTAGCCGGCCATGACGAACGCGGTGTTCCAGATCAGGCTGCCGGCCGCGGTCAGCGCGGCGAACAGCGGCAGCCGCATCCGCTCCACCCCGGCCGGCACCGAGATCAGGCTGCGCACCAGCGGCACCATCCGCCCGAGGAACACCGCCTTCGCGCCGTGGCGGGCGAACCACGCCTCGGCCTTGCGCACGTCGCGCAGGTCGACCAGCGGCATCCGGTCGGCCAGCGCGTACATCCGCCGCTGCCCCAGCGCGGCCCCGACGCCGTACAGCACCAGCGCGCCCACCAGCGATCCCAGTGTCGTCCAGGCGATGGCCGCGGGCAGGCTCATCTCACCCCGCGCCGCCGCGAACCCGGCCAGCGGCAGGAACAGCTCGCTGGGCAGCGGCGGGAACACGTTCTCCAGCGCGATGGCGAGCCCGACCGCGGGCGCGCCGAGCGCGTCCATCAGGTCGACGACCCACCCGACGACCCCATCCGTAGTGACCATGGCACCGACGCTAGGAACGCGGCGGGCCCGGCGGACTGGGGCGAGCGGGGGCGCCGGGGTGGGGATGTCCTCACCGGCGGTGGGCGGGAGCTCCCCCGGTGGGGCCCGCCGCGACGGTCACCGGCCCGGGCCGCCCGAACCGTTGGGCTCCCGGCGCGGCGCCGGGCCCGCCGTGCGCCGGCGCCGGGCCGCGGGGCGGCTGTCCGGCTCGGCGGGCTGCGCCCGGTTCACCGCGAGCGCCTGGTACATGTCGGCGCCGTTGTGCGCGTCGGACCCGGCGGCGGGGGCAGGCGCCTCGCCGGCCGGCGCGTAGCGGGTGTCCACCGCGTCGCGCCTGCCCGCCTCCATGACGAGGACGGGGGAGCGGCCGGGCAGGCCGGCGGCGATCGCGCCCAGGTGCTCGGGGCGGACGGTCTCGCGCAGGGCGGCGTCGAAGGGTCGGCGGTCGCCGCCGCTGCGCACCGAGCCGACCTGCTCGGCGAACGCCCTGGTCAGCTCGGCGGAGCCGGCCAGCAGGGCGGCCACGTCGAGGCGGGCGGTGCCGACGCGGTAGGTGAAGCCGATCTCGTCGTCGCCGACGGCCAGCACGTCGCAGCCCAGCGCCGGGCCTCCCGCGCGGTCGCCGGTGGGGCGCACGGCGGCGCGGAACGCCTCGACGGCGTCGTCGTCGGCCGGGTTCGCGACCAGGGTGCGGGCGGCGTCGGAGGCGGGACGGCCGAGCGCGCGCAGCACGCCGACGGCGTCGACCTCGACCCGGTCGATGCGGTAGGTGGTGCGCAGCCGCAGGACGCCGCCCTCGGCGACGGGGCCGTCGGGGCGGCGGTCGTCGGCGCGGGGCGGCGCCGCCACGACCCGGACGGTGACCGGGGCGGGCGGGCGGGGCCCGGGGACGGGCCCGGTCGGGCGGCCGAGGATCCGGTCGAGCTCGGCGGGTGGGCTCGGGGTGCGCCCGGTGCTGCCGGTCGAGACCGGGTCGGCCAGGCCGGTGGCGGCCTCCAGCGCGGCCGCGGCGATCTCCGAGGCGGCCTCGTGCGCCTCGGAGGTCAGCGAGGCGTTCGTCCAGGACCCGCCGACGAACACGGTGACCAGGCGGGCCAGGAACGCGACGGAGGCGTCGGGGGCGAACGGCGGGGCCGTCTCGGCGGTGAGGCGGGTGAGCTGCCCCGTCCGGATGGCGCCCCCGCTGACCAGCGCCTCCAGCGAGCCGGGGCCGGGCTCGGCCGCGGTGCCGGTGTCCAGGCCGAGGTCGGCGGCCAGCCGCGAGGCCGGCGGGAGCAGCCACAGCTCGGTGCTGCGGGCCCACGCCGGGGTGACGGTGCCGGTGGCCAGCACGTCGACCAGGGCGATGGGGTCGGTGCCGAGGCGGGCGACGAGCGCGGCGGCGGTGCGGTCGTCGGGCGGGGTCCAGCGCACGCGGTGGGCGATCGTGCGGCGGGTGCCGTCGGCGGTGGACACGGCGACCAGCTGGACGTCGACCACCCCGGAGCCCTCGCCGGGCGCGCCCTCGGGCCGCTGGGGGGCGACGAACAGCTGCTCGCGCTGCACCCCGACGGCCGGGGGCCCGGACAGCTGCCCGGCCAGCACCTCCAGCAGCCGGTCGCGGCGGGCGATGGTCGCCTCCAGCCGGGCGACGCCGCCCTCCAGGGCCGTGCAGCGCTCGGCCAGCACGTCGGCGGCGCCGTCGGCGCGCCGGCGCAGGGCCTCGATCTCGGAGCGGTCGGCGGCGGTCTCGGCGACCGGGGCGGGCGCGGCGGCCGGGACGGCGGCCACCTTGCGGCGCACGGCGAACCCGGAGACCAGGGCGTAGCCGGCGGCGAGCAGCGCGAGCGCCAGCAGCCCGGCCCCCACCAGCAGCGGCCACTCGGCGCGCCACCAGCCGGTCGGCTCCACCGGCTGGGGCAGCGGCGGGATCTGGGCGGGCGGCGGGGTGCCCGCCGGCTGGCCGAGCCGGACCAGGCCGGCGGCGGCCCGGGCGTCGCCCGCGTTGAGGTCGAGCGCGGCCTGGTAGGCGGCGGCCGCCGCGGCGGTGTCGCCGACCTGCTCGGCCGCCGCGCCCCTGGCCTCCTCGGCCGCGGCCTGCCCGATCCGCTCGCCCGCCGCGCTGATCCCGTTGCCCGCGCAGTTGCCCTCGTCCTGGGCGTCGGCCCGGGCGTAGAGGGCCATCGCGTCGAGCGGTCGGCCCTGGGCCAGCAGGGTGGCGGCCTGGTCGCACAGCGGGGTCGCGGCCGAGCACCCGCTCAGCAGCACCCCGAACGCGAGCACGCCGAGCAGGGCGGCCACTGCGCGTGACCGCGCACGGGCAGGGAGCATTCCTGCATGATCAGTGGCCGGTGCGGCGCAGGGCAATCGTCCATCCGGTGCCGGGCACGACCGCGGGCGCGGTTCATCCCGCGGTGCAGCCGCCGTCCGGGTGGCGCGGGGCCGGGCGGGGTCGATCGGTCCGGGCGTCGGCCGGCTCCGCGTACCGTCGACGGCATGTCGACGCACGTGCGCTCGTCCGGACCGGCCGGGCTCGACCGCCGTCGCGTCGGCCGGATCGTGGCCGTGTGGGCCATCGCCGCGGTCGGCGTGCTGCTCTTCGCCTCGGTGACGTTCGTCGGGCCCGTCGTGGCCACGCTCTACGGCACGCACGGCATCCACCTGGGCGACCTGGTCGTGCTGCTGCTCGCCGTCATCGTGGCGTCCCGGCGGACGGCGCGGCTGGTCCGGGTGCGCTGAGCGCCGCGGTCATCTCCAGTTCGACGAGCTGGTCGGGGAAGCCGAGCACGGCCACCCCGAGCAGCGTGCTGGCCGAGGTGAACGCCGCACCGATCTCGGACCCGGCGAACCGGTGCCAGGCCCGGCCCGCCTCCGCCGCCGCGGACGCCACGACGTAGACCGTCGTGCGCACGACGTCCTCGGGGCGGGCGCCCACCGCGGCCAGCGCCCTGGCCGCGTTGACGACCGTCCGGTCGACCTGGGCGTCCAGGTCGCCCACGCCGACCACCCGCTCGCCGGAGTCGTCCATCGGCATCTGCCCGGCGAAGAAGGCCAGCCGGCCGCTCTCCACCAGGGTGACGTGCGCGTACCCGGACGTGGGGTGCGAGTCCTCCGGATCGATCCTGGTGATCACGTCTCGAGCCTGCCAGAGCGGTGGCCGGGCCGCGGGGTAACGCTGCGCTGATCGATGACGACGCACAGTGCGGCCCGGTGCGCTCCCCATCCCACCGGGCCGGGGAGTAGACCATGTTCGACGCCCTCCTGGTGCGCCTCGGCCGGGCGACCGCCGCCACGCTGGACGTACCGGCCGTGCTGGCCGACGTCTGCCGCACCCTGCACCCCGCCCTCGGGGTCCGCGGTGTCGTCGTCGCGGTCGGGTGCCCGGCCGACCCCGCGCTCGGCCCGGTGGCGGGCTCCGACGACGCGGCGGCCCGGCTCGGCCGGGTGCAGCGCGACGCGCGCAGCGGCCCGCTCGCCGCGGTCAGCCGGTCCGGGCGCCCGCTGCTCACCGGCGACCTGCTGCGCGTCGGGCCGCCGGAGCTGGCCGCGGCGGCCGCCGAGACCGGGATCACCGAGGCGATGACCGTGCCGCTGGTCGCGGACGGCCGGTCGGTCGGGGCCCTGCAGCTGCTGGGCGATCCGGCCCACCCGGCGGGCCCGGGCCACGCCGAGCCGCTGGGCGTCGTGCTGGACGTGCTGGCCGCCCGGCTGGTCGACGTCGAGCAGCTGCGGCGCCGGCGGGCGGAGCCCGCGGACGAGCCGGTCGACACGGAGGCCACGGCGGTCATCCCGATCACCCGGGAGCAGGACGGGCGGGCCGACGTGCCCGACCACGACCCGGTGACCGACCGCTTCCCCGAGCTGGGGCACCTGGCGGCCGCGGTCGGCCAGGCCGAGGCGACCTCGGTCCTGCCGGCCGCCGTGCACGACCGGCAGGCCCACGCGGACGCACCCCCGGCCCCGCGTCCGGCGGCCGGGATGCCGCCCGCCCCGCGCCACCCGGAGGGCGTCGCGCCCACTCCGCGCCCGCCCGGGCCGGAGGAGATCCGCGTGCCGGTCCCGCGCTACCACGAGCCGGGCGCGCTGACCTTCGGCGCCGCCGCCGACCAGCCGGTCGACGACGACGCCGAGGCCGAGCCGTCCCCGGTCGCGTCCGGAGCCGGAGCCCCCGCTAGCGGCTCCGGACGCGGCGCGGCGGACGGCACGCCGGACCCGCGGCGGGGTCGTCGCCGCCGCGAGCCGTGACCAGGGGTTGTCGCTAGCCCTTCACCGAGCCCGCCAGGCCGCCGACCATCTTGCGCTCGGCGACCAGGAAGAACAGCAGCGCGGGCAGCATCGACAGCGCGGTGAAGGCCAGGATGCGGGCGGTGTCCGAGCCGTACTGCGAGCTGAACGCCGCGGTGCCCAGCGGCAGCGTGTACTCGGCGGCGTCGCCGAGCACCAGCAGCGGCAGCAGGTAGGCGTTCCAGCTGTTCACCACGGCCAGCACGGACACGGTGACCAGCGCCGGGCGCGAGAGCGGCAGCAGGATCCGCCAGAAGAACCGCAGCCGACCGCAGCCGTCGATGGTGGCGGCGTCCTCCAGTTCGCCGGGCACGTTGCGCATGAACGGTCGCAGGATCACGATCGTCACCGGCATCGCGAACGCCGCCTGCGGCACCGCGACGGCCAGCAGCCCGCTCAGGTCGAGGTTGCGCAGCAGCAGGTAGAGCGGCAGCACCGCCACCGCGACCGGGAACAGCAGGCCGAGCACGAAGAAGGAGTACAGCGCGTCGCGCCCGCGGAACCGCATGCGGGCCAGCGCGAACGCCGCCATCGCCCCGAGGCCGACGGCCAGCAGCGTGGTGATCGTGGCGATGATCAGGCTGTTGGCGGCCTGGCCCCAGAACGTGCCGGTCGCGGCGGCGTCGGCGTAGTTGGCGGGCACCCACGGGTCGGGCAGGCCGATCGGGTCGTTGGCGATCTGCCCGGTGGTGCGGAACCCGCCGATGATCACGTAGACGATCGGCGCGATCGTGATGCCGGCGACGGCCAGCGCGAGAACGTACACCAGCGGTGAGGTCCACCCGGCCCGGTTCGCAGAGATCATCACCGCACACTCCTGGTCAGCGCGCCCTCGGTGTCGCGGCGCAGCACGAACCGCTGGTAGAGCAGGGCGAACGCGAACGAGATGACGAACAGCAGCACGGCCGCGGCGCTGCCGTAGCCGATCTGCGAGCGCTCGAAGCCGCGGTCGATCAGGAAGGTCGCCATCGTCACCGACGCGTTCGACGGCCCGCCCTTCGTCATGATCCAGACGAGGTCGAACAGCTGCAGCGCGCCGATCACCGACAGGAAGACCCAGATCCGGATGGTCGGGCCGAGCAGCGGCAGCACCACGTGCCGGGTGCGCTGCCACGCCGACGCGCCGTCCACCGTGGCCGCCTCCAGCAGCTCATGGGGCACGCCCTGCAGCCCGGCCAGGAACAGCACGATCCCGAACCCGAGGTACTTCCAGGTGATCACGATGAACAGCGAGTAGATGACCAGGTCGCGGTCGGCCAGCCAGAGCTGCGCCCAGCCGTCGAGGCCGACGCTCTCCAGCAGGCTGTTGACCGGGCCCGACGGCTGCAGGATCAGCTGCCACGCCACCGCGGTGACGACCTCGGAGAGCACGTACGGCGCGAACAGCACCATCCGCAGGATCGCCCGCCCGCGCAGCCGCCGGTTGAGCAGCAGCGCCAGGCCCAGCGCGAGCGGCAGTTGCACCACGATCGACAGCACCACGATCAGCGCGTTGTGCCCGACCGCGGCCCGGAAGACGGGGTCGCCCGCCGCCCGGGTGTAGTTGTCGAAGCCGATGAACTGGTCGAGCGGGCCCAGGCCGTTCCAGTTGAACAAGCTGTAGTAGCCGGCCAGCACCATCGGCACGATGACGAAGGCGGCGTAGAGCAGCAGCGCGGGCCCGAGGAACAGGGCGATCTCGCCCCAGCGCCGGGCCCGCGACCGCCCCGTCGGGGGGCGGGGGGGGGGGCGGGGCCCCCCCGGGGGGGCGGCCCCCCCCCGGGGGGGGGTGGTCGGCACCACCCCTAACTGCGTGCGGGGGCCACGGCCCCCACGTCGACGATGCGCTGCGGGTCGGAGGTGCCGGCGAACAGCCCGGCGATCTCGTCGTTGAGCGCCTGGCCGACGTCGGTCGGCAGGGCCTTGTCGAAGTAGAGCTGGTTGTACGGGGTGGCGGCCCGGGCCTCCAGCACGGCCTTGATGGAGGTGCCGGTGACCGAGGACTCCGCGGCCTTGGCGGCCGGCAGGCCGGTGTTGGTGGCCCCGAAGGTGGTCTGCTCCTCGTCGGAGGTCAGGAACTTCAGGAAGTCGACGCAGGCCGGAGGGGCCGAGGCGGAGCAGGAGAAGCCGTCACCGCCGCCCACGGTGGCCCCGGGCGTCCCCTGCCCACCGGGCACGGTCGGGAACGGGAACCAGCCGAGCTTGTCGCCCAGCGGCTGCTTGTCCGGGGTCAGACCGGTGGTCTGGCCCTCGTTCCAGTGGCCCATGAGCTCCATCGCGGCCTGGCCGTTGGCCAGCATGCCCGCCGAGCTGGCCGCGCCCTCCTGCGCAGGGGTGGCGAGGAAGCCCTCCTGGAAGGGCTGCGCGGCGATGAGCCGTTCGACGTCCTGGCCCGCCTTGACGAAGCACGGGTCGGTCATGGCCAGGTCGGTGGTCACCGCCTCCAGCGCGGCCTGGGGGCACTCGCGGGTGGCGAAGTTGGCCCACCAGAACGCGTCGGGCCACTTGTCCTTGCCGCCGAGCGCGACGGGGACGATCCCGGCCGCCTTGAGCTGGTCGACCACGGTGTAGAACTCGTCGATCGTCTTCGGCGGCGTGGTGATCCCGGCCTGGGCGAACAGGTCGGTGCGGTACCAGAGCCCGGTCACGCCGACGCTGTAGGGCAGCCCGTACTGCTTGCCGTCCACCGACCACGGGTCGGCGATCGGGCCCATCGACTCGACGACGTCCTTGGTGGCGTCGGTGATGTCGGCGATCTTGCCCGACTCGACCTGGGTGGCCAGGTCGCCGCCGCCCCACTGCTGGAACAGGTCCGGCGGGTCGTTGCTCTGCAGGCCGACCCGGATCTTGGTCTGGATCGTCTCGTTCTGCACGGGCTCGATCTGGAAGGTGACCTCCGGGTGGGCGGCGGTGTAGCGGTCGGCCGCGTCCTGGAAGTAGTTCTTCAGGGTGTCCTGGGTGGCGTTGTGCCACCACGTGATCACCTGCTTGCCGTCCGGCGTGGTGGCCGGGGCGGGGCCACCACCGCCACCGGCGCACGCGGCGGTGGTGGCGGTGAGCAGCGCGGCGGCAATCAGCGCCGCCGCGCGCGTGGATCGAAGCATGAGGGGTCCTCTCGGGGTCTGGCGTCGCAGGCAGGCCTCTGGCGGCTTCGGTGAGGGGGAATGGTGCTGCCGCACACGCCCGCGTGTCAATCGTTGTCGATAACGTTTTCGTGCTGCTAGCGTCCCCGCCCGTGACTACCAGTCGGGCCACCATCCGCGACGTGGCCGCGCAGGCCGGCGTCTCGGTCGCCACGGTCTCGAAGGTGATCAACGACCGCTACGGCGTGTCGGCGAGCACCATCGAGCGGGTGCGGGCCGCGATCGAGCAGCTCGGCTACGAGTCCAGCCTCGTGGCACGCAGCCTGCGCAACCAGCGGACCAACGTGATCGGCGTGCTGGTCACCGACATCGAGCCGTTCAGCGCCGAGCTGCTCAAGGGCGCGGCCAAGGCCATCCGCGGCACCGGGTACGAACTGGTCGTCTACTCGGCGGGCGGGGAGGCCGCGCACGCCGTGGGCTGGGAGAACCGCTACCTGTCCCGGCTGTCGGGCACCCTCATCGACGGCGCCGTGATCGTCACGCCGACGGTGCTCGCGCCGTCCTACGGCGCGCCGGTCGTCGCGGTCGACCCGCACACCGGCGGCGAGGACGTGCCCACCATCGACTCGGACAACCGCCGCGGCGCCGAAACGGCCACCGAGCACCTGCTCGAGCTCGGCCACCGGCGGATCGCGTTCATCGCCGGCCGCTCCGACCTGGAGTCCGCCCGGCTGCGCGAGACCGGGTTCCGCGCCGCGATGGCCGCCGCCGGCGTGCCCGTCGACCCCGCGCTGGTGGTGGCCGGCGACTACGCCGAGGCGCTCTCGGCGAACGCCGCGCACGCGCTGCTGCGGCTGCCCGACCCCCCGACGGCGATCTTCGCCGCGAACGACATCTCCGCCATCGCCACCATGGACATGGCGCTCACGCTCGGCATGCAGGTACCGGACGACCTGTCGGTCATCGGCTTCGACAACATCCCGGAGAGCACCTTGACCCGCCCCATGCTGACCACCGTGGAGCAACCCATCCAGCTGATGGGCCAGCGGGCCATCGAGATGGTCGTGGCCATCCTCCGCGGCGAACACCCCGACCCGCGCCAGGTCAGGCTGCCCACGCGGCTGGTCCTGCGCGACACCACGGCGGGTCCGCGATGACCGCCGGATCGCGCACCGCCACCTGGCGCGAGCCCGGCCGCGACCCGGGCGAGCGGGCCGCCGCGCTCATCGCCGAGATGACCCCCGCCGAGAAGCTCGCCCAGCTCTCCGGCATCTGGGTGGGCGCGGCCGAGGCCGGCGGCGTGGCCCCCCACCAGCACGACGAGACCGCCGACCCGGTCGACCTGGAGGCCCTGCTGCCGCTGGGCATCGGCCAGCTGACCCGGCCGTTCGGCACCGCCCCCGTCGACCCGCGGGCCGGGGCGGCCTCAGTCGCGGCCACCCAGCGCGCGATCACCGCGGCCAACCGGTTCGCCATCCCGGCCGTCGTGCACGAGGAGGTCCTCACCGGCCTGGCGGCGTGGCGGGCCACCGTCTACCCGGCCCCGCTGTGCTGGGGCGCGAGCTTCGACCCCGCCCTGGTGCGGCGCATGGGCGAGCGCATCGGCGCGACCATGCGCGCGCTGGGCGTGCACCAGGGCCTGGCCCCGGTCGTCGACGTGGCCCGCGACCTGCGCTGGGGCCGGGTCGAGGAGACCATCGGCGAGGAGCCGCTGCTGGTCGGCACGCTCGGCGCCGCGTACGTGCGCGGCGTCCAGTCCGCCGGCGTCGTCGCCACGCTCAAGCACTTCGTCGGTTACTCGGCCGGGCGCGGCGGGCGCAACATGGCGCCGGTCGCGATCGGCCCGCGCGAGCTCGCCGACGTGCTGCTTCCCCCGTTCGAGATGGCCCTGCGGGCTGGGGCGCGCTCGGTGATGCCCGCCTACAACGACCTCGACGGCGTGCCGGCCACCGGCGACCCCGTGCTGCTCACCGGCCTGCTGCGGGAACGGCTCGGCTTCACCGGCACGACCGTGTCGGACTACTTCGCGGTGGCCTTCCTGCACAAGCTGCACGCCGTCACCGGCGACCGGGCCGCCGCCGCCGCGCTGGCGCTGCGCGCAGGCGTCGACGTCGAACTGCCCACCGTCGACTGCTACGGCCCGCCCCTGCTCGCCGCCGTCGAGAGCGGCGCGGTCGACGAGGCCGACATCGACCGCGCCCTGCTGCGCGTGCTGCGCCAGAAGATCGAGCTGGGGCTGCTCGACCCCGACTGGGAGCCCGAGGCCCCCGGCCCGTTCGACCTCGACCCGCCGGAGTCCCGCGAGATCGCCCGGCTGCTCGCCGAACGCGCGATCACGCTGCTGGCCAACGACGGCACCCTGCCGCTGCGCCCCGACGCCCGGGTCGGTCTGGTCGGGCCCCGCGCCGCCGACCCGACCGCCGTCATGGGCTGCTACTCGTTCCCCGTGCACGTCGGGGCGCAGCACCCCGGGGTGCCCGTCGGGATCGAGGTCCCCACCCTGCTCGACGCGCTGCGCGCCGCCCTGCCCGTCGACGTCGCCCACGCCGAGGGCTGCCCGGTGCTCGGCGGCGACGACGCCGGCATCGCCGAGGCCGTCGCGGTGACCCGCGACACCGACGTCTGCGTCCTGGCGCTCGGCGACCGGGCCGGCCTGTTCGGCCGCGGCACCTCCGGCGAGGGCTGCGACGTCGCCGACCTGCGCCTGCCCGGCCGCCAGGAGGAGCTGCTGGAGGCCGTGCTGGCCACCGGCACCCCCGTGGTGCTGGTGCTGCTCAGCGGACGCCCCTACGACCTGTCCCGCCAGGCCGACCGCCTCGCCGCCATCGTCTGCGGCTTCTACCCGGGCGAGGAGGGCGCCACCGCCCTGGCCGGCGTGCTCACCGGCCGCCTCGACCCCGCCGGCCGGCTCCCGGTGGCCTTCCCCGGCGCCGGCACCGTCCAGCCCGGCGGCCCCGGCGCCCCCCTCGCCGGACCGTCCGAGGTCACCTCCGTCGACCCCACCCCGCTGTTCCCGTTCGGGTACGGCCTCTCCTACGCCCCGGCGAGCTGGTCGGACGCCGAGGCGAGCAGCGCGGAGTGGGCCACCGACGGCGCGCTCGACCTCACCGTCGCCCTCACCAACCCCCACGACCGGGCGACGTCCGACGTGGTGCAGGTGTACCTGCGGCGGACGGTCGCCGAGGTGGTCCAGCCCGTCCAGCGGCTCGTCGCCTACGCCCGGGTCGACCTGGCGGCGGGGGAGCGGCGCGCGGTGCGGTTCACGCTCGCGGCCGACCTGACGTCGTACACGGGGCGGGACGGGCAGCGGGTCGTCACCCCGGGGGGTGCGCAGGTGCTGGTGGGGGCGTCGGCCGCGGATGCGCGGACGGTGATCGAGGTCGAGCTGGTGGGTCCCCGGCGGGTCGTGGGGGTGGAGCGGGTGCTGGAGGCCGAGGTCTCGGTCGGCTGAGGCTTCTGGCGGCTCCGGCGTCCTCGCGCCGCGTCCCCGGTCACGTCGCAGGTCTGCGTGCTCCTCGCAGGTGCTGTGGCGCCTGCGAGGAGCACAGCGCCTCGGCGAGGACGGCCGCGTCGCCCGCCGCGCGGGCGGCGCGGAGGCGCCGGAGCCCACCGCCCCCGGCCGAGCGGGCGGAACTCACCGATCGGGTACGGCGTTGGGCGGGAATGCGTCGCGGTGGTGTGCCGGGCCGCGGGACCCGCACCCCTTCCGGGAGGATCAACGACCATGGCCTGGCGACGTCCGATCCCGTTCCGCACCCTGGCCGCGGGGGTGGTGACCGCGGTGGCGGTGCTGCCCGACCGGCTCCGGGTGGACTCCCGGTTCCCGTTCGTCGACTCGGTGTCCCTGCGGCCGCAGGCCGTGGCGGGGGCGTTGGCGGTGGCGGCGGCGCTGGCCCCGGCGCGGGCCACCCGGCCGCTCGCGGTCGGGATGGGAGCCGTGGGGCTGGTGGGGCTGGCCGCGGTGGCCGGGCGGGGTGTCCGCAGGCCGGTCGGGCCCGTCCCCGCTGACGGCACCGACCTCACCGTCCTCACCGCCAACGTGCTCAAGGGGCGGGCCGACACCGGGGAGCTGGCCACGCTCATCGAGCGCGAGCACCCCGACGTCGTCGTGCTCCCCGAGGCCGGGCACGACTACCGCGACAAGCTGATGCCGCTCGTCGAGGGGCTGGGCTACCGGGCGTGCGTGTCGACGCCGCCGGGCGCCCGCGACGTGCACTCGGTCACCGTCCTCGTCTCCGACGCGCTGGGCGACGTGCGGCTGCGGGCGGTGCGGGAGATGCGGCTGGCGCACGTGGAGGTCACCGGGGGGCGGCTGGGCGGGCGCGTGTTCCGGGGCATCCACGCCACCGCGCCGCTGCAGCGCAGGCTGATCCCGCGGTGGCGCGACGACATGGAGGTCCTCGGGCGGTGGTGCCGGAGCACGCCGGCGCCCGTCGTGGCCGGCGACTTCAACGCCACCCACGACCACTCGGCCTTCCGGGCCGCCCTCGGCGGCACCCGCAGCGCCGCGGCGGGCACCGGGAAGGGCCTGGTCGGCACCTACCCGGCCAGGTTCCCGCGCTGGTTCGGCATCCACATCGACCACGTCCTGGTGCCCGCGGGGACCGTCACCCGGCGGCTGGAGGTCGTCGATCTCGCGGGGACCGACCACCGGGCCGTGTTGGCCGAGGTCACGCTGGGTCGCGCGGGCTGAGCGGACGCCGCGCCCGGGTCCGGCCCGGGGTGCCCGCACCGGGCGCCGGTGAACTAGATTCTGCGTCGTGAGCGTCCTGCAGACGATCCTCGTCTTCGTGGTGCCGACGGTGGGCCTCTACCTGCTCATCGTCGCCCTGGTCGTCGTGCCGCGGCGCGCCGACCGACCCCGCTACCGATCCGGCCAGCCGTGGCCCTACGAGCCGCTGTGGTGGACGGCGAACCCGGAGGGCGCGCAGCTGCCCGCCGCCGACGGCCACCCCGTGGCCGGTGACCTTGGAGGTGCCCGTGGCAGCTGGTGAGCACGGCCACGGAGTAGTCGACGTCGTCGACGACGACGGGAACCTGCCGGAGGGCACGGTCCGCACCGCGTCCGGACGCGTGTCGTCGGCGGTGGAGTTCCGCGACGAGTCCCGCGCCGACCACCCGTTCACCCCGGTCCAGCTGACCCGCCTCGACGAGGCGCTCACGCTGGCCAGCCGGGAGACCGGCCTGCGCTTCAGCGTCTACCTGGGCGACCTCGGCGATTCGCCGAGCGAGCGGGCGGCGGGGCTGCACTCCGAGCTGGAGGGCTCCGCGGAGGCCGTGCTGGTCGCGGTCAGCCCCGAGCAGCGGGTGGTCGAGGTGATCACCGGGCCGGAGGCGCGGGTGCGGCTGCTCGACCGGGGCGCCAAGCTCGCGGTGATGAGCATGGTGGCCTCGTTCCGGGAGGGCGACCTGCTCGGCGGGCTGCTGAGCGGGCTGCGGATGCTGGCCGACCAGGCGGGCGGACGCCGCCGCACGCACTGAGCCCGGCCTGATGCTGTCCGGCACCGCGAGCAACACCCGCATCGGTGCCGCACTCGACGCCGGCGCGCTGGCGTGGGTGCCCGAGATGGCGCCCATCGCGGTGCTGCTGCGGGCCGTGCGCGCCGCGCTGGCCGGTCGCGACGCCATGCCGCCCGCGCGGCGCGACCAGTACGTCGCGGTCTTCCGGCGGCGCCGCGCCGAGCGCGAGGAGCCGGCGGTCAAGCTCGGCAGGCTCACCCCGCGAGCGCGAGGTGCCGGCCCTGCTGGCCGGCGGGCACCGCGGGCAGGCCGTGGCCCGGCTCTACCGGGTGTCCGCCGACCCGGCCTCCGGCGCGGGTGACCTCGCCTTCGACGGGCTGCGCCTGCTCGGGCTGGTCGTGGTCATGATCGGGTTGGCGCAGCTGGTGCGCGAGGGCCTGGGGCGGTTGCAGGTGCGCAACTGGGAGTGGCAGGAGGAGATCTCCACCGCGGTGCTGCACCTGGAGCGGGCCCAGGAGATCGCCGCCGACCGCGACCACGAGCTGCGCAACGGCCTGGCCGGCCTGACCGGCATCGCCCACCTGCTCAGCGGCCCCTCTGCCGGGGAGCACGAGTCGCTGCGCCACGCCGTGCTGGCCGAGCTGGAGCGGCTGCCGGCGCTGGTTGACGCGGGCGGGGTGGAGGTGCCGGGCGTCGTGCTCGACGAAGCGTCGTCCGCCGGGTCGGGCTACACGGTGCCCAGGTGCTGATGGACCGGGCCGCGCTGCGCGAGTCGGCGGCAGCGCCCGGGGTGGGCCCGCTGGAGCTGCGGGTATCGGCCGGGGTGCGCGCCGCGGGCTCGCCCGCGCTGCTCGCCCGGGTGCTGACCGACCTGCTGGCCAACTGCGCCCGGCTGGCCCGCGAGGCCGGGCGGAGCCTGACGGTCGCGAACGCGGTCGGGCCGAGCGGCTGCGTCGCGACCCTGCGACTGCCGGCCGCGACACCCACCACCGATCGCCGACCGGTCGTCGCTGAAGAGCGACCGTCTGTCGTATGATCGGCGGCGCGGGACAACCTCAGGGGCAGCAAGGCGTCCAACGATGTTTGCCCGCCGATCCGGGCGGCTATCACGCACCCGGCACCGCATACTGGTACTGCGAGCGGGTCCCCACCGGGACCCCGACCGAAGAAGGGCAGGGCACCCACGATGGGGGACTCGACATCCGAGCAGCGACCCGGTCGCCGCGGGCGTCCGCGCTCTCCGGGCTCGTCGGTTCTCACTCCACCGACCGGGGTGCCGTCGATGCCCGAGATCCGGGTCCCGCAGTGGCGCCCGGAGGCACCGCCGACACCGCCCACCCCGCAGACCGTCGTCGCCCCGTGCGCCTGCGGCCACGGCAAGGACGCCCACGAGCACTACCGCCCCGGCTCGGACTGCGGAGCCTGCGGAGCCGAGCTCTGCGACGAGTACCGCAAGCTCGGCGGACCGGTCCGGCGCGGCCTGCGCCGCTGGGGACTCGTCGGCTGAGCCCCTGACACGCCGGACGGCCCCCGCAGCGCCACGCGCCGCGGGGGCCGTTCCGTCGAGCGGGCCGGTCAGTGCCGGCGCGGCTGGGCCAACCAGGCCGTCGTCCCGGGCAGGAACATCAGCACGGCGGCCACCAGGCCCAACGCGACGCCGGCACCGAGCATCGCCGAGCTCAGCGGCGTGGCGAAGCCGATCATGACCAGCCCGTGCACCGCGGTCAGCGCGAGCAGCAGCGCCAGCAGGATCCGCGCCCCGGAGCGCCCGGAGCGCAGGGCCGCCGCCGCCCCGCCCTCCAGCAGCGCGAGCAGCACCCCGCTGCCGACCAGGCCCGCGGTGAGCGCGGCGACCGCGCGATCGCGGGTGGTCGGCGACTCGTTCGGGAAGTCCCGCGCCACGGTCGCCGTGACGTCGGCCCACAGGTCGCCCACGCCGACCAGCGGCAGCACGACGGCCAGCAGCAGCGCACCGGCCGCGACCAGCCACAGCAGGCTGGACGCGGTCAGCACCGACGGTCGGGGCGTGCGCTCCGCCGACGGCGGCGGCCGGAACTCGAACCGCGGTCGCGACGGGGGCTGCGGCGGCCGCTCCGGCGGGCGGCCGATCGCGTCGAGGCTGGTGGTGGGGGCCTCCGTCATCGGGTCCCCGGGCCCGGTGCTCATGTGGTGATCGCTCCTTCGTCAGGTGGTGCTCGGCGCGGCTCCGCTGTCGGGTGCGGGCGCGGAGGTCTCGGGGGCTGCCGAGGTGGTGCCGTCGTTGGCAGGCGGATCGGCAGGCGGATCGGCAGGCGGGTCGGCGGGCTGTGAGGGCGGGTCCGCGGGCTGTGACGGCGGGTCCGCGGGCTGTGACGGCGGATCTGCGGGCTGTGACGGCGGGTCCGCGGGCTGTGACGGCGGGTCCGCGGGCTGTGACGGCGGATCTGCGGGCTGTGACGGCGGGTCCGCGGGCTGTGACGGCGGATCTGCGGGCTGCGACGGCGGATCCGCGGGCCGGGAAGGCGGGTCCGCGGGCTGGGAAGGCGGGTCGACCGGCGGTGCCAGTGGGCCCGCGGGCTGCGACGGCGGGCCGACCGGCGGGTTCGGAGCCGGGACGCCGGGCGGCGGCACCACGTCCACCGTCCGGCTTGCCCCACCGGCCGCCGACGCCCCCGCCGCGCCCGTCCCGATGATCCGGCTGCCCGGCTTCGCGGCCGCGGCGACCGCGCGCGGTCGCCGCGGACCGGGCGCGGAGGTCTTGGTGGCGACCTCGCCCGTCCACGGGTCCACCTGGCCGCCCTCGGCCAGTACCTGCCCGGTGGTCGGGTCGGCGGCGGCCGGGGCGGGCGTGCTCGACGCGGCCAGCGGTTCCTCACCGGCCGCCAGCGTCACCGCCCCCACCGCGAACGCCGCCGCCACGACCGCGGCCGCGGCGACCGCCAGGATCGGGCCCCGGCGCGGCCACCGCCGCCCGTCCTCGGGGGTCTGCTCGCTCGGCGGCGGCTCGGCGCCCAGTGGCGGGGGCGGCGGCGCCCCGTGGGGCAGGGCGGTGATCGCGGTGGCGTCCGGGTCGGCGGCCGCGATCGGCCCGCGGGCGGCCAGCGCCGCGCCGGTGGCGATCACGGCCTTGGGGTCGGCGTCGATCGCGACCGCCCGCCCGAGCTCGGCCGAGACCAGCTGGGAGACCAGCGGGATCCGCGAGGATCCGCCGACCAGCAGCACCGCGTCGGGCTGGGGGATCCCGGCGGAGTCGAGGGCGCGGCGCAGCGCCTCCACCGTCTCCACGACGGCGGGACGGATCGCCTCCTCGAACTCCGTGCGACCGATCCGCACCTGCAGGTGCGTGCCCGGCAGCATCACCGGGACCATCACCTCGGTGTCCGCGGAGAGCGCCTCCTTGGCCGCCGTGCACTCCCGGCGCAGCCCGGCGACCGCGCTCTGCACGGCCGGGTCCGCCGGGTCGAGCCGGTCCCACGCCTCCCCGACGGCCTCCCGGACGTGGTCGAACACCGCCTGGTCGAAGTCGACGCCACCGAGGTGCTCGATGCCCATCGGCCTGCCGACCGCCTCCCAGCGCCCGTCGGCCAGCTTGCGCACGACCGCGGCGTCGAAGGTGCCCCCGCCGAGGTCGTAGACGGCGACCGTGCCGCCGACGTCGACGCGCGCGGTGCTGGCGTAGCCGATGGCGGCGGCCTCCGGCTCGGTCAGGAACAGCACGTCGCTCACGCCGTGCGCGGCGAGCGCGGCGGCCACGGCCTCGCGCTTGTGCGTGCCCCACTCGGCCGGGTGGGTCAGGGCCACCCGGTCGGGCGGTCCGCCCTCCCGGTCGCTGACCGTGGCCAGCATCCAGGCCACGAACCGGGCGGCCACGGTCTCGGCCGCCACCGGGTGCCCGCCGACCACGAGCGGGGTGCCGTCGCCGATGCGCCGCTTGAACTCGCGGACCACCCGGCGGGGGTCGGTGACGGCCCGGCGCTGCGCCGGTTCGCCGCACACCATCGACCCGTCCGGGGCCAGGAAGACCATCGACGCCACCGACGGCGTCGCCCCGCCGAGCGGCACGATCTCGGGTCGCGGGTCGCCCTCGCGGCAGACCGCGGCGGCCGAGTACGTCGTGCCCAGGTCGATACCAACCTGGTAGGCCATGTGCGTCATCAGGGCTACTCCACGCTGAAGGTGCGAATTCGCGGCGGCGAGGACGTGAGTGACCTCGCATCCTCTTCGGACCTGGGCAACGCCGTGTTAACGAACGAGCACGGAGAGAAGAGGTGACGGACGGCGAACGGTAGGTTGCATACGGTGCCCGGTGTGCGGGCGAGGGGGAGCAAGGGGATGACGAAGCAGGCGCGACGAACGGCCGTCCTGACACTGCTGCTATTGGCGGTAGTCAGTGGGTGCGGTGGCTCAAGTCCGGTAGTGCCACCCGTACCAACCATCACGGACGTGCGGGACGCGGCCGGGGCCGATCCCTGCGCGCTGGTGACCCCGGAGCAGCTGGCGGGCGCCGGCCTGGGCGGGGCGGGCACGGCCGTACCCGCCGACGAGGGTCCGCGCTGTCGCTGGCGCAGCGGCGCGGGCAGCCTGGACCTCACCCTCTACACCGACGGCGAGGGCCTGGCCACGATCGCGGCGAACAGCGAGCCGACGACCACCCGCGTCCGGCTGGACGGCTACCCGGCCCTGGAGACGTTCACCGGGCGGGGCGAGTTCTGCCAGTACGACGTCGGGGTCTCGGCGAGCCAGGTGGTGATGGCGGCCCTGGAGGCGCCGGACCCCGACTCCTGCGAGGTGCTGCAGCGCCTGCTGCCCGGCGTGCTGGACAACCTCCCGGCCCCCGGCGAGCCGGGGCCGGACCGGTGAACGCGCCGGTGGGGCCGTCGGCGACCGGCGGCGCGCTGACCGCGGCCGTGCGCGCCGTGCTGCACAAGACCGTGCCCCACTACCAGGACGACCCGCGCACGTCCGCGTGGCTCAGCGCCCACCTCGCCCGGCTGGACGAGCCGCTGCGGATCGCCGTCGCGGGCAAGGTGAAGGCGGGCAAGTCGACGCTGCTCAACGCGCTCGTCGGGGAGCAGGTCGCGCCCACCGACGCCGGCGAGTGCACGCAGATCGTCACCTGGTACCGCGACGGGCGCGCGCCGCGGATCGTGGCGTTCCCCCGCTCGGGGGCGCCGGTGGCGCTGCCCGTCGACCGCCGCGACGGCGCCCTGGTCATCGACCTGCAGGGCCGCTCGGCCGACGATCTGGACCGGATGGTCGTCGACTGGCCGTCGCAGAACCTGCGCTCCGCCACATTGATCGACACCCCGGGCACGGCGTCGCTGTCCACCGGCACGTCGCGGCGCACCGTGCGCTTCCTGCACCCCGACGACGACACCCCCACCGAGGCCGACGCCGTCATCTACCTGATGCGCCAGCTGCACGCCTCGGACGCGGAGTTCCTCGAGGCGTTCCGCGACCAGGGCGTGGCCAGGGCGGCCTCGGTCAACACCGTGGCGGTGATCTCGCGGGCCGACGAGATCGGCGGCGGGCGGCCCGAGGCGATGATCTCGGCGCGGGCGGTGGCGAGCCGCTACCGCACCGAGCCCGCGCTGCGCGGGCTGTGCCAGAACGTCGTCGCGGTGGCCGGGCTGGTCGCCCAGACCGGGCGCACGTTGCACCAGGCCGAGTTCGCCGCGCTGCGCGAGCTGGTCGCCGGCCCCCGCGAGGAGCTCGACGCGGCGCTGCTGACCGCCGACCGGTTCACCGCCGACTCCGGGCCGATCACCCGAGCGGCCCCGGGCCTGGAGGCCGCCCGGCGCCGGGAGCTGCTGCGCCGGTTCGGCCTGTTCGGGCTGCGGCTGTCGACGCTGCTGATCCGCCAGGGCCTGGACAGCCCGGCCGCGCTGGCCACCGAGCTGGTGCGCCGCTCCGGGCTGGAGGACCTGCAGCACGTGCTGCACAGCCAGTTCGCCGAGCGCCGCGACCTGCTCAAGGCCCGCTCCGCGCTGCTGGCCCTGGAGCGGCTGCTGCGCGGCGACCCGCGCCCGGGTGCGGCCGGGCTCGTCGGTGAGGTCGAGCGGATCTTCGCGGGCGCCCACGAGTTCACCGAGCTGCGGCTGCTGTCCGCGCTGCGCTCGCGGGTCGTGGCGCTGCCCGCCGGGGTCGTCCCGGAGGCCGAGCGGCTGCTCGGCGAGTCCGGCGCGGCGGCCACCACCCGGCTGGGGCTGCCCGCCGACGCCGGCCCCGAGCACGTGCGGGCGGCGGCGCTGGACGCGCTCTCGCGCTGGCAGGACCTGGCCGAGAACCCCATGACCGCCCGCGCCGCCGCCGACGCCTGCCGGGTGCTGATCCGCACCTGCGAGGGGTTGCTGGTGGGCGCTGAGCAGCGGATTTAGGGCCGGGCGCCGGCCAGGTGCGGGATCACCCCCATCCCCACCCCCGCGGCGTTCGGCCCGCGCCCCGATGACCACGGGGGGTCACGACTTCTAACTTTGCGTCAGGCCGGTGAACGACAGCCGGCACGGCGAGTCCCCCGAGACGCAGAGCACCAGGAGCACCCGATGCCCAGCTTCAACTTCGTCCAGAACCCCGACGTGATCAGCAACAACCAGCAGAGCGCGGCCGGTGGCGCCGGTGGCGCCGGCGGGTCCACCGGTGCGGCGATGAGCAACCCGGAGGTGCTGGCCAACGGCGCCGGCGGCAGCGGCGGCGGGGCGCAGGCCAACGGCGGCACCAACGACGCCGGCAGCGGCCTGGGCCAGGGCGCCGGGGGCAACGGGTTCGGCATCGGGGGCGACGGCGACGGCGGCCTGCTCGACCTGTTCGGCGGCGCCGGTGGCGCCGGCACCGGGACCGGCGGCTTCGGCGCCGGCTCGGGGGTGGGCGGCGACGCGGAGGGCGCCAACGCCGGAACCGCTGTCGCCGGCTCCGGCGGCGACGGCGCGTCGGCCACCGTGGCCAGCAGCGCGGCCTCGGGCGCCGGCGGCGCCGGTGGCGCGGGCGGGGCCGGCGGCAGCAACTCGGCCGACCAGGTCGTGAACACCACCGCCGACCTGGACTTCACCGACTCGTTCACCGACGACGACGGCTTCGACCTCAAGGGTGCCGACGTCGAGGACGCGTTCAACCAGGACAACGACGGCGTCGACAACGCCGGCGGCATCATCAACAACTCCAACGTCGCCGACGGCGCCCAGTCCAACGTCGGCAACTCGTTCGAGACGACGACCATCACCGACTCGTTCAACACCGACGAGAGCGTCACCCAGGTCCTGCAGAACGTCGGCAACGACTACTCGGACAACTCCGAGACGATCTCCGGCTCGTTCAACGACCTGTCCCAGGACTTCGACATCGACCTGGACGACGTGGGCAACACCGACAACTCGGTCGACGTCGGCGACATCGACAACGACCTGATCGACGTGGACGTCGAGGACGTGCTCAACGACCTCGACCTCGACGGTGACCTGGACCTGAACCTCCCCCTCTGACCCGCCCTCCGCCACTCCTCCTCGCGAGAACAGGACACCGAAGACATGACCAACAACTACGGGCCCAGCTTCACCTTCGTCCAGGACCCGGACGTCATCAGCGACAACCAGCAGAACGCGGCGGGCGGTGCGGGCGGCGCCGGCGGCTCCACCGGTGCGGCCGTCAGCAACCCGGTGGTCATCGCCAGCGGCGGCGGCGGGGCAGGCGGCGTGGCCCAGGCCAACGGCGGCACCAACGACGCCGGCTCCGGCGCCGGGACGGGCGCCGGCGGCAACGGCCTCGGGGTCGGCGGCGACGGCGACGGCGGGCTGTTCGACCTGTTCGGCGGCGCCGGTGGCGCCGGCACCGGGACCGGCGGCTTCGGCGCCGGCTCCGGCGTGGGCGGCGACGCGACCGGTGCCGACGGCGGCATCGCGCTGGCCGGCTCCGGCGGGTCGGGCGCCACGGCCGGCGTGGCCAGCAGCGCGACCTCGGGCGCGGGCGGCGCGGGTGGCGCGGGTGGCGACGGTGGCACCAACTCCGCCGACCAGTTCGTGAACACCACCGCCGACCTGGACTTCACCGACTCGTTCACCGACGACGACGGCTTCGACCTCAAGGACGCCGACGTCGAGGGCTCGTTCAACCAGGACAACGACGGCGTCGACAACGCCGGCGGCCTGATCAACGGGTCGAACGTGGCCAACGGCGACCAGACCGGCGTCGGCAACTCCGTCGAGATCACCACGATCGACGGCTCGTTCAACACCGACGCCAGCCGCCTGACCGTGCTGGACAACGTCGGCAACGACTACTCCGACAACTCGACCACGGTCACGAACTCGGGCAACGACTTCTCCACCGACTTCGACCTGGACCTGGAGAACGTCGGCAACACCGACAACTCGGTCGACGTCGGCGACATCGACAACGACGGCATCGACGTGGACGTCAGCGACATCCTCAACGACGTCGAGGCCGACCTGCTCGAGATCGACATCTGATCCACCCGGGCTCCGGCCCCGCTCCCCGGCGGGGCCGGAGCCCGGTCCGCTCCACCCCCGATCTCGCCCGCCCCGACGGGCCCCGAACCCTGGAGGTGAACCACGATGGACACCGTCAACGCTCTGATCGAGTTCCTGCTGGACCTGCTGCGCGACGAACAGGCCCAGGCCGAGTTCGCCCGGGACCCGCAGGGCATGCTGGCCCGGGCGGGCCTGGAGGGCGTCTCCGCGCAGGACGTCTGCGACGCCCAGCCGATCATCGCCGACCACCCCGGCGTGCGGTCGCAGCAGCACCACGACGGGTCGCGCCACCACGACGGGTCGCGCCACCACGACGCGCCCCACCGGCCGCGCCACGACGACGATGACGACCCGGTCCGCGAGATCCACCACGTGGTCAAGACCCACGAGGTGGACAAGCAGGTGATCGTCAAGCACGCGGCGCCCGAGTACAACACCTACAACGAGTACAACAACCACTTCAGCTACACCGACAACAGCATCACCGCCGACACCGTCATCCAGGACTCGTTCAACGAGGACAACGACGGCGTCGACAACAAGGGCGGCGTGATCAACGACAGCAACGTCGCCAACGGTGACCAGGACGACGTGGGCAACTCCGAGGAGACGACCACCGTCACGGACTCGCTGAACGAGGACAACAGCGAGACCGACGTCGTCATCGACTCGGGCAACGACTCCAGCGACAACTCCACGACCGTCACCGACTCGGGCAACGACTCCAGCAGCAGCACGGAGGTCGACGTCAACGGTTCCTACAACGACGACAGCTCGACGACCGTCGGCGACGTGGACAACGACGGCGCCGACGTGAACCTGGTCAACGCCTGATCGGGTCCCACCGGACCTGAACCCACCCCGGACGCCGGACGCGGGCTCCGCCCCCGCCCGCGCCGGCCTCGGCTCCGCCCTCTCCGCCTCCCCGGGTCGGAGAGGGCGGAGCTGTACCCAGGAGGAAGCCCGTGGAGCTGCCCCGCTCGGCCAAGGCCATCGACCTGACGCTGGCCACGATCGCCCCCTACCAGCGCCCCGACCTGGAGGCCCGGCTGCGCCAGGCCCGGGCCCGGCTGCTCGACGACAAGGTGCGGGTGCTGGTCGTCGGGGAGTTCAAGCAGGGCAAGAGCCTGCTGGTGAACTCGCTGGTCAGCGCCCCGGTCTGCCCGGTGTACGACGACGTCGCGACCGCCGTGTCGACCGTGGTGCGCTACGCGCAGGAGCCGTCGCTGACCCTCGTGCGGCTGGCCGACAGCGGCGGCGACGGGCCGCCGGTCGAGCAGCGCCACCCGCAGCCCGCGGTACCGCTGCACGAGCTGTCCGACGCGGTGGCCCGCCACGTCACCGAGCAGCAGAACCCGGAGAACCGCCAGGGCATCAGCCACGTCGAGGTCGGCATCCCGCGCCACATCCTGCAGGCCGGGCTGGAGGTCGTCGACACGCCCGGCGTCGGCGGCCTGAACTCCGTGCACGGCGCGGCCACCATGTCCGCGCTGCCCACCGCCGACGCCGTGCTGCTGGTCTCGGACGCCTCCCAGGAGTACACCGCCCCGGAGCTGGAGTTCCTGCGCCAGGCCGTGCGGCTGTGCCCGAACGTGGCCTGCGTACTCACCAAGACCGACCTCTACCCGGAGTGGCGGCGCATCGCCGAGCTCGACCGCGGGCACCTGCGCTCCGCGGGCATCGAGGCCGAGCTGTTCGGGGTGTCGTCCACGATCCGCTGGCAGGCCGTGCTCACCGGCGACGACGCGCTCAACACCGAGTCCGGCTTCCCCGAGCTGGAGGCCTTCCTCGCCCACCGCGTCCTCGGCCAGGCCGACCTGCTGGCCCGCCGCTCCACCGTGCACGACATCCTCGCCGTCACCGGCCAGCTCATCGACGGGCTGCGCTCCGAGGAGGCGGCCCAGCGCAACCCCGAGCAGGTCCAGGAGCTGATCGCCGAGCTGACCACGGCCCAGCAGCAGGCCGCCGCGCTCAAGGAGCGCTCGGCGCGCTGGCAGCACACCCTCAACGACGGCGTCGCCGACCTCAACGCCGACATCGACCACGACCTGCGCGACCGCATGCGCGAGATCACCCGGCTCGCCGAGGAGGAGATCGACGAGGGCGGCGACCCCACCAAGACCTGGGAGCAGCTGTCCAGCTGGGTGCAGCAGCAGGTCGCCTCCGCGGCGTCGACGAACTTCGTCTGGGCCACCGAACGCGCCCGCTGGCTCGCCCAGCAGGTCGCCACCCACTTCGCCGAGGAGCGCGAAGCCCTCCTGCCGACCCTGCGCACCGAGGCCTCCGACGCCCTCGGCTCCGTCCGCGAGCTGCGCATGCGCGAGACCGAACCCTGGAAGCTCGCCCAGAAGGCCCTCACCGGCCTGCGCGGCAGCTACATGGGCGTGCTGATGTTCGGCCTCATCGGAACCATGGTCGGGCTGTCGCTGGTCAACCCGTTCTCGATCGGCGCGGGCCTGCTGCTGGGCGGCAAGACCATCAGCGACGAACGCCGCCGCATCATCACCCGCCGCCAGGGCGAGGCCAAGGTCAGCGTGCGCCGCTACGTCGACGACGTCACGTTCCAGGTCGGGAAGGACTCCCGGGACATGCTCCGCGGCGTCCAGCGGGACCTGCGCGACCACTTCACCGAGCTGGCCGAGCAGCTGAACCGCTCGCTGAAGGAGTCGCTGTCGACCGCCGAGCGCTCGGTCAAGGCCTCGCACGTCGACCGCGACCGCAGGCTGAGCGAGATCCCCGCCGAGCTGGCGAAGCTGGAGAAGCTGCAGGAGCGGGTGAAGACGCTGCTGCCCAAGCCGGCCGGGACGGCGGAGCAGGCCGAGCCGTCGGCCAGGCACCGCCTGGTGGCGTCCAAGGGGTAGCTCGGCTCGGGGTACTGCGCCTTCGGCAGGGCCGTGTCCGGGGGCGGCTCGGTCCGGTGGGGTGCTTCGGGGCCTCCGGCGGCGCCTGCGCTGCGCGCGCCGACGTGACGGCAGGGGCTTCTGGGGGGACGCCGGGCTTCCGATCGGTCTCGGTGCCGGGCTTCGTGGGTGACCGCCGTGGAGGGAATCCGGTCCTCACAGCGCCAGGGTGGTCCTCACAGCGCGCCGGCGGGCGGTGAGGACCACTTCCTGTGCTGTGAGGTGCGCGGGGCGGGCTGGATCGGGTGCTCGCAGCGCTCCGGCGGTGATCGACATCCGCGCCACTGATCGGGCGAATCGGACACCAACGGGTCCTCCCCCAAGCCCCCTGCTCGATCCGAGGTCGCCCGTCGCGAAGGCGCCGCCGGAGGCCCCCGACGAGCCCACCCGAAGCGAGCCAGGGGTCACCCAGGCAGGCGCTCAACCGTCCCCGACAGCCGCGACCGCAGCCCGCAACCGGTCGAACAGCTCCCCCCGCGACCCCACCCCGAGCCGCTGCCGCATCCGCGCCACGTAGTGCTCCACCGTCTTCGCCGAGATGTAGAGCCGCGACCCGATCTGCTTGTAGGTCAACCCGGCCAGGATCAGCCGCCCGATCTCCAGCTCGCGCTCGGTGAAGGGGTTGTCGTCCGCGGGGGTCGCCGGGGTGGCCGTGTCGAGCTCGGGGGTGCTGGGTTCGGTGGTGTCCGGTGCGGCGGTGTCCGGGGTCGCCCCCGGGGCCACGGTGCGGGCGAACGCGTGCAGCGCGGCGGCGGCCCGGCGCTCGGGCACGAGCGGGGCGGCCCGGCCGAGCAGCCGGGCGGCCTCCCAGCCCAGCCCGACGGCCTGCATGCGGCGGCCCAGTGCGACCAGGGCGTCCGGGTCGGTGCGCCCGGTGAGCACGTCCGCCCAGGCGGTCCCGGCGGCGTGCAGCACCGCCGGGTACGGGCCGGTGTCGGCCATCGCGGCCAGGGCCTCGACCTGGCGGTCGACCTCCTCGGCGGCGTCGGTGACGACCGCGGCCTGCAGCCGCGACCAGTGCAGCGGGGCCGTCCACAGCGCCGGACGGCCGAGGCGGTCGAGCAGCTGCTCGGCCTCGTCGAGGTGGGCGGCGAGGCGGTCGGACTCGTCGAGCGCGGCGGCGGCGACGGCCAGCTCGCCCAGCTGGCGCAGGGTGAACAGGTCGACCGGGTAGCGGACCAGCGCGTCGCGGGCGCGGGCCCAGGCCGTGGCCAGCGCGCCGGGGCTCTCCGCGCGGCGGGCGACGGCGACGTCCAGCGCGGCGGCGACGACCTCGTCGCGGGGCTCCAGGCGCACGTCGGGGCGGGAGAGGCGGTCGAGCAGCCTGCGGACGGCGCCGGGGTGGCCGCCGGCCAGCAGCAGCCGGGCGTGCAGCAGCCGGTGGCGCAGGGCGGCGGGGCGCCCGCCGTGGCGGCCCTGCACGGCCCGGCGCAGGACGTCGGCGGCGACCGACAGCTCGCCGCACTGCAGCGCGACGACGGCGGTCAGGGCGGCGGGGGTGTCGGGCAGCAGCGCGGTGGCCGCGATCGGCTCGAGCAGGGCGGCGGCCCGGGACAGCCGCGACACCGCGGCCGGGGCCGAGCCGGTGACCGTGGCGATCATGCCATCGGCCATCAGCGCGGCGGCCCCGCCGAGCAGCGTCGACGGGCCGGGGGCCGCGGCCGCGGCGGCGACCGCCCGCTCGGCCTCGGCCAGCGCGCCCGTCGCGACCAGCGCGGGCACGCCCAGCAGGGCGTCGGCGGGGGAGAGGCTGCGGTAGAGCTCGGCGCTGCCCGACAGCATGCCGCGGTGGGCGAGCACGGCCGCGGTCGTGTGCACGGCCTGGGCGCGGTCGGCGGCCGCCGCGTCGGTGAGGGTCGCGTCGGTGTGCGACGCGGCGGCGAGCACCGGGTCGGCGTGGCGCAGGGCGGCGTCCAGGTCGCCGGCCAGCGCGGTCGCCCGGGCCCGGCGGGCGGCCAGCGCGCGGGCCGGGCGCCCGGCCGCGACCGCGCCCGCCAGCAGCTCGGCGGCCAGCGCCGGGGAGTCGGCGATCGCCTCGTCGGCGGCGGCCTCCAGCACCGCGGCGACCCGGGTCCCGCTCGCGCCGGTGCCCAGCAGCCTGCGCCCCGCGACGAGCACGGAGCCGCCGCGGTCGAGCTCGATGGTGGCCAGCCGGCACTGCAGCTCGCGGCGGCGCAGCACCGGCGTCAGGCGCAGGAACAGCGCCTGGATGATCGGGATCAGCTCCCCGGTGTCGCGCAGCAGGCCGGTGGCCATGGCGGCCTCGACGGCCGCCCCGATCCCGGCGTCCATCCCCACCTGGCCGCCGCCGGGCAGGCCGTCGAACAGGGTGCCCAGCACGTCGCTGTCCAGCGCGGCGCCCAGCGCCATCGCCTCCAGCACGGCGTGCACGTCGGGTTCCAGCGCGTCCACCCGGTGGCGCAGCCGCTCGGCGAACGCCGCGGAGACCGTGATCCGGTCGGGCCGGTCGAACCGCTCCGGCTCGCGCGGGTCGAAGCGGCCCGACTCGCGCAGCACGTGGGCGACCAGGTCGACCAGGCCGGGCAGGCCGCCGGACTGCTCGTGGACCAGCGCGACCATCGGCTCGGGGGGCGCGCAGTCGAGCCGCTCGGCGATCCGGTCGGCCACCGCGGCCCGGTCGAGGTGGCCGACCATGGCCACGATCCGGCGGGGGCCGAGGGTGGCGGTCAGCGCGGCGAGCGCGCGCGGGCGCGGCCAGGGCCGGTGGGCCAGCACCAGCCGGGCGGCCGGGTCGGCGGCGAGGCGGCAGAGCCGGTCGAGATCGGCGTCGGTGAGCCGGTGCGCGTCGTCGACCAGGACGGCGGCGTCCCGCGGGTCCGACCACGGCCCCGGGTACCGGACGACTTCCACGCCTGCCCGCGCGTAGGCGGCGGCCAGCTCGTCGAGCAGCATCGACTTGCCGGTGCCGCCGGGGCCGACGATCGCGGCGGCCAGCGGGGCCACCGGGTCCTCGACGACCCGGGCGGTCAGCGCCTCGCCGCCGGGCGGCCCGCCGTAGGGCCGCTGCGCGAGCGCGGTCGCCCCGTCCGTCGAACCCGGCCACCGCGACACGTCCGTTGCCCCCATCCCGGCCGCTCGGCCGTCACCGGGCAGTGTCGTCCGGCTCGGGGGTGGTCGTTAACGCGCTGTCGCCGGACAACCGCATCGAGTGACACCCGACGGTGCGCGATCACAGCACGTGAGCCCGACCGGTCAGCTGCGGTCGAACTCGCGGGCGCCCAGGGCCCGGACGATCCCGGCGCGGCCCTCGGACACCAGCCGGCGCAGGGCGGGCGGGTGCGACTCGTCGGCCAGCCAGGCGTCGGCCGCCTCGACCGTGGACTTGTCCACGGCCCACGACGGGAACAGCCCCACGACCACCGACTGCGCCCGCTCGCTGGTCCGGCGCGACCAGACCTCGGAGACCTGGGAGAAGTACCGCTCCACGTAGCCGCCCAGCAGCCCCCGCTGGGTCGGGTGGGCGAACCCGGAGATGATCGCCTCCTGGACCGCGTTCGGGATGTCGTCGTCGTGCACGGCGCGCTCCCAGGCGCGCTCCTTGGCCGCCGCCGACGGGACCAGCGCGCGGGCCCGCTCGGCCTGCCGCTGCCCGGTGGAGGTGGGGTCGCGCTCCTGCTCGGCGTCGATGTCGGCCTCGCTGGCGTGGCCGTGCGCGACCAGCGCGTGCAGCAGCCGCCAGCGCAGGTCGGTGTCGATGGTGAGCCCGTCGGGCACGTCCAGGCCGTCCAGCCAGAGCCGGAACCCGTCGAGCACGCTGGAGTAGAGCACGCACGAGGCCAGCGCGTTGACCGTGGCCAGCTGGGTGTCCGAGCCGGCCTCCGCGCTGGCCAGCCGGCGCAGCAGCGCGTCGACGATCATCGGCCAGCCGCTCTCGAAGGCCCACTGCTCGTCGGCGTAGGACGCGGTCGCCGTCTGGGCCTGCAGGAGCAGCCGCTGCAGCACGCCGACCTCGGTCTCCGCGGCGAAGCCGCCGGCCACCAGGGTGGCGAAGTCGCGCGCCTTGAGCTCGGCCTCGCGGGTCATCTCCCAGGCCGCCGACCAGCACAGCGTGCGCGGCAGCGGATCGGCGATGTCGCCGATCCGGTCGATCAGGGTGGTCAGCGAGTCGGGGTCGAGCCGCAGGGCGCAGTAGGTGAGGTCGTCGTCGTTGACCAGCACCAGCCGGCCGCGGGGGACGCCCAGCAGCTCCGGGACGGCGGTGCGCTCGCCGCTGACGTCGACCTCGACCCGGTGCGTGCGCACCAGCTTGCCGCTGCCGTCGTCGTCGTAGACGCCGACGGCGAGCCGGTGCGTGCGCAGCTCGCCCGCGCCCGGCCGGGCCCCGCCCTGCACGACCTCGAAGCGGCTGAACGCGCCGCGGCGGTCGACGTCGAACGAGGGGCGCAGCAGGTTGAGCCCGGTGGTGCGCAGCCACTGCGCGCCCCAGCCGGACAGGTCGCGCCCTGAGGCGTCCTCCAGCGCGCCCAGCAGGTCGTCGAAGGTGGCGTTGCCCCAGGCGTGCGCGGTGAAGTAGGCGCGCAGCCCGGCCAGGAACGGCTCCAGCCCGACGTAGGCCACCAGCTGCTTGAGCACCGAGGCGCCCTTGGCGTAGGTGATGCCGTCGAAGTTGACCTCGACGGCCTGCAGGTCGGGGATGTCGGCGGCGATGGGGTGCGTGGAGGGCAGCTGGTCCTGGCGGTAGGCCCAGGACTTCTCGACGTTCGCGAACGTCGTCCAGGCCTCCTTGTACTCGGTGGCGGCGGCCTGGCAGAGCACGCTGGCGAAGGTCGCGAACGACTCGTTCAGCCACAGGTCGTCCCACCAGCGCATGGTCACGAGGTCGCCGAACCACATGTGGGCCATCTCGTGCAGCACGGTCTCGGCGCGGCGCTCGTAGACCGACCGCGTGACCCGGGACCGGAAGACGTAGTCCTCCAGGAAGGTGACCGCGCCGGCGTTCTCCATCGCCCCGGCGTTGAACTCCGGCACGAACAGCTGGTCGTACTTGCCGAAGGGGTACCGCACCCCGAAGTTGCGGTGGTAGAAGTCGAAGCCCTGCTTGGTCTCGGTGAACAGCCGCTCGGCGTCCATGAACTGGCCGAGGGAGGAGCGGCAGTAGATGCCCAGCGGGATGGTTCCGTGCTCGTCGCGGTACTCGTCGTGCCAGGCCGCGTACGGGCCGGCGATGAGCGCCACCAGGTACGTCGACATGATCTCGCTGGTCGCGAAGCGGTGCACGACCGCGCCGCCCTCGCCGTCGTCGGTCGAGGCGGGGGCGGCGTTGGAGACGACCTGCCAGTCGGCCGGGGCGGCGACCGTGACCGTGTAGCGGGCCTTGAGGTCGGGCTGGTCGAAGCAGGCGAACATGCGCTTGGCGTCGGCCGTCTCGAACTGGGAGTAGAGGTAGACGCCGCCGTCGAGGGGGTCGACGAAGCGGTGCAGGCCCTCGCCGGTGTTCATGTACCGGCCGGTCGCCTCGACGCGCAGCTCGTTCGCGGCGGCCAGCGAGGGCAGCGCGATGCCGTCCTCCTCGCGGTAGCCCGAGACGTCGAGCGGCTCGCCGTTGAGCGTGGCGGCGGCGACGTCGGCCGCGACGAGGTCGATCCAGCTGTCGGCGCCCGGCTCGCGGCAGGTGAAGCGGACCGTGGTGGTCGTGGCGAACGTCGCGTCGCCGGGCTTGCCGCCGCCGTCGGTCAGGTCGAGCTCGATCACGTAGTCGTCGACCGACAGGAGTGCGGCCCGCCGCTCGGCGTCCGTGCGGGTCAGGTTGGGCGGGGCCATGCGCTCTGCGGGCTCCTTCGGGGTCGTCGGTGTCCGCGATCCAACCACGTGCCGGCGGCGGATGCCGGTGAGATCGGTCCCGGCCGCGACCGGGCGGGCGGGAATCCCGACGGGCGGTCACGGGTTGGCGTTGACGAGTGAGCCCACCGTCGAACGGAGAAGCTGTGACCAGCACGGACGCCACCACCGCAACGGCGAGGGTCGACTTCTGGTTCGACCCGCTCTGCCCGTGGGCGTGGATCACCTCGCGGTGGATGCTGGAGGTGCGCGAGGTCCGCGACGTGCGGATCGACTGGCACGTGATGAGCCTGTCTGTGCTCAACGAGGGCCGCGACCTGTCGGAGGACTACCGGGCGATGATGGACCGCGGCTGGGGCCCGGTGCGCGTGGCGATCGCCGCGGCGAAGGAGCGCGGCCCGGAGATCCTCGAGCCGCTCTACACGGCGATGGGCACGCGCATCCACGACCGGGGCAACAAGGACTTCGACGTGGTGATCAAGGAGGCGCTGGCCGAGCTGGAGCTGCCGGCGTCCCTGGCCGCCGCGGCGACGAGCACCGAGCACGACGCCGAGCTGCGCGAGAGCCACGCCCGGGGCATGGAGCCGGTCGGGCTGGACGTGGGCACGCCCACCATCCACATCGACGGCGTGGCGTTCTTCGGCCCGGTGCTCTCGCGCATCCCGCGCGGCGAGGACGCCGGCCGGGTGTTCGACGGCAGCCGGCTGCTGGCGTCCTACCCGCACTTCTTCGAGCTGAAGCGCACCCGCAGCGAGGACCCCGCGTTCGACTGAGACCCGCGCGGGCGGGCCCGCCGGGGTCCGCCCGCGGCACCGCGGGACGGCCGTCCGGCCAAGATCGAGTCAGGGCGCGCGGCCGCCGAGGACCGGGCGGTGACGAGCACGACCGCACTGGTCCGGGCCGGAGCAGGGGTCGCTACCCTAGGCCACGATGAGTACCCCGTCCGATGACACCCCGAGCCGCATCGGCGACCGCTACCGGTTGGAAGAGCGGATCGGCGCCGGCGCCATGGGCGCCGTCTGGCGGGCTACCGATGAGTTGTTGAACCGCACCGTCGCGGTCAAGGAGCTGCTCGCGGCCGCGGTCCCGGCCAGGGGCGGCGCGCTGGAGGAGTCCCGCCAACGCATCCTGCGCGAGGGCCGCATCGGGGCCCGGCTGCAGCACCCGCACGTCATCAGCATGTTCGACGTCGTCGTGCACGAGGACAGCCCCTGGCTGGTCATGGAGTACCTGCCGTCGGTGTCGCTGGCCCAGCGGCTCGCCCAGGACGGGCCGATGGCCCCGCGCGAGGCGGCCGACATCGGCAGCCAGGTCGCCGACGGGCTGGCCGCCGCGCACAAGGCGGGCGTGGTGCACCGCGACATCAAGCCGGGCAACGTGCTGCTCGGCGACGACGGCCGGGTCAAGCTCACCGACTTCGGCGTCTCGCGCGCCGTGGACGACGTCCAGCTCACCCGCACCGGCCTGATCGCCGGCACACCGGCGTTCCTGGCCCCCGAGGTGGCCCGCGGCCAGGACCCCACCTCGGCCTCGGACGTCTTCGCGCTCGGCGCCACGCTGTACGCCGCGGTCGAGGGTGGCCCACCTTTCGGACTGGACGACAACGCCTACGCCCTGCTGCACAAGGTGGCCACCGGTGAGGTCGAGCCGCCGAAGCAGGCCGGCGAGCTGCACGACGTGATGATGCGGCTGCTGGCCAAGGAGCCCGAGGAGCGGCCGACCGCCGCCCAGGCCCGCGACCTGCTGGCCAAGGTGGCCTCCGGTGCGGCCGCGCCGCCGGGCACGGCCACCGCCGTGCTGCCGCCCCCGGCGGGGCGGGCCGCCCCCCGCCGGCCCTCGCCGCGCCCCGTCCCGGCCGCGGCGCCCGCCCGCCCGACCCGCCCGCCCGCCGAGCCGCGCGACCGCCGCCGCCCGCCGGTCTGGCTGATCGCGCTGGTCGCCGCGCTCGTCGTCGGTGGCGCGATCGCCGCGGTCCTGCTGAACAACCTGGCCGGTGGCGGGGGCGGCGCCGACCCGTCGGCCGCGCCGACGACCACCGGTGAGGTCGCCGCGCCGCCCGCCGGCGCGCCGTCGACCACCGAGGGCGGCGAGGATCCGCCCTCGCCCACGCCTGCGCCCACCACCGAGCCCGCGCCCACGACGACGGCGGAGCCGACGAGCACGCCCGCCACGGCGCCGAACGACGCGGTGCAGTTCGTCCTGGACTACTACTCGCAGCTGCCCGGCAACATCGACGCGGCGCTGTCGCGGCTGAGCCCGCGCGCGGTCGCGCAGTCCGGCGGCGAGTCCGGGTACCGGAACTTCTGGAGCCGGGTCGACCGGGTGATCGTCCGGAACGTGCAGCGCCCGGACCCGACGACCGGCACCGTCACGGGCCTGGTGACCTTCACCTACAACGACGGCAGCCCCACGGAGACCGACGTACCGTACTCCTGGGACATCGCGATCGACGACGGCCGGACGATCATGGAGAGCTTCTCCAGCTGACCGCCCGGCCGGTCGGTCAGGCCGTCTGCTCCACCGGTTCCAGCAGGTGCGCGGTGACCCACCCCACCACCTCGCGGACGAACACCGCCCGGTTGGCCGTGCCGTGCACCTCGTGGCCCTCGTCGTCGAACAGCAGGAACCCCGGCGAGGCCGCCCGCTCGCGCAGCGCCGCCACCACCTGCTCGGCCTCCACGAGCGGCACGTTGGTGTCGTGCGCCCCGTGCACCACCAGCAGCGGCGCCACGATCCGGTCGACGTGGTGGATCGGGGAGAGCTCGCGCAGCAGCTCCGCGTCGACCCGCGGGTCGCCGTACTTGGTGACCGCGGCGGCCGCGATCCACGGCTCGGTCTGGTCGTAGAACGTGGCGAAGTCGGAGATCCCGCACACGTCCACGCCCACCGCGAACAGCTCCGGGAACCAGGCCAGCGCGACCAGCGTCAGGTAGCCGCCGTAGGACCGGCCGGAGACCCCGACCCTCGCCGGGTCGGCCAGCTCGGCCGAGACCAGGAAGTCGACGGCCGCGCGCACGTCGGTGATCGCCACGAAGCGGCGGTCGAGGTCGTCGGCCGCGGCGAAGGAGCGCCCGTAGCCGATCGAGCCCCGCACGTTCGGCGCGAACACCGCCACCCCGGCCGCCACCATGGCCTGGAACAGCGGCTGGTGCACCGGCCGCTCCTGGGCCTCCGGGCCGCCGTGCAGCCACAGCAGCGTCGGCAGCGGGCCCAGCGCGCCGCGCGGGCGGAACAGCCACCCCGACAGCACCAGCCCGTCCTCGGCGCGGAACTCGTGCAGCGTGGGCGCGACGAAGGCGCCGCCGTCGTCGGGCTCGGCGGGCAGCAGCGGGCCCAGCTCGCCGGTGTCCAGCGCGACCCGGCTCACCCGCGGGGTGACCGTCGGGCCCTCGGCCGCGACCAGCAGCGCGTCGCCGTCGCGGGTGAAGGCGAGGCCGGTGACCACGTCGCCGGGGACGGGGCCGAGCGGCTCGGCGAGGCCGGAGCGCAGGTCGAGCAGCTCGTTCTCGCTCACCCCGGCCACGTTCCAGACCAGCGCGGCGCGCACGCCCGCCGGGTCGAGCGCGACGATGTCGAGGTCGGCGTCCTCGCGCTCGGCCACCACGAACACGGTGGACACCGCGTCGCCGCGCAGGGTGACCGCGAGCAGCGCGGGCCGCTCCCGGCCGGCGTCGGTGTGCACGTAGAGCTGGCGCCCGGTGATGCCGAACCGGGCGTCGGCCACGTTGGCCTCCCCGCCGGGGATCAGCTCGGTGCGCCGCCCCGACCACAGGTCGACCAGCTCCAGGCCGCGCTGCCCGCGCCTGCCCAGCCGCACGACGGCGCGGCGGCCGTCGCCGCTGACCGCGCAGACCCGCGCGGCCGGCCCGGCCGCGACCACCGTCGACGTGCCGTCGCGCAGGTCGTAGAGGCAGGCCTGGCCGTCGCCGGCGCCCTCGGGGAACACGGTGACGCCGAGCTGGTTGCCGCTGGGCGACCAGGACCCGAGGGTGACCGCCGCGGCGCCGGGGGCGATCTCCTGGACCTCCCCGGAGTCGGGGCTGTGCAGCCGCACCCGCGTGCGCTCGCCACCGCAGTGGGCGAGCTGGCAGGCGATCCAGGCGCCGTCGGGCGACCAGCTCAGCGCCTGCACGTCGTCGCCGGTCACCAGCGGGAAGTCCGGCTCGACGACCGGGCCGCCGTCGGCGGGCAGCACGGCCACCCAGGCGTGCGGGCGCCCGTCGCGGTCGGAGATCCAGGCGATGCGGGTGCCGTCCGGGGACGGCACCGGTTCGCAGTAGTGGGGGATGGGGGAGTCGGATCGCCCGCTGCGGGCGAGACGTCGCTCGGCCAGCTCAGCCTGCGAATGGATGGACACCAAGCTAGAGCCCCCTCTCCTGCAACCACATCTCCAGCAGAGCCACCTGCCACAACGCGTTCGACCCCAGGTTGGTGCGCTGGGTGTTGGGGTCGGCCAGCATCGCGTCCAGCCAGTCGCGGCGGACCAGCCCCCGCGCCTTGGCCACCGGGTCGGTGACGGCGTCGCGCACCCGGTCGAGGAACGGGCCCTCCAGGTGCCGGATCGCCGGCACCGGGAAGTAGCCCTTCGGCCGGTCGATGATGGCATCCGGCACGACGCCGCGGGCAGCCTCCTTGAGCACGCCCTTGCCCCCGTGCGCGAGCTTCAGCTCGGGCGGGCAGGCGGCGGCGAGTTCCACCAGCTCATGGTCCAGGAACGGGACCCGCGCCTCCAGGCCCCACGCCATCGTCATGTTGTCCACGCGCTTGACCGGGTCGTCGACCAGCATGATCGTCGAGTCCATGCGCAACGCCGCGTCCAACGTGTCCTGCGCGCCGGGCATTCCGAACCGCTCGGCGATGAACGCCCGGCTCGGGTCGTGGTCGAGCAGCCACTCCGGCTCCAGGATGTTCGCCAGGTCGGCGTGCGGGCGGTCGGTGAAGACCTTCGCGTACTCCTCGACCGCACGCTCGCGCGGCGTGCGGGCCAGCGGCGGGTACCAGTCGTAACCGGCGAACACCTCGTCGGCGCCCTGCCCGGACTGCACGACCGTGACCGACTTCTTGACCTCCTCGGCCAGCAGGTAGAACGCGACGCAGTCGTGGCTGACCATCGGCTCGGCCATGGCCGTGATCGCCCCGTCGACGGCGGGCAGCATCCGCGACGGGTCGACCAGGATCTGCTGGTGGTCGGTGCCGAAGGTCTGCGCGACCAGGTCGGAGTACTCGAACTCGTCGCCGGCCTCGCCCGCGGTGGCGTGGAAGCCGACGCTGAACGTCTTCAGCCCGACCTGGCCCTCCTGCGCCAGCAGCGCCACCACCAGCGACGAGTCGAGCCCCCCGGAGAGCAGCACGCCGACCGGCACGTCGGCGACCATCCGGCGGCGCACCGCCAGCCGCAGCGCCTCCAGCACCGCGTCGCGCCAGTCGCCCGCGCTCATGCCGGCCCGCCGCGGGTCGCGGACGTGCTCGGGCCGCCAGTACTCGTGGTCGCTGCTGGCGCCGTCGGGCTGGATCGTGCGCACGGTGGCCGGGGGCAGCTTGCGGACGCCGGCCAGGATCGTGCGCGGCGCGGGCACCACCGAGTGGAACGTCATGTAGTGGTGCAGGGCGACCGGGTCGATGCCGGTGTCCACCCCACCGCCCTCCAGCAGCGCCGGCAGCGACGAGGCGAACCGCAGGCTCCGCGGCCCCTCGCTGTAGTACAGCGGCTTGATGCCCAGCCGGTCGCGGCCCAGGGTCAGCACCCCCGACTCGCGGTCGACGATCGCGAACGCGAACATCCCGAGGAAGCGCTCCACGCAGGCCGGGCCCCAGCGGTGGAACGCCTTGATCAGCACCTCGGTGTCGGTGTGGGAGAAGAACCGGTAGCCCGCGGCCTCCAGCTCCTGGCGCAGCTCGCGGAAGTTGTAGACCAGGCCGTTGAAGACCGCGCTCAGCCCCAGCTCGGAGTCGACCATCGGCTGGGCGCCGCGCTCGGACAGGTCGAGGATCTTGAGCCGGCGGTGGCCGAGCGCGACCGGGCCGACGGCGTGCACCCCGGAGCCGTCCGGGCCCCGCCGGTGCATCGCGGCGGTGATCCGCGCGACGGCCGCCACGTCGGGCTCGCCGCCGTCGAACCGGATCTCCCCGGCGATGCCGCACATGCGCTCTGTCCTCTCGTCGCGGTCTGGTTCGGACGAGTGGACGATGCCGACCCCCGTCCGCGCAAGCGGCACCGTGTTTCCACCTCGTGTCCCGCGCCTCTCCTGTGGTGGACTCCACCGGTGAGCTCACCGACGACCGGCGTGGTGTTCCGCCCCCAGTGCCCTCCCGAGCAGCTGCGCGATGCGGTGCGCGCGGCCGAGGACGCCGGGGTGGCCGAGCTGTGGCTGTGGGAGGACTGCTTCTTCGAGGGCAGCATGAGCGCCGCGGCGGCGGCGCTGGCCTGGAGCGATCGGCTGGCCGTCGGCATCGGGCTGGTCCCGGTGCCGTTGCGCAACGCGGCACTGACCGCGATGGAGCTCGCCACTGTGGCCAGGATGTTCCCCGGCCGGTTCCTGCCCGGTCTCGGGCACGGCGTGCTGGACTGGATGGCGCAGGTCGGGGCCAGGGCCGCGTCGCCGATGACGCTGCTGCGCGAGCAGACGACCGCGATCCGCGCGCTGCTGGGCGGCGAGACCGTCACGACGTCCGGGAAGCACGTCCAGCTCGACGCCGTCGCGCTGGACTGGCCGCCGCCCCAGCCCCCGCCGCTGCTGGTCGGCGGGCGCGGGCCGAAGACGCTGCGGCTGGCCGGGGAGCTGGCCGACGGGGTCATCCTCGACGTCGACCAGACCCCCGAGGGCGTGCGCCGCCAGCTGGCGTCGGTCCAGCAGGGCCGGGAGGCCGCCGGGCGCGCCGACGGGCCGTTCCGGGCGGTCGTCTACGTCGAGGCCGACCCGACCGCGACCGACCTGTCCGCCCAGATGGCCCGCCGGGCGGCGGAGCTGGGCGGGGTGGGCGCAACGTCGGTGGTCTTCCAGCCCCCCGGCGTCGCCCCCGACCCCCGCCCCCTCATCGAGGCCCTGATGCGCTCGTGAGTGGAAACCGGCTGGGGCCCTGATTTCCACTCACGACCTCATCTCAGGACCCAGGTGTCCTTGGCGCCGCCGCCCCGGGACGAGTTGACGATCATGCTGCCGGCCGGGGCCATCCGGCTCAACGCGGCCGGCAGCACCTCGGCGTGCGGCTGCCCGCCCAGGCGCGACTGCAGCACGAACGCCCGCAGGTCGACCGCCCGCGGCTCCAGCTTGCCCTCGGCGAAGGTCGGGTGCGTGGACAGCTCGACCAGGTCCTGGGCCACCCAGCCGGCCGGGTGGGCCCGGATCTGCTCGGCCACCGCGGCCAGCTCCGCGCGCTCGGCGTGCGGGCCGATCACGATGCCCTGCCCGCCGTAGCCGTCGACCGGCTTGAGCACCAGCTCGTCGAGGCGGTCGAGCACCTGGGCGCGCTGCTCGGGGTCGACGCACGGGTAGGTGGGGACGTTGTCCAGCAGGACCTTCTCGCCCAGGTAGTACTCGACCATCCGCGGCACGTAGGCGTAGACCAGCTTGTCGTCGGCGACCCCGTTGCCCAGCGCGTTCAGCATCGCCACCGTGCCCCGCGACACCGCGTTGACCAGCGCCCGGCCGATGGGGCGCAGGTCGGCGCCCTTCGCCGAGAGCAGCACGTTCTCGTCGATGCGCCGGTAGAGCGCGGACAGCCTGCGCCGCGCCCCGGTGCCGACCAGGTACACCCCGTCCTCGCTGACCTGCAGCTGGCGCGGGGTCACCACCGGCACGCCCATCCGGGCGGCCAGCAGCCGGTGCTCGAAGTACGCCGAGTCCGACTCGCCCGCGGAGAGCAGCGCGACCTCGTCGTAGCCGGGGTCGTCCACGTCGGTGGCCGACAGCAGCGCCGAGTGCAGCATCCCCGGCACCCGCTCCAGGCCGACCACCCCGGCCGGCGGCTCCAGGTCGGGCATGACGCTGCGGATCAACCGCCGGCTCATCACCGAGTAGCCGATCCCCGACGGCACCCGCAGGTTGTCCTCCAGCACCAGCCAGTGGTCGGCGCGGTCGCGGACCAGGTCGATGCCGGCCACCGCGATCCGCACGGCGTCCGCCGGGACCAGCCGGCCCACCCGGCTCAGCCCGGGCGCGTCCTGGACGACCGCGGGCGGCACGACGCCGTCGGCGACGATCGACCGCTCGGCGTAGACGTCGCGGATGAACGCCTCCAGCGCGCGCACCCGCTGGGTGAGCCCGGCGGTCAGCCCGCTCCAGTCCTCGCTGGTCACGATGCGGGGCACCAGGTCGAGCGGGAACAGCCGGTCGGGCTCGCCGTCGCCGACGCGGAACGTGACCCCGCGGGCGCGCTGCTCGGTGCGCAGCGCCGACTCGGCCGCGGCCAGCCCGCGCGGGCCCATCCGCTCCAGCGAGCGGAACATCCAGCCGTAGTGCGGCAGCACGGTGCCGCCCGCGCTGACCGCCTCGTCGAACGACGACGGGTGGTAGGCGGCGAGCAGCTCGGCGGCGGCGGGCACCGTCTGCGGCGGCTCGTGGCTCGGCCGCCTGCCCTGGGTGTGCGCCAGCAGCGCGTCGACGACGTCGACGTACTCGCCGCGGCGGCCGTACACGCGGCGCTGGGCGGCCGCGGCGCTGCCCCGGCCCAGCGCGGCCCGGGACAGCTCCAGCACCTGCTCCCAGTCGCCGACCTCCTCCAGCTGCGGGCGCAGGTGGTCGACCAGCGCGCCGATCAGCACCTCGGGGGCGACCAGCGAGGGGCCGACCAGGTCGACGAGGTCGCCCTCCAGGCCCGAGCGGGCCGCCCGCCAGCTGGCCGCGCGCAGCAGCTCGTGGCGGGCCGCGGGCAGCGGGAGCCCGGCGTCGAGGTCGGCCCGGGCCCTGGCCACCAGCGCCCGGAACAGCCCGGCGATCAGCACCACGTCGTCGACCTGCGGGCAGGCGTCGCACACCCGCAGCTCGACGGTCGGCAGGTGGGCGCTGGGCCGGATGTCGAAGTAGACCATCCCGGGGTCGCTGATCGTGCCGGACGCGATCAGCTCGTCGACCATGCGGTCGTAGTCGGCCGCGGTCTCCAGGTGCCCGGGCGGGCCCGCCGTCGGCCAGCGCGACCAGACCATGCTGCGGAAGCTGGCGTAGCCCGAGTCGCGCCCGCGCCAGTACGGCGAGCTGGCCGAGATCGCCAGCAGCGTCGGCAGGTAGGGCGCGACCCGTTGGGTGACCTGCACGGCGACGTCGCGGTCGGGCACGTCGACGTGCACCTGCGCGCCGCAGATGTGCTGCTCGCTGACCAGCAGCTGGTACTCGTGCTGCATCCGCTCGTAGCGGGCGCCCGCCGAGATCGCGTCGGTGGACATGTCGGCCAGCGGGACCGTGCCCGCGGCCACGACACCGAGCCCGAGCGGGCTCGCGGTGGCCTCCAGCGTGCCGCGCAGGCGGCGCAGGTTCTCGCGCAGCTCGTCGAGCGTGGCGCAGACCGGCGTGTTGGTCTCGACGAGGGAGCGCTGCAGCTCGGGGGCGAACTCGTCGCCGTCGAGCTGGGACAGCAGCGCGTCCACCTCGGGCGCGGAGCGGCGGGTCTCCAGGTCGACGACGTGGAACTCCTCCTCCACGCCGAGCAGGGGGAGGTCGCTCATGACGCCGACGCTAGGTGTCGTTTGTTACGAGCGCGGGTCACACCGGGCAACGGACAGGAGTGCTGCACTTCACCGATGTTCCCGATCCGCCGCCGTTCGGAACACCGCCGGGGGTCTGGACGGCCCACTCAGACGTACGCACCGTCGAGGAACGCCAGCTCCAGCTCCGCCGTCCGGACGAACAGCGCGCGCAGCACGTCGCGGCGGTCGTCGTCCAGCGCCGCGCTGACCCGGTCGAACTCCAGGCGCAGGAACGCGACCCAGCCCTCGAACGCCGCACCCCGGCGAAGCTCGACCCACTCCCGGGCCAGCGGGTCGGTCGGGGCGTCGGCGTCGGACCGGGTGGCGCAGTCCAGCCGCAGCCACTCGCCCACCAGCAGCACGGTCAGGCAGGACGGGTGGTCGACGGCGGACCGCACCGTCTCCAGCAGCTCGCGCAGCTGCGCGGTGGCCGGGCGCGGCTCGGGGTGGGTGCGCTCGTCGAGCGGCACGTCCAGCACGTCCATGGCGCGGGCCAGGTAGGCGGCGGGCGGCCCGGCGACCAGGCCGAGCCTGCGCGCGTGCGCCAACCGCGACTCGGGCAGGTCGCAGACGGCGACGGTGGCGCCCATGAGCGCCACGAACGGGTCCAGGACGAGGCTCTCCTGCACGAGGTGGGCGCCGAACACGCCGGGCTCCAGCCGCCCGGCCCACAGCTCGTCGACGAAGCGGTGGGTGGCCGCCGCGTCCCAGGCCTTCGCCGCGGCGGTCCGCAGCTCGTCGCTGAACGTCACCCGCGAACGCTACCGGCGAGCAGGCCGCCCGTCAGGGCGGGGACGGCGCGGCTCGCGTCCAGCGCGGCGGCCAGCGCGACGTCGGCGCCGTAGCCGTCGGCGAGCAGCTCCCGACCGGACGAGGTGGCGGCGAGCACGTCGAGCAGGCCGCGGGCGCGGGCCGCGGCGAACTGCGCGGCGGCCAGGTCGGCCTCGGTGGAGCGGTCGCGCAGCCGGGCGGCGATCGCGCCGGCGCCGACGGCGTCCTCGACGGCCACCCGCAGCGTGCCGTCCGGCCAGCGCTCCCCGGCGGCGACCAGCCCGACCGGGCCGTCGAACCGATCCGCGGCCGCGGCAACCGCGCCGGCGTTGCGCAGGCAGCCCGCCAGTAGCGGGACGCCCGCGGCCGCGGCGGCGGCGCACAGGGTGGCGCCGTTCGGTGAGCGCAGCGCCAGCGTGGTGCCCGCAGCCAGCCCGAGCAGCGACGACGGGCGCAGCGAGGGTCCCGGGCCGTCGCGGCGCCCGGCCGGGACCGCCCCGGCCCGCTCGGCCTCGGCCTCCGCGGCGGCCGGGTCGTGGTCGCGCTGCGGGAGCACCGCGGCGCCCCGCCCCACCGCGATGTCGACCGACGTGCAGAACGACAGGACGTCGACCACGACCAGCACGGCGCAGTCGGCGGCGAGCACCTCGACGCCGTGGGGGCCCCACTCCAGCCGCACCCGGTACCCGCGCTGGCGGTGCTCGCTCCTGGGCTCCATCGGCACCGACCGACGGTAGCGTCCGGGGACGTGGCCGTTCAGCAGGTTGAGGGCAGGGTCGGGCTCCCCGCACCGATCGCCGAGCTCGCCGCGCGCCGGTGGGACGCCGTGGTCGTCGGCGGCGGGCACAACGGCCTCACGGCCGCGGCCTACCTGGCCAGGGCGGGCAGGTCGGTGCTGGTGCTGGAGGCGCGCGAGCGGCTCGGCGGCGCGGCGACGCTGGAGCGGCCCTTCGCCGACGACCCGGACTACCTGATCAGCCCGTGCGCGTACGTGGTGGGGCTGCTGCACCCGCTGGTCGTCTCCGAGCTGGGGCTGGCCGAGCGCGGGTTCGCGGTCACCCTGGTTGACCCGAGCCTGTGGTGCCCCTTCGAGGACGGCACGTCGGTGGCGGTCTGGTCCGACGCGGACGCCGCGGCGAAGGAGGTCGCCGCGCTGGCCCCGTCCGACGTCGAGGGCTACCTGGCCTACGAGGCCCTCTTCGAGCGCATCCGGCGCACCCTGCGGCTCGGCCCGCGCGACACCTGGGTCGGCGACAGCCCGGACCGCGCCGAGCTGGCCGAGCTGTTCGGCGCGGACACCGAGGCGCTCGACGTGCTGCTGCACCGCTCGATCGCCGACGTCGTCTGCGAGCACGTGCGCGACGAGCGGCTGCGCGCCCTGCTGCACGGGCAGGGCGTGATCGGCACCTGGGCCGGTCCGCGCGACCCGGGCACCGCCGGCGTGCACGCGATGCACTCGCTGGGCACGCTGAACGACGGCCGCTGGGGCTACGTGCGCGGCGGCACCGGCCGGGTCTCGTTCGCGATCGCCGACGCCGCCGTCGCGCACGGCGCCGTGCTGGCCGCTGGGGTTCCGGTGGCGGCCATCGAACCGGGGGAGGGGGTGCGGCTGGCCGGCGGCGAGCTGATCGCCGCCGACGTCGTCGTCTCCAGCGCCGACCCCAAGCGCACGACGGCGCTCTGCGGCGACGCCGCGCCCGGGCCGTGGCGCGCCCGGGTCGACGCCTGGAGGTCGACCAGCCCCGTCGTGAAGATCAACTGCGCGCTCCGCGGGCTGCCCGTGTTCCCCGCCGCGCCCGACCCCGACCTCCCGCACCGCGCCATGGTCACGATCACCTCCGGCCTGGACGCCACCCAGGCCGCCTTCGAGCGCGCCGTAGCCGGGCACCCGGCGCCGTCCTGGGCGGAGGTGTACTTCCCGTCGCGCTACGACCCCTCCGTGGCGCCGGAGGGCAGGCACGTGATGAGCGTGTTCGCCCAGTACGTGCCCTACGCCCTGGCCGAAGGCAGCTGGGAGACCCGGCGGGAGGAGATCGCCGACGCCGCCCTCGCCGAGGTCGCCCGCTTCGCCCCCGACGTCGTGGACCGCATCGAGCACCGGCAGGTGCTGGGCCCACCCGACGTCGAGGCCCGGATCGGCCTGACCGGCGGCCACATCTTCCAGGGCGACTGCCTGCCCGACCAGATGTGGGACCGCCGGTTCGGCCCGCGCACCGCGGTGCCCGGCCTCTACCTGGCCGGCGCCGCCACCCACCCCGGCGGCAGCGTGATCGGCGTCAACGGCCGCAACGCCGCGATGGCCGTCCTCGCCGACACCACCCCCGACCGCCTCCCGTCCGCCCCGCCCCTGTCCTGATCGGGCGGCCCCGGGTTCAGGAAGGCCACCTTCAGGTCCGCACAGGCCAGGAAGGCCACCTTCCCGAACCTCCGGGTCCATGAAGGTGGCCTTCCTGAACGTCCGGCCCGGCGCCGCCCGGCGGGGGCGGCGGGGGCGGCGCGGGCTCAGGGGACGAGCAGGCCCCAGTAGAGCGCCCACGGGACGAAGGCGGCCGCGGCGACCAGCAGTGCGGTGATCCGGATGCGCTCGCCGGCGGACCGGGCGGGCCCCGCCGGCCTGCGGACGGTGCCGGGGCCGCGACCGCCGCGGCCGGCGCCGACGGGTTCGGGTGCCTCGGCCGGGTCGAGCGCCGCCGGCCTGCTGCCGCGCCCTCGGAGCAGCCCGACCACCAGCACGACCGCCGCCACCACCGTGGTGACCGCCAGCACCTGCAGCGCCAGCCACGGGAGCGTGCGCTCGAGCAGCAGCGGACCCGGGTCGATCGTGCGCCCGCCGCGGACGAGGGTCAGCTCGACCAGGTAGTACAGGGTCCCGACGACCGTGACCAGCCCCGCACCGGCGACCACCCGGGCCGCCACCGGGGCCGGCATCGCCGGTCCGGGACGCAGCACGCGGTGCAGCCGGCGCACGGCCGCGGTCAGCGCGAAGCCGCCGAACCCGCCCAGCATCAAGCCCAGCGCCACGCCGTGCGCGGGAGCGGACTCCCACCACCCCAGCGGCGGCACGGCCGCGGTCGCCAGCGGCTGGTCGCCGGTCCCGCTGACCGAGGTGCGCGGAGCCGCACCGCTCGCCGCCGCGCTCGTCCAGGACGCGACCAGGTCGACGTAGCCGGGGGCGAGCACCGGTCCCTCGGAGAAGCCGTCGGTGGTGGTGTGCAGCCCGTGGTCGGCACCGTCGATGGTCCGCAGCGTGTAGTGCGGGTTGCCGGCGCGCTCCAGCGCGGTGCGGAACGCGGCGACGCTCTCGACCGGCGGTGTCGCCCGGTCCAGCGCCCCCCAGACGCCCAGCACCGGCAGCGTCAGCCCGCTCAGCACGGGAGCGGGGTCGTAGTAGGGCTCGGGGAACATGCCCATGTCGCTGATCAGCCGGTACACCCCGGACGACGCCGCGTCGACCAGCGAGCCCCGCACCCCGGCGGCGTGCACCTTGAGCGCCTCGGCCCAGGTCTGCTGGCGCAGCGGCTCGAGCCCGTTCGCGCCGATCACCACCAGGAACGCCGTGCGCTCGTCGCGGGAGGCGGCCAGCGGAGCCACCCACCCGCCCTCGCTCGTGCCCCAGAGCCCGACCGCGCCGGGGTCGATGCCGGGCTGCTCGCGCAGCACCCCGGCGGCCGCGACGGCGTCGTCGGCCAGCTGGGAGTAGGAGCGCTCGGTCAGCGAGTAGCCCACCGACCGCTTGTCGTAGGCCAGCGTCGCCACCCCGGCCGCGGCGAACGCCTCGGCCTCCTCGCGGTACTTGTCCCGGGGGCCCGCACCCGCGCCGTGCACCATGACCACGGCCGGGGCGCCCGGCCGGGGATCGGCCGGGATCCGCAGCGTGGCCGGGAGCGCGAGGCCGTCGGCGGTCGGCACGGTCAGCTCGACCTGGCGGACGTCGCCCGCCTCGGCGGGGGCCCGGCTCGACGGGTCCACCCCGCCCGGTACCGGTCCACCCAGCGCCGAGCCGGTCAGGGACGCCGTCGCCGCGGCGGCGAGCGCGCCCGCGATCAGCATCCGGGCGACGGTCCGGCGGGGCCGTCGTCGTCGTGTCTCCATGGTCCACCCCTCTACAGAAGAAGCTCTGCAAACAAAGCTTTGCACAGAAGAGTGTGCTAGCTTCCGGCAGATGTCAACCCAGGGAGAGCCCGGAGATCGCGGGTCAGGGGGCCCCGAACCGGCCCGGGAGCTGAGCGACCCCGGCGCCCTCAAGGCCCTCGGTCACCCGCTGCGCCAGCAGATCCTGCGGAGCCTGCACCGCGACGGCCCGGCCACGGCGACGACGCTGGCCGCGGCGCTCGGCGAGAACACCGGCGCCACCAGCTACCACCTGCGCCAGCTCGCCGAGCACGGGTTCGTCGAGGACATCCCGGAGCGGGCCCGCGGCCGGGTGCGGTGGTGGCGGGCGCGCCGGCAGGACATCCGGTTCCTGCCCCGCAGCACCATGACCGAGGACGCCCGGGCGGCCCTCGACCAGCTCACCGAGCTCAACGCGGCCGAGGACGACCAGGCGCTGGCCCGGTTCCAGCAGCGGCGCGAGGAGATGGGGCCCTGGGGCGACGCGCTGCTGTTCAGCCGCAGCGCGCTGCGGCTGGCGCCGCACGAGCTGCTCGCGTTCTGGGAGGAGTACATGGCCCTGGTGCTGCGCTACCGCGGCGACGACGCCGAGGGCCACGCGGTCGACCCGCCGCCGCAGGACGCGCGCCGCATCCTGGTGCGCTTCCTGGCGTTCCCCGACGTCGACTGAGGCCGACCGGGCCGGAGTCCGGGCCACGTCGCAGAGGCGAGGTGCCCGGCGCAGGGCCCGGAGGCCTTGCGCCGGGCACGCGGGCCCTGCGAGGTGCGGCTAGGAGGCCGCCAGCTCGACCTCGTCGGTCGACGGCTGGGCGAACTGGGCCGCGTGCAGCTGCGCGTACCGGCCCGCCCCGTGCACCAGCTGGGTGTGGGTGCCGTGCTCGACGATCCGGCCGTGCTCCAGCACCAGGATCTGGTCGGCGGCGCGGATGGTGGACAGCCGGTGCGCGATGACCACCGCCGTGCGCCCGGTGAGGGCCTCGGCCAGCGCCTCCTGCACCGCGGCCTCCGAGGTGGAGTCGAGGTGGGCGGTGGCCTCGTCGAGCACGACGATCCGCGGCCGGGCCAGCAGCACCCGGGCGATGGTCAGCCGCTGGCGCTCGCCGCCGGAGAGCCGGTAGCCGCGCTCGCCGACGACCGTCTCGAGGCCGTCGGGCAGGGAGCGGATCAGCTCGGCGAGCCGGGCGCGCTCCAGCGCGTCCCACAGGTCGGTCTCGGTGGCCTCCGGGCGGGCCAGGAGCAGGTTGGCCCGGATGGTGTCGTGGAAGAGGTGGCCGTCCTGGGTGACCATGCCGATCGCGCCGCGCAGCGAGTCGAACGACAGGTCGCGGACGTCGACCCCGCCGATGCGCACGGTGCCCGCGTCGGCGTCGTAGAGGCGGGGCAGCAGCTGGGCGATCGTGGACTTGCCGGCGCCGGAGGACCCGACCAGCGCGACCATCCGGCCGGGCTCGGCGCGGAACGTCACCCCGTGCAGGACCTGCTCGCCGCCGCGCGTGTCGAGCTGGGCGACGTCCTCCAGGGAGGCCAGCGAGACCCGGTCGGCGGAGGGGTAGGCGAAGTCGACGCCGTCGAACTCCAGCCCGAGCGGGCCCTCCGGCAGCGCGACCGGGTGCTCCGGCTCGGCGATCAGCGGCTGCAGGTCGAGCACCTCGAACACCCGCTCGAAGCTGACCAGCGCGCTCATCACCTCGACGCGGGCGCTGGCCAGCGCGGTGAGCGGGGCGTAGAGGCGGGTCAGCAGCAGGGCCAGCGCCACGACGTCGCCGGCGGCCAGCCCGCCGGTGATCGCCAGGTAGCCGCCGACGCCGTAGACCAGCGCCAGCGCGAGCGCCGACACCAGGGTCAGCGCGGAGACGAATACCCACTGGACCATCGCGGTGCGCACGCCGATGTCGCGCACGCGGGCGGCGCGGGCCACGAACTCGCGCGTCTCCTCCGCGGGCCGGCCGAACAGCTTGATCAGCGTGGCGCCCGGGGCGGAGAAGCGCTCGGTCATCTGGTCGCCCATGGCGGCGTTGTGGTCGGCGCCCTCGCGCTGGATCGAGGCCAGCGTGCGCCCGATCCGCCGGGCCGGGATGACGAACACCGGCAGCAGCACCAGCGCCAGCAGCGTGACCTGCCAGGACAGCGTGACCATCACGGCGAGGGTCAGGACCAGGGTGACGACGTTGCCGACGACGCCGGACAGCGTGTCGCTGAACGCCCGCTGGGCCCCGATGACGTCGTTGTTGAGCCGGCTGACCAGCGCCCCGGTGCGAGTGCGGGTGAAGAAGGCGACCGGCTGGCGCTGGACGTGGTCGAACACCGCGGCGCGCAGGTCGAGGATGAGGCCCTCGCCCAGCGAGGCCGACAGCCAGCGCTGCAGGATGCCGCCCGCGGCCTCGACTACCGCGATCCCCGCGATCAGCGCGGCCAGCACCACCACGACCGAGACCGGACCGCCGCCGACGATCGTGTCGACCACCCGGCCCGCGAGCACCGGGGTGGCCACTGCCAGCACCGCGCCGACCACACTGACCAGGAGGAACGTCACGACCTGGGTGCGGTGCGGGCGGGCGAACGCCGCGATGCGGCGCATCGTGGCCATCGAGAACGGACGTCTCTCGCCGGTGTCGTGCGAGGCCCGGTACATCTCGCTCCAGGCCACCATTTCCATGCTCATCGGGTGCTCCCTCCGTGCGGCGAGTCTGGACCCGACCACCGACAGTTCCGGTTCGTGCCGTCCGGCCACGACGCTAAGACGTGAAGCTGACTTGAGGTCAAGGTCAGCGTCGAACGGGTGTCGAGGGGTAGGACGGGCGGGGAGGGCGGAACTCATCGGCCCCGATGATCACCGCGAGTGGATGGTCGTTGACCAGCGGTAGTCGATCTGCTCCACTACTCCGATGGGTGACGCCGATGTGGTGAATGCCGTGCCTGTAGTAGGCCAACCGCTCGCATTCGGCATCGGCTTCGTGGTCCTCCTGCTGGTGGTGTTCACCGGTACGTGGGCGGGCTCGTTGGTGACCGTGGCGCACGAGAGCGGCCACATCGTCGGCGCACTGCTGACCCTGCGCGACCACGCGGGCTTCCAGCTCAACGACGACGGCAGCGCCTTCACGACCGTGTCCAGGTCGCGCTGGAGCTTCGGCGGGCTGATCGCGGCGTTCGCCGGCTACCCGCTGCCGCCGCTGCTCGGGCTCGGCGGGGCCGCCGTGGTCGCCGACGGCAACGCGTGGGCGGTGCTGTGGAGCGCGCTCGCCCTGCTGGTCTGGGCGTTCATGCAGGCAGCGAACGCGCTGGCGAACGCGGTCACGCTGCTGGCCTCGATCGGTGTCGGGTGGGTGGCGCTGACCGGGAGCCCGGAGCTGAAGGCGGCGATCGCCGTCGGCCTGGTCTGGCTGATGCTGATCGGTGGGGCGCTCGACTCGACCACCCGGCTCAGCCGGGCCGCGAAGAGCGACGCCGAGTACATGTCCCGCTGGACGCTCGTCCCCCGGATCGCCTGGCACGGCATCTGGGCGCTGATCGGTGTGCTCTGCCTCTGGTTCGGCGCGAGCTGGCTGCTGGTCGGCTGACGGCGGCGCCGGGGCGGGTGCGGGGAGCGGCTTGTTTCAAGCGGTCCGCTTGTGGACAACTCCGCTCCGACCGCCGCGTCCGACGGTGGTCCGTCGGGAAGGTCTGACAGGGTGTGCTCGTCCGGGTGATCCCGGGCGCCGCCCGTCGCCACCCGACCCGCCGGACCGCCGAGGAGCAGCCGTGACGACCACCGAACGCCCCCAGCGCGGGCGCGGCACCGCCATCGGAGAGGGGGTGACCTGGCTCGCCCGGTGGAGCCTGCGGATCGCGCTGGTCGGCCTGGGCCTGTGGATCCTGACCTGGGTGATCGGCTCCCTGTGGTCGATCGTGCTGCCGCTGCTGCTGGCCACGCTGCTGGCCACCGTGCTGTGGCCGCCGACGCGGTGGCTGCGCCGGCACAAGTTCCCGCCCGCGGCCGCGGCGGCCGCGGTGCTGCTGGGCGGGCTGCTCGTGCTGGCCGGGCTGGTCGCCCTGATCGTCGTCTCGGTGGCCGGCAACATCGACCAGATCTCGCAGAGCGCGGTCGGCGGCGTCCAGGCCATCCAGGACTGGCTGTCCGGACCGCCGCTCAACCTCCAGCAGACCCAGCTCGACACCGCGCTGAACACGGTCACCCAGCAGCTGCAGTCCAGCATCTCGACGATCTCCTCCGGAGTGCTCACCGGGGTCTCCACGGTGGCCAACGGCGTGATCAACACCCTGCTCACGCTGGTCATCGCGTTCTTCCTGATCAAGGACGGCCCGCGGTTCCTGCCGTGGGTGCGCGCCACCGTCGGCGAGGGCACCGGCGGGCACCTGGTCGAGGTGACCAGGCGGGTCTGGAAGACCCTCGGCGACTTCATCCGCACCCAGGCCATCGTCAGCCTGGTCGACGCGGTCCTGATCGGGGCCGGGCTGCTGATCCTCGGGGTGCCGCTGGCCATCCCGCTGGCCGTGCTCACGTTCCTCGGCGGCTTCGTGCCGATCATCGGGGCGATCGTCGCCGGTGTGCTCGGCGTGCTGGTCGCCCTGGTCAGCAACGGGTTCACCACCGCGCTGATCGTGCTGGCGATCATCATCGCCGTGCAGCAGCTGGAGGGCAACGTGCTGCAGCCGATGCTGCAGTCGCGCAGCCTCGGGCTGCACGCCGTGGTGGTGCTGCTCGCGGTCACGGCGGGCAGCACGCTCTACGGCATCGCGGGTGCCTTCCTGGCGGTGCCCGTGGCCGCCGCCGTCGCGGTGGTGCTGCGCTACCTCAGCGAGCGGGCGGACGCCTGGGTGGCCGGCGGTCCGGGACCGGCCGTCGGCCCGCCGCTGGAGGTCCTGGGAGTGATGCCCGCGGTGCAGGGCGCGCAGGGGCCCGAGGCCACCGTGCCGGGGAACGACCGCGGTCCGGCCGGGCCCGGCCCGGGCGACCCCACCTCCGACGACCCCGACCCCGACGCCCCCGACGCGAGCGACCCGGACGCCGACATGAGCCTGGTCGACCCCGGCGCGGGCGGCCACCGCTCGCCCGACGACGACCCGCACGTGCGCACGGACCACGACGGGCGCAGGGAGCAGACCACGCGCGGAGAGGGAGAGCGATGAGCGCAGTCGAGGAGATCCTGGCCCCGATCGTGATGTCGTGGCTCGCGGGCAAGTTCGGTGGGAAGGCGTCCGAAGCGGGCGGCGCGTCCGGCGGCCTCGGCGACCTGCTGGGCGGGGTGCTCGGCTCGGTCCTCTCCGGTGGAGCGGCGGGCGGATCCGGTTCCGGCGCGGGTGGGCTCGGGGATCTGCTCGGCGGGCTGCTCGGGAGCGGGCGGAAGTAGACGTTCGGAGCGGTTGAGGCGAACGGCGCGGTGAGCCGACCAGCGAAACCGCGCACACCTGGCCGTTGCCGCGCACACCGCCCGACATGTGCGTCGTGCCCACGAGGTGTGCGTGGTGGCCGTGAACCGGGCCCGACCTCACACCACCACCCGCATCGGCCGGCCCCGCTCGTCCACCTCCCCGCCCAGCACCTCGGCCCGCCCCGTCGCCCACCGCTGCGCGGTCCACGCCACCGCGAGCGCGTCGAGCAGGTCGTCGAGCCCGGGGCCGGTGGGGAGGTCGGCCAGCGCGAGGGCCGGGTCGACCCAGCGGGCCAGCGCGGCGATCCGCTGCCCGGCGCCGCGCGGCGACCTCTTGCCGGTGAACGCGACGTCGGGGGCCAGCCGCCGGAACGACAGCTCGGGGTGGGCCTCGACCACGCCGTCGGGCAGGTCGACGGCGTCCCACTCGGCGATCTTCGGGCCGATGTGGAAGGTCTGCAGGCTCACGGCGCGGCCGGTGAGGGCGCGGGCGACGGCGCAGGCCTCGGGGTGGGTGGGGGCGGCCAGCACCGGGCGGGGCGGGGCCGGGAACACCGACGAGCGGGCGGGCCCGAGGGCGCGGGCGGCCAGGACGTCGCACTCGCGGCGCCCGCCCTCGGGGCCGCCGGTGGGCAGGCCGAGGGGGATGTCGACGCCGACGGCGGCACACCCCGCGGTGGCCGCGAGCACGTCAGCGGCGGTGTCGGCGGTGCGCCAGCGCACCTCGCCCGGCCGGACGACGACGATCACCCAGCCGCCGCGGGCCCCGTCCACCCCGGCCACCGGGTCGATAGGGCAGGATCGTCCGCCGTGCGCGTCTACCTCGGCTCCGACCACGCGGGTTTCGAGCTCAAGTCCCACCTGCTGACCCACGTCGCCAGTCTGGGCCACGAGCCGATCGACGTCGGCCCGGCGGCCTACGACCCCGAGGACGACTACCCGGCCTTCTGCATCGCCACCGGTCTGGCCGTGCTGGCCGAGCCGGGCAGCCGGGGGATCGTCATCGGCGGCTCGGGCAACGGCGAGCAGATCGCCGCCAACGAGGTCGTCGGCATCCGCGCGGCGCTGGCCTGGAGCGTGGAGACCGCGCGCCTGGCCCGGCTGCACAACGACGCCCAGGTGGTGGCGATCGGCGCCCGCATGCACACCGCCGAGGAGGCCGAGGACATCGTCGCGGCCTTCCTGGCCACGGACTTCTCCGGCGAGGAGCGCCACGCCCGGCGCATCGCCCTCCTCGACGAGTACGAGCGCACCCGGGTCCCCCCGGCGCTGCCGCCGGCCTGACGCGAGCGCGCGCGGCCCCCTGCGGGCTGTGCGAGCATCCGGGGGAACCGACCCGCCGACGTCCGCGGGCCGCCACCCCGCCGGCGGCCCCACGTCCCGGCACGATCGAGGTCGAGGATGCCGGAAGGCCACACCCTGCACCGCCTGGCGCGGCTGCACCGCCGCCGCTACCGCGGCCACCCGATCGCCGTGAGCAGCCCGCAGGGCCGCTTCGCCACCAGCGCCGAGGTGCTCGACGGCCGGGTGCTGGAGCGCACCGAGGCGCACGGCAAGCACCTGTTCCACCACTACGGGCCCGACCTCGTGCTGCACGTGCACCTCGGGCTGTACGGCACCTTCTCCGACGTGCCCCGCCCGGTCGAGCCGCCGCGCGGGCTGGTCCGGCTGCGCCTGGTCGGTCCCAGCCACTTCGCCGACCTGCGCGGCCCGACGGCCTGCGAGCTGATCTCCGACGTCGAGGCGGCGGCCATCCACGCCCGCCTGGGCGCCGACCCGCTGCGCCGCGACGCCGACCCGGAGCGGGCGTGGGCGCGGATCTCCCGGTCGCGGGCGCCGCTGGCCACGCTGCTGATGGACCAGAGCGTGATCGCCGGTGTCGGCAACGTCTACCGGGCGGAGGCGCTGTTCCGCCACGGGCTCGACCCGCTGCTTCCGGGCCGGGCCCTGCGCCGCGAGCAGTGGGACGCGCTGTGGGCCGACCTGGTCGCCCTGCTGCGCGAGGGCGTGCGCCGCGGCAAGATCGAGACGTTGCGCCCCGAGCACGACCCGCGGCTGCTGGCCCCGCCCGACCGGGGCGCCGTGTGCGCGCGGCGGGTCTACGCCTACCGCCGCACCGGGCAGCCCTGCCTGGTGTGCGGCACGCCGATCGCGCACTCCGAGCACCTGGCCCGCAACCTGTTCTGGTGCCCCACCTGCCAGCCGGCGGCCGCGGCCTGAGCTCAGCCGCAGAGCAGGTCGGCCAGCTCGGCCGGGGCGGTGACCATGGCGTCGTGGCCGGTGGGCAGCGAGTCGAAGCGCCACGCGGGATCGGTGGCCGCGGCGTCGGCGAACCCGGCGAAGCTGTCCGGCCCCGGCTTGTCGGTGCAGTGCACGTAGCGGCGGGGCAGGTCGGGCGGGGCGATGTCGGGCAGCGCGTCGGCGAGCCCGCCGACCGGGTGCGGGCGCAGCCGCGGGCCCAGCCAGGCCCGGTCGTCGGGGTCGGTCACCGCCCAGCCGTCCATGGCCGCGTCCGGGTCGAGCACGATCCGCCCGGCCGCGTCGACCAGCCGCTCGAAGTGCTCCCGGCGCTGCGGGCTGAGCAGGTCGAACACCGACTCGCCCCGGCCCGGTACGAACGAGTCGAGGTGCACCAGCTCGCGGATGCGCTCGCCGGCCCGCTGCGCCACCCCGGTGATCACCGCCCCGGACGAGCTGTGCCCGACGAGCACGACGTCGCGCAGGTCGTCGAGCTCGAGCACGGCCAGCACGTCGCGCACGTGGGTGGCCAGCCCGGTGTGCGGGCGGGCCAGGTGCGCGCGGTCGCCGAGGCCGGTGAGGGTGGGCGCGTGCACCTCGTGGCCGCGCTCGCGCAGCAGCGGCGCGACCCGCCGCCAGCACCACCCGCCGTGCCACCCGCCGTGGACCAGCACGAACGTCGTCATGACCGGCGGCGCGGGTCGGCGGGCGGGAAGTCGGCGTGGCGGTGCACGAGGTACCAGCGGCCCTCGACGCGGCGCAGCACGTGGGTGACGCGCAGCCGCATCAGCGCCGGCTCGCCGCCGTCCACGCGGACCGTGCCCTCCTCGGTGCCGACGGTCACCGCGAGGTCGCCGTCGGCGTGCACCAGGTCGTTGCGCGGCACCAGGGCACCGTCGGAGAACCGGCTGCCCACCCAGGTGAACGTGCCCGTGACGGCGTCGTTCCCGCGCTCGACCGGTCCCCACGCGCCGTAGAGCGTGACGTCGTGGCCGGGGGCCCAGAGCGCGGCGTACGGGGCGGGGTCGCCCGACCCGATCGCGGCCAGCGCGGCCGCCACGCGCCCCAGTGCGGTGTCCAGGCCCTCCGGCACCGTCGTCGATCCGTTCATGCCGCCCTCCTCCCCGGGGACCGGCGCGGTCAGCGCAGCCGCACCGGCAGCTCGTTGAGCCCGTTCATGAGCAGTCCCGGGGCCCGGGACAGCTCGTCGACCGGCGCGGCCGGCCGCATGTCGGGGAAGCGGGCCAGCAGGGCGCCCAGCGCGATGCGGCCCTCCAGCCGGGCGAGCGGGGCACCCAGGCAGTGGTGCACGCCGTGGCCGAAGGCCAGGTGCCCGGACGCGTCGCGGGTGAGGTCGAGGCGGGCGGCGTCGGGGTACCGGGCCGGGTCGCGGTTGGCGGCCAGCAGCGACACGACGACCAGCTCGCCGGCCGGGACGGCGGTGCCGCCGATCCGGGTGGCGGCCGCGCTGACCATCGGGACGGCCGACTGCAGCGGTCCGTCGAAGCGCAGCAGCTCCTCCACGGCGGCGACGATCCGGTCGGGCGCGGTGCGCAGCGCGGCCAGCTGGTCGGGGTGGGTCAGCAGGGCCAGCACGCCGTTGCCGATGAGGTTGACGGTGGTCTCGTGCCCGGCGACGAGCAGCAGGAACACCATCGAGGTCAGCTCGTCCTCGGTGAGCGCGTCGCCCCCGTCGCGCACCGCGACCAGCGCGGAGAGCAGGTCGTCGGCGGGCTCGCGGCGCTTGCGGGCCAGCAGTTCGCGCAGGTAGCCGACCAGGCCGGTGGCGGCCGTCGAGTAGGCCTCGAACCCCGCCATGCTCCCGGCGACCAGCGGCCCGGTCCACGCCCGGAAGGCGCCGCGGTCGGGATCGGGCACGCCCAGCAGCTCGCAGATCACGGTGATCGGCAGCGGGTGGGCGAACGCGCTGACCAGGTCGATCTCGTCGCGGTCGGCGAACCCGGCGACCAGCTCGTCGGCCAGCTCCTGGACGCGCGGGGCCAGCAGTTCGCAGCGGCGCCGGGTGAACGCCGCCGAGACCAGCTTGCGCAGGCGGGTGTGGTCGGGCGGGTCGAGGACGAGCAGGTGGTGGTCCATCGCGTCGGCGATGTCGGCGGGCAGCTGCCCGGCGTACGGGCCGTGCCCGGGCCCGCCCTTGACCAGCGCGGGGTCGGCGAGCGCGGCGCGGGCCGCGTCGTGGCCGGTGACCAGCCAGCCCTCGGCGCCGTTGGGCATCGGGAACCGGTGCACCGGGCCCGCGGCGACCAGGGCGTCGTAGATGACGTGGCGGTCGGTGGCGCCCGTCGAGGTGAACGGGTCGGTCGGGATCACTGCGGTCATGCGGGCTCACGCTCCTCCCGCGCCCCGACGGCGCGGCACCATCCTGGTCCCGGCGCGCCGGGGGCCCTGTGTCGGATGAGCGCGCTGGAACGTGCAGAAATACCGGGTCCATCGATCGGGTCGCCGAGCGGGCGGGCGCGTCCGGCTCGCCCTACGCTCGCGCCGTGACCGATCAGCGGCCCGTCGAGTGCTGGATGACCGACATGGACGGCGTGCTGGTCCACGAGGGTCGGATGATCCCCGGGGCGGACGCGTTCGTGAACCGCCTCCGCGAGGCGGGCAGGCCGTTCCTGGTGCTCACCAACAACTCCATCTACACCCCGCGCGACCTGCAGTTCCGGCTGCGCTCCAGCGGCATCGACGTGCCGGAGGAGGCGATCTGGACCTCGGCGCTGGCCACCGCGGCCTTCCTGGCCGACCAGCGCCCCGGCGGCAGCGCCTACGTCATCGGCGAGGCCGGGCTGACCACCGCGCTGCACGACATCGGCTACGTCCTCACCGACAACGCCCCCGACTACGTGGTGCTCGGCGAGACCCGCACCTACAGCTTCACCGCGGTCACCACGGCCATCCGGCTGATCCGCGCCGGCGCCCGGTTCGTGGCCACCAACCCCGACTCCACCGGGCCGTCGGCGGAGGGCGTGCTGCCCGCCACCGGCGCGGTCGCGGCCCTGATGACGCGGGCCAGCGGCGTCGACCCGTACTTCGTCGGCAAGCCGAACCCGCTGATGATGCGGGCCGCGCTCAACCGGCTGCAGGCCCACTCGGAGTCGACGGTGATGATCGGCGACCGGATGGACACCGATGTGGTGGCCGGCCTGGAGGCCGGGATGCGCACGGTGCTGGTGCTGACCGGGATCATGCGGGCCGAGGACATCGACCGCTTCCCCTACCGCCCGAGCCGGGTGGTCACCTCCATCGCCGATCTCGTCGACGAGGTCTGAGCGCCGGGCCGGGGCCACGCCGGCGGGCACGCAGGCGTGGCCCCGGTACCGGTGGGGGGAGGGGTCGTCCCACCGGTCGGAAGGTCGGCGCTGTGGCGCACACTGCTCGGTTCGCCCGACCGGTGCGACGGCCGTTCTGCCTACCCTCGCAGGTCCACTCGGCGGCAACTGGGAGGGCGTTACAGAACCCGTCGTCGCAGGCCAGCGGGCTGCGCGGCGATCACGGAGCGCAGTTGATCACAGCGTGACACCGCGGTGACGGCAGGTGCCCGCCGTCCCGGTCCACCGGAAAATGACAGGGGTGGGATTTAGCATCGCGCCCATGGACACGACGATGACGACAGGTTGGTGGAGCTGCTCGGAGTGCGCGGTCGAAGCCGAGCTCTCGGTCGGTGCGACGAACGGCTTCCAGGTGCCCTGCCCGGACTGCGGCGGGGCGATGGTCGAGCAGTGGCAGTGGGACGCGGCGGCCTGAGCCGCACCCCCCGCCGGGCCGTCCGGCGGTCAGGCCGGGGTGCGCAGCCGCCCGTTCGCGGTGGCGTGCGCCCTGGCCATCTCGGCCAACCGCCGGATCGAGCAGGGGTGCCGCTCGTGGTGGCCGTGGTGGCCCTGGCACCACCCGTCCTCGGTCGGCGCGTGGTCGACGAGCAGTTGGCGCACCAGGCCCGGGGTGAGGGCGAGTTGCTCGGCACACGCCGTGTACGGGTCCTCCGCCACGATCGCGCTCCCTTCCTGGTCCGGTGTCGCCCCCGACGTCGGCCCGAGGCGGGCCGGCAACGCTCCTGCGCATCGCCGAGTGTAACCGGGTGATCGCAGAGAGCAGCAGGGGTGGTCCGCCGAATGCTGGGTACCGGCCCGTGAATATGCTCCGCCGTTCGGTCGGAGAGCTACGGCCACTGGCTCAAGAGCACGGCCTGCCGTCGGCAGTCGCGCACCGGACTCCGCCGTGATCGAGGTACCGGGCGCGCTCCGGCGCAACGCCGTGGCCGCGTGGGGTGAGCAGGGGCGGCGCTGGCTGGCCGAGCTCCCGGAGTCGGTGGCCGATGTCTGCCGCAGCTGGGGCCTCGAGCTCGGCGAGCCGTACGCGCTGAGCTTCCACTGGGTCGCGCGCGTCCGCCGCGACGACGGCACCGCGGCAGTGCTCAAGCTGGGCCCGCCCGAATCGGACGATCTGCGCCGCGAGGCGCTCGCGCTGGGTGCCTACGGCGGCGACGGCGCCGTGCGGCTGCTCGCGCGCGATCCCGGTCGGGGCGCCGTGCTGCTGGAACGGGCCGAGCCCGGCCGGATGGTCCGCGAGCTCGTCCCGCGCCGCGACGCCGACGCCACCGCCGCGACGGTCGACGTCCTGCGCCGCCTGCACGCCGCGGACGTCGTCGACGGCCTGCCCGACGTGGCCACGCTGGGCGCGGACTTCGCCCGCCACCTCGGTGCGGATCACGGCCGTGGCCCGCTCCCGAGGGTCCTCGTCGAACGGGCCGCCGAGCTGCTCGGCGACCTCTGCGCGAGCGCGGAGCGGCGGGTCGTGCTGCACGGCGACCTGCACCACGACAACGTCCTGCGCCACGGCGACGGCTGGGTGGCCATCGATCCGCACGGCGCGGTGGGCGATCCGGGCTTCGACGTCGGCCCGCCGCTCTACAACCCCGATCCCGACCGCGTCGACGGCGAGCTGCTCGCCCTGGTGCCCGCGCGCGTCGAGCAGCTCGCCGACGGACTCGGGATCGCGCTCGACCGCGCCTCGGCCTGGGGCTTCGTGGCCGCGGTGCTGTCGGAGGTCTGGGACGCCGAGGGCGGTGCGAGCGACGGTGGTCGGGCGCTGCGGGTGGCCGAGCTGCTCGTGCGCCGCCTGGACTGAGCCGTCCGTCGGCGGTGCGGGGGTGTCAGGCCAGGTCCGGGACGGGTTCGCGGACCGGGGCAGGGGCCGGTGCCCGCTCCAGGAACGGGGCCAGCAGCCCGGGCACCGCGGCATCGGCCGCGTCCAGGCCGGTGCCCGTGCCCACGTCGCGGATGGCGTAGGCGCCCGCGCCCGCCGCCGTCGTCGCCAGCACCGTGGACAGCCCGGCCCGGCGCTGGAACACCGACTGGCGCACCGTCCAGCCGATGATCCCGCGGCACTGCAGGGCCACCGTCGAGCGGCGGACGGATCCGCTGCGCGCCACCAGGTAGTCGCCGACGCTGCCGTGGCCGAGGCTGCGGTAGGCGTCGAAGGCGAGCGCGACGGCCACCGGCACGGCGACCACCGCGGTGATCCACGCGATGTGCAGCAGCACGTCGGTCAGCAGCACGCCCAGCACGACCAGGGGCAGCTCGCCCACCACGACGGTGGCCAGCGCCCAGCGCACCCGCCGTCCGCGGGCCGCGATCGGGTGCGGGCGCAGCCGCACGGCCTCGGTCGGCGAGACCGGCTCGCGCAGCACCTCGGCGGCTACCCGGTCGGCCACGGCCTTGGGCGCGGCCGGCAGCAGGGTGTTGTGGTCGGTCTTGGTGTTCTCGGTCCCGGTGGCCATGCCCGTGGCCACGGCGTCCACCCGGGCCGCCCCGGACAGCCGCGCCCCCAGCGGCTCGACGACGTCGACGCCGCGCAGCCGCTCCTCCTCCAGCGAGATGGACCGCGTGGTGAGCAGCCCGCGGCGCACCCGCAGCGTGCCGCCCGGCTCGCGGTCGAGCCGGTAGTTCCACCACATCTCGACCCACAGCCCCAGCGCGCCGATCACGCCCACGGCCAGGCCGCTGGCGACCAGCACGGCGATCCCGCCGAGCAGGCCGAACCCGGCCAGCCGGTCGACCGCCCACGCGATCACGCCACCGGCCAGGTCGAACCAGTCGGCCACGTTGAGCACGCCGCCGAACGCGGCGCTGCCCAGCGCGGGCGCGACGAACGACAGCGGGGCGTACCGGATCCAGCCCTTGTCGAGCACGGCCAGCGTGCCCTCGGCGGTCCCGTCGCCGACCCGGTCGAGCAGGGTGCGGCGCAGTTCGTCGCCGGTGTCGCGGGTGACCGGGCTCAGCCGGACGGTGCCGTCGTCGGCACGCTCCCCGGTGCCGACCCGTACCGAGACCAGCCCGAACACGCGCAGCAGCGGGTCGGCGGTGACGTCGACCGTGCGGATGCGGTCGCGCTGCAGGGAGCGCCGCCTGCGGATCAGCACGCCGCTGTGCAGTTCGACGCGGTCGGGGCCGACGCGGTAGCGGGTGGTCCGGTGCCGTAGCCACTCCGCGACCACCCCGGCGATCACCACGAACGCGGCCCCGGGCAGTGTCCAGGCCAGCGCGACGGTGGTGGAGATGGCGGACAGCCCGATCGCCGTCGGGACGCCGGCCAGCACCGCGACCCCGAGCATGAAGATCGCGGCAACGGGGATGCCCCGCCGGTCGAGCTCGTTCCACCCGGCGCCGGTGGGCCGGGCCGGGGCGTTCGCCTGCTCGCTCACGTGGCATCACCCTCGACGGCCTGGGTGGTCAGGGTGAGCTGCTCGGCGATGTCCGCGGCCAGGGCGTGGTCGAGGCCGGGGATCGTGACCGCGCCCTTGGCCGACGCCGTCGTCACGACCACCGTGGCCAGGCCGAACCGCTGCTCCAGCGGTCCCCGCCGCGTGTCGACGGTCTGGATCCGCGACAGCGGCGCCACCCGCCACTCCTGCCAGAAGAAGCCCGTGCGGGTGTAGACGGCGGTGTCGGTGACCTCCCACCGGTGCACCCGGAACCACCAGCGCGGCAGCGCCGCCGCGGCGACCAGGCCGACCGCCGCGATCAGCACGGCCGGGGCGATCAGCCAGAACCGGGCCGGCGTGATCAGGTAGCCGAGCACGACCAGCACCGCGACCGGCGCCGCGGCGAGCAGCAGGAGGTTGGTCGTCCACCAGCCGACGGCGCGGCGGTCGACGGGGTTGCGCGGCGGGCGCAGCCGGGTGCTGCTCGGTGGTGGCGCCGTCGCGTTCGTCGTGCTCGTGGTCATGTCCCGCCCCCGACGTGGGTTACAATGCGGTCGCATCGTATCCCGGGGTGGGAGATCGTTGCAATGCGGTCGCATGGCAAAAGGGGAGTCGGTGCCGAAGAAGGTCGACCACGAGGCGCGCCGGCGCGAGATCGCCGAGGCGGTGCTGCGACTGGCCGCGGCCGACGGCCTGGAGTCGGTGAGCCTGCGCCAGGTCGCCGCCGAGGCGGGGATCTCCATGGGTGCGGTGCAGCACTACTTCCGCACCAAGGACGACATGCTCGGCTTCGCCCTCGAGCACCTGGCCCGCCGCCGCGAGGACCGGATCACCGCGCGGCTGTCCGCCGGGGGCGCGGTCCCGACCGTGCGCGAGCTCGTGCGGGTCTCCGCGCTGGAGGTCCTGCCCACCGACGAGCCGAGCCGGGCCGACTACCTGGCCGGGATCGCGTTCTTCATCCGCGCGCTGCGCGAGCCCCGCACCGCCGGGCTGCTGACCGAGGGCGCTCCGAAGCTCTACGACTTCTTCGCCGGTCAGCTGCTCAGGGCGCAGGCGGCGGGGGAGCTGGCCGAGGGTGCCGATCCCTACCGGGAGGTGGTGCTGCTCTGGTCGATGGTGGACGGCCAGTCGTCGGCGCTGCTGCTCGGGGAGTGCTCGGCGGAGGATGCCGTGGCGACGATCGAGTATCACCTCGACCGGCTGTTCCTGCCTGTCGAGGCCCCGGTGACGATGGGCTGAGGATCAGTCGGGCAGGCCGACCGTGGCCAGGGCTCGCGCACCGAGGGCGCTCGGGGGTGTTCGACCACCGCGTCGGGTGGGCGGCGCCCTGGGCTACCGGCTGACGGCGTCGAGCCCGGCCAGCAGGTCCCGGGTGGCGGCGTCGAGCCGCCGGGCGGTGCCCGGGTCGTAGGTCGGGCCGGTGGTGTCGATCGGGCGGTTGCCGCTGCCGCGCCGCTTCCGGGCCGCGAACGGTCCCGGGGGCGGCTCGTCGATCAGGGCGCTCAACGCCGTGGCGGCCCGCTCGGGGGCGGCGGCCGCCACGGCGGCGGCCAGCTCGGCGAGCGCGCGGTAGGGCCGGGCCATGCCGGTGTAGGGGCGGGTGTCGACGAAGCCGGGGTTGTAGGCGACGGTGCTGATCCCGGGGTGCTCCTCGGCGAACGCCACCCCGAGCAGGTCGTTGGCCCGGCCGGCCTGCAGGTTGGCCTTCGTCGCCGAGTAGCCGCGGGTGAGCTGCAGGTCGTCCCAGTGGATGCGGCCCGCCGTCATGCCCGCCCCCGACAGGTTGATCGTGACCGCGCGATCGGCCCTGGTGAGCGGCTCGGCCAGGGCGTGCAGCAGGACGTGGCGGCTCAGGTAGTAGAGCGCGAACGTCGCCTCCAGGCCCTCGGCGGTGACGTGGCGCCCCGGCCGCATGCTGTGCGCGCCCAGGACCAGCGCGTCGATCACCGGGTGGCGGTCGGCCAGCTCGGCCGCGACCTCGCGGGTCCCGGCGACGGTGGAGAGGTCGGCGGCGATGAAGCCGGCCCGGTCGCCGCCCTCCTCGACGAACCGGCGGCCGAGCGCGGCGTCGCGGGCGACGGCCACCACCGCGTCGCCGCGACGCAGCCGCTCGCGGGCCAGTGCCGAGCCGATCCCCCTGGTCCCGCCGGTGATCACGATCGTGCGCGCCATGCCGCCCCCAGATAAGTCACCATTTGATGACTTGGCACGCTAGCGTCAGGATCGGCCGGATGTCAACGACTGGTGACTTGCCTGCCCGGGGGCGCCGGCGCGACCGCGCGGCCACCCGCGCCGCCCTGCTGGCCGCGGCCCGGCGCCGGTTCGCCGCCCACGGCATGGACGGGGTCAGCGTCCGCGACGTGGCCGCCGAGGCCGGCGTCGACCCCGCGCTGATCTTCCGCTACTTCGGCTCCAAGCAGGCCCTGTTCACCGAGGCCGCCACCGTCGAGCGCGACCCGGTCGACGTCCCGGCCGCCGACCTGCCGCTCCAGTTGCTGCGCGGCGTCCTCGACGGCGCCGGCCGCTCCGGCGCCGACCACCCCCTGCTGGCCCTGCTGCGCTCGTCCGGGCACGAGCAGGCCCGGCTGCAGCTGCAGCGCCAGATGTGCGAGGGCTTCCTCGACGGCTTCGCCGAGCTGGCCGACGGCCCCGACGCCCGGCTGCGCGCGGAGATGCTGGGGGCGCTGCTGCTCGGCATCTCGGTGACCCGGTCGGTGGTGCGGACCCCGGAGCTGGCCGCCGCCGACCCGGCCCGGGTCGAGGAGGTCTTCGCGGCGATGGCGCGCGCCGCGCTCGGCGGACCCCCGGCCTGAGCGCGTCAGGAGCGCTGGACGGTGCCCTGGTGGAAGTAGAGCAGCCAGTCGCTGCCGTCGCGGCGGCGCCACAGCGAGCTGCGCAGCGTGGTGCGGCCCGGGCGGCGGGCGCGGTAGGTGACCAGGACGGTGTCCGCGCCGACGCGGGTCGCGGCGATGCCGTCCACGTCGGGCGGTGGGGCGTCCTCGGCGGCCATCGCGGCCAGGATGGAGTCGCGGTCCCAGACGCGGCCGAACGCCCCGAACTCGCGGAAGTCGGGGTCGAGCAGGTGGCCCGCGGTGTCGCGGCAGCGGCGGACGACGGGGTCGAGCAGGCGCCGTTCGCGCGCGACGACGTCGTCGAGGTCCGGGTCGGCGCCGCTGGTGTGCACGTCCCGACGATGGCAATCCGGTGCCGCCGTGGCAACCGCTTCGGCCGGGCTGACCGGATCGGTCCGGTGCACGTCCTGATCCGCTCTGGTCGGCGGCCGGCGCCACGGGCTGGGATGGTCCCATGACCACGGCATTGCTCGTCATCGACGTCCAGGAGTCGTTCCGCAGGCGGGACACCTGGGCGGCTGTCTCGAACCCCGATATCGTCGACGACGTCGACGCGCTCGTGGCGGCCGCCCGTCGCCGCGGCGACCTGGTCGTCTGGATCCTGCACTCCGAACCCGGCACGGGCACCGTGTTCGACCCGGCGCGCGGGTACGTCCGGTTGATGGACGGCCTGGTGCCGCGGGAGGGGGAGCCGGTGCTCACCAAGACCTCGCGCAACGCGTTCACCACCACGAACCTGCAGCAGCTGCTCACCGAGCGCGGCGTGCGCGACCTGGTGGTCACCGGCATCCAGACCGAGCAGTGCTGCGAGACCACCGCCCGGCTGGCCAACGACCTGGGCTACCGGGTCGACTTCGTCACCGACGCCACGGCCACGTTCCCCATCCCGCACCGCGACGCCCCGGCCGACCGCGGCGTCGACGACCTGCTCGCCGACCCGCGCACGCTGGGCGTCGAGGAGGTGCTGGCGCGCACCGAGTACGCGCTCGCCCGCCGGTTCGCCACGATCCGCACGGTCGCGGAGCTGACCGCGGGGTGAGCGAGCTTGCGAGCGAACCATCAGCACAGCGCCCGTGCGAAGCACCGACCGAGCGCAGCGAGGGAGTGTGATGAGCCGGGTCGTCTTCCTGCTCGTGCCGCAGCTGCACCTGCTCGACCTGGCCGGACCGGCCCAGGTGTTCTCCACCGCGGCCGACTTCGGCTGCGGCTACGAGCTGGTGCACGTGGCCGAGCGGGCGGACGTCCCGACCGCGCAGGGGGTGGCGCTGCGCGCCGGCACCGACTGGCCCGCGCTCGACCCGGACGACCTGCTGATGGTGCCGGGGTGGCGGGGCCGGTTCGGCCCGCACGCCCGCCTCGCCGCGGCGACGCGGGCGGCGATCGCGGCCCACCACGCCGCGGGCGGGACGGTGGCGAGCGTGTGCGCGGGGGCGTACGCGCTCGGCCAGGCCGGCCTGCTCGCCGGTCGCCGCTGCACCACCCACCACGCCCTGGTCGACGAGCTCGCCCGCCGCTACCCGGCCGCCCGCGTGCAGCACGACGTGCTGTTCGTCGTCGACGGGCGGGTGGTCACCTCGGCCGGCATCGCCAGCGGCATCGACCTGGCGCTGCACCTGGTGGCCACCCGCCACGGCGCGGCGACGGCGGCCAGGGTGGCCAGGGAGATGGTCGTCTACGCCCGGCGCAACGGCGGTGAGCCGCAGGCCAGCGCCCTGCTGCGGCACCGGGCCCACCTCAGCGAGGTGGTGCACCGGGCCCAGGACGTCATCGACGCCCGGTTCGCCGACCGGCTGCCGCTCGCCGAGCTGGCCGCGGTGTGCCGGGTGAGCCCCCGCACGCTCACCCGGCTGTTCGGCGAGGCCATCGGCCTCACCCCGCTGCGCTACCAGCACCTGCTGCGCCTGGAGCGCGCCGAGCACCTGATCGGGCACGGCGACACGGTCGAGGCCGCCGCCCGCGCCGCCGGCTTCGACGACGCCCGCATGCTGCGCCGCCTGCGCGCCCGCACCGACCGGTCGTGAACGGCGGACGGGGCCAGGGTCCGGTCGCCCGCCCGCGACTCCTACGCTCGCCCGGGTGACCGCCGACGCGCCGCGCAGCCTGCAGGACCTGGTCCGGGCCCGCAGCCGCGGCGGCTTCGTGGGCCGCCGCGACCTGCTCGCGGCCTTCGGGGAGAACCTCGACCTGGGCGTCGACGACCCCCACCGCCGCTTCCTCGTCGAGGTCGTCGGCGACGCGGGCGTCGGCAAGTCCACGCTGCTCGCCCAGCTCGTCCGCGTCGCCCGCGAGCGCGAGCTGCTCACCTGCCTCGCCGACGAGTCCGCCCCCGACGTCGTCTCCTGCCTGACCGCGCTGGCGGAGGACCTGCGCTCCCAGGGCGTGCGCTGCCGGGCCTTCCGCCGGACCCTGTCGTCCTACCAGCAGCGCCAGCGGGAGCTGGAGTCCGACCCGAACGCCCCCGCGCGGCCGTCGGGCCTGCTGGCCGGGGCCGTGGGGATCGGGCTGAAGCTGGTCGGGGAGGTCCCGGGGGCCGGGGTCGCCGTCGACGCCCTGGACGCCGACGCCGTGGCGCGCGAGGCCGACCGGTTCCAGGCCTACCTGCGGCGCAAGTTGCGCAGCGAGGCCGAGGTCGAGCTGATGCGGGCCCCGGAGCGGGCGCTGACCAGGGCCTTCCTCGCCGACCTGCGCGACGCCGCCGACCGCGCCCCCGTCGTGGTGCTCCTCGACGCCTTCGAGTACACCGCCGCCTTCCTGCAGACCTGGCTGCTCGACGTGCTCGGGGGCGCCTACGGCGACGTCCCGGCGACGACGGTCGTGGTGATCGCCGGTCAGCGGCCGCTGGACGCCGGGCGGTGGGGCGACTACCTGACGGGGCGGGCCGTGGTGGCGGTCCCGCGGTTCACCGAGGACGAGGCCCGCGAGCTGCTGGCCGGTCGCGGCCTGCGCGACGCGGACGTCGTGCGGGCCGTCGTCGACCGGTCGGAGGGGCTGCCGCTGCTGCTGGCCGCGTACGCGCAGGGCGGCCCCACCGACGTCGACGAGCTGGGCGACCCGACCGACGAGGTGGTGGCCCGTTTCCTGCGCTGGGAGCCCGACCCGCGACGGCGGACGGCCGCCCTGCACGCGGCGCTGCCGCGGGCGCTGGACGCCGACGTGTTCGCCGTGGCGACGGGGGAGTCCGAGCGCGCCACCGAGGACTTCGCCGCGCTGCGGGCGCAGGCGTTCGTCAAGCCGCGCGGCGACGGCGTGCGCTACCACGAGCTGGCCCGACGGGTGATGCTCCGCCACGTCCGCACGACCTCGCCCGCCGAGTGGCGGCGCCGCCACGCCGCACTCGCGGAGCACTTCGCGGCGCGCTGCGCCGGGCTCGGCCTGCCCGCCGCGGAGGCACCCCGCGACCGCCGGTGGCAGCTCGCCGCCGTCGAGCAGGCCTACCACCGGGCCTGCGCCGAACCGGGACGGGCGGCGACGGTGCTGCTGGAGGGGCTGCTCGCCGCCGTGACCGCGCGTCCCGAGCTGGCCTCCAGCTGGGCGCGGGCGCTCACCGACGCGGCCTCCGACGCCGACCTCCCCGAACTGGCCCAGCGGACCGCCGGGATCGTCGCGCTGGCGCCGTCCCGCGCCGAGGACGACCTCGTGGAGCTGCTCACCGAGCTGTCGCACAGCCCCGCCCTCGGGCCGGACGCGCGGGCGCTCGCGCTGGCCGAGCGCGGCGACGTCCGGCGCAGGCGCGGGGAGCCCGGAGCGGCGCTCGTCGACCTCGACCGGGCCGTCGCCATCGCCCCGGGCAACGCCGTCGTCCTCGGGCGGCGCGGCGAGCTGCACCGCCAGGGCGGCAGGCACGAGGCCGCCGTCGCCGACTTCGACCGCTCGCTGGCGCTGGCCCCGGACAGCCCGTCGGTGCTGGCCAGCCGCGGGGAGTCGCACCGGGCGCTGGGCCGCACCGCCGACGCGCTCGCCGACCTCGACCGCGCGGTGGCGCTCTCGGCCGGCTACAGCTGGGCGCTGGTCCGCCGGGCGCTGGTGCTGCGCAGGCTCGACCGCTTCGACGCCGCGCTCGCCGACCTCGACGCGGCCGTCGAGGTCGCGCCGTCGGTGGCGCCGGTGATCGGGGAGCGGGGCGAGACCCGGCGGCTGCGCGGCGAGCTGCGGGCCGCCGTCGACGACCTCACCGCCGCCATCGCCCTCGACCCCGACTACGGGTGGGCCCACGGCAGCCGCGGCGAGGCCCACCGCGGCCTGGAGGAGCACACCGCGGCCCTCGCCGACTTCGGCCGCGCCATCGCGCTCAACCCGGACTACGCCTGGGCGCACGGCGGCCGGGCCGAGGTGCACCGCAGGCTCGGCGCGAGCGACGCGGCGCTGGCCGACCTCGACCGGGCCATCGCGCTCAACCCCGGCTACCGGTGGGCGCTGGCGATCAGGGCGTCGCTGCACCGCGGCCTGGGCAGGCCAGTCGAGGCCGCGGTCGACGCCGACCGGGCGCTGCGGCTCTCCCCGAACTACGTCCCCGCGCTGCTGGAACGCGCGCTCGCCCGGGCCGACACCGGCGACGTCGACGGCGCCCTGACCGACCTGGACCGCTGCGCCGAGCTCGACGCGGGCAGCGGCTGGGCCCACTACCGGGCGGCGCTGCTGCTGCACGGGCGGGACGCCGTGAACGACCGGCTGCGCCGCGCGCTCGACGCCGAGGCCGACGCCGTCGTGCTGCCCCGCGACGCCTGGCACGACCTGAACCGGTGCGTGTTCCACGCGGCCGCGGGCGACGCGGCGGCGGCCGAGCGGGCGGCCCGTTCGGCCGTCGCCGCCGCGGCTCGACCGGCGAGCCTGCGCACCGCGTTGGACAACCTGACCGAGCTGCACCGGCTGACCGGCGCCGACGTCGGGCGTCCCGCCGCGGTGCTCGGCGCGGCGCTGGAGCGGCGTTAGAGCGGGGCCAGCACGGGGTTGTGGACCTGCTGGTAGACCACCGACGTCCGGAAGCTGACCACCTCCCGGCGCTGGCTGAGCCGATCGACCAGGAAGCCGTGCAGGTGGTCCAGGCTCGGCACCGCGACGTGCACCAGGAAGTCGTCGTTCCCGGCGAGCACGAACACCGACAGCACCTCGGGCATCGCCGCCGCGGCCGCCTTGAAATCGTCGATGACCCGCCGCTGCAGCGGGCGCACGGTCACCGTGACGAGGGCCTGCACCCCGCGATTGAGCGCGATCAGGTCGACCTCGGCGCGGAAGCCGCGGATCACCCCGCGGTGCACCAGCGCGCGCACCCGCTGCAGGCACGTCGACGCGGCCACCCCGAGGCGGCGGGCGAGCTCCCGGTTGGTCTGGCGCGCATCCGACTGCAGTTCGGCCAGGATCGCCGAATCAAGTTCGTCCACGGTGGTCGATCCTGCCCCGATCACGAGCGTGCGTTCGGACCGCGCCCCATCGGCGGAGCATCTGCGCTTGGCTTCCCGGCATGACCGATCATGCGGACGGCTTCGAGCACGATGAGGTACTCATCCGGCGGGGGTCGCGGTCGGAGCTGCCGATCGTCGTCGCCGTGCACTCGACGGCCGCGGGCCCGGCCGTCGGCGGCTGCCGGCTGTGGACCTACCCGGACTGGCGGGCCGGGCTCGCCGACGCGCTCGACCTGTCCGCCGCGATGACCGTCAAGTGCGCCGTCGCGGGCCTGCCGCGCGGGGGCGGCAAGACGGTGCTGCCGCTGCCGCCCGGCCTGCGGCTCGACCCGGACCGGCGCCGCGCGCTGTTCCTCGACGTCGGTGACGCCGTCGAGGAGCTGGACGGGCGGTACTTCATCGGCGAGGACGTCGGCACCGCCGGCCCGGACCTGCTGGCGATGGCCGAGCGGACCGGGCGGGTGATGGGCCTGCCCGTGGAGCACGGCGGCGTCGGGGAGCCGGCCGCGCCCACCGCCGCCGGGGTCGTCGCGGCGATCGGGGCCACCTGCGACGTCGTGTTCGGCACCGCGGACCCGGCCGGGCTGCGGTTCGCCGTGCACGGGCTCGGCCAGGTGGGCGGGCGCGTGGCGCGCTGGCTCGTGGAGCGCGGGGCGGTCGTCACCGGGGCCGACGTCGACCCGACCCGACGCGTGCCCGGCGTCGCGACGACCGACCCGTACTCGCTGCTCGACCTCGACACCGACGTGCTGGTGCCGGCCTCGCTCGGGCATCTGCTCACCCGCGACGTCGTCTCCCGGCTGCGCTGCCGGGCGGTCGTCGGCCCGGCCAACAACCAGCTCGCCGACCCCTCGGTCGGCGAGCTGCTCGTCGAGCGCGGGATCACCTGGGCGCCCGACGTCGTGGTCAACGGCGGCGGCGCCATCTACGTCGTGCTACGCGAGACGGCGGGGGCCGGCCACGAGGAGGCCATGGCCCGGGTCGGGGCGATCGGCGACACCGTCCGGGAGGTCCTCGGCGACGCCGCCCGCACCGGCACCACTCCGTCCGCCGCGGTCTCCGAGCTGGTCCGTCGCCGGACGGCGTAACTGCCGGGAGTGGATGAACCGGGTCGCGGCGGCTGCCGTGTGTGCGGCGCAGCCGGCGCCGTCGCGGGACGGGGGGACGTCGGCGGTCGGGAGGTCACGACGGCCGGGAGCACCGGGACAGCACCGCTGACGGACGTCCCCGGCACCCGGTTGCCGGGTGCCGGGTTCGGGCTCGCGGGCGTCGCGTACCTGCTGCGCTTCCTCGACGTGGGCTTCGACGGTGCCGAGCCGCTGGTGCTGCCGCTGTGGGCGGTCCTGCTGCCGGCGGTCGTGTCGGTCGCGCTGTGGCTGCCGCTGCGCCGGTGGAACCTCCCGGAGGGCTCGTCGGCGCTGGCCGTCGGGGCGCCGCTGCTCGCGCTGGTCGTCGCGGTGGCCGTCCCGGCCCTCCTCCCGGCCCCGACCCCGCCCTCCGGCTCGCCCCCGGAGCTCGCCCAGCTGCCCCCGGGCCCGGTGCTGCCGGCGGACGCCCCGGCGGCGGTCGTCTACCGCGACGCCGACGGCACCACACCGGTGACCGTCGAGTTCGCCGACATCGAGACGATCAACGGCCTGTGGTCCTACTCCGCCGGCACGGCGATCGCCCCCGGCATCGCGGCCACTGCGCCGGGCCGCGCCGCGACGTGGGGCGACACCATCTCGACCAGCAGCACCGGCCACCGGCCCGTCACCCCGACGATGGACGTCGAGCTGCCGCTCCCCGCGGAGGCGGAGCACACGACGATCACGGTCGGAACGGTCAGGCGAGGGTGGCGGCGAGGTCGGCGAGGGCGGGGAGCACGACCTCTCGCCAGCCGCGGGGCATCCGCTCGAAGGCCTGCTGGTCGCGGGGGTCGTCGAGGTCGAAGCCGGAGTGCTCCAGCACCAGCCGGGTGCCGGTGCCCTCGGCGACCAGCTGCCAGGTGAGCGTCCAGCTCTCGTTGAAGGTGTAGACGAACCTCTCGTGCGGCACGACCTCCACGACCTCGCACGGGATCGCCCCGAAGCCTGGCATCTCGAGGTGGAACCGGTGCCCGACGACGGGCGCGATGTCCCCGGGTGCCCACCACCTCGCGTGCAGTTCGGGCTCGGTGAGGACGCGCCAGACCTTCTCCGCGGGAGCGGCGACGAACTGGTCGACGGTGACGGACGTGGTGCGGGTGGCGGTCATGACGGGTCCTCTTCATCCGGGGTGGCTTCGACGACGTCGGCGAACGAGTGCAGGCGCTCGCGCCAGAAGCGCTCGAAGGGGTGCAGCCACTCGCCGACCTGGGCGAGCGGTTCGGTGGCCAGGTGGTAGTTGCGCCGGCGCCCGACGGGCTCGTCGCGCACGAGCCGGGCGCGCCGCAGCACCTGCAGGTGCTCGGCGACGGCCGGGCGGCTCAGCTCGAACTGGGCCGCCAGGTCGCCCGCGGTGCGGGGGCCGTCGGCGAGCAGTTCGAGCAGTCGCCTGCGGACCGGGTTGGCCAGGGCCAGGAACACCGCGTCATCGGACACCACAGGACTTTATGTCGGAGACTTCCGACATGTCAACTCCTTCCGACACATTGCTCGACGGTGCGCCTCGCTCGCGCCCGCTCTCCGCATGTCAGGAAAGCCACCATCAGGACACGAGACGTCCTGATGGTGGCTTTCCTGACAGGGTGGGGGGCGGGGTCGGCGGCGTCAGAACAGGGTTGCGGGCTCGACCGGGGCCGGCTCGGGGAGCGGCGTCAGGTCGGGGACCAGCGCGCGGACGTCGTCGTGGAAGCGGCGGGCGAGCCCGGGCGCGTCGGCGTTGTCCGGGGTGTGGATGAACACCGTGGGCGAGCGGCCCTCCCGCAGCCAGCCCGCGGCGACCTCCGCCCACTCCCGCCAACCCCCGACGGTCTCCTCGACCGAGTCGCGGCCGATGTAGCGGACGACGGGCCGGTCGGTGAGCGCCCGGGTCCGCCGCGGCAGCCGCGGCTTCCTGGTCCAGGCCTCCTGCTCCATCGCGCTGGTCGGCGGGCCGGCGAAGAACACCGTGGTGTCGAACGGCACCCACTCGGCGCCGGTGTCGTCGAGCACGCGCTCCAGCCGGGCGGTCGAACCGGCGTCGTGGAAGAAGTCGGGATGGCGGACCTCGACCGCGCAGCGGTGGGCGGGGAGCCTGCGCAGGAAGCGGGCCAGCGCGTCGACGTCGGCGGGCCCGAACGACGGGGGCAGCTGCACCCACAGCGCCGCCGCCCGCGGACCGAGCGGCTCCATCGCGTCCAGGAAGGCGCGCATCTCCGCGTCGACGCCGGTCAGCCGGCGATCGTGGGTGACGACCCTGGGCAGCTTGGGCAGGAACCGGAAGTCGGGCTCGGTCTGCTCGGCCCAGCCGGCCACGGTGTCCGGGGACGGGGTCGCGTAGAAGGTCGTGTTGCCCTCGACCGCGTTGCACCAGGCGGCGTAGGCGCGCAGACGCTCCCCGGGCGGCAGGGCCGGGGGCAGGAACCGCCCCGGCCACGCCTTGTGGGTCCACATCGCGCACCCGACGTGCAGCCGCATGCGGGGAACCTACTTCCCGCCCGGTCAGCGGGTGCGGTGCCGGTCGAGCCGGGCGCGCTCCCACCGGCGGGCGTCCCGCTCTGCCCACACGGCGACGCAGACGGCACCCGCGAGGATGCCGACGCCGATCAGCGCCAGTCCGACCACGTCGAGCGTGCTCATCGGGCCCGCCGGGCGAGGTCACGGGCCGCGAGGGCGGCGGCGCGCAAGGTGCAGGGCCAGCGGCTCGGTCCGGCCTGCGGGAGGGAGCACGCCCGGCAGTAGCCGCGCCCGTCGTCGACGTGCTGGGCGAGCAGCGTGGCGACGGCCGTCGCGCCGAGGTCGCGGAGGAGCCGGGGTAAGTCGTCGTCGGCCACGGAGCTGCTCCTCGTCGGTTGCGGAGCGCTCACCCAACCAGGAAAACGAGGAGATAAGTCCGTATAGAGAGATTGAGTACGTTCAAGGAGTAACGAGCATTACGGGCAGTGAAGGAGATCAGGGCTCTGTTGGAGTAATGGGAGACCTAGTGTCATCCGAGTGGAGGACAAGTCCGAGCCGCTGCTGACGAGCGCGCAGGTCGCCGAGCGGTTCGGCGTGACCCGGCGGACCATCAGCGCTTGGGTGCGCGATGGCCGGCTTCGTCCGAGCATCGTGACGATGGGCGGGCAGTACCGCTTCCGGTGGTCCGAAGTCGAGCAGCAGATGCGGGAAGCCGAGGAGCGCGACGACGGGTAGCGCCGTCGCGCTCCGGCTCAGCTCTGGCTCAGCTCCGGCCGTCGGGGACGCCAGCGGCTGTGCCCGTCCGACCTGGTCGCGGCGGTCCGGATGAGCTCCAACCGGGGCGCGGGGCCGTCGGAGCGCCCGGTCTGCGGCTTGCGCCGCCCCGCCCGCCACGGGTCGGGCCAGACGACGCCGGGACCGTCGTAGTCCTGCTCGACGGCGGCGTGCAGGGTCCAGTTCGGGTCGTAGAGGTGCACCCGGCCCAGCGCGCACAGGTCGGCGCGCCCGGCGAGCACGATCGTGTTGACGTCGTCGGCGGAGGAGATCACGCCGACAGCGATGGTGGGGATGCCGACGCCGTTGCGGATCGCGTCGGCGAACGGGGTCTGGTACGAGCGGCCGAACGCGGGCGTCTCGTCCGGGGTGACCTGGCCGGTGGAGACGTCGATCGCCGCGGCGCCGGCGGCTTCGAACGCGCGGGCGATGGCGAGGACGTCCTCGGGGCTGGTGCCGCCCTCGACCCAGTCGGTGGCCGAGATGCGCACGGTCAGCGGTTTGTGCGGGGCCAGCGCCGCGCGCATCGCCCGGAAGACCTCCAGCGGGAACCGCAGCCTGCCCTCGACGTCGCCGCCGTAGGCGTCGACGCGCCGGTTCGTGATCGGCGACAGGAACGACGACAGCAGGTAGCCGTGCGCGCAGTGCAGCTCGACGAGGTCGAAGCCGGCCCGGTCGGCGCGCTCGGTGGCGGCGACGAAGTCAGCGACGACGCCGTCCATCCCGGCGCGGTCGAGCTCGCGGGGGACCTGGTTGACGCCCTCCCGGTAGGCCGCGGCGGACGCGGCCACCAGTGGCCAGTTGCCCTCGGGCAGGGGCTGGTCCATGCCCTCCCACATCAGCCGCGTCGAGCCCTTCGGGCCGGAGTGGCCCAGCTGCGCGCCGATCCGGGCGGACGTCGAGGAGTGCACGAAGTCGCAGACCCGGGCCCAGCTCGCGGCCTGCTCGTCGGTCCACAGCCCGGTGCAGCCCGGGGTGATCCGGCCCTCCGGCGAGACGCAGACCATCTCGGTCATCACCAGCCCGGCCCCGCCCAACGCCTTGCCGCCCAGGTGGACCAGGTGGAACTCGCCGGGCAGCCCGTCGGTGGCGACGTACATGTCCATCGGCGAGACGACGACCCGGTTGACCAGCTCCAGCTCGCCGAGCCGGAACGGCTGGAACATCGGCGGGCGGACGTCGAGCGCGCCGGGCCGGGCGCCGTGCTGCGAGCGGGCGAACCACTCGTCGACCCGGGCGATGAACGCCGGGTCACGCAGGCGCAGGTTGTCGTAGGTGACCCGGCGGCTGCGGGTCATGATGTTGAAGGCGAACTGCGCCGGGTCCTGGTCGAGGTACTGGCCGATGTTCTCGAACCAGGCCTGGCTGGCCCGCGCGGCGCGCTGGGTCGAGAGCACGACCGGGCGGCGCTCCTGCTCGTAGGCGGCCAGCGCGGTGGGGATGTCGGGGCACTCGTGCAGGCACGCGGCCAGCGACAGGGCGTCCTCCATGGCCAGCTTGGTGCCCGAGCCGATGGAGAAGTGCGCGGTGTGCGCGGCGTCGCCGAGCAGCACCAGGTTGCCGTCGCACCAGCGCTCGGTGCTCACGGTCGGGAAGCTGATCCACTTGGAGTTGTTGGCCAGCACCTCGTAGCCCTCCAGCACGTCGGCGAACAGCTCGCGGACGGCGGCGACCGAGCGCTCGTCGGAGCGGCCCGGCGGGAGGTCGGGGGAGCCGTCGAGGCCGGCGCGGCGCCACACGTCCTCGGCCATCTCGACGATGAACGTGCTGCCGTGCTCGTCGTAGGGGTAGCCGTGCAGCTGCACGACGCCGTGCGGCGTCTCGCGGATGTCGAACGTGAACGCCTCGAAGACCTTGTCGGTGCCCAGCCACATGTACTTGCACCCGCCGGGCTCGACCGTCGGGCCGAACACGTCGGCGTAGCGGGCGCGGACCGCGGAGTTGACCCCGTCGGCCGCGACGACCAGGTCGTGCTCGCGGCGCAGCGCCTCGACGTCCGGCGCCTCCGCGCGGAAGCGCAGGTCGACGCCGAGGTCGCGGCAGCGCTGCTGGAGGATCTGCAGCAGCCGCTTGCGGCCCATGGCGGCGAACCCGTGCCCGCCGCAGGTGACGACCTCGCCGCGGTAGTGCACGTCGATGTCGTCCCAGCGGGCGAACTCGCGCTCCATCTGGGACCGGACCACGGGGTCGGCGTGCTCGATGCCGCCGAGGGTCTCGTCGGAGAACACGACGCCGAAGCCGAACGTGTCGTCGGGGGCGTTGCGCTCCCACACGGTGACCTCGTGCCCGGGACCGAGCTGCTTGACCAGGGCGGCCAGGTAGAGCCCGCCCGGCCCGCCTCCGACCACTGCGATGCGCACGAACCTATTGTGTCTTCTTGACGCCCGTTGTCAAAACGCTATAACTAGTCCATGAGCCGGTTCCGCGCGTCCGCCCCGCTGACCACCGACTGGCAGCACTTCGACTTCCGCGTCGACTCCTCGGTCGCCACGATCACCCTCAACCGGCCCGAGAAGCTCAACCCGCTGACCTTCGAGTCCTACGCCGACCTGCGCGACCTGCTGGCCGAGCTGCCCCACCACGAGGGCGTCAAGGTGCTGGTGATCCGCGGCGAGGGCCGCGGGTTCTGCGGCGGCGGCGACGTCCAGGAGATCATCGGCGAGCTGCTGAAGATGGACGCCGACGGGCTCATGCGGTTCACCAAGATGACCGGCGAGGTCATCCGGGCGATGCGGGAGTGCCCGATCCCGATCATCGCCGGGATCCAGGGCATCGCCGCGGGCGCCGGGTCGGTCGTCGCGCTGGCCGCCGACTTCCGGGTGGTCGCCACGTCGGGCCGGTTCGCCTTCCTGTTCACCAAGGTCGGGCTCTCCGGCGGCGACATGGGCGCGGCCTACCTGCTGCCCCGGGTCGTCGGCCTCGGCCACGCCACGAAGCTGCTGATGCTGGGCGACACCATCGACTCGGCCACGGCCGACAAGTACGGCCTGGTCTCCGAACTGGTCGCCGACGACGAGCTCGACTCCGCGGTCGGCGCGCTGGCCGCCCGGCTGGCCGCCGGTCCGACCCTGGCCTACGCGCAGACCAAGTCGCTGCTGACCAAGGAGCTCGACATGCCGCTCTCGGCGTCGGTCGAGCTGGACGCGATGACCCAGGCCCTGCTGATGACCAGCGACGACCACGCCGAGTTCCACGCGGCGTTCACCGCGAAGCGCCCGCCGCAGTGGAAGGGCCGCTGATGGCGGTCGCGCTGGTGACCGGAGCGGGCCAGGGGATCGGGCGCGCCACCGCGCTGCGGCTGTCCGTGGCCGGGCACCGGGTCGCGCTCGTCGGGCGCGACCCCGCCAAGCTCGACGCCGTCGCGGCCGAGCTGGCCGGGGAGGCCCTGTGCGTGCCGGCCGACCTCACCGACGCCGGGGCGCCCGACCACGTGTTCGGCGCGGTCGAACGGGAGTGGGGCGCGGTGGGCGTGCTGGTGGCCAACGCCGGCACCGGGTTGGCCGCCCCGCTGGTCGAGACCACCGACGAGCTGTGGCGGACGATGCTGGAGGTCAACCTGACCGCGCCCTTCCGGTGCATCCGCCGGGCGGTGCCGGGCATGACCGCCCAGGGCTGGGGCCGGGTCGTCGTGGTGGCCTCGGTCGTGGCCAAGCGCGGCGAGCGCCAGGTGGCGGCGTACTCGGCCAGCAAGCACGGCGTGCTCGGGCTGGTCCGCGCGGCCGCCGACGAGCTGGCCCGCACCGGCGTGACGGTCAACGCCGTGTGCCCCGGCTACGTCGACACCCCGATGACCGACGCCACCGTCGCCACCATGGGCGAGCGCCTCGGGAAGGACCCGGCCCAGGCCCGCGCGCTGCTGGCCCGCCGCCAGCCGATCGGCAGGCTGATCGACCCCGACGAGGTCGCCGCGGCCGTGCTGGCCTGCGTCGACAACGCGGCCATCACCGGGCAGGGGATCAACGTCGACGGAGGAACGGTGCAGTCGTGACGTTCGAGAGGATCAACCCGCCGGATCTGGCGGCGCCCAAGGGGTTCAGCCACGCCGTGCGCACCGACCGGCCGCGCACGGTCTACCTCGCCGGGCAGACCGCGCTCGACGCGTCCGGGAAGATCGTCGGCGCCGACGTCGTCGAGCAGTTCGAGCGGGCGCTGAGCAACCTGCTGCGGGCCCTGGAGGCCGCCGGCGGCACCCCTGCCGACCTGGTGACGGTCACCATCTACATCGTCGACGTCGAGGCCTACCTGGCCCGCTCCCGCGAGATCGGCCGGGTCTGGCGGCGGCTGGCCGGCACCGACTAAGCAGGGCCATGGACCCTGCTTCCCTCACGACCGGGGGGCGTGGGCGTGCCCGCGGGCGGGCTGAAGGTCCGCTCGTCCTGCACGCGCTTCAGCGCGCGCCGCGGCCGGCGCCGTAAGCGCGCTGGGTCTCGGCGACGGCACGCAGGTAGCCCACGACCGCGGTGCTGGCGGCCTCGTCCAGGTCCTCGGCGATGGCGTCCAGGGCGCGCAGCAGCGGGGTCATCGCCGCGACGGCGACCGTCCGGGCCCGGTCGGTGGCCACCAGGACCTGGCGGCGGCGGTCGCCGGGGTGCGGCCGGCGGGCCAGGTGGCCGCCGGTCACCATCCGGTCGACCATCGCGGTGGCCGACGCCGAGCTCATGCCCAGTCGGCGTCCCAGCTCGACCGGTCCGAGCTGCTCGGGGGTGCTGAGGACGTGGTCGAGCGCCCGGGCGTCGGTGTGGGTCATGCCGAGGTCGCGGGCCAGGGCGTGCTGGGCCTCGTCCGCGGTGCGCAGCACGGCCCACAGCGCCCACGACGCCTCGTGCGCGCTGAGCAGCGCGCGGCCGGCCCGCTCGGCGTCGTCCCGGCTTGACACGCGTCGATCTTAGCGGGAGCATCAATAACTAGAAATTCTAGTGGTTGAGGTTCTCGTGAATCGCCCTCCGGAGCAGTTGACCGGACAGCAGTGGGCTGTTCTGGTGGTGCTGACCCTGAGCACCTTCGTCGTGCTGCTCGACGCCAGCGTGGTGACCATCGCCCTGCCGGTCGTCGCGGCCGACCTCGGTGGCCCGCTCGACGCGGTGACGTGGGTGCTGGCGGCGTTCGTGCTGGCGTTCGCGGTGCTACTGCTGCCAGGGGCGCGCCTGGCCGACCTGGTCGGGCGGCGCCCGGTCTTCCTGGCCGGGCTCGGCCTGTTCACGCTGGCCTCGCTGGCGTGCGGGCTCGCCGGCTCGCTGGAGCTGCTCATCGCGGCCCGGGTCGCCCAAGGCGCGGGGGCCGCCCTGGTCGAGCCCGCCGTGCTCGCGCTGATCACCACGACCGTGCCGGCCGGCCGCCGCGGGCTCGCCTTCGGGATGCAGGGGATCGCGGCCGGCCTCGGTGTCGTGCTGGGACCGATCATCGGCGGGGCGCTGACCACGGCGCTGTCCTGGGAGTGGGTGTTCCTGATCAACGTCCCGATCGGGGTGGCCGCGGTCGGCGTCGCGGCCCTGGTGCTGCCCCGGGGCGCACCGCAGCCCTGCCCGACGACCCGGCGCCCGTTCGACCTGCCGGGGCAGGTGCTCAGCTCGGCCGGCTTGTTCTGCCTGGTCTTCCCGATCATCGAGGGGGAGCGGCTGGGCTGGACCGCGCCGGTCGTGCTGGGCAGCGGGGCCGCCGCGGTGCTCGCCCTCGTCGCGTTCGTCGCCGTCGAGCGCCGCGCCGCGGCCCCGCTGGTCGACCTGTCGCTGTTCATCGACCGGCTGTTCGCGGTCGGCAACGTCCTGCGCGGCCTCGTCCAGTTCGTCACGCTCGCGGTGTTCTTCCCGCTTACCCTGCTGCTGCAGGTCGGGCTCGGGTACTCGCCGCTCGGCGCGGCGGTGCTGCTGCTGCCGCTGGTCGGAGCGACCCTGGTCGCCTCCCCGGTGTCGGGGGCCCTGTCCGATCGCGTGGACGTGCGATGGCTCGTGCTGCCCGGGTTCGCGGTGGTCGCGGCGGCGGCCGCAGCGTTGGCCGTGCTCGCCCCGCACACGCGCGGCCCGTCGTTGCTGCTCCCCCTGGCCGCGGTCGGCGTGGGGCTCGGGATGCTGGAGGCCCCCACTACCTCGGCCACCCTGCGTGATGTCCCGGAGCAGCGGGCGGGCGTCGCCGCGGGCGTGTCCTACGTCGCGGTGCTGGTGGGCGCCGAGCTGGGGCTGGCGGTCACCGCCGCGATCGTGCAGTCCCGGCTCGCAGCCGCCGGTGCCACCCCACCGGGTCCGGCCCTCGCCGGCGCGGTGTCCGCCGCGCTCACCGTGTGCGCCGTCGTCGCCCTGGCCGGCGCGGCCCTCGCCCCGGCCTTCTCCGCCCGACCCGTGAGGAGCCCCCGTGGCTGAACCGACCCCCCTCGACCCGTTCGCCCCGGTCGGCGGGCCCGTCGCCGAGCACCCCGAGGTCCACGACCGGCTGCGCCGGGCGGGGCCGGTCGTGCGCGTGCCCGCGCCGGCCGGCGGGTCGGTGTGGATCGTCACCGACCACCCGATCGCCCGGGCGGTGCTGGCCGACCCCACCTTCGCCAAGGACCCGGCGCTGGCCCCGACCGACTGGCCCGGTCGCGAGCCGGGTCTGGAACCCCCGGCATCGACGGTCCGCTCGCTCACCACCACCGACGGCCCGCAGCACCGGGCCCTGCGCCGGGTCCACGCACCGCTGTTCACCCGTCGGCAGATCGGCTCCCGCCGCGCACGCATGGCCGAGATCGCCCGCGAGCTGCTGTCCGGGCTGGCCGAGCGCTCGGCTGCCGCCGGCCGGCCGGTCGACCTCGTCGCCGAGTTCCTCCCGCACTACCCGCTGCTGGTCGTCTGCGACCTGCTCGGCATCGCGCTGCCCGGCGTGGCCCGGGCAGCGGACGCCGCCGCTATGACCCGCGGCGACGCCGAGCACGCCCACGGGGGCCTCGCCGAGCTGCAGTCGCTGGTCGAACGCGCGCTGGCCGGGGCCGACCGGACGGACTCCGAGGTGATGCGGTTCGCAGCCCGGGCCCGGCGGGAGCTGCCCGACCTGCGCGACGACGAGATCGCCTACCAGCTCACCGGCCTGGTCTTCGCCGGTCAGATCACCACCGAGTCGTTCCTCGGCTTCCTGGTCGCCCACCACCTGGCCGACCGGGCCGCGGACCGGGCCGGCGACGGGAACGGCCGGGACGCCGCGCTGGTGGCGGAACTGCTGCGCATCCACCCACCCGCGCCGTTCACCCTCTGGCGGTTCACCACCGCCCCGGTGGTGCTGGCCGGCCACCACCTCCCGGCCGGAGCCCCGGTCCTGGTCGACATCGAGGGCATCGGCACCGACCCCGCCCGCTTCCCCGACCCGCACACCGCCGACCCGCACCGCCCCTCGGCCCCCGACCTGGCCTTCGGCGACGGCCCGCACGCCTGCGTCGGCGCCGGGCTCGCCCAGGCCGAGGCCCAGGTGCTGGTCGAGGTGCTGCGCTCGGCCTTCCCGCAGGCGCGGCTGGCCGTGCCGTTCGCGCAGCTACGCCGCGACGGGACCACCGCCCGGGCCCGTCGGCTGGCGGCGCTGCCGGTGTGGCTGGACGAACCGCTCGCACCACGGTGAGAACTCCGGGAGTCGTGAGCGAGCCCCACGACCACGACCATGAAACTCTCACGATCGGAGGGTGGTGCGGGCGTGCTCGCGGGCCGGTTCCCGCAGCACCGCGTCGAGCTCGACGAACAGGTCGGCGGCCTCGGCGCCGCGCCACGGCGCCGGCAGCAGCTCCAGCGGCAGCCCGGGGTCGAGGTAGGGCAGCCGGCGCCACTCGGTGAGCAGCGGCACGTACGTGCGGAACGCCTCCCGCGGCGCCGTGCTCGGGCTCAGGTCGCGGTAGCGGGCGACGAACCCCGCGCACTCGGCGTCGATGGCGGGCAGGTCCCACCACTGCCCGATCCGCTCGCGCAGCCCGCCGAAGGCCGAGTAGCGCGCGCAGAACAGGTCGGCGTAGGCCTGCAGGCCGAGCCGGTCGAGGGTGCGCGCAGCCTCGTCGTGCAAGTGCCCCGGCGCCACCCACACGCCCGGCGCCGCGGTGCCGAAGCCCATCCGGCTCAGCGTGGCCCGCAGCTGGTGGCGCTTGTCGCGCTCGGCCTCCGGCACGGAGAAGACCACCAGCACCAGCGGGTCGTCCGGGCCGGCGCGGTGGCGGCCGAAGATGCGCTCGTCGCCCTCGCGCAGCACCTCCACGGTCCGCGCCGAGAGCGCGTAGCCCGCGGAGCCGTCCTGGCGCATCGACTCCAGCACCCCGCGGCGCTTGAGCCGGGAGATCGACGAGCGAACCCCGGCCGAGTCGACGCCGAGGTCGCCCAGCAGCCGCACCACCGACCCGACCGAGAGCCAGTCGTGCTCGGCGCGCGCGTAGAGGCCGTAGAGCGTCAGGATCAGCTGGCGCGGCGCGGGCTCGGGCACCGCGGAAGCCTAAGGCCGCGTCCTGCAAGCCCCACCCGCCGATCTCCGCGCCCAGATCGTGCCTGGCTGCGTTGCCGGTTCGACCGGGTACAACCAGTACGACGGTCGAACCGGCGCCTCGCCAGGAACGATCTGGATCACGAAGCTCGACGACCGGGACATGCAGGACACGGCCTAGTGCGGTGACCACATAGGTCCACCGGGTCAGGCTGCCGCGGGTCGGCCCCAGCGGCGTTGGCGTTCGCTGCGGACCCGAGCCCGCTCACGTCGCTGGGCGGCGAGGACGTCGGGATGGCGGGCG
>NZ_JAGSOV010000001.1 GCF_023898865.1 Pseudonocardia humida
CCGCGCGGCCGCGGCGCTGGCCCGGGCCGTCGAGCTGGCCGGCGGGCTGGGGGCCGAGCCGCTGCGCGCGGCGGCCACCGACCTGGCCCGGCGCGCCCGGCTGCCGCTGGGCGGGCGAGACGGGCGGGTCGCACCGGCCGGGGAGCTGCCCGCGCGGCTCGGGCTCACCCCGCGCGAGACCGAGGTGCTGGCCCTGGTCGCGGCCGGCCTGGCCAACGCCGACATCGCCGAGCGGCTGTTCATCTCGACGAAGACGGCGAGCGTGCACGTGTCCAACATCCTGGGCAAGCTGCAGGTGGCGAACCGGGTGGAGGCCGCCGCGGCGGCGCACCGCCTTGGCCTGGCCGGCGCGCCCACCCCGGCGGTGCCTCAGCCGCCGACCCGGTCCGGCGCGACCGGATAGGGCGCGCGCCCGATGCCCCACCGCCGCCTCAGGCCGAGCGTGCGTGGTGCGGCGGCCGACCGTGCCGCCCGGATCGGAGCCTCCCGTGCCCTCGCCCGACCCCGCCCGACCCCGGACCGTCCTGGGGGTCGCCGGCAGCCTGCGCCGCGCCTCGGTCAACCGGGCCCTGCTCGCCGCGGCCGGCCACGAACTGCCCACCGGCGCCCGCCTCGTCGTCTACGACGACCTGGCCGCGCTGCCGCCGTTCGACGAGGACGCCGAGGCCGGGCCCGTGCACCCGGCCGTGGCCGGCCTGCGCGCCGCCATCGCCGCGGCCGACGTCCTGCTGGTCGCCACCCCGGAGTACAACGCCTCGCTGCCCGGCGTGCTGAAGAACGCGCTGGACTGGGCCTCCCGCCCGCACGGGAGCGCCGCGCTGGCGGGCAAGCCCGCCGCGGCCGTCGGCGCCGGGCCCGGTCCCAGCGGGGCGGCCACCGCCCAGGCCGACCTGCTGCGCGTGCTCGCGCGGGCCGGGGCCGTGGCGTCCGGGGGCCCGCTGCCGGTGCCCGCCGCCTTCCGCGCCTTCGGCGAGGACGGTCGCCTGCTCGACCCGGAGCGCCGGGCCGCGCTGGCCGACCTGCTGCGTGCCCTCTGCGCCGCCGCCGGCACCCGCAGCGGGGCCGCGGCGTGAGCGGGCCGGCCACCAGCCGGTGGTCGACGGTCGTCGTGGTGTCGCTGGGCATCGTGCTCGGCTCGCTCGACATGACGATCGTCGCCGTCGCGCTGCCCGCGATCGGCGCCGAGCTCGGCGCGGGCCCGTCGAGCACGCAGTGGGTGCTGCTGGGCTACCTGCTGCCGCTGGTGGCGCTCAGCCTGCCGGCCGGGCGCTGGCTCGACCGGGCCGGCCCGCGGGCGGCGTTCCGGCTGGCGGTCGGCGGGTTCGGCGCGGCCAGCGCGCTCGTCGCCCTCGCGCCGGGCATCGAGCTCCTGGTCGCGGCGCGGGTGCTGCAGGGCGGCTTCGCCGCCCTGCTCAGCGTGCTCGGGCTGCCGATCGTGGCCGGGGCCGTGCGCCCCGAGCACCGGGCCAGGGCGATGAGCATCGTGCTCACCCTCATCCCGCTCAGCGGCGTGGTCGGACCCGCGGTGGGCGGCCTGCTGACCGACGCCGTCGGCTGGCGGACGATCTTCCTGGTCAACCTGCCGGTGGCCGCCGCGGCGCTGGCCCTCGCAGGCCTAACCATCCCGGCCGGACCGCCCGGCCGCACCGGGCTGCCCCGGCCCGACCGGGCCGCCGTCACCGACGCCGTGGTGCTGGGCGCGGGCACCACGGCACTGGTCCTCGCCCTCGACCTGCTCAGCGGTCCGGCCCCGGCACTGGCCCCGGCCGGGGCGCTCGCGGTGGCCGGCGCGATCGCCGTCGCGGTGTGGGCGCGCCGGCCCGACTCCCGGCCGGTCCTCGCGCTGCTGCGCCACCCCCGCATCGGCTGGTCGCTGCTCGCGCTGCTGGTCACCATCGCCGGCGTCGGGGCGGTCAACTTCCTCATCCCCTACGCGCTGGCCGACGGGGGCACCGACGCCGCCACCACCGGGCTGGTCCTGCTGGTGCTCTCCGCGGCGATGGCGCTGACCTCGCCCCCGGCCGGTGTGCTGGCCGACCGGATCGGCACCGCGCCCGTGGTGCTCGCGGGCGCGGTGCTCGTGCTGGGCGGGGCGGGCTGGCTGCTCGCCGTCGGACCCGGGCCCGGGCCCGGCGCGCTGCTGGTGCCGATGGCGCTCGTCGGCGCGGGCAACGGGCTGTTCGCCGGGCCCAACGCCACCCGGGTGCTCGACGCCACCCCGCCCGGCGAGATCGGCGCGAGCAGCGGGCTCAGCTCGCTGGTGCGCACCACCGCGTTCACCCTCGGCCCGGCGCTGGCCGCCGCCGCCTGGACGGCGGGTACCGGCAACCTGACCGCGGGTGCGGTGCTGCTGGTGGCGCTGGCCGCGGTCGGTGTGCTGGCCGCGCTCCCACGGCGGCGGCCCGTGCGGCTGTGACGGGGCGGACCGGCGGGCGCTCAGCCCAGCCGGTCGCGCACCACGGCGACGACGTCGGCGAGCGCGACCGACTCCTGCTCGCCCCCGGCCATGTCCTTGACCCCGATCGTGCCGGCGGCCAGGTCGCGCTCGCCGAGCACCAGCGCCAGCCGGGCCCCGGACCGGTCGGCGGCCTTCATCGCGCCCTTGAGCCCGCGCCCGCCGTAGGCCAGGTCGACCCGGACGCCGCCGCGGCGCAGCGCGGCGGCCACGGTGACCAGCTCGGCCGTCGCCGCCTGCCCGAGCGGCACGCCGAACACCTCGCAGCGCGCCTCCGACCACGGCGCCAGGCCCTCTGCCCGGCAGGCCAGCAGCGTGCGATCGACCCCGAGGCCGAAGCCGACCCCGGGCAGCGGCTGGCCGCCGAGGGTGGCCATGAGGCCGTCGTAGTGCCCGCCGCCGCCGATGCCGGACTGGGCGCCCAGCCCGTCGTGCACGAACTCGAAGGTGGTCTTGGTGTAGTAGTCCAGGCCGCGCACCATCCGCGGGTTCGGCACGTAGGCGACGCCGAGCGCGTCGAGGTGGGCCAGCACCGCGGCGTGGTGCTCGGCCGCCGCCGCGGACAGGTGGTCCACCAGCAGCGGCGCGTCGGCCACCATGGCCCGCACCTCGGGGCGCTTGTCGTCGAGCACGCGCAGCGGGTTGAGCCGGGCGCGTGCCCGGGTGGGCTCGTCGAGCGGCAGCCCGGCCAGGAACTCCCGCAGCAGCTCGGAGTAGGCCGGGCGGCACTCGGCGTCGCCCAGCGAGGTGATCTCCAGCCGGTAGCCGGTGAGGCCGAGTGCGCTGAAGCCCTCGTCGGCCACCGCGATGACCTCGGCGTCCAGCGCCGGGTCGTCGACGCCGATGGCCTCGATCCCGACCTGCTGCAGCTGGCGGTAGCGCCCGGCCTGCGGGCGCTCGTAGCGGAAGAACGGGCCGGCGTAGCGCAGCTTCGCCGGCAGGCCCGCGCGGTCGAGCCCGTGCTCGATCACCGCGCGGACGACGCCCGCGGTGCCCTCGGGGCGCAGCGTCACCGAGCGGTCGCCGCGGTCGGCGAAGGTGTACATCTCCTTGGACACGACGTCGGTCGACTCGCCCACGCCGCGCGCGAACAGCGCGGTGTCCTCGAAGACCGGCAGCTCGACCAGGCCGTAGCCGGCCCGGGCCGCCGCGGCCTGCAGGGTGTCGCGGACGTGCTCGAAACCGGCCGAGGCGGGGGGCACGTAGTCGGGCACGCCCTTGGGCGCCGACAGCGCGGCGGGGCGGGGCTCCGGCGGGGTGGGCACGGCGGTCTCCGGGGTGTGGGGGTCGCGGGTGGTGGGGGTGGTGGTCACAGCCCGCGCCTCCGCGCCGGCTCCGCGGGGCCCGACCCGGGGCCCAGGTCCTGCAGGAACGGGTTGGACGCCCGCTCGCGCCCGACGGTGGTGGTCGGCCCGTGGCCGGGCAGCACGAGCGTGGAGTCGTCCAGCACCAGCAGCTTGTCGCGCAGGCTGGCCTGCATCTGCGCGAAGTCGCCGCCGGGCAGGTCGGTGCGCCCGATCGAGCCGGCGAACAGGGTGTCGCCGGCCAGCAGCACCTCGACGCCCTCCTCGGTCGGGGTGCGGAAGACCGCCGAGCCGGGCGTGTGGCCCGGGGTGTGGTCGACGGTGAAGCTCAGCCCGGCGAGCTCCAGCGCGGCGCCGTCGTCGAGGTGGCGGACCTCGCGCGGCTCGCGCAGCTCCAGCCGCCCGCCGAACATCGCGGTGGCCTGCGCGGACAGCCCCTTCATCGGGTCGGCCAGCATCTCCCGGTCGCCCGGGTGGATCCACGCCGGCACGTCGTGGCCGTCGCAGACCGGCGCCACGCTGAAGGTGTGGTCGAAGTGGCCGTGGGTGAGCAGCACGGCCACCGGGGTCAGCCGGTGCTCGACCAGCAGCTCCTCGAGCGGCTCGACGGCGTCCTGGCCGGGGTCGACCACGATGCACGCCCCGCCGGCCGCCGGCGCCACCACGTAGCAGTTGGTCTGGAACGACCCGGCCGGAAATCCTGCGACAAGCACCCGACCAGCCTAGGCCGTCGCCCCCACCGGTATTCGGGCGGTGAAGGGCTGGTCGGACCGCGTCCCCTCACAGGGACCGCTCAGGTGAGCTGGATATCCTGCGGCCCGGTCGAACGTCGACCGACGGCGTGACGGGTGTGAGGAGCGTGCGGGTGGCGACCAATCAGATGCGGCGGGAGGCGGCCAAGCGCAAGCTCGAGCGCCAGCAGGAGCGCAGGGCCGCCCAGGCCAAGCGCCGCCAGCAGGTCGCGATCATCAGCTCGGTCGCCGTCGTCGTGGTCGTCGTGGTCGGCCTCGTGCTGCTCAGCACCCTGACCGGCGGGGAGGGCGAGCCCACCGCAGCCGACCCGGCCGCGGCCCCGACCACCACCGAGGCCGCCCCGGCCCGCGCACTGGGCGACTGCGCCTTCACCCCGACGCCCGACGAGCCCGCGGCCAAGCCGGCCCCGGTGCCGCCGTCGGGCGCGGTCGGCACCTCGGGCACGGTGGCCGCGACGCTGCAGACCGACCGCGGCCCCATCCCGCTCACCCTGGACCGCGCCACCGGGCCGTGCGCCGTGGAGAGCTTCGTCAGCCTGGCCGGCGCCGGGTACTTCGACGGAACGCCCTGCCACCGGCTGACCACCAGCGAGAGCCTCAAGGTGCTGCAGTGCGGCGACCCGACCGGGCTGGGCACCGGCGGCCCCGGCTACACCCTGAACGACGAGCCGCCCACCGCGCTGGCCACCGACCCGCAGTCCGGGGCCTCGGTCTACCCGCGCGGCACCGTGGCGATGGCCAAGACCTCCGCCCCCGACTCGGGTGGCAGCCAGTTCTTCCTGGTCTACGCCGACTCGGTGCTCCCGCCGGAGTACACGGTCTTCGGCACCATCGGCGAGCCCGGCCTGGCCACGCTCGACGCGATCGCCGCCGCGGGGTCGGACGGCTCCAGCGGCAGCCCGACCGATGGTGCGCCGCTGTCGCCGGTGACGATCCAGACCGCCTCGATCGGCTGACCCGCAGCCGGTGACCGCCCGACGCCTCGGGGTCGCCGCCGCGCTCGCGGCGGCGACCCTGCTGGCGTCCTGCGCCCCGCCCGAGGCCGGCCCGCCGGGTCTCGGCGAGCGCGTCGTCGTCGAGCAGGGCGAGCTGCACGGCCGCACCGACGGCGACGTGCTGCGCTTCCGCGGCATCCCGTTCGCCGCCCCGCCGGTCGGCGAGCGCCGCTGGCTCGCCCCCGGCCCACCCGAGCCCTGGACCGGGGTCCGCGAGGCCACCGAGCCCGGGCCGCGGTGCCCGCAGGGCCCGGCCCCGGCGGGCGCCCCGCACGCCACCGCGGGCAGCCTCGAGGAGGACTGCCTGACCCTGGACGTCACCGTGCCCGCTGGCACGCCCGGCGACGCCCGGTTGCCGGTGCTGGTGTGGCTGCACGGCGGCGGGTTCAGCGCGGGGTCGGGCGGCGACGTCGACCCGCGGCGCCTGGTGCGGGCCGGGCCGCTGGTCGCGGTCACGCTGAACTACCGGCTGGGCGCGCTGGGCTTCCTCGGCCTGCCCGGCCTGGCCGACTCGGGCTCGTTCGGGCTGCTCGACCAGCAGCAGGCGCTGCGCTGGGTGCAGCGCAACGCCGCTGCGTTCGGCGGCGACCCCGACAACGTCACGCTGGCCGGGGAGTCGGCGGGCGCGGACGGTGCCTGCGCGCAGATCGCCGCACCCGCCGCGGAGGGCCTGTTCCGGCGGGCCGTCCTGCAGAGCGGGGGCTGCGGCTCGGCCAACCTGACCGACGTCATCCGGCCCGGGACCGGCCCCGGCGGCGACACCTGGAAACCGCTGGAGCTCGTGGAGTCGACCGGCGTCGAGGTGGCCGAGGAGCTCGGCTGCCCGGACCCGGGGTCGGCCGCGCAGTGCCTGCGCGCGGCGCCGGTCGAGCGGCTGCTCGGCACCGGCGACACCTACTGGAGCCCGGCGGTCGGCACGCCGACGCTGCCGCGCCGTCCCTCGGACCTGGTCGCCGACGGCGAGCTGCGTCCCACCCCGGTGCTGGCCGGGACGACGGCGGCCGAGGGGACGCTGTTCACCGACCTGTTCTTCGTCCGCGGTGAGGGCCCGATCACCGGGGACCGGTTCGCCGAGCTCCTCGACGACGCGGCGGGCCGGCGCGCCGCCCGGGCCCGTACGGCGTACCCGACCGAGGGCCGCTCCCCCGGCCGGGCCTGGTCGGACGTGATCACCGACCGGGGCTACGCCTGCCCCGCCCTGGACGCCTACCGGGCGATGGGCCGGCGCGCTCCGCTGTTCGCCTACGAGTTCACCGACCCGAGCGCGCCCGCGACGTTCACCGCGCTGCCGCCCGACCTGTCCGGCGCGGCCACCCACGGCGCCGAGGTGGCCTACCTGCTCGACCTCGTCCCGGGCCAGCCCGCGCTCGACCCGGCGCAGCGGGAGCTGGCCGACCGGATGGTCGCCGCGTGGGCCCGGTTCGCCACCACCGGCGACCCGAGCCCGCCCGGTGGGCCGGCGTGGCCGCGCTGGACCGGCGAGGGGCAGATCACCACCCTGGGACCGGGTGCGCCGGCCCCGCGCACCGGCCCCGAGTTCGCCGACGCCCACCGCTGCCGGCTGTGGACGGGCTGACCGCTCAGCCCGCCGCGCCACCACCCACACCGTCACTGACCTGGCAGTTTCTCGCCAGGTCGAACCCGGCCACGGGGCAGCGGCCGCGCGTACCGTGCCCGGCGTGATCCGCTGCTCGACCCAAGTCCGGTTGGTCCGCCTGGGCGCTCCGCACATCCATCCGGGCGGTGCGCCGTGCTGAGGTTCCTCGAACCGGGCTGGCTGTGGCTGCTGCTGCTCGCCCCCGTCCTGGTCACGGGCTACCTGCTCGAGTCGCGCCGCCGCGGCCGCGACGACCGCACCGTGCCGGTGCGCATCGTCGGGCCGGGTGGACCCGCCCGGCGCCGGGCCCGCACGTGGCCGCGCCACCTGCGGGCGGCGGCGTTCCTGCTCGCGGTCGTCGCCGTGGTCCTCGCGCTGGCCCAACCGGTCGGCGTCGTCCCCGGGCTCACCACCCGCGAGGGCACCGTCGTGGTCGCCCTGGACGTCTCGAACTCGATGGAGGCCACCGACGTGGCCCCCTCGCGGCTCGCCGCGGCGACCGAGGCCGCTCGCACGTTCGTGTCCGCGGTGCCGGCGGACTTCCAGGTCGGGTTGGTGCTGTTCGCCGGCAGCGCGGACATCGCCGTGCGGCCCTCGCGCGACCGCGCCGCGCTGCTGGCCGAGCTGACCGAGCCGCGGCTGAGGTCGGGTACCGCGATCGGCGACGCCGTGCTCCGGTCGGTGGACGCGGTGCGCGGCACCCTGCTCGACCCGGCGGCCGACCGCGCCCCGGCCCGCATCGTGCTGCTCTCCGACGGCGACAGCACCAACGGCGCCCCGCTGGCCGAGGCCGCCGCGGCGGCCACCGCCGCCGACATCCCGGTCTCCACCATCGCCTACGGCACCCAGAAGGGCGTGACCAGCACCGGGACCCCGGTCCCGGTCGACACCGACGCGCTGGCCGAGCTGGCCGCCGCCACCGGTGGGCAGCCCTACCTCGCCGAGACCGCCGACCAGCTGCGCGCGGCCTACGCCGACATCGGGCAGGCCATCGGCGACGACGGCGAACGGCCCCTGATCACCGCCGTCCTGCTGGTCGCGCTCGGCGCGGCGCTGCTGAACGCGGCGGGGTCGCTCACCGCCGCGCCCCGCCCCGCCTGAGCGCCGCGGCGCTCAGCTGGCGCTGGTCACCCGGTACACGTCGTAGACGCCTTCGACGTTGCGCACCGCCCGCAGCACGTGCCCGAGGTGCTTGGGGTCGCCCATCTCGAAGCTGAACCGCGACACCGCGACCCGGTCGCGCGAGGTCGTCACCGAGGCGGAGAGGATGTTGACCCGCTCGTCGGCCAGCACCTTGGTCACGTCGGAGAGCAGGCGGTGCCGGTCGAGGGCCTCGACCTGGATCGCGACCAGGAACACCGAGGCGGGCGAGACCGACCAGGCCACGTCGACCAGGCGCTCGGAGCGGGCCTGCAGGTCGCCGGCGTTGGTGCAGTCGGTGCGGTGCACCGAGATGCCGCCGCCGCGGGTGACGAAGCCGAGGATGTCGTCGCCGGGGACGGGGGTGCAGCAGCGGGCCAGCTTCGTGTAGAGGTCGGCCAGGTCGGTGGACTCGCCGCGCACGACGACGCCGGAGTCGCCCTGGGTGCGGCGCTGGCGCACGGTGGAGGGCGTGGCCCGCTCGGCGAGCTCCTCCTCGGCCTGCTCCACCCCGCCCAGCAGCGCGACCAGCCGCTGCACCACGTGCCGGGCGCTGATGTGGCCCTCGCCGACGGCGGCGTAGAGGCCGGACAGGTCGGGGAAGTGCAGCTCGCGCGACAGCGCGGCCATCGCGTCGGCGGAGACCAGCCGCTGCAGCGGCATCGACGTGCGCCGAGCCTCGCGGGTGATGGCCTCCTTGCCCGCCTCGATGGCCTCCTCGCGGCGCTCCTTCGCGAACCACTGCTTGATCTTGGTCTTGGCCCGCGGGGAGGCCACGAACGACAGCCAGTCGCGGGTGGGGCCGGTGCCCTCGGCCTTCGAGGTGAAGATCTCCACCACGTCGCCGGACTCCAGCTTGCGCTCCAGCGCCACCAGCCTGCCGTTGACCCGGGAGCCGATGCACCGGTTGCCGACCTCGGTGTGCACCGCGTAGGCCAGGTCGACCGGGGTCGAGCCGGTGGGCAGGGTGATCACGTCGCCCTTGGGGGTGAAGACGAAGATCTCCTCGCTGGCCAGGTCGTAGCGCAGGGCCTCGAGGAAGTCGCCGGGGTCGGCCGCCTCGCGCTGCCAGTCGAGCAGCTGGCGCATCCACGACATGTCGTCGACCTCGACCGAGCTGCCGCTGTGGGAGCCCTTGGTCTCCTTGTAGCGCCAGTGCGCGGCGATGCCGTACTCGGCCGTGCGGTGCATGTCGTGCGTGCGGATCTGCACTTCCAGCGGCTTGCCGTCCGGGCCGATCACCGTGGTGTGCAGCGACTGGTAGACGCCGAACCGGGGCTGGGCGATGTAGTCCTTGAACCGCCCGGGCATCGGCTGCCACAGCGCGTGCACCATGCCCATGGCCGCGTAGCAGTCGCGCACCTCCTCGACCAGCACCCGCACGCCGACCAGGTCGTGGATGTCGTCGAAGTCGCGGCCCTTGACGATCATCTTGCGGTAGATCGAGTAGTAGTGCTTTGGCCTGCCCTCGACGGTGGCGGTGATCCGGGCCGCGTCGAGCTGCTGGTCGACCTCGTCGATGACCTGCTTGAGGTAGGTGTCGCGCGAGGGGGCGCGGGTGGCGACCAGGCGGACGATCTCGGAGTACTTCTTGGGGTGCAGGATCGCGAAGGACAGGTCCTCCAGCTCCCACTTGACCGTGGCCATGCCGAGGCGGTGCGCCAGCGGGGCCAGCACCTCCAGGGTCTCGCGGGCCTTCTTGGCCTGCTTCTCCGGCGACAGGAACCGCATCGTGCGCATGTTGTGCAGCCGGTCGGACAGCTTGATCACCAGGACCCGCGGGTCGCGGGCCATGGCCACGACCATCTTGCGGATGGTCTCGGCCTCCGCGGCGCTGCCCAGCTCGACCTTGTCCAGCTTGGTCACGCCGTCGACCAGGACGGTGACCTCCTCGCCGAAGTCGGCGCGCAGGCGGTCGAGGGAGTAGTCGGTGTCCTCGACGGTGTCGTGCAGCAGGGCCGCGACCAGTGTCGTGGTGTCCATGCCCAGCTCGGCGAGGATGGTGGCCACGGCGAGCGGGTGGGTGATGTACGGGTCGCCGGACTTGCGCTTCTGGCCGTCGTGCTTCGCCGCGGCCACGTCGTAGGCGCGCTGCAGGAGCCCGAGGTCGGCCTTGGGGTGCATGCCCCGGTGCACGCTGGCCAGCGGCTCCAGCACCGGTGCGACGACGGCCACGCGCTGCGGGGTCATCTTGCGGGCGATGCGGGCGCGGACCCGACGGGTCGCCGACGGCCTGGCCGCGCCGTCGGGCTGGGCGACGGGCGCGGCGGTGGACTGCTGCAGGTCAGTCATCCGCGGGGAGCCTCACACGGATCAGGATAGTCCCGCCCCCCGCGGCCCGCGGGCCCCGCACACCCCGTGACCACCGTTCGGGCGCGCTCAGGCCCGCAGCAGGGCGTGCAGCGGGACGGCGCCGAGCCGGTCGCGCCCGCCGAGCGCGGAGAGCTCCAGCAGCACGCCGACGCCGACCACGTCGGCCCCGGCGTCGGCCAGCAGGTCGATCGTCGCGGCGGCGGTGCCCCCGGTGGCCAGGACGTCGTCCACCACGAAGACCCGCGCGCCCGGGGCGACCGTGTCGGCCGGGAGCTCCAGGGTGGCCGTGCCGTACTCCAGCTCGTAGGTCCGCGAACCCGCCACCCGGGGAAGCTTGCCCGCCTTGCGCACGGGCACCACGCCGACGCCGGCCACCACGGCCACCGCCGCCGCCAGCAGGAAGCCGCGCGCCTCGATGCCGGCCACCAGCTCGGCCTCGCCGGTCAGCGCGGCCAGCTCGGTGGCGATCGCGGTGAACGCCTCCCCGTCGGCCAGCACCGGGCTGACGTCCCGGAAGAGCACGCCCGGCAGCGGGTGGTCGGGTACGTCGACGATCAGGTCGAGCACCCGGCCCGCGACGTCCTCGGCGTCCCACTCGACGCCCAGCCGCGGGGTCGCGGTCACCGGCCGCGCTTGCCGCTGGGCCGGGCGGACTTGCCCGACGGGCGCGCGGTGGCCCCCGTCCGGCCGCCGCCGCGCGGGGTCGACCGGGCGTGCCGCGCCGGCACTCCCGACGCCGCCGCCATGGCCCGCTCCTTGCGCATCTCGACCGACGGCTCGTCGCCGGGGCCGTCGGCCTCGCCGTCGGCGCGCTCGCCCGCGCCCTCGCGCGCGGAGGAGGCGCGCTTGCGCCGGGCCGCGACCCGGGCGGCCTGGTCGACGTAGCGGCGGTCGCGCATCTTCAGGTCGACCAGCAGCGGCGTGGCCAGCAGCAGCGAGGACACGACCCCGGCCAGGATCCCGACCATCTGCACGAGCGCCAGGTCGGCCAGGGTGCCCACGCCGAGGATGCCGACGCCGACGACCAGCAGGCCGGCCACCGGCAGCACCGCGATCAACGAGGTGTTGATCGAGCGCATCAGGGTCTGGTTCAGCGCGAGGTTGGCCGCCTCGGCGTAGGTGCGGCGGGTGAGCTGCAGCAGCCCCGCGGTGTTCTCCTTGACCTTGTCGAAGACCACCACGGTGTCGTAGAGGGAGAACCCGAGGATGGTCAGCAGGCCGATCACCGTCCCCGGGGTGACCTCGAAGCCCACCAGCGAGTACACGCCCGCCGTCACCACGACGTCGTGCACCAGCGCGACCAGCGCGGCGACCGCCATGGACCGCTCGAAGTAGAACGCCAGGAAGATCGTCACCAGCACCAGGAACACCACCAGCGCGATGAGCGCCTGGGTGGTGATCTGCTCGCCCCAGCTGCCGCTGACGGCGCTGTCGCTGATGGCCGACAGGTTGGGCGCGCCGTCGGCGCCGAGCGGCTGGAACGCGTCGAACAGCGCCTGCTTGAGCGCGATCAGCTGGGCCGGGTCGAGCGGCTCGGAGCGGATGACGACCGAGGCCGACGGTCCGGTGCCCACGGCCTGCACGACGGCCTGCTCGTTGCCGGTGACGTCCTCGTACACGGCGCGCACGGACTCGATCTCGGCCGGGCTGGAGGTGCCCGCGCTCGGGAACTGGATCTGGGTGCCGCCGCTGAAGTCGATGCCCAGGTTGAACCCGCGCAGCACGATCGACCCGACGCACAGGAGCACGAGCACGCCGAACACGACGTACCAGAGCTTGCGCCTGCCGACGACGTCGAACGCGCCGGTGCCGGTGTAGAGCCGGCTGAACACGCTGCGACGGTCGCGGGGCGCCGGCTCGGCCGCCACCGTCCCGGCTGCCTTCTCGGCCGCCATCTCAGGCTCCCTTCGAGGCGCCGGCGGTGGCGGCGGCGCGCTTGCGTTCGGCCCCGATCCTGGCCATGGAGCCCAGGCCGGACATGACCGGGCTGCCGAAGACGCGGGAGTTCGAGGCGAGGGCGACCAGCGGGTGGGTCACCAGGAACACCACGAGCAGGTCGAGCACGGTGGACAGGCCGAGGGTGAAGGCGAAGCCCTTCACCTGCCCGACGGCCAGCAGGTAGAGCACGGCCGAGGCCAGGAAGCTGACCGCGTCGGCGGACAGGATCGTGCGCCGGGCGCGCACCCATCCGCGCGGCACCGCCGAGCGGAAGGTGCGGCCGTCGCGGACCTCGTCCTTGAGCCGTTCGAAGAAGATGACGAACGAGTCGGCCGTGATGCCGATGGCGACGATGAACCCGGCCACGCCGGCCAGGTCGAGGGTGAACCCGATCCAGCGCCCGAGCAGCACCAGCACGGCGTAGACGACCAGGCCGGACAGCACCAGCGACAGGATCGTCAGCACGCCCAGGACGCGGTAGTAGATCAGGCAGTAGACGAACACCAGCAGCAGCCCGATGCCCCCGGCGATCAGCCCGGCCTCCAGCGAGGCCAGGCCCAGCGTCGCCGAGACGGTCTGCGCCTCCGACGAGGAGAACGACAGCGGCAGCGACCCGTAGCGCAGCACACCGGCCAGCTGCTGGGCGCTCTCCTGGTTGAACTGCCCGGAGATCTCGGTGGTGCCGAAGATCGGCCCGTTGATCCGGGGGGCCGAGACGACCTCGCCGTCGAGCACGAACGCGGCGCTCTTGCCGACGTTCTGGGTGGTGTACTCGCCCCAGATCGCCGCGCCCTCGCTCTTGAAGGTCAGGCTGATGACCCAGCCCACGCCCTGCATGTTCTGCTGGGCCTGGGCGGTGTCGATCTGGGTTCCCTCCAGGAACACCGGGCCGAGCACGTACTTCTCGGTGCCGTCCTGGTTGCAGGCCACCAGCGGGCGCTGCGGGTCGTCGTAGCCCCGAAGCGGGTCCTGGGCCTGGCAGTCCAGCTGAGCCAGCGCCTGCGCCTGGACGGCGGGGTCGAGGCTCTGGCGGGACTCGCGGGCGGCGGAGATCGCCGCGGCCAGCTCGGGGTCGGCCGGTCCGGCCGGCGTGCCGGCGGCCGGCGGGGTGCCGGCACCCGGGGTGGGCGTGGGCGCGGGTGGGGTCGGCTCCGGGGTCGGCTGGCCCGCCGGGTCGCCGCCGGCCAGTGGCGTCGAGTAGGAGATCGGCGCGACCGGGGACTCCACGACGGGCGCGGCCGGGTCGCCGGCACCCTGCGGCTGCCCCGCGGGGGGCTGCTCGGCCGGGGCCGGCGGGGCCACCGAGGGCTCCACCGGGGGAACGGGCGCCTGGCCCGACGGCGCGGCCGGGTCGGTGCCCGCGGGCGGGGCGGCCGGGTCGGTGGCCCCCGGCGCCGGGGCGGGCGGGGTGGCCGCGACCGGTCCCCCGACCACCTCGCGGAAGCGCAGCTGCGCGGTCTGGCCCAGCGACCGGGCCTGCTCGCCTTCCTGACCGGGCACCGTGATGGTCAGGTTGCTGCCGTCGAGCACGACCTCGGCGCCGCCGACGCCGAGGCCGTCCACCCGCTCCTGGATGATCGACTGGGCCTGCAGCAGCTGCTCGCGGGGCGCCTCCGCACCGGACTCGGTGCGGGCCTCGAGCGTGACCCTGGTACCGCCCTGCAGGTCGATGCCGAGCTTGGGGGTCACGCTCCGGTCACCGGTGAAGAACACCAGCGCGTAGAGCGCCGCGACGATACCGACGAACGCCGTCAGGTAGCGCCAGGGGCGGATCCGCCCCGGGGTGGTTGCCACTGCTGAGCTTCTTTCCCTGCCGAGGTACGGGCCCTGCCGTACCAGCCGAGGTGGTCGTGGGTGGTCCTGCTGGGGTGCGCGGCCGGGTGGCCGCCCGGATCAGCCGCGCGTGCTGCCGTTGGTCGAGTCGTCCTTCTGCAGCGACGGGCTCTCGACCTCAGCTGTCGAGGACTTGGTCGTGTCGACCTTGCCGGTGCCGGTGCCGACGACGGGCTCGGCGTCGACGACCACCGGCTCCTCGTCGGCGTCGGCGGTGGCGTCGTCGGCAGGCGGCGTGACCCGCTCCAGGATCGCGGCCCGGATCCAGGTGGTGACGATGCCGTCGGCGATCTCGATGTCGATCGTCTCCTCGTAGGAGGCGTCGACGACGGTGCCGCGCAGGCCCGACGTCGTCATCACGACGTCACCGGGCTCCAGCGAGCTCTGCAGGCTCTGCCTCTCCTGCATCTGCCGCTTCTGCCGGCGCCCGGACAGGAAGATCGGGATGAACAGCACGAGGATGAGCAGGGGGAACAGCAGCGAGGTGAGGTCCATGATCTCCGTATCTCCGCACGTCGTGGGCTTGTCGAGTCTGCCAGCCCCGGTTCAGAACAGTGCGGCCGGGCCGCTCGCCGCCCCGTCGGGCGGCGGGACGAGCCCCAGGTGGCCCCACGCAGCGGGTGTGGCCACCCGGCCGCGGGGGGTGCGGGCGAGCATGCCGGCCCGCACGAGGTACGGCTCGCAAACCTCCTCGACGGTACCGGGTTCCTCACCGACGGCCACAGCCAGCGTCGACACACCGACCGGTCCGCCGCCGAACGAGCGCACGAGCGCGCTCAGCACGGCGCGGTCGAGCCGGTCCAGGCCCAGCTCGTCGACGTCGTAGACGGCGAGCGCGTCGCGGGCCACGGTCCGGGTGACCGCGCCGTCGGCGCGGACCTCGGCGAAGTCGCGGACCCGGCGCAGCAGCCGGTTGGCGATGCGCGGGGTGCCCCGCGAGCGGCGGGCGATCTCCGCGGCGCCGTCGGGGCGCAGGTCGACGGCGAGGATGGTGGCCGCGCGGCGCAGCACCCGTTCCAGGTCGGCGGGCTCGTAGAACTCCATGTGCGCGGTGAACCCGAACCGGTCGCGCAGCGGCCCGGTCAGCGCCCCCGACCGGGTGGTCGCGCCGACCAGGGTGAACGGGGCGATGTCGAGCGGGATGGAGGTCGCACCCGGGCCCTTGCCGACCACGACGTCGACGCGGAAGTCCTCCATCGCCAGGTAGAGCATCTCCTCGGCGGGCCGGGCGATGCGGTGGATCTCGTCGATGAACAGCACGTCGCCGGGGGCCAGGTTGGACAGCATCGCGGCGAGGTCGCCCGCGCGTTCCAGGGCCGGGCCCGAGGTGAGCCGGACGGCCGCGCCCATCTCCGCGGCCACGATCAGCGCGAGGCTGGTCTTGCCCAGCCCGGGCGGGCCGGACAGCAGGATGTGGTCGGGCGGGTCGCCGCGCCGGCGGGCGCCCTCCAGCACCAGCTCCAGCTGCTCGCGCACCCGCGGCTGGCCGACGAACTCGGCCAGGTTGCGCGGGCGCAGCGTGGCGTCGACCTCCAGGTCGCCGACCTCGGGCAGCGGTGACAGCTCGTCGCTCACCGCAGGACCGGCCGGTCGCTCGGGCCGATCACCTGCGCCCCAGGCCGCCGAGCGCGGTGCGCAGCAGCGTGCTGGCGTCGGCGTCGGCCTGCGCGGCCAGCGCGCTGTCCACCGCCTGCTCGGCCGGCTTGACCGGGAAGCCCAGCCCGACCAGCGCCTCGACCACCTGGGCGCGGCGCGGGCCGCCGACGGCCGCGCCGGCCGGGGCGACCGGGCCCGGGCCCGGTGCGTCGACCTTGTCGCGCAGCTCGAGGGCCATCCGCTCGGCGAGCTTCGGGCCGATGCCGGGCACCCGGGTCAGGGTCTTGATCTCGCGCTCCACCAGTGCCCGGCGCAGCGCGGCCGGGTCGAGCACGGCCAGCGTGGCCAGCGCCATCCGCGGGCCGATGCCGGCCACGGTGAGCAGCAGGTGGAACAGCTCGCGCTGCTCGTCGTCGGCGAACCCGAACAGGGTCAGCGAGTCCTCCCGGACGACCAGCGCCGTGGCCAGCCTGCCCTGCTCGCCGCGGCGCAGCGTGGCCAGCGTGGCCGGGGTGGCGTTGACCGCGAGCCCGACCCCACCGACCTCCACGACGGCGTGGTCGAGCCCGATGGAGAGCACTTCGCCGCGCACCGAGCTGATCACCGGGTCGATCCTCCCGCAGCGCGCCCACCGACCCGACGGGCGGGGGTGGCCCCGGCGGCCGCGCGGGCGGCCTCGGCCAGCCGGGCCCGGTGCGCCCGGGCCAGCTCCGCGGCCCGGGCCTCGGCCTGGGCCATGCGGTCGAGCATCGGGGCGCGCCAGCAGTGGCAGATGGCCAGCGCCAGCGCATCGGCGGCGTCGGCGGGCCGCGGGGCCTCCGCCAGCCCGAGCAGCCGGCTGACCATGGCGGTGACCTGCTCCTTGCCCGCCCGACCCTCGCCGGTGACCGCGGCCTTGACCTCGCTCGGGGTGTGGAAGGCGACCGGCAGGCCGGCCCGGGCCGCCAGCAGCGCCACCACGCCGCTGGCCTGGGCGGTGCCCATCACGGTGCGCACGTTGTGCTGGCTGAACACCCGCTCGATGGCCACCACGTCGGGCCGGTGGCGCTCGATCCACTCCTCGACCACCGCGCCGACGGCCAGCAGCCGCCGCTCGATCGGCAGGTCGGGCGCGGTCCGCGCCACGTCGACGTCGACGCAGCGGACGGTGCGCCCGCCACCGCCGTCGACGACGCCGAGCCCGCACCGGGTCAGCCCCGGGTCGACGCCGAGCACCCGCACCCGCGCTCCCCTCCCACGAACAGCCGTTCGAGCAGGGAGGCTACCGGGGTCCCCGGCACGGGCGGCGGGGGCGCGCCGGGCGGCGGGGCTCAGCCCCGCTCGGTGATCATGAGCTCGCGGCCCTCCGGGTCGGTCACCCTGACGTAGGTGCCCCACGCCTCGGTGGTGGGGTCGCTGACCGGCAGTCCGGCCGCGCGCAGCCGGGCCGCCTCGGCGGCGACGTCGGGCGCCTCCAGGATCATCGGGTACCGGCGGTCGGGCTCGCGGTCGAAGTCCGCCGCCGCGCTGAGCACCACCCTGGTCCCGCCGCCCGCCGGCGTGAGGTCGACCCAGCGGGCGCCGGGCCACATCTCGGCGTCCGTGCCGACCTCGAAGCCCAGCGCCGACACGAAGAACTCGATCATCACGTCCTGGTCGGCGACCGCCACGACCGCGGCGGACACCCGCGCGCTCATGCCGGGCCACCCGCCGTGCGCTGCACCAGGCTGAACCAGTTGCCCGAGTCGTCGCGCAGCAGCGCCTCCACGCCGTAGGGCCGCTGCTCGGGCTCCTGGATGAACACCACCCCGCGTGCGGAGAGCTCCTCGTAGGACTTCTGCACGTCGTCGGTCTCCAGCACACCCGTGCCCATCGCGCCCTTGGCCACCAGCGCGCGGATCTGCGCGGCCGTCGCCTCGTCGTTGCCCATGGCCGCGTCGGCCAGGATGATCTCCACGTCGGGCTGGTCGGGCGGGCTGACGGTGAGCCAGCGGAACCCCTCGCCCGCGCCCTCGAACGCGTCGCCCATGCGCACGTCGGCGCGCACCTCGAAGCCCAGCTTGTCGGCGTAGAACCGCTTGGCCCGCTCCTGGTCGAGCACGTAGAAGCAGGTGTGGGACATGCGTCGGATCATGGCGGCCTCCGGTCGGGGGATCAGTGGTCCCGACCGTAGGACGCCCCGCCCGCGGCGTGCTTCTCCCGGATTGCGCTACCGCTCGACCGGGGCCGGCAGGACCCGCCGGCGCAGACCGGGCCAGGCCCGCAGCCCGAGCACCGCCGCGGCGGCGCCGAGCAGCGCGCCGGCGCCCGCCCACCACCACGGCCCGTCGCCCGCCGCCGGCGGCGGCTCGGGGGCCGGGGCGGTCGGCGTGGTGGCCGCGGCCGCCGCCCGGAGCTCCGCCGCGGTCACGGTCGCCCGGTCACCCGAGGGGTCCGGCACCGCGGGGTCGAGCAGGCCGAGCCGGTCGAGCAGCGCGACCAGCGCGGCCTGGTCGGTCGGTCGGTGCCAGATCGCGTCGGGGCCGCCCGACTCCCCCGGCCACATGCCCTCCGACATGTCGGCGGGCTCCGACGTCCCGGCGATCCGGGTGACCACCCGGATGCCGTCGGTGCGGTCCAGGAAGATCCGGTCGATGCGCCAGATGCTCACGTCGTGCACGAGCCAGGTCGCCGTCACGTACTGCCCGGGCCCGTTCTCCGGCGGATGGCTGATCGGCCCGCCGGGGTCGGCGAGCAGGGCCTCCAGCTCGGCGTAGACCGGGTCGGCGGTGTGGACGCCCGCGGCGCGCCCGGTCGTCGGCGAGACCAGCAGCACGCTGGTCGGGCCGCCGGCCCACGCCGTGCCCGGGACGGCCAGCAGCAGGGCGAGCGCGGTCGCGACCAGCGCCACCCCCCGCCGCGCCCCTCGGGGGACCCGTCGTCGGGTCCGGCTCGCTGCGGCGGGGGACGGCTCGGGCACGGCGCCTCCTCGGTCGGTCTGCGCCTGCTCTACACCGCCGGGCGCCGGGCCGGTTCCCCCCGCCCGCTCAGCGCACCGAACCGGCGATCGCCAGCGCCCGGTCCCGGTCGGGCTCGCCCTCCAGCCGCAGCGTCACCTCGCCGCGCTGCCAGATCAGGCCGGGCCCGGAGGTGCGGGAGGGCTGGATGCGCTGCCGCCCGGTCGCGTCCAGGTACTCCAGCGTGTGCGGGTGGGCCAGCCACAGCGCCTCGGCGCCGTCCACCGCCACGAACTCGACGATGTCGTGGTAGCGCTTGGCGAAGGTCGGCGCGGGGCCGCCGACGAACTGGTCGAGGCGCAGCGCGGGCGCACCCGGGGCGGTCGGCGCCCACTGCATGCTCACCACCACGCCGTCGTCGGAGACCGACACGCGGTCGGGCGCGCCGAGCGCGGACGGCACGGCGGGCGCGAACCCGGCCCGCTCGGCCGCCTCGTCGAGCGTGAGCGCCGGCGCCGCGCCCGGAGCGGGTCCGGGTGCCGGCGCCGCCCCGCCCGGCGTCTGGACGACCACCACCCCGCCGAGGCCGAGCCACTGGGCGATCCGGGCCGCCGCCGGGGTGCCCGCGGCCACCGCCAGCACCACCGCGAGCAGCACCGCGACCGCGATCCGGCGGCCGCGGGTCGCCCACCCGCTCGCCGCCGCGGCGAACCGGCGGGCCGCCGAGGGCGGCGGCGGTCGCGGCGGGATCCGGGTGAGGATCGCCGCGGCCAGGTCGGGCGGCGGCGGCGGCACGTCGACGGCCCGGCCGAGCCTGCGCAGCTCGGCGGCCAGCGGGTCGCCGTCCACGGGGTCGGGACGGTGCGGGTCAGCCATGACCGGCCCCCTCCGTCGCCGCGGGGCCGCTGCGCGGCGCCGCCTCGGCCAGCAGGGCCCGCAGCCGGCCCAGGCCCCGCGCGGTGCGGGACTTGACGGTGCCCCGGGCCACCCCGAGCACCGTGGCCGTCTGCGCCTCGTCGAGGTCGAGCAGGAAGCGGCAGACCAGCACCCGGCGCTGCGGCTCGGGGAGCGCGTGCAGCCGCTGCCACAGCGCCGCCATCCGGTCGGCGGCGACCGCCCGCTCCGCGGGGTCGGCGGCCGAGCCCGCCCCGGGCAGCAGCCCATCGGGCTGCGCGGTCGGCGAGCCCTCCCGCGCGGTCCGGCGGCGACGCGCGCGCTGGGCGTTGCGCGTCTCGTTGGCCACGATGCGCAGCAGCCACGGCCGGAAGTCGGCGCCCTCGCGGAAGCCACCCAGGGCCCGGTAGGCCTTCACGAACGCCTCCTGGACCACGTCGTCGGCCTCCTCACCGGCGCCGAGCAGCACGGCGGTGCGCCGGGCACCCGCCGCGTGCCTGCGCACCAGCGCGGCGAAGGCGTCGCGCTCGCCGCCGCGGACCCGGGCGAGCAGACCAGCCTCGGTCGGCTCCGGGTCGGGATCGTGCGGTCCGGGGATCTCCACCTCGCAGGGCGCCGGGCGCGGCACCGGCGCCGCGCGACACGCTTCCTACACCGCGGGCGGCCCGCCGGTTCCCACGGACTCCCCCGCAGGCTCCCCCGCGCCCGCCGCCGGCCGCGGCCTGCCCCACGCCATCGCGAAGCAGGCGGGCACCGGCGGGACCGGGCGCCCGGCGTGGGCCCGGCGGTACCCGCTGGGCGAGGTGCCCACCAGGGCGGAGAACCGGGCCGAGAAGGACCCCAGGCTGGTGAAACCGACCCGGTGGCAGACCTCGGTGACCGACAGGTCGGCCGAGCGCAGCAGGTCCTGGGCGCGTTCGATGCGCCTGCGGGTGAGGTAGCGGCCCGGGGTCTCGCCGTAGGCCGCGGCGAACGCGCGGGCGAAGTGGTAGCGGGAGAAGCCCGCCGCCGCGGCCATGGCGTCGAGGTCGAGCGGCTCGGCGAAGTGCCGGTCGATGAGGTCGCGCGCCCGCCGCACGTGGAACACCGCGGGCACGACCGGTCCGGTCATGGCCCCATCCTGGCCCGTGCACCGCCGCGCGGTCGACGGGCCCGTACGGTCGGCCCGTGGAACCGGGGATCGCCGTCGAGATCGTCGCGCTGCTGGTCTCGCCCGTGCACGCCTACGAGGGCCGCCCGCAGGACGGCCCGCGCCCCGACCCCGGCCCGGTGAGCCACCGGTCCGTCACCGTGCGGGCCGGGCTGGGCCTGGTGGGCGACCGCTTCTTCGGCCACGCCGCGCACCGCCGCGCCGCGGTGACGGTCCTCGACGCCGACGCCCTCGACGACGTGGCCGCCGAGATCCGCGCCCCCGGCCCGCTCGACCCGCTGCTCGCCCGCCGCAACATCGTGCTGCGCGGCTTCCCGGTCGACACCCTCGCCACCCGCCGCGCGACCGGCGGCGCGACGGTCGCGGGCGCCGTGTTCAGCCTCGACTCCGGCGACGGCCCGGTGCGCCTGCGCGCCCACCGACCGGCCAGCCCGTGCCGCTGGATGGACGTGCGGCTCGGGCCGGGGGCGTGGAAGGCGATGCGCGGGCGCGGCGGCGTGCGCTGCGAGCCGCTCGACGACGGCACCCTGCGCCTCGGGCGGGCCGTGCTGCGGGTGGCGCCGCCCGTCCGGGTCTAGCGCTCCCGCAGAGCGCGGGACCGGACGCTCAGTGGGCCGCGTCGTCCCAGCTGCGCCCGTACCCGACCGACACCTCCAGCGCCACGCTCAGCTCCGCGGCGCCCGCCATCTCCCGGCGCACCAGCGCCTCGACCGCCTCGCGCTCGCCGTCGGCCACCTCGAGCACCAGCTCGTCGTGCACCTGCAGCAGCATCCGGCTGCGCAGGCCCTCGGCGACCAGCGCGCGGTGCACGTTGAGCATCGCGACCTTGATGATGTCGGCCGCGCTGCCCTGGATGGGCGCGTTGAGCGCCATCCGCTCGGCCATCTCGCGGCGCTGGCGGTTGTCGCTGGTCAGGTCGGGGAGGTAGCGGCGCCTGCCCATGATGGTGGCGGTGTAGCCGTCCTTGCGGGCGACGTCGACCACGCTGCGCAGGTAGTCGCGCACGCCGCCGAAGCCCTCGAAGTAGTCCTCCATCAGCGCGCGGGCCTCGTCGGTGGAGATCCGCAGCTGGTTGGACAGGCCGAAGGCGGACAGCCCGTAGGCCAGCCCGTAGTTCATCGCCTTGATCTTGGCCCGCTGCTCCTGGCTGACCTCGGTGGCCGCCACCCCGAACACCCGGGCGGCGGTCTCGGCGTGGAAGTCGTGCTGGGAGCGGAACGCCTCGATGAGGGCCTCGTCGCCGGACAGGTCGGCCATGATCCGCATCTCGATCTGGCTGTAGTCGGCGGTCATCAGCTCCGCGTAGCCCGCGCCGACCACGAACGTCTCGCGGATGCGCCGGCCCGCGGCCGTGCGGATCGGCACGTTCTGCAGGTTGGGCTCGGTCGAGCTGAGCCGCCCGGTGGCGGCGATCGTCTGGCTGTAGGTGGTGTGGATGCGCCCGTCGTCGGCGATCGACTTCAGCAGGCCCTCGACGGTGACCTTGAGCCGGGTGGCGTCGCGGTGGACCAGCAGGTGCGAGAGGAACTCGTGACCGGTCTGCTCGAAGAGCGTCTGCAGCGCGTCGGCGTCGGTGGTGTAGCCCGTCTTCGTGCGCTTGGTCTTCGGCATCTGCAGCTCGTCGAACAGCACGACCTGCAGCTGCTTCGGCGACCCGAGGTTGATCTCCTTGCCGATCACCCGGTAGGCGTCCTGGGCGGCCTGCTTGACCTGCGCGGCGAACTCCGACTCCAGCGCCGCGAGCGCCTCGTGGTCGACCGCGATGCCCGCGGCCTCCAGGTCGGCCAGCACGTACTCCAGCGGCAGCTCGAGTCCGGCCAGCAGCTCGCGGCCGCCCTTCTCGGCCAGCTCGGCGTCGAGCACCTCGGCCAGCTCGGCCACCGCCGACGCGGCGACCATGCCCGCCCGGGCGCGGGCCGCGTCGGCCTCGGCCTCGCCGCTGGGCCCCTCCTCGGTGAGGTCGCCGCCGATCAGCGAGAGCTGGCCGCTCTCGGGCCCCTCGTCGACGCGCAGCTCGCGGCGCAGGTGGCGCAGCGCGAGGTCGGCCAGGTCGAAGCTGCGCTGCCCCGGCCGGGACAGGTAGGCGGCCAGTGCGGTGTCGCTGGTGAGCCCGGCCAGCGTCCAGCCGCGCCCGCGCAGCGCGTGCAGGCCCGCCTTGGCGTCGTGGGCGGCCTTGGGGAACCGCGCGTCGGCCAGCCACTCGCCCAGCGCCGCCTCGTCCTCCGGGGTGAGCACGGCCAGGTCGAGGTACGCCGCCTGGGGCACGCCCGCGGTGGCGCCCGCCGCGCGGGCCTCCAGCGAGGGCTCGCCCGCGGCGATCGCCAGGCCGGCCAGGTCGCCCCCGGCGGCCCCGCCGGTGACGCCGTCGAAGGCCAGGCCCACCCGGCGCCCGTCGCGGGCGTTGTCGTCGAGCCAGGCCCGGACCTCGCCCGCGCCCAGCGCGCCGCCCTGGACCTCGATGCCGCCCTCGGCCTCCGGCTCGGCGCTCTGCAGCGTCGCGAACAGCCGCTCGCGCAGCACGCGGAACTCCAGCTCGTCGAACAGCCGGTGCACCGCCTCGCGGTCCCACGGGCGCACGGCCAGGTCGGCGGGGTGCGCGTCGAGCGGGACGTCGCGCACGAGCTCGGTGAGCTGGCGGTTGAGCAGGACGTTGGCCAGGTTGGCGCGCAGCGCGTCGCCCGCCTTGCCCTTGACCTCGTCGACCCGGTCGGTGAGGTCGCCGAGGGAGCCGAACTCGCGCACCCACTTGGCCGCGGTCTTCTCCCCCACGCCGGGGATGCTGGGCAGGTTGTCGCTGGGGTCGCCGCGCAGGGCCGCGAAGTCGGGGTACTGGGCGGGGGTGAGGCCGTAGCGGGCCATCACCTCCGCCGGGTCGATGCGGCCGAGGTCGGACACGCCGCGCTTCGGGTACAGCACCGTGACGTTGTCGCTGACCAGCTGGAACGCGTCGCGGTCCCCGGTGGTGATGAGGACCTGGTAGCCGTCGGCCTCGGCCTGGGTGGTGAGGGTGGCGATGAGGTCGTCGGCCTCGTAGTTCTCGACCGAGAACTCCGGGATGGCCAGCGCGCGCAGCACCTCCTTGATCAGGTCGACCTGGCCGCGGAAGTCGTCCGGGGTGGTGGTGCGGTTGGCCTTGTACTCGGCGAAGCGCTCGGAGCGGAAGGTCTTGCGCGAGACGTCGAAGCACACCGCGAGGTGGGTGGGCTGCTCGTCGCGCAGCAGGTTGATCAGCATCGAGGTGAAGCCGTAGACCGCGTTGGTGGTCTGCCCCGTCCCGGTGCGGAAGTTCTCCGCGGGCAGCGCGAAGAACGCCCGGTAGGCCAGCGAGTGCCCGTCGAGCAGCAGCAGGCGGTGCCCCGTCGACGGGGCGGCTGCGGCGGGCGCGGCGGCCTTCTGGCCGGCTGCTGGCTTGCGGGTCCGGGTGGCGGGGCTCACCCGGGCGAGTCTAGGACCGGGCCCCGACAGTCCCGCCCCGGTCCCGTGCGGGGCCGTCCGGTGCGTGCGGAACCGGTGGAGGTGGCCCGGACGTTGTGCGAGGAGGGGCGGATCCGTGCGCTGATCGGACTTGACAGACAAGCCGGGCGGTGCCGATATGCTCGCCCCGGATCAGCTCGAACCGGGGGGAACGAGCCCCCCACCTACAGATGCGGAGCAGTACGTGAGCGTCAGCCTGACCAAGGGTGGGAACGTCAGCCTCACGAAGGAGGCCCCGGGTCTCACGAACGTCATCGTGGGGCTCGGCTGGGACGTGCGTTCGACCACCGGTACGGACTTCGACCTGGACGCGTCCGCGATCGCCGTCGGCGCCGACGGCAAGGTCCTGTCCGACAAGCACTTCATCTTCTTCAACAACCTGACCAGCCCCGACGGCACCATCGAGCACACCGGCGACAACCTCACCGGTGAGGGCGAGGGCGACGACGAGCAGGTCAAGGTCAACCTGGCCGGGCTGCCCCCGGAGGTCGACAAGGTCGTCTTCCCGGTCAGCATCTACGACGCCGAGGGCCGCTCGCAGAGCTTCGGGCAGGTGCGCAACGCGTTCATCCGGGTGGTCAACGAGGCCGGCGGCAGCGAGCTCGCCCGCTACGACCTGTCCGAGGACGCCTCCACCGAGACCGCCATGGTCTTCGGCGAGCTCTACCGCAACGGGGCCGACTGGAAGTTCCGGGCCGTCGGCCAGGGCTACGCCTCGGGCCTCGCGGGCATCGCCCGCGACTTCGGCGTCAACGTCTGAGGGCGGAGCGGTGGCCATCGACTACAGCAAGCGGCCCTCCTCGGGTGGCGGGTCGGGCGGCGGCCCGGCGGCCGGGGACGGGGGTGGGGTGTCCCTGTCGAAGGTCACCCTGACCAAGGCCTCGCCGTCGGTCTCGCTGACCAAGCGCGGCGCCGCGGGCGGTCAGCTGCGGGTCAACCTGCAGTGGAGCACCGGTGCGGCGCCGCAGAAGAAGGGCCTGTTCGGCCGGCTGACCGGCGGCGGCGGGGGCATCGACCTCGACCTGGCGTGCCTGTGGGAGTTCAGCGACGGCAGCAAGGGCGTCGTCCAGGCGCTCGGCAACGCCTTCCAGGCGCCCTACAGCGGCGCGCCGATCATCCGGCTGGACGGCGACGACCGGTCCGGGTCGGCCGCGGCGGGCGAGAACATGTTCATCGACCTGTCGCGGGTCGACGAGATCCGCCGGATCCTCGTGTTCGCCTTCATCTACGAGGGCGTCCCGAACTGGGCCAGCGCCGACGGCGTGGTCACGCTCTACCCGGCGCAGGGCCCGGAGATCGAGGTCCGCCTCGACGAGGCCGACACCGGCGCGCCGACGTGCGTCATCGCGCTGCTGGAGAACAAGGGCGGCGAGCTCACCGTGCGCCGCGAGGTCCGCTACATCCGAGGTGGCCAAGCCGACGTTGACCGCGCCTACGGCTGGGGCATGAACTGGACGCCCGGCCGAAAGTGACCGGCTGACGAACTCGGACGCGCCGGGGCGGCGGTGTCCTCCCGGGAGGGGCCTCGATCGTGCGGCACTTCAGCTACCTCGGCGCGTCCGACCTGGCCTCGCTGTTCGAGGTGCCACCCGAGCGGCTCGACCGCTCCGGCGGTACGGATCTGCTCTCGGTGGCCCTCGGGGCCACGCTCTACATGCCGGCCGACCGGCCGGAGCTGGCCAAGGACGTGGCCAAGCAGGCCGCCGCCGGGGTCACCTCGGTGACGGTGTGCCTGGAGGACTCCATCCCCGACGACGTGGTCCCCGCGGCGGTGGAGAACCTGGTCTCGGCGCTGCGCGCCCTGCACGACGACCCGCCCGCCGAGCTGCCGCTGCTGTTCGTGCGCGTGCGCGAGCCGAGCCAGATCGGGTACGTCGTCGAGCGCCTGGGGGCCGCCGTCGCGGCGCTGACGGGCTTCGTGCTGCCCAAGTTCACCGCGGCCAGCGGCACCGAGTACCTGCACGCCCTCGACGTGGCCGACCGGGTCAGCGGGGCCGAGCTGCTGGCCATGCCGGTGATCGAGTCCGGGGCGGTGCTCTACGCCGAGACCCGCGTCGACGAGCTCACCCGGCTGCGCGCCCTGCTGCACCGCGACCGCAGGCGCATCCTGGCGGTCCGGCTGGGCGCCACCGACCTGTGCGCGCTGTTCGGGCTGCGCCGCTCCCCCGACCTGTCGATCTACGACGTCAAGGTGATCAGCAGCCTGATCGCCGACGTCGTCAACGTGCTCGGCCGGGCCGACGGCTCGGGCTTCACGGTCACCGGGCCGGTGTGGGAGTACTACGGCGGCGCCGAACGCATCCTCAAGCCGCAGCTGCGCCAGAGCCCCTTCGACGCCCACGGCGAGCGCGAGCTGCGCGGGCAGCTGGTCTCGCGGGCCATCGACGGCCTCATCCGCGAGGTCCAGCTCGACGCGGCCAACGGCCTGCAGGGCAAGACCTGCATCCACCCCAGCCACGTGGCCGTGGTCAACGCCCTGTCGGTGGTCTCGGCCGAGGACCACCGCGACGCCGCCGACGTGCTGAGCATCTCCGAGGCGGGCGGGGTGCGCGCCTCCGGGCTGCGCAACAAGATGAACGAGGCCCGCCCGCACACCGCGTGGGCCCGCCGCACGATGCTGCGCGCGAGGGTGTTCGGGGTCGCAGCCCAAGACGTCTCGTTCGTGGACCTGTTGGCCGCTAGCCTGCCCCGGTGATCGCTGTCGCCGGTACCGGGTCGATCGTCGACCGGCTCGGGGTCCGCCTCGAGCCGGTGGCCGGCGCCGACGCCACCGCCCTGCTCGGCGTGGCCCTGCGCCGCAACCCGCTGCGCGCGCACCTGCTGGTCTCGCGGGTGCTGGGCAAGCACATCCCGTCCGACCCGCGGGCGGTGCGCGCCGCCGGGCTGCTGCTGGGGCTGCTCGTCGCGGACGTGCTGGCCGGGCGCCCGCCGCGGGCGCTGCCGACCGAACGGCTGCACGCGGCGGCCGCGGGCGATCGGGCCGCCGCCGCGGCCCTGCACGCCTCGCTGGCCCCGGAGGGACCGACCGACGCGCTGGTGCTCGGGTTCGCCGAGACGGCGACCGCGCTCGGGCACTGCGTCGCCGAGGCGCTCGTCTCCGACTACCTGCACTCCACCCGGCGCGAGGTGCCCGGGGTGACGGCGGCGGGCGGCTTCACCGAGGAGCACTCGCACGCCACCTCGCACACCCTGCTGCCGACCGACCCCGACCTCATGCGCGGCGGGCGACCGCTCGTGCTCGTCGACGACGAGCTGAGCACCGGGCGCACGGCGCTCAACACGATCACCGCGCTGCACCGCGCGATGCCCCGCGAGCGCTACGTGGTGGCCGCGCTGGTCGACGCCCGCCCACCGGACTCCGACCTGGTCGAGGCGGTGGCCGCGCTCGGCGCGAGGCTCGACGTCGTCTCGCTGGCCACGGCCCGCGTGGAGCTGCCCGCCGACGTGATCGCGCGGGCGGCCGCGCTGCGCAGCGAGATCGACCGCCGCGCCGACCTGCCCACCCGCGGCGGGGCGTCGGTCGGGTCCGACGCCGGCGCGCTCCCGGCGCCGCTGGAGGTGCGGGCCCTCGGGTGGCCCGCCGGGCTCGCCGTGGGCGGGCGGCACGGGTTCGCCGCGGCCGACCACGCCGCCTTCGCGACCGCGCTCGCCGAGGTGGCGGTGCCCGGCCTGGAGGCCGACCCCGCCGAGCGCACGCTCGTGCTGGGCACCGAGGAGCTGATGCAGCTGCCGCTGCGGCTGGCCCAGGTGCTGGCCGATGCGGCGGGCCCGGAGGCGGCGGGCGTCTGGTTCTCCACGAGCACCCGCTCCCCCGCCGTCGTCGTCGACGAGCCCGACTACGCGCTGCGCACCGGCCTGGTGTTCGCCGCCCACGACGGCCCCGCCGACGGGCCGGGACGCCGCTACGCCTACAACCTCGCCACCGGCGACCCCGACGCGGCACGGGGGGGCGGGCCGGCGTGGGACCGCGTCGTCGTGGTCGTCGACCCGCCCGGCGACACCCCCGCGCTGCGCTCCGGCCTGCTGCGGGCGCTGGCCCCGCACACCCGCCGGACCACCCTGCTGGTCACCCCGTGACCGCGCCGCGCGGATCGTCCCCGCCCGCGCCGCTGCGCGGACCGGCGTTCGGCAGCTACCGGCCGGAGGAGGTCGGCTGGCTGCTGACCGACCTGTCCGGGGTGGCCCTGGAGGCGCCGGTCGAGGAGCGCGAGGAGGCCGTGCAGAGCGGCGGCGCGCACTACGCCGAGTCGCTGCCCCAGGAGTACCAGCCCGACCCGGAGTACCTGGAGCTCTACCGGACGGCGCTGGCCGCGTCGGCGGCGCGCATGGCCCGCGCGGTCGGCACGGTCGCCGAGCTGGTGCTGCGCGAGCGCGGCCGCGATGTCGTGCTGGTGTCCCTGGCCAGGGCCGGTACCCCGGTGGGCGTCCTGCTGCGCCGCTGGGCCGCCGCCCGGCACGGCCTCGACCTGCCCCACTACGCGGTCTCGATCGTGCGGGGCCGGGGCATCGACGGGCAGGCGCTGCGGTACCTGGCCGAGCACCACGACCCGGCGAAGGTGGTGTTCGTCGACGGCTGGACCGGCAAGGGCGCGATCACCGGGGAGCTCTCGGCCGCCCTGGCCGCGCACGACGGCGCGTTCGACCCCGACCTGGCCGTGCTGGCCGACCCCGGCCGCTGCGTGCGCACCTTCGGTACCCGCCAGGACTGGCTGATCCCCTCGGCCTGCCTGAACTCGACGGTCTCCGGCCTGGTGTCGCGCACCGTGCTCAACCCCGCGATCCTGGGGCCCGACCAGTACCACGGCGCCAAGTTCTACGCCGAGCTGGCCGGCGCGGACGTCTCGAACGAGTTCCTGGACACCGTGGCCGGCCACTTCGCCGACGTCACCGCGGCCGACACCGCCGAGCCGCCCGACCGCGAGCCCGACCACGCCGGCATGGCCGCCGCGCTGCGCCTGGTCGAGGCCTACGACCTGGGCGAGGCCAACCTGGTCAAGCCCGGCGTCGGGGAGACCACCCGGGTGCTGCTGCGCCGGGTGCCCTGGCGGGTGCTGGTGGCGCCGGACGCACCGGCCGCCGACCTCGCCCACGTGCGGCTGCTTGCGCAGCGCCGCGGCGTCCCCGTCGAGGAGGTCGAGGGGCTGCCCTACAGCTGCGTGGGCCTCATCCACCCCCGCTACACCCGCGGCGCCACCGGCGCCGACGGCCGCGCCGCCGCGGTGGGCGGGTCGCCCCGGTGAGCGAGCTCGCGAACGGGTCGGCGGCGCGCGGCGGTCCCGTCGTCTTCCTCGACCTGGACCGCACCACGATCTACTCCGCGGCCGCGCTCGCCATCGACGTGCCCGACCACGCCGCTCCGCGCCTGCTGTGCGTCGAGGTCTACCGCGGGGCGCCGCTGTCGTTCATGACCGAGGCCGCGGTGGCCGCGTTCGAGCGGCTGCTGGGCGCCGCGACCGTGGTCCCGACCACCACCCGCACGGTCGAGCAGCTGGCCCGGGTGCACCTGCCCGGTCCACCGGCCCGCTACGCGGTGGCCGGCAACGGCGGCGACCTGCTCGTCGACGGCGTGCCCGATCCCGCCTGGGCCGCCGCGGTGCGCGAGCGGCTGGTCGGTTGCGCACCGCTGGACGAGGTGGCCGCGCACGTCGGGTCGGTGTCCGGGGAGTTCGTGCTCAACCGGCGCACGGCGTCGGGGTTGTTCGTCTACGCCGTCGTCGACCGGGCCGCGCTGCCCGCGCAGTGGGTGCCGGAGCTGGCGGCCTGGTGCGCCCCGCGCGGGTGGGCGGTCTCGCTGCAGGGGCGCAAGGTCTACGCGGTGCCCACACCGCTGACCAAGTCGGCCGCGGCCGCCGAGGTGCTCGCCCGCACCGGCGGGGGCCCGCTGCTGGCCGCGGGCGACTCGCTGCTCGACGCCGACCTCCTGCGCGCGGCCGATATCGCCGTGCGCCCCGCGCACGGCGAGCTGCACGACGCCGGCTTCGGCCTGCCGCACCTGCACGTGACCGCGGCCCGCGGCGCCGCCGCCGGCACCGAGCTGCTCGGTTGGCTCGCCGACCGCGCAGCCGCCGGCACGACCGCCAGCACGACCGACGGCGCGGTCGACGGCGCGGTCGACGGCATGGCCCCCGACGCCGCCACCTCGGGTTCTGGCAGGCTGTGAACCACCCGCGCGAGGAAGGACCTCAATGGCTCTGTGGGACACGCTCAGGTCTCGCATCACCGACATGTCGAGCAACGTCAAGACGCAGGTCGGCAAGTTCAAGACCAAGGAGTTCGCCAACGCCAGCATGGCGATGTGCGCGCTGATCGCGGCCGCCGACGGCAAGATCGACCCCGATGAGCGCGCCAAGACCGCCGGCTTCATCGCCAGCAACGACGCGCTGTCGGTGTTCAACGTCAGCGAGCTCCAGGAGAAGTTCAACTGGTACGCCGGCAAGCTGGAGTCGGACTACGCGTTCGGCAAGGTCGAGGCGATCGCCACCATCGGCAAGCTCAAGTCCAAGCCGGACGCCGCCCGTGCGGTGATCCAGGTCGGGATCATCATCGGCGGCGCGGACGGCAACTTCGACGCCGACGAGAAGCAGGCCGTGCGCGAGGCCTGCAACGCCGTCGGCATCTCGCCGTCGGAGTTCGACCTGTGAGGCACCGGCCCGGGCCGTGAGACCCGGGCCGGGCACGTCGAGGGCCCCGGCAGTGCGTGCACTGCCGGGGCCCTCGTGCGTGTGCCGGGTCCCTACAGGTGCGGTCCGACCGCGGGCACCAGGTCCTGCACGGTCCGACCGCTTGCGGTGGCCCCGATCGCGGTCATCGTCCAGCCCGCGCCGCCCCGACTCACCTTCGCCATGATCTGGGCGTTGTGCTGCCCGGATCCGCTGAGCTCGTAGCGGGCCAGCTCGTCGTTGCTGGTCTCGTCGATCAGCCGGCAGAACGCGTTCTCGATCTGCGAGAAGTCCTGGCCGGTGAACGAGTTCACGGTGAACACGATCTGGGTGACCGCGGGCGGCACCCGGGTCAGGTCGACGATGATCGACTCGTCGTCGCCCTCGCCGGCTCCGGTCAGGTTGTCGCCGGTGTGCTGCACCGACCCGTCCTTGCTGCGCAGCTGGCGGAACCAGACGGCGTCGACGAGGCTCCCGCCGCCGTCGAACAGCAGCGCCGAGGCGTCGAGGTCGATCGTCTGGGACTTCATGCCGCCGAACAGGCCGCGCTTCTTGACCGCGTCCCAGCCCAGGCCCATCCGCACGACGGTCAGCCCGCCGCCGCCGCGCTTGGTCAACGAGACCTGCTGGCCCTTGCTCAGGTTCACGCTCATCCGTACCCCCTCATCCGGCGCCCTCGTCGGGCGCCGTCGGTCACACGCTGTGGTGGTGCTCGGCCTTCTCGGCGGCCATCTGGTCGGCGGTCCGGTGGGTGTCGATGCCCTGGGCCGCGAGCTTGCGGTTGCGCAGGATGCTCGACAGGAAGGCCGCGCCGATGAACGCCACCCCGATCAGACCGGTGACGATCTCGTTGACGTGGAAGCCGATGCCCAACAGCAGGATCGTGGCCAGGGCGCCGATCGCCCAGTGCGCACCGTGCTCGAGGTAGACGTAGTCCTGCAGGGTGCCCTTGCGGACCAGGAAGACGGTCAGCGACCGGACGAACATCGCGCCGATCAGGCCCAGGCCCAGCGCGATGAGGATCGGGTCGGTGGTGATGGCGAACGCGCCGATGACGCCGTCGAAGGAGAACGCGGCGTCGAGCACCTCGAGGTAGAGGAACAGGAAGAACCCGGCCTTGCCGCTGGCCTTGGCCAGCTCCGAGGGCCCGCCGTTGCTGTTGCCCGCGGCGCGGTCGGCGACCTTGGGCTCGGCACCGGTCACGGTGGCGGTCGCGGGGCCCTCCTGGGGGTCGGACCCGTCCTCGTCGTCGTCACCGTCCTCGACGGCGCCTTCGAACAGCTCACCCAGGCCGTTGACGGCCAGGTAGGTGACCAGGCCGAGCGAACCGGCGACCAGCACCACGGCCGGGTCCTCGGCGAGCGTCTGGGCCAGCACGACCAGCACGACCAGCGCGAGCACGATGGCCAGCCGGTTGAGCTGGCCGACGCGGGCCAGCGGGCGCTCCAGCCAGGTCAGCCACTTGACGTCGCGGTCCTCGAAGATCCAGTCGAGGTACAGCATGAACAGGAACATGCCGCCGAACGCGGCGATCTGCGGGTACGCCTCGTTGAGCAGGTAGGCGTAGCTGGTCGGATCCTCCGGCGGGCGCTGCTCCAGCGCGAGGGTCAGCGCTTCGACCGGGTTCAGCCCGGCCGTCACGGCCACGATGACCAGCGGGAACACCAGCCGCATGCCGAACACGGCGATGAGGATGCCGATGGTCAGGAAGATCCTCTGCCAGAAGGCGTCCATCCGCTCCAGCACGGTGGCGTTGACCACCGCGTTGTCGAAGGACAGCGAGATCTCCAGGATGCCCAGGATGGCGCAGAGGATGAGAGCCTCGACACCTCCGTACAGGAACGCCACGATCAGTGACACGACCGTCACGCCGTAGGAGAAGCCGAATATCCGTAGGTTCATGAAGTCAGGTCCCGTCCCCCGCGCGCTGCGTAGATCCGCCGTTTACCCCGCCACCGTAGCGGTGAACGGATTCGACGCTTCCCTCGTGCCCCAATCCGACGTCGACCCCAAGCCGACGGTCACGCTACCGCCGAACGGCAGCACGTCATCTGCCGAACGGCTCACTACTGCTACTCGTCTGAGCGGCCCTCCGTCGAGCGAACACCGCCGACGGTGGCGCTGACCGCGTACACCGGCACCGCACCGGCCGGAGCGCCGCCGTCCTCGATGCTGGTGGCGGTGGTGCGCCCCACGACGCGCCAGCTCTGCGGGCCGGTCTGCGCCCGCACCCGGAACTCCGCGTCGCGGGGGCCGGTCCAGCTCACCTCCACCGCGCCGTCGGGCAACCGCACAGCCCGCACGCTCGCGGGCCGGGACGCCGCCGTCGGCGAGGTGCCCGCGTCGTCGGGCGGGCGTGGCGGCGCCGGAGGGGCCGCCGGCGCCGGAGAAGGCGCCGGGGTCGGAGAAGGCGCCGGGGTCGGAGAGGGCGCGGGTGGGCCGGCCTGCGCCGTCGACGAGAGCACCGGGCCGTCCGAGCGGGTCAGCGGCGAGGAGCGGCCGCCCTGCAGGGCGGCCACCGCGTAGATCGGCGCCTCCACCCCGGCGGGCGCGCCGCCGTCGTCCAGCGAGGTGCCGGTGACCCGGCCGAGCACCTGCCAGGACCCGTCCGGGCGCTGGCGGCTGACCTTGTACGTCACGCCCTCCGTCGGCGAGGGCCCCCAGAGCACGAGCACGTCGCCACGCCGGTCGCGGGCCGCGCTGACCCACGCCGGCGGGGCCACCGGCAGGTCGGCCAGCGCCGCCGCGGCCCCCGGATGGCCGGGGCAGCGCTCCAGCACCGCCAGCAACGCGGCGGCCCGGTCGGCCTCCCGGCCGGCCAGCGCCGCCGCGACCTCGCGGTCGGCGCGCTCGATCTCGGCCCGCGCGGTGGCCAGCAGCTCGCTCGGGTCGTGCACGTCCGCGGCCACCCGGGCGAGGTGCTCCAGGTGCTCCACGGCGTCGACGAACCGGCGGCCCTCGCAGGCCCCCACCGCGGCCCGCCAGCGCACCTCGGCGTCGGCCAGCACGTCGGCGACCTCGTCGGCGACGGCCCGGATCGGCGGCGCGCCACCGGCGCCCGCCAACTGCTCGGCCTCCCGCACCAGCCGCTGGGCCTCCGCGGCCCGCCCGGCGCGCAGGGCCTTGCGGGCCGCCTTGAGCCGCTCCTCCCACGGCGGTCGGCGCGGGCGCTCCGGCGGGCGCTGCGGTTCGGCCCGGGGACCCGCGGATCCCCCGCCGGGCGTGGCGGTCGCCGGATCGTCGCCGATCGGCGCGCCCAACTCGGCGGCCAGCGCGGCCAGCACCGCGGAGGCGCGCTCGCGGTCGAGACCGAGCTCGACGGCCTCGTCGAGCAGGTGCGCGTGGTCCTCGGTGACCAGCCGGTCCTCCACGAGGACCGCGGCCCGCACGCGCGGGCGCAGGTGCTCGGTGACGTCGGACGTCACCGCGTCCAGGTACGCCGCGACGGCCTCGTCGCCGGGCTCGATCAGCTCCGCGACGTGCACCATCAGCTCGTCCACGACCGCGCGGAGCCGGTCGGGGGGCAGCTCGCGGGCCCGGGCCCGCCAGGCCGCGGCCAGGGTGCGCACCTCGGCCGCGTGCGCATCCGGGCCCACCCCGAGCATCGCCAGCAGGGTGGGCGGCGGGGCGCCGTCGGTCAGCCGGCCCAGCTCGTCGAGCAGGGCCCGGATCTGGCGGCGGCGGTCCGGGCTGATCCGGTCCCGCGCCGGGGGCGGCGGCGCGCCGACGGGGGCGAGCAGGCGGTGGCGGCGCAGCCGCACCTCCACCTCCTGGCGCTCCAGCCCGGCCAGCTTCCCGACGTCGTAGAGCCCTTCGACCTTGTCGCGCGGCACCCCGCCGTGCCGGCCGACCAGCCGCGAGATGGCCGCGTCGAGCAGCGCGAACCGCTCGGTCTCGCGCTGCTCGCGCTGGTGGCGCACGCGCATCGCGGCCATCCGGCGCCGGTGCGGGTCGCGCAGCTCCGCGCTGCGCTGCTCGTGCGAGGCGACCAGCAGCGCCACCAGCACCCGGTACTTGGGGTGGTCGCGCTGGCGCTGCCAGAACGCCCAGACCTCGTCGAGGCGGCTGAGCACCTGGGCGTCGTCGAGGTCGTCGGCGACGGGCAGGTCGTAGAGCTCGAAGGGGTCCGAGGCGTCCGGCCCGCCCCGCTTCTCGACCGTGGCCAGCACGCTCTTGCGGTAGCCGTTCGGGTCGAACGGCGCCAGCACCCCACCGGTGTCAGTCACGGCGGCGCATCCTGCCCAACTGCTCGCGCTCGCGGGCCACCTCGGCCTGCGAGAGCGTGGCCCCGGTGGTGGCGGTGAGGGTCAGCGGGATGGCGGCGTCGACGTGGAACGCGGTCACGTGCAGCACGCCGTCGAAGCCCATCTCGAAGGTCACCCGGACCTCACTGCCCTCGCCGAAGCCCGGCGGGATCCCGGAGATCTCCCCGACGATCAACACCTTCGCGTCCTCCGGCCGGGTCGACTCGGCCTGGCCCTGCTGCTCGACGACGGTCAGCTGGATCTCGGTCTGGTCGGAGCGGATGGTGCCGTAGGAGCGGCTGGTGCGGATGGGCAGCCGGTCGTTGCGGTGCACCAGCCAGGACGGCTCAAGGCGACCGGCCGCCGAGTTGACCGCCAGCACCCCGAACCCGCGGGAGACCACCGTGTCGACCTGGATCTCCACGGCCCGGCGGACCTGGGTCAACGGCACCCCGTAGGCGTCGGCGACGCGGCGGCAGGCGTCGTCGAGGTCGGGGGCGGCGGCGTCCTCCAGCTTGGCCCCGTCGCGCAGGCGACCGCGGGTGCGCAGGTCGGCGGCGACCATGCGCTCGAGCTCCTTCTTCTCCCCGAACAGCGCCGCGCCGCGGGCCACGGCGAGGTCCGGGTCGTGCAGCCGGGGGTCGAGCCCGAGCTCGTCGCGCAGCGCCCGGGCGACCGCGGGCATCCGCGAGGAGCCGCCGACCAGCAGCACGCGGTCGACCTCGGCCACCCCGCGGCGGGCCGCCTCGGCCAGGCAGGCCTTGGTGAGGTCGAGGGTGCGGCGCAGCAGCGGCGCGGACATCGACTCCAGCTCGGCGCGGCTGAGCGTCACCGTGGAGCGGGCCCCGTCGTGGGAGACCAGGACGTCGGCCTCGTCGGAGTCGCTGAGCTGGTGCTTGGCCCGCTCCGCGGCCAGCACGAGCGCCTGCGCGCCCGCCGAGTCGTCCAGCGGGTCCTCGGCGTCGGGGTTGTCGGCGCAGAACTTGCGCGACAGGTGCAGCGCGATCCGCTCGTCCCAGTCGGCTCCGCCGAGCTGGTGGTCGCCCTCGACGGCCAGCACCGAGATGCGCCGGTCGGCCAGCTCGATCACCGTGGCGTCGAAGGTGCCCCCGCCCAGGTCGTAGACGAGCACCGTCTCGTGCCCCGTTCCGGGCTGCTTGGCCAGGTCGGGCCCGCCGTCGAGGCGCCCGAAGCCGTAGGCGAGCGCCGCGGCGATCGGCTCGGACAGCACGTCGACGACGTCGAGACCGGCGTAGGTGCCGGCCAGCACGGTGGCCCGGCGCTCCTCGTCGCCGAAGTACGCGGGCACGGTGATGACCGCCGAGGTCGGCGTCTCCCCACCGCTGAAACCGGCGTCGGCGACCAGGCTCTTGAGGATCAGCGCCGACACCGCGGGCGCCGACCACGCCTTCCCGTGCGCGACGAACCGCCACTCCGCGTCACCCATGCGCCGCTTGACCAGCGTGCAGACGTGCTCGGGGTCGAGGCGCGCCTCCCGCCGCGCCCCCTCCCCCACGACGTGCTCGCCGGGCGAGGCGAACAGCACCACCGACGGCGTCGTCACCTGCCCCGACATGCCGGCGAGGACCTGCGGACGACCGTCCGTGCCGGTGCGCGCGATGGCGGAGTTGGTTGTCCCGAGATCGATACCGTGGACGGCCACGATCGGAGCCTAACCAGTGGCCCGTGGCGGTGGTCACCCAGATGGTGCGGGGTGGCGGCGCACGAACGAGCGCCTCCCGTCCGACCGCTCGACGTCGGCTGAACTGGGCGAACGGCGCTCTCGACCAATCAGGTCGGGCGACCGCGCCGCTCGCTCGGGGTGTGGTGGACGAGAGTGGCTCTCGTTCCCGCGCAACGGCGCGCCCGTCGAGGCCGCGGTGGGGGGCCACTAGGCTCCCGCCGTGGCGGAACCCACCCTCGGCGACATCGCGGACAAGGTCGACGACGTGGCCCGGTTGCTCGCCCGGCAGGCGAGCACCCTCGGGGCCATCGCCGATGCTCGGGCTGACGGCGCCGGTCCCGATGTGCCCCTCCTCGTGGAGTTGCACGCCCTTCGGGTCGACGCCCTGCGCTACGCGGCCACGGCGCGCTCGCGGCGGGAGCGCGCGGGGTTCGAGGCGGTGGCTGCGGGGCTGGAGCGGTTGCTGGCCGGGCGGGGCGGGGCGGTGGTGGCGCCGCTGGTGGGTGAGCCGTTCAGCGGCTCGTCGATGGAGGCGGTGGAGGTCGTGGCGACCGGGGACGCCGGGCTCGACCGGACAGTCGCCGAGCTGCTCGAGCCGGGGTTGCTGGTCGGTGGGCGCTCGGTGCGCCCGGCTCGGGTCGCCGTGCACCGCCACCGTCCTGCCTAATCCGCCGTTGCGCCGCTTCGCCCAATTCGACTCCGGAGAGCAGTAACGCGGCTACCTTGGGTAGCGAGCTGATCCAGGACCGTCGTCGGGTTCGGAGGTGTCAGCGTGGGTTCGGAGTCCGTGGGCTCGAGGGCGTGGCGTTCGGGGCGGGCGCGGCGGCGTCGGTGGCAGGCCGACCGCATGCCGCGGCGGCTGTCCGATCGGGTCGAGGACTTCGCCGCCTGGTTGTTCATCGTCACGGCCCTGCTGCTGGTCGTCGTGGCCGCCGGGGTCGGTGGCTCCGTGCACCGCGACGGGCTGGCCCGGTCCGCGGCCGATTCGGCGCAGCGCAAGCAGGTGCCGGCGGAGGTCCTGGCCGACGACCGCGCGGTCACCGCCCGCTTCCGCACCGTCTCGGCGCGCTGGGCCGGCCCGGACGGGGTGCCGATCACCGGGCGGATCGCGCTCGAGCGGGCCGCGCCCGCCGGGCGGGCGGGCGCACCGGCGCGGGCCGCGTCCACGGCACCCGGCCGGCAGGTGATGATCTGGGTCGACGACCGGGGTCACCCGGGCCCGCCGCCGGCCACGGCGGCGCAGGCCGTCCAGGCCGGGGTGGTGGCGGCGGTGACGCTGGTCCTGCTGGGGCTGGTCGCGCTCGGCGGCGGCTGGCTCGGCGTGCGCGCCGTCGTCGCGCGCAGCAACGGCCGCCACTGGGAGCGGGAGTGGGCCCGGGTCGGGCCGCGGTGGAGCGGGCGCGTGCACTGACACGCGAGAACGCCCCGGGGTCCGGTCGACCGCGGTCGGCCGGACCCGGGGCGGTGCGGGTGTCCGTCAGGCGTCGAGCAGCGCCAGCGTCTCGTCGCTGACCTCGAAGTTCGCGTACACGTTCTGCACCTCGTCGCTGTCCTCGAGGGCCTCGATCAGCCGGAAGACCTTCTTGGCCGTCTCGGCGTCGAGCGGCACCGACATCGAGGGCAGGAACGTCGGGTCGGCCGAGTCGTAGTCGATGCCGGCGTCGACCAGTGCGGTGCGCACGGGCACCAGGTCCGTGGCCTCGGTGATCACCTCGAAGTTGTCGCCGAGGTCGTTGACCTCCTCGGCGCCGGCGTCGAGGACCGCCATCAGCACGTCGTCCTCGGTGAGCTCACCGGACTTGGGCACGATCACCACGCCCTTGCGGGTGAACAGGTAGGCCACCGAGCCCGGGTCGGCCATCGCACCGCCGTTGCGGGACATCGCCAGGCGGACCTCGGTGGCAGCCCGGTTGCGGTTGTCGGTGAGGCACTCGACGAGCACGGCCACCCCGCCCGCGGCGTAGCCCTCGTAGGTGATGGTCTGGTAGTCGGCCCCGCCCGCGTCGGCGCCCGAGCCGCGCTTGACCGCGCGGTCGATGTTGTCGTTGGGCACCGAACTCTTCTTCGCCTTCTGGATGGCGTCGTAGAGCGTCGGGTTGCCGTCCGGGTCGCCGCCACCGGTCCGCGCGGCCACCTCGATGTTCTTGATGAGCTTCGCGAACATCTTGCCGCGGCGGGCGTCGATGACGGCCTTCTTGTGCTTGGTCGTCGCCCACTTGGAATGCCCGCTCATGTCTCCCTCTTCCCCTGCCGAACCGCCGACCGATCCTAGCGGCGCCCCGCGACCGCCTCGCGCGCCATCCGGCAGAACAGCCCGTGCACGCGCAGGTCGCCGGTCAGCTCGGGGTGGAACGCGGTGGCCAGGACACCGCCCTGGCGCACGGCGACGACCCGGCCCGCGGCCTCCCCGGCGTCGCGCCCGGCCGCGGTCAGCGCCGGGACGGTGGCCAGCACCTCGACGTCGGCGCCGGCCTTCTCCACCCACGGGGCGCGGATGAAGACCGCCCGGACCGGCCCGCCCTCGACGCCGTCGACGGCCAGGTCGGTCTCGAAGGAGTCGACCTGGCGGCCGAACGCGTTGCGCCGCACGACCACGTCGAGCCCGCCGAGCTGCTGCTGGTCGGGTCGGCCGTCGAGCACCTCGTCGGCCAGCAGGATCATCCCGGCGCACGAGCCGTAGGCGGGCATGCCGTCGGCGATCCGCGCGCGCAGCGGCTCCAGCAGGTCGAACGTGACCAGCAGCCGGCTCATCGTGGTCGACTCGCCGCCGGGCAGCACGATCGCGTCCACCGCGGCCAGCTCGGCCGGGCGCCGCACCGGCACGGCCCGCACGCCGGGGAAGCCGCCCAGGGCGGCGAGGTGCTCGCGCACGTCGCCCTGCAGGGCCAGCACACCGATCACCGCGGAGCCCGTCCCCGCCACCTCGTCCGCCTCAGCCACGGCCCCAGGGTAGTCGCCGTGCTCGGGGGTCGGTCCGGCTCAGACGGCCGCGACGTCCTTGGTCCGGGTGGCCTCGCGCACGGCCTCGGCCACCGCCGGGGCGACCGCGGCGTCGAAGACGCTGGGCACGACGAACGACGGGTTCGGCTCCGGGACGACGTCGGCGATGGCCGCGGAGGCGGCCAGCAGCATGGCGTCGGTGATGTCGCGGGCGTGGGCGTCGAGCAGGCCGCGGAACACCCCGGGGAAGGCCAGCACGTTGTTGATCTGGTTCGGGTAGTCCGAGCGCCCGGTGGCCACGACCGCGGCGTGCTGGAGCGCGATGGCCGGGTCGACCTCCGGGTCCGGGTTGGCCAGCGCGAAGACGACGGCGTCGCCGGCCATGGTCTCCAGCTCGGCCGCGCCGATCAGGTTGGGCGCCGAGACCCCGATGAACACGTCGGCGCCGACCATCGCGTCGGCGAGCTGACCGCTCTGCCCCGACGGGTTGGTCATCTCCGCGATCGAGCACAGGTTCGCGTGCATGCCGGCGCGGTCGCGGTGCACGATCCCGTCGATGTCGACGGCCAGCAGCTCGCCCGGCCCCTGCGAGCCCAGCAGCCGGATGATCGCCGAGCCGGCCGCGCCGACCCCGCACACCACGATCTTGCAGTCGGTCAGCGACTTGCCGACCACCCGCAGGGCGTTGCGCAGCGCGCCGAGCACGACGACGGCGGTCCCGTGCTGGTCGTCGTGGAAGACGGGGATGTCCAGCATCTCGCGCAGCCGGGCCTCGATCTCGAAGCAGCGCGGAGCGGCGATGTCCTCCAGGTTGATGCCGCCGTAGGCCGGGGCCAGGATCTGCACCGTCCGGATGATCTCCTCGGTGTCCTGGGTGTCCAGGCAGACCGGCCAGGCGTCGACCCCGGCGAACCGCTTGAACAGCGCGGCCTTGCCCTCCATCACCGGCATCGCCGCGGCGGCGCCGAGGTTGCCCAGCCCGAGCACGGCCGAGCCGTCGGTCACCACGGCGACGGTGTTGCGCTTGATCGTCAGCCGGCGGGCGTCGGCGGGGTTGGCCGCGATGGCCTGGCACACGCGCGCGACGCCCGGCGTGTAGGCGCGGGAGAGGTCGTCGCGGTTGCGCAGGCTGACCTTCGACTGCACCTCGAGCTTGCCGCCCAGGTGCATCAGGAACGTCCGGTCGGACACCTTGCGCACGTGCACGCCGGGCAGCGCCTCGAGCGCGCGGGTGATCTCCCCCGCGTGCGCCTCGTCGCGGGCGTTGCAGCTCATGTCGATCACGAGCGTCGCGGTCTGGGCCTCGACGACGTCGAACGCGGTGACCACACCGCCGACGCTGCCGACGGCCACGGTCAGGTCGCCCGCGGCGCCGGCCGACGCCGGCACCTCGAGCCGCGCGGTGATGGCGTATCCGGGTCCGGGAACAGGCACCGCACGACCCTACCGACGTCCCCCGCCCCCCGTCGGAGGCCCGTCGAGAACGACGTTGTCGCCGTCTGTGAGCGCTCTCACCGACGACGACTTCGTTCTCGTCGGGGTCGGGGCGGGTCGGTCGGGGTTGTGACCTTGCCCGGGGCGGGTGTGAGATGGCGCACACGGCGTCCCCGGGACGGGGGCCGGGCGACGCGGGAACGGACAGCGCGCGACGGCGGCGGTCTGCCGCGGACGGGCGCGTCGACGCAGCGTCGCGGAGGTGGTCCACCATGTCGGGCAGAGCAGCGGGATCGGTCAGGTCGGGTTCGGCCAGGGCGGACAACGGCGCCACCACGGCCACCGATCCGGCCCGGGTGCGCAACGTCGCCCTGGTCGGGCCGTCGGGCGCGGGCAAGACGTCGCTGGTGGAGGCGCTGCTCGCGCACACCTCGACCATCCCGCGGGCCGGCGCCGTGACCGAGGGCAGCACCGTGTGCGACCACGACCCCGCCGCCGTGCGCCAGCAGCGCTCGGTCGCGCTGGCGGTCGCTCCCCTGGTCCACGACGACGTCAAGATCAACCTCATCGACACCCCCGGCTACGGGGACTTCGTCGGCGAGCTGCGCGCCGGACTGCGCGCCGCCGACGCCGCCCTGTTCGTGCTGCCCGCCGACGCCGGCCGGGAGGGCGAGATCGACCCCGCGACCGTCGCGCAGTGGGAGGAGTGCGCCGCTGTGGGCACGCCGCGCGCGGTGGTCATCGCCCGCTGCGACCACGCCCGCGCCGACCTGGACGCGACCACGGCCGCCTGCCAGGAGGCGTTCGGCGCCGGCGTCGCCCCGCTCTACCTTCCGATCCGCGCCGCCGACGGCGCGCTGACCGGCCTCTACGGCCTGCTCACCCGCACCCCCGCCGACCAGGCGCCCGATGGCGCCGACGAGGCCCGCGACGCGCTCATCGAGGGCATCATCGAGCAGTCCGAGGACGAGTCGCTGATGGAGCGCTACCTCGGCGGCGAGGAACTCGACGTGCCCACGCTGATCGACGACCTGGAGACCGCGGTCGCCCGCGGCGCCTTCCACCCGGTCGTTCCGGTCTGCGCGAGCAGCGGCACCGGCCTGGACGCGCTGCTGGAGCTGCTGGTCGGCGGGTTCCCGTCGCCGCTGGAGCACCCGCTGCCGCGGGTGTCGGGGGTCGACGGCTCCCCCCGCCCGGAGCTCACCGCCGACCCCGACGGCCCGCTGGCCGCCGAGGTCGTGCGGACCACCGCCGACGCCTACGTCGGCCGGGTGTCGCTGGTGCGCGTGTTCTCCGGGACCCTGCGCGCCGAGTCGACCGTGCACATCAGCGGCCACCACGTCGCCGTCCCCGCCCCCCGCGGGCCCGCCGACGACGCCCCGGTCGCCACCGACGACGGGCACGACGAGGACGAGCGCCTGGCCCACCTCTACAGCCCGCTGGGCTCGGCGCTGCGCGAGATCGACGCCTGCGTGGCCGGCGACATCTGCGCGCTGACCAAGCTGGGCACCGCCGAGACCGGCGACACCGTCTCGGCCGCCGCGGACCCCCTGCTGCTGTCCTGCTGGGACCTGCCCGACCCGCTGCTGCCCGTCGCGGTGCGCGCCCGCACCCGCGGCGACGAGGACGCGCTGGTCAAGACCCTGGCCCGGATCGTGGCCGCCGACCCCACACTGCGCCTGGAGCGCAACCGGGAGACCCACCAGACCGTGCTGTGGTGCATGGGCGAGGCGCACGCCGACGTCGTGCTCTCGCGGCTGCGCGCCGGCGGAGCCGAGGTCGACACCGAGGAGGTGCGGGTCCCGCTGCGGGAGACGATCGCCCGCCCGGCCCGGGTCACCGGCCGCCACGTCAAGCAGTCCGGCGGGCACGGCCAGTACGCGGTGTGCCACGTGGAGTTCGAGCCGCTGCCCCGCGGCTCCGGGTTCGAGTTCGTGTCCAAGGTCGTCGGCGGGTCGGTGCCCACCCAGTTCATCCCGAGCGTGGAGAAGGGCATCCGGGCCCAACTCGAGCGCGGCCTGACCGACGAGCACCACCCGGTGGTCGACCTGCGCGCCACCCTCGTCGACGGCAAGGCGCACAGCGTCGACTCCTCCGACGCGGCCTTCCAGACGGCGGGCGCGCTCGCGCTGCGCGAGGCGGCCGCGGCCTGCGGCACGGTGCGGCTGGAGCCCTACGACGAGGTGGTCGTCCGCATCCCCGACGACTTCCTGGGCGCGGTGCTGGGCGACCTGTCCGGGCGGCGGGGCCGGGTGCTGGGCACCGAGGTCGCCGGGCCGGGGCGCTCGACGGTGCGCGCCGAGGTGCCGTGCACCGAGCTGGTGCGCTACGCGATCGACCTGCGGGCGATGACGGCGGGCGCGGCCACCTTCACCCGCCGCTTCGCCCGCTACGACACGGCCCCGGGCTGAGGTCGATTCGGGTTCGGCCGAACGGTGGCGGAGGTACGTTCGGCCGGTGCCAACGCGCCGCTCCTCGACCCGCCGCATCGGCCCGGTCGCCGCGCTCTGGACGGCCGTCTTCGTCGTCGCCTACGGGACCAACGTCCCGACGCCGCTGCTGCTCGTCTACCGCGACTCGCTCGACCTGAGCCCGGACCAGCTGACCGGGGCATTCGGCGTCTACGCCGCCGGGCTGGTGCCTGCGCTGCTGCTGGCCGGCCCGGCGTCGGACCGGTTCGGCCGCCGCCCGGTGGTGGTGCCGTTCGTGCTGCTGTCGGCGGCCACCTCCCTGCTGTTCCTCGGAGCTGGCTCGGCGACCTGGCTGCTGTTCGTGTGCCGGTTCCTGCAGGGCGCCGTGTCCGGGGTGGTGTTCAGCGTGGGCACGGCGTGGCTGGGCGAGCTGGTCGGCGAGCCCGGCCGCGCGGCCCGGCTCACCACCGCGGCCCTCGGCGGCGGCTGGGCGATCGGGCCGCTGGTGTCCGGGCTGCTCGGGCAGTGGGCGCCGGCGCCGACCGTGCTGCCGTACCTGCTGCACGTGGCGCTGATGGTGGTGGGTCTCGCGCTGCTGCCCGGCGTCCCCGAGACGCTGGCCCCGCACGAGCGCCGGATCGGACCGCTGGTCGCGCTGGGTGTACCGACCGGGGCCGGGCGGGCGTTCGTGCTGGTGGTGCTGCCCATCGCGCTCGGCGTCTTCACCTTCCCCTCCACGGCGGTGACGGTACTGCCGCTGCTGCTCACCCCGACCCTGCCCGAGCTGGCCGTGGCGATCACCGGCCTGGTCGCCGGCGTGACCCTGCTGACCGGGGTGTTCGCCCAGCCGATCGGGCGCAGGCTGGGCGCGGTCCGGTCGGGACCGGCGGGGCTGCTGGTCGGGGCGGTGGGGATCGGGCTGAGCCTGCTCGGCGCGGGCAACGAGGCCTGGCCGCTGCTGGTGCCGGTGGCGCTGCTGCTCGGCGTGGCCTACGGGCTCTGCCTGGCCGCCGGGCTGGTCGTGGTGGCCCAGCTGGCCAGCCCGACCGCCCGCGGCGCGCTGACCGGCACCTTCTACGCCTGCGCCTACCTGGGGTTCGGGGTGCCGCTGGTGCTGTCGGTGCTGGGCGGGACCGCCGAGCGCGGGGTCGCCGGCTTCGCCACCCCGCTGACCTGGCTCGCGGTGCTGATCGCGGTGATCGGGCTGGCGCTGGCGCTGCCGGCGGCCCGCGCGCTGGTCACGCCCCGGCCCGCGGCGCCCGACCCGACCGGGGAGGTCACCCGCGTCGAGCCGCCGCCGCCCGTCTGACCGCCGCGGCGGGCACACCCCGCGCCATCGCCGCGAAGACGAGCCGGTGGGCGGGCAGCTGCGCCGCCCAGTACGCCCGGCCGGGCAGGCCGTCCGGGCGGAACGTCGTGCGCTGCACGTACCGGCTGCCCGTGCCGTCGGGCTCGACGCGCAGCTCCAGGCGCGCGGTGCCGGGCAGGCGCATCTCGGCGCGCAGGCGCAGCAGCCGCCCCGGCTGCACGTCCTCGATGCGCCACCAGTCCAGCGCCGCGCCCGGGCGCAGGCGCTCCGGCCGGGTGCGCCGGGCGCCGATCCCGCCGACCAGGCGGTCGAGGGCCCCGCGCAGCGGCCAGACACCCGGCAGGGTGTGCCACCCGGTGTCGCCGCCGAGGTCCTCGATCACCGCCCACAGCGCGTCGACCGGGGCGTCGACCCGCTCGACGTGCTCCTCGACCAGCTCGGGCTCCGTCGGGTCGGTGGGCAGCCGCCCGGCCGCGCCGACCCCGTCGAGCGCGCGGCGGACGGCCTCCCGGTAGGGCGTCGCGCCACCCGGCGGTGGCCCGTCCGGCGGCCCGCCGCGGCAGACCAGGTCGTGGGCCATCGACTCCAGCAGCGGCCCGGCCAGGTACCGGCCGATCGGGGTGAGCGCCTGGGCCGCCCGCGCGGTCAGTCGGGGCAGCGACACCGGCACCGGCACGCTGAGGGGTCTGCCCAACCCGGCCTCCTCGGCGAAGCCCGCCACGAGCTCCCGGTAGGTGAGCACGTCGGGGCCGCCGATGTCGAAAGTGCCGCTCACCCCGGAGGGCAGCTCCAGCGCGGCCAGCAGGTGGTGCAGCACGTCGTCGACGCCGATGGGCTGCACCCGGTTCCAGGCCCGGTCGGGCAGCGGCAGCACCGGCCCGAGCCGGGCGAGACCGGCCAGGTTGCGGATCATCTCGAAGCTGGCCGAGCCGGCGCCGACCACGATCCCCGCCTGCAGCACGGCGGTCGGCGGTCCTTCGGCCACGAGCACCTCACCGACCTCGCGGCGCGAGGACAGGTGGGCCGAGGCGGGCCCCGGTGGCTGCAGACCGCCGAGGTAGACCACCCGTGCGACGCCCGCCGTGCGGGCCGCGCGGGCCAGCCCGGACGCCGCCTCCCGGTCGCGCTCGGCGAAGGCCGGGCCGTCCATCGAGTGCACCAGGTAGAAGACGGCGTCGACGCCGGAGCAGGCATCGGCGACGGCCGCGGGGTCGGCGAGGTCGCCGATCCGCGCGTCGACGCGGTCGTCCCAGCCCAACCGGGCGAGCTTCGCCGGGTCGCGCACGAGGCAGCGCACGGCGCGGCCCTCGGCGAGCAACCGCGGCACGAGCCGGGCGCCGACGTAGCCGGTCGCCCCGATCACCAGACAGCGCACCGGTGGAGCGTGCCGCAGTCCGCCCCCGGGCGCCCGTCGGGCGCACCGATGCGGTCAGGGCACCCCGAGGGCGCGCAGGCCGGCGGTGGTGGCCGCGGCGATGACGACCACCAGCACGAACGGCGCCCGTCGCCACGCCGCGACGGCCCCGACCGCCACGCCGAGGGGCCGCGCCCAGCCGGCCAGGCCGCCGTCCTCGGTCAGGGCGGCGGTGGCGACGAGGGCGACCAGCAGGGCCGTGGCGCCCAGGTCGACGTAGCGCTGGACGCGTTCGGGCATCGCGAAGCGGTCGCGCAGCAGCAGCCCGGCCAACCGCAGCAGGTAGGTGCCCGCGGCCAGGCTCAGCACGGCGGTGAGGGTCATGACCGCTCCTCCGGCTCCCGCCCCGCCGCGAACAGCCCGACCAGGCCGGCCAGCACCGGCAGCCCGGCCGGCAGCAGCGGGGTGGCCAGCAGGGCGACACCACCCGCCGCCGCGCCCACCCGGCGGGCGTCGGCGCGGCGCAGCGTCGGCAGCAGCAGGGCCAGCAGGCCCGCCGGGAAGGCGGCGTCGACACCGAACGCGGCCGGGTCGGGGACGGCCGAGCCGGCGACCATCCCGAGCACCGTGCCGACGTTCCAGCAGACGAACGCCAGGCTGCCGACCAGCCAGTAGACCGGGCGGGCCGCCGCTCCCCCGCCGCGCGCCCTGGCGAACGCCACCGACTCGTCGATCATGAGGTGGGCGCCGACCAGGCGGGCGGGCCAGCTCGAGCCGACGACGTCGCCCACCGCCAGGCCGAACGGGAGGTGGCGGGCGTTGAGCAGCAGGCCCGCCAGCACGGCGGCGAACGGGCTGCCGCCCGCGGCCACGACGGCGACGACGAGGAACTGCGAGCCGCCCGCGAACACCAGCAGCGACATCGCCACCGCGATCGGACCGGGCACGCCGGCCGCGGCGGCCAGCGCGCCGAAGGACATCCCGATGACGGCGACGGCGGCGCCGAGTGCCGCGGCGTCGCGCAGGTCGCGACGCCCTATTGTTCGATCTGACGAACGCACGTACGCCAGAATGAACACCAGGAGCCGCGTTCGTCAAGCCGAACGGAGAGACCGATGGAGCGAACCGAACCCCGCGCGACGATCGCCGCGGCGCTGCGCCGCGAGCGCGAGCGGCTCGGGGTGTCGCTGACCGAGCTGGCGCGCCGCGCCGGGGTGGCCAAGTCGACCCTGTCGCAGCTGGAGGCGGCGACCGGCAACCCGAGCATCGAGACGCTCTGGGCCCTCGCGGTCGCCCTGGACGTGCCGTTCAGCCGGCTGGTCGACCCGCCGTCGGAGCCGGTGCAGGTGATCCGGGCCGGGGAGGCGCCGGTGGTGCACTCCGAGCACGCCGCCTACTCCGGCGCCCTGCTCTCCTCGTGCCCCCCGGGCGCGCGCCGCGACCTGCACGTCATCACGGCCGAGCCCGGCGCGGTCCGCGACGCGCACGCCCACATCCGCGGCACGACCGAGCACCTGGTCGTGCTGGCGGGGCGGTGGCGGGTGGGACCGGCCGGGGCCGAGGTGGAGCTCGACCCCGGCGACTACGCGCGCTTCCCCGGCGACCGCCCGCACACCTACACCGCCCTGGCTCCGGGCAGCAGCGCGGTGCTGGTGATGGAGTACGTCTGAGCGACCGCTACCAGCCGCGGTCGGCGTAGCGCTGCTCGGCGGGCAGCTCGGAGACGTTGATGCCGACCATGGCCTCACCGAGCCCGCGCGAGACCTTCGCGATGACGTCCGGGTCGTCGTGGAAGGTGGTGGCCTTGACGATGGCCTCGGCCCGGCGGGCCGGGTCGCCGGACTTGAAGATGCCCGAGCCGACGAACACGCCCTCCGCGCCCAGCTGCATCATCATCGCCGCGTCGGCCGGGGTGGCGATGCCGCCCGCGGTGAACAGCACGACCGGGAGCTTGCCCGCCCTGGCGACCTCGGTGACCAGCTCGACCGGGGCGCGCAGCTCCTTGGCCGCGGCGTAGAGCTCGGTCTCGTCGAGCCCGCCGAGGCGGCGGATCTCGCCGCGGATGGAGCGCATGTGCCGGGTGGCCTCGACGACGTTGCCGGTGCCCGCCTCGCCCTTGGACCGGATCATCGCGGCGCCCTCGGCGATGCGCCGCAGCGCCTCGCCCAGGTTGGTCGCGCCGCACACGAACGGCACGGTGAACGCCCACTTGTCGATGTGGTGCGCCTCGTCGGCCGGGGTGAGCACCTCGGACTCGTCGATGTAGTCGACCCCGAGGGACTGCAGCACCCTGGCCTCGACGAAGTGCCCGATGCGGGCCTTGGCCATGACCGGGATCGAGACCGCGGAGACGATGCCGTCGATCATGTCCGGGTCGCTCATCCGGGCCACGCCGCCCTGCGCGCGGATGTCGGCCGGGACGCGCTCGAGGGCCATCACGGCGACCGCGCCCGCGTCCTCGGCGATCTTGGCCTGGTCGGGGGTGACGACGTCCATGATGACGCCGCCCTTGAGCATCTCGGCCATCCCGCGCTTCACGCGGGCGGTGCCCCACCGCTCGGTGCCCGCCGCGGCGGCGGACGGAGTGGATGACACCTCGGACGACGGCACGGACGGCACAGACGAGGACACGGCGCTACCTCTCAGGAGCTCGGGAACGAGGTCGATGGTACGACAGGTCGGGCCGATTCAACCCCTGCCGTCAGGACCAATCGGCGGCCGTCGGAGCGGTCGTGGTCACACCGCCCACGGGGTCGGCGATCTCGAAGTAGCGCGGCAGCGGGGCCCGGCCGGCCAGGTGCAGGTGGCGCACCAGCCAGCGCGACCGCAGGCCGAGGGTGTCGCGGACGGCGTCGTTGTGCACCCGGCGGGCCAGCGCCAGCAGCTGCTCGGCCTCGACCAGCTCCGCGGCCGGTCCCCGGGGCAGGGCCGAGCGGTCCATCCCGGCGAGCAGGCGCCCGAGCCGGTTCTCCGCGGCCTCGCGCTCGGGCCAGCGGGTGCCCGCGGCCGTGGCCGCGTCGACCGCCGCGGCCAGCGGCGCCGCCGATGTCGGGTCGAGGAGGGCACCGGCCCGCGCGGCCGCCAGCGCCCGCCGGTCCAGGGCCGCGACCAGCGCCGACCGGGCCGCGTCCATCCGCACGTGCAGCCGGTCGAGCCGGCGCACGCGGTTCGCGGTGAGCGCCGCCAGCCCGCCGAGCAGGACGGCGAGCAGGCCGATCAGGACCCACAGCAGCACGGCCACCGGCGGGTCACCCGCCCCTCATCCGGCGCCGGCGACCCGCCGCGGGTCGGCGGCCACCGCGGCCCGGTAGACGCGCACCACGGCCGCGGCCACCGCGGGCCAGCCGAAGTCGGCGGCGCGGGCGGCGGCCGCGGACCCGAGCGCGGCCCGCCGCGCGGGGTCGTCCAGCAGCCCGGCGAGCGCCCGGCCGAGTGCGACCGGGTCGCCGACCGGGAACAGCTCCCCGGCCCCGCCCGGTCCGAGCACGGCCTTGAACGCGTCGAGGTCGCTGGCCAGCACGGGCGCCCCGGCCGCCATCGCCTCGGTGAGGACCATGCCGAAGCTCTCGCCGCGCAGGTTCGGGGCGCAGAACACCCGCACCGACCGCAGCGCGGCGGCCTTGGTGGCGTCGTCGACGGGGCCGAGGACCTCGAGCCGGTCGGCGACCGGGCCGGCCGCCCGGCGCAGCGCCGCCGCATCCCCCTGCCCCGCGACCACCAGGCGCAGGTCGGGGCGGGTCGGGGCGAGCTCGCGGACGGCGCGCAGCAGCACGGGCATGCCCTTGCGCGGCTCGTCGAACCGGCCGAGGAAGCCGACCGTGTCGGGCTTGGGGTGGCCGGGCAGCAGCGGGCCGCGGGCGAAGGCCTCCACGTCGACTCCGTTGGGGATCTCCACCGCGTCGCCGCCGAGGTGCTCCACCTGCACGCGCCGGGCCAGCGGGGACACCGCGATGCGGGCGGTGACCTTCTCCATGAGCGGGCGCAGCACGCCGCCGAACGCGCTCAGCACGCGGGAGCGCTCGGTCGCGGTGTGGAACGTGGCCACGATCGGGCCGTCCGCGGCCATCAGGGCCAGCGCCGACAGGCTCATCGCCGTCGGCTCGTGCAGGTGCAGGACGTCGAACCGGTTGCGGGCCAGCCAGCGGCGGGCGCGGGCGTAGCTGCGGGGGCCGAACGTCACCCGCGCCACCGAGCCGTTGTAGGGCACTCCCAGCGCCCGGCCCGCCGAGGTGACGAACGGCGGCAGCGGGGTGTCGGCGGAGGCGGGCGCGAGCACCCGGACCGAGTGCCCGAAGCCCTGCAGCGCGCGGGCCAGCCCGATGACGTGGGCCTGGACGCCGCCGGGGACGTCCAGCGAGTACGGGCAGACGATCCCCACCCGCAGCGGGGTGCTCACCCGGCCACCCGCTCTGCGGGGGCGGCCTGCCGGTCGGCCGACCAGACCGGTTGCAGCGCGTGCCAGTCCCACGGCCGGGCGCGGATCATCGCGGCCAGCGCGTCGGCCTCGGCCTGCAGCGCGGCGGGCACGGCGGAGCGGTCGGGCACCGCGACGGGCTCGGCCATCTCCACCGTCCAGCCGGTCGGGGTGAAGCCGGGGAACGCCGGGAGCAGCAGCGCCCCGGTGAGCGCGGCGAGGCGGGCCGGGCCGGCCGGGAACCGGGCGCGCTCGCCGAAGAACTCGACCGGCACGCCGGAGGCGGTGAAGTCGCGCTCCACGAGCAGGCACACCACCCCGCCACCGCGCAGCCGCCGGGTCAGCGCCCGGTGCGCCGCCGCACCGTCCTCGGCGGCCACCACCTCGAAGCCCAGCGACTCGCGGTAGCCGACGAAGCGCCGGTAGAGCGACTCCGGGCGCAGGCGCTGGGCGACCGTGGTGAACGCAGGCTCGTGGCCGAGCCCGCGCAGCTCCTCGACCAGCCACACCCCCGCAGCGTCCCAGTTGCCGCTGTGCGGCAGCGCGAAGATCACTCCACGGCCCGCGGCGATCGCCCGGTGGAACGGTCCGGTGTTCCACGCGCGGGTGGCGGCGTGCACCGCGACGGGATCGGTGGCCGGCAGCCGGAAGGCCTCGTGCCAGTACCGCGCGTAGCTGCGCAGGCCGTCGCGGACGAGCCGGTCGAGCTCGGCGGGCGAGGCCTCGGGCACCACCCGGGCGAGGTTGGCGCGCAGCCTGCCGGGCCCGGCACCCCCGCGGCGGGCGATCAGATCCGCCCCCCGCTCGAACGCGCGCCTGCCCAGCCCGGCCGGGACGGCGCCGACCAGCTTCCAGGCCGCGGCGTACTCGGCGTCGGTGAGCCGCTCGCGCCAGCTGTCGACGCGAGGGCCCGGGACCGCTGCCCCGCTCACGACCCCGTGGCCGGGTCGACGGGGCGCCCGCCGGGGTCGTCGCGCTCGACCTCGCGGGCACTGCGGTACACCGCCACGATCCGCTGGCCGACGGTCCACAGCGACGCCGCGGCCAGCGCCCAGAGCGCCACGTGCAGCGCGTAGGGCACGCCGAGGCCGTGCAGCCCGGTGCCGGTCAGCCCGAGGATCAGCCGCTCGGCGCGCTCGACCAGCCCGCCGTCGGCGCGCAGGCCCGCACCCTCGGCGCGGGCCTTGACGTAGGACACGAGCTGGCCGGTGACCAGGCACAGCAGCGCGGCGACGCCGAGCACCCGCTCCTCCCCCACCCCGAGGCACCACCAGGTCAGGCCGGCGAACAGCGCGCTGTCGGCGACGCGGTCGCAGGTGGAGTCGAGCACGGCTCCGAACGGCGTGACCCGCCCGCTGGCCCGGGCCATGGCGCCGTCGACCAGGTCGAACAGCACGAAGAAGGTGATGACCAGGGCACCGGCGAAGAGCTCGCCGCGGGGCAGGAACCACAGCGCGGCCGCGACCGTGCCGACGGTGCCCGCCACGGTGACCGCGTCGGGTACGACGCCCTTGCCGACCAGCCAGCGGCCGAGCGGTTCGGCGACGCGGTCGACGTGCACGCGGGCGAGGACGTTGAGCATGGTCTCCTGCTTGTGGACCCGGTCCGGGGGATGAGCGGGACCACCGTCCACCCTAGCCGGGAACGGCTATCCGCCGGGCCGGCCCCACGCCTGCGCCAGCAACGACCTGGTCTCGGAGAGCAGCTGCGGGATGACCTTGGTCTGGCCGACCACCGCGATGAAGTTCGCGTCGCCGCCCCAGCGCGGCACGACGTGCTGGTGCAGGTGCTCGGCCAGCGACCCGCCGGCCACGGCGCCGAGGTTCAGCCCCACGTTGAACGCGTGCGGCGCGGCGACCCTGCGCATCGCCCGCACGGCGTCCTGGGTGAACGACATCAGCTCGCCCGCCTCCTCGGCGGTGAGCTCCTCGATGTCGGCGACGTGCCGGTAGGGCAGCACCATCAGGTGGCCGGGGTTGTACGGGTGCAGGTTGAGCACCGCGTAGACGCTGGCGCCGCGGGCCACCACCAGGCCCTCGTCGTCGGGCATGTCCGGGATGCGGCAGAAGGGGCAGCCCTCGGCGCCGGCGTCCTTGATGTAGGCCAGCCGGTGCGGGGTCCACAGCCGGCGGAACCCGTCCGGGGTGCCCACCCCGTCCTGCGGTTCCAGGTCGGCCCCTCCGGCGCCGTCGGGCGCGTCCGCCGCGGCGTCGCTCATGCGCTGATCCTAGGCCGCACCGGCCGGACGCCCGCCGCCCTGCCCGGCCCTCGGGCGGCGGCGCCGTGCAGGACGATCCCGGTACCGGCGCGTCAGGCGGGCTGGGCGGCCCGGAACGACTCGGCGGTGGGGGCGGTGTTGTCGCGGCTGCGGATCCACTCGACGATCCGCTGGATCGCCTGGGCCACCGGGACGCCGTTGACCTGGGTGCCGTCGCGGAAGCGGAAGCTCACCGCACCCGACTCGGCGTCGCGTGCCCCGGCGAGCAGCAGGAACGGCACCTTCTGCATCGTGTGGGTGCGGATCTTCTTCTGCATCCGGTCGTCGCCGGAGTCGACCTCGATCCGGACCCCGTGCTCGCGCAGCGCGGCCGCGATCGACTCGACGTGGCCGACCTGCTCCTCGGTGACCGGGATGCCGACCACCTGCACCGGCGAGAGCCACGCCGGGAACGCCCCGGCGTAGTGCTCCAGCAGCACCCCGAAGAAGCGCTCGATCGACCCGAACAGCGCGCGGTGGATCATCACCGGCCGCGGCCGGGACCCGTCGGCCGCGGAGTACTCCAGGCCGAACAGGTCGGGCTCCATGAGGTCGACCTGGATGGTCGAGAGCTGCCAGGTGCGCCCGATGGCGTCCTTGGCCTGCACGCTGATCTTCGGGGCGTAGAACGCCGCGCCGCCCGGATCGAGCACCAGCTCCAGCCCGGAGGCCTCGGCGGCCTGGCGCAGCGCATCGGTGGCGCGCTCCCAGTCCTCGTCGGAGCCGATGGACTTCTCCGGGTCGCGGGTGGACAGCTCCAGGTAGAACTCGTCGAGGCCGTAGTCGCGCAGCAGGTCGAGCACGAAGGTCAGCAGCGACTCGATCTCACCCAGCATCTGGTCCTGGGTGCAGTAGATGTGCGCGTCGTCCTGGGTGAAGCCCCTCGCCCGGGTCAGCCCGTGGACCACGCCGGACTTCTCGTAGCGGTAGACGCTGCCGAACTCGAACAGCCGCAGCGGCAGCTCCCGGTAGCTGCGCCCGCGGGAGCGGTAGATCAGGTTGTGCATGGGGCAGTTCATCGGCTTGAGGTAGTAGTCCTGGCCGGGCTTGCGCACGGTGCCGTCGGCGTTGCGCTCCTCGTCGAGCTGCATGGGCGGGTACATCCCGTCCGCGTACCACTGCAGGTGCCCGGAGGTGACGAACAGCTGGCCCTTGGTGATGTGCGGGGTGTTGACGAACTCGTAGCCCGCGGCCTCGTGGCGGCGCCGGGCGTAGTCCTCCATCTCCCGGCGGATGATCCCGCCCTTGGGGTGGAACACCGCCAGGCCCGAGCCGATCTCGTCGGGGAAGGAGAACAGGTCCAGCTCCGCGCCCAGGCGGCGGTGGTCGCGCCGCTCGGCCTCGGCGACCCGGTCCAGGTGCGCCTGCAGGGCGTCGTTGCTCTCCCACGCGGTGCCGTAGATGCGCTGCAGCTGCTTGTTCTTCTCACTGCCCCGCCAGTAGGCGGCCGCCGAGCGGGTGAGGGTGAAGGCCGGGATGTGCTTGGTGGTCGGCAGGTGCGGGCCCCGGCACAGGTCGGACCAGACGACCTCGCCGGTGTGGGCGTGCACGTTGTCGTAGGCGGTCAGCTCGGCGTCGGGGGCGACCTCCATGACCTCGGAGGTGTCCACCCCCTCGTCGCCGGTACCGCCCTTGAGCTCGATCAGCTCCAGCTTGTACGGCTCGTCGGCGAGCTCCTTGCGGGCCGCGTCGAGGGAGTCGTAGCGGCGCCGGGAGAACCGCTGCCCGGCCTTGACGATCTTCCGCATGGCCGACTCGAGGGCCTTGAGGTCCTCGGGGGTGAACGGGGTGTCGACGTCGAAGTCGTAGTAGAAGCCGTCGGTGACCGGCGGGCCGATGCCCAGCTTCGCCTCGGGCCGCAACTGCTGCACGGCCTGGGCCAGCACGTGCGCGGCGGAGTGCCGGATCACCGCGCGGCCGTCCTCGGTGTCGGCGGCGACCGGCTCCACCTCGACATCGACCTCGGGCGCCCAGGCCAGGTCGCGCAGCCGGCCGTCGGCGTCGCGGACGACGACGACCGCCTGCGGCCCGCCGCTCGGCAGGCCGGCCGCGCGGACCGCGGCGCCCGCCGTGGTCCCGGCCGGCACCCGGACGGGAGCGGACGCGGGACGGGATGCGGGCGCGGACACGGAGGGCCTCCTGCGGGGGACTCGCGGTGGTCGTCGGGACGGTCGCCGCACACGACGGCGATCCCTTCGATGCTAGAGGGGCGACGCGAACGGGTTGCGGGCGCGGACCCCTCCGGCCCCGGCACCGACCGGCGGGATCGGGCTAGCCGGAGCGGCCGGGCGGCAGGGCGGACGGCGGCGCGGGCGGGCGCGGATCGCCCGGTAGGAGGTCGTCGGGCGCTCGGCGCTCGCCAGGGGTGGACCCGGAGCGCGGGCGCTCCGGGGCGGCGGTGCGCAGGTCGGCTCCCGGCGTGAACAGCGAGGGCGCGGAGTGCGCCGCGGGCACCGCCGGTGTCGCCACGCCCGCCGGGACCGGCGCGTGCTCCGTCGGGACGGCGTCCGGGGCGCCGAACGGCCGGGTGCCCCGGTGCGCGGGGACCCGGCCCGGTACCGCGGGCGGGCCGACGACCGGGGCCGCGAACGGCAACGGGGTCGGCGTGCGACCGCCCGGGCCGGCGGGGGCGACCGGCCCGGGCGGGGGCGGGTCGAACAGGCCGCCGGGCGGCGGCGCCGACCGGGCGGGGGTCGGACCGCGGAAGGCGGCGCGATCGGGTCGGACGCCCGCGATCGGCGGCACGGCGGGCTCGCGCGCCCCGGACCTGCGGACCGCCGCCGGGGTGCCCCCGAGCAGCGGAGCGGCCCATCCGCCGGTGCCCGGGCGGCGGACGACGGTCGGTCCGGCGGTGAGCGCGTCGGTGGGGACGCCGCGCAACTTGCGGCGCACGCGCTCGGCGAACCGGCGCGAGCCGTCCACGACGACCGAGAGGACGAGCCGGTCGCCGTGCGGGTCGGGCACCGAGCGCAGCAGGTGGTGGCGGGTGGGGCCGAAGCTGACCACGAGTTCGTCGCCCGAGGGCTCCGGTCCGGTTCGGCCGGGCAGCCCGAAGGCCACCCGGCCGAGCTCGGCGTGACCGGCGCCGACCACTTCCGGGTCGACACCGCCGATCCCGGCCCCGGCCGGACCGACCGGCTGCTCGCCACCGGCCCGCGCCGCGCACGCGTCGAGCACCATCCCGCTGTCCACGTCCACCAGCACGGCGCCCAGGACGCGCGGATCGTTCAGCAGCGGACCGAGGACGGCCGCGAGCCCGTCCGCGCGCACGGTGACCGCATGGCGATGTCGACCCACTCCAGGGACCCGCTACGTGCTCCGGTCGGCGGCTCGGTCAGCGGCCGGCGTTGGCCGGGAAGAAGGCCTGCCCGTCGGGCATGCCGCCGGGCCGGCCGGGGCCGGGGTTGGCCAGGTAGAACTCCTTCTCGATGACGCGCAGGTCGCGGCGGGCCATCGCCAGGTTGGCCTGGCTGCGGTTGAGCACCAGGTAGAAGAAGAGCTTCTCGTCCGGGAGGCCGCGGATGGGCCGGATGAGGTGGTACTGGGTGTCGAGGGTGATCAGGATGTCGTCGATCGCCTCGCGCAGGCCCAGCTTCTGCATGAGGTCGAGCTTGGTGCGCACGACGTCGCTGTTGCCCGGGGCGGCGACCTCGAGGTCGAACTCGGGGCTGCCGCCCCGGGAGCCGAGGGTCATGCCGCTGTCGTAGTCGACCAGCGCGACCGCGAATGCCCCCTTGATGTTCGCCGCCATGTCGAGCGAGTTGTCGATGTTCGTCATTTCCGTGCCCTTCAGCGGAGTTACGCCCGAGCGCGGGGAGGGCGCTCGTCAGGACGTTCGTTCGGGGAGACCGCAGCGTAACCCAATGGTTCCCGACGGGGATGAACAAGGGCCGGTTGGACCATTGTGGACACTGTCGGTAGTGCCTCTGCGGCCGTTCGAGTGAATTGTATTGATCAGCGCAGCGCGCGTAACGCTCCGAGCAGCCTGCGCATGGTTCCGACGTCGGTTGCCCAGGCCTGCCCGGTGATCGGGTGCACGACCGGGACCCCGTCGGTCGGCAGCGGCGGCGGCACCCGCGACGGCCCCGACCGGCGGGGCAGCGGCACGTGCGTCGGACCCGGCCGGGACACCTCGCGGGCGCCCCGGGCGATCCCGCCCGGTGGTCCGGCCGCCGGAGCGACCGGCCCGGTGGGCCGGCCCCGCACCGCACCGCGGCCGGGGTCCACCGGACGTGGCGCGAGCGACGCTACCGCTGGTGAGGAGCCGTTCCGGGGGGTCGGCAGCGCGGCCGGGGCCGACCGCCGGACCCTTTCCTCCGGTGGCCCGGCAGGCGGTCGCGGCGGCGGCCCGACCGAGGCCACCGCGAGGCGGTTGCGCAACCAGGAGGCCCCCAGCTCGCGCCGGGCCACCGCCAGGTTGGACCGGCCGCGGTCGAGGCACAGGTAGATCAGCAGCTCGCCGGACTCGACCTCGACCAGTCGCACCACGTGGTAGAAGCGGTGCGAACTGATCATGAGGTCGTCCAGGCCGTCGCCGTCGGCGGCGGCGAGGAATCCCGCGGCGTTACCACCCCATTCCATGACGACGCCGGGCGGCACGGCACTCGTGCCGACCTCGCCCAGAAGCGCCCCGGAAACCCGGTGCGCCACGCAGGAATACGTGGCGCCCGGCAGGTCCATCAGGTCCAGGAGCACTTCGCGGAACGTGACCACTCGTATTCCTCCGCAAAGCGCGTCACTGCGTTACAGCTTTCGGGACGACAATGCACCGTGGCCACGGGCACCGCGATGGGGGAGCCGGGGCGGGAGCGCGCTGCGATGCTCGCCGGTCGACGGTGCGGACCCGGGGGAGGCTCCGGTGTAGATCACGTCGCGTCGCAGCTCGCTCACCGGACGCTATCAGGGCGCACTCGACGTGGCCAGAGCGCCACCCCCCGATCGGGACCCTCCGGCACCGGACAACCACATCGGGTGACGGGGGGGAGCACGGGCCGGTCCTGCGCCCGGGCCCGTTCGCGCTCCCCCGCCGCGCCGTCCAGCTCGACCTGACCCACAGGTGAGGAGGGCGCGATCGGCGGCTCAAAGCGCGCGCAGACCGACGAGGAGCCGCCGCATGGTGTTCTGGTCGCGGGCCCACACGCGGTCGAGGACGGGCGCCCGCGGCCCGGGCACCACCGGGGCGGGGCGGGACGGCTCGCGCCGCGGGAGCACCCGGGTGCGGGTCGGACCCCGCTCCGCCGACTCCGCCGACTCCGCCGACTCCGCGGAGTCCGGGAGCGAGGCGGGTGCGGCGTCCGCTGTGGACCCGGGCTCCGCGGCGGCCGGGCGCGCGACGGGATCGGGCACCGGGGGCAGCGCGAGCAGGGCCAGCACGGGGCTGTGGCGCCGGGAGGGCGGCTCGGCGAGCCAGGACAGCGCGGGCTGCTGGGCCGGGGGCGTCGTGGGACGGCGGGGTACGGCGGGGTGGGACGGGTCGTCGGGGCCGGGGACGGGCACACCCCAGCATCTCCCGACTCCGACCCTCTCCGCCCGGAAGGATCAGCAGACTCACCCGGGTGGCGGCCGACACCGAGCCGAACGGACCCATCTGATCGGACGGCGCACCACGGGCCGTGATCGGTCCGCGAGCTCGGGAAGGAGATCGGGAAGACGGGGGAGGGGGGTCGGGTTGCACCGATCGTGGCAGATCTCCCGCCGTCGGACCGTCCCCCGGTGGCCGAGCTCGCGGTGACCGGTCCGTCCGGTCGCGCGGTCCCGCTGTCCGTCCTCGACCTGGTGCCGATCTCGGCCGGCGCCACCGCGACCGACGCGCTCGTGGCCAGCACCGCGCTGGCCCGCCGCGTCGAGGAGCTGGGGTTCCACCGGTACTGGCTGGCCGAGCACCACGGGATGCCGGGCGTGGCCAGCTCCTCCCCCGCCGTGCTGATCGCCCACTTCGCCGCGGCGACCGGACGGATCCGGGTCGGCTCGGGCGGGGTGATGCTGCCCAACCACCAGCCGCTGGTCGTGGCCGAGCAGTTCGGCACGTTGGAGGCGCTGCACCCCGGCCGGATCGACCTGGGCATCGGCCGCGCCCCGGGCACCGACCCGCGCACCGCCCGCGCACTGCGCCGGGGCACCGACCCGATGGGCGCCGACGACTTCCCCGAGCAGCTCACCGAGCTGTCCGGCTACTTCCGCGGCGACGGCCCGGTGCTCGCGGTGCCGGCCGCGGGCAACGCCCCGGCGATGTGGCTGCTCGGGTCGAGCGGCTACAGCGCCCAGGTGGCCGGCCTGCTCGGCCTGCCCTTCGCCTTCGCCCACCACTTCAGCGGGCAGCACACGCTGCCCGCGCTGGAGCTCTACCGCGAGCGGTTCCGCCCGTCGGCGGTCCTGGAACGCCCGTACGCGATGGTGGCGGCGTCCGTGCTGACCGCCGACACCGACGAGCGCGCCCGCCGCCTGGCGCTGCCGAGCGCGCTGCAGTTCCTGCGGCTGCGCCAGGGCGACCCGGGCCAGGTGCCCACGCTGCGCGAGGCCGAGGAGTACCCCTACACGCCGCTGGAGCGCCGGTTCGTCGACGACCGGCTGGCCTCGCAGATCATCGGCTCGCCGCGCACCGTGCTCGACGGGGTGCGCGAGCTGGTCGCGCGCACCGCGGCCGACGAGCTGATGGTGGTGACCGGCACGCACGGCGGCGCCGACCGGCTGCGCTCCTACGAACTGCTGGCCGAGGCCGTGTCCGTGGCGGGGGCCGTGGTGTGATGCCCCCATGACCGCACACGTCGACCCGGCCGCCGCGTTCCGAGCCGCCGTGGAGGCCGCCGACGTCGAGGCCGCCGTGGCCCTGTTCGCCGAGGACTGCGTGTTCCACTCCCCGGTCGTGCACGCCCCGTACACGGGCCGCGAGGCCCTGCGCGCGATCCTGGCCGCGGTCATGACGGTGTTCGAGGACTTCCGCTACACCGCCGAGTACGCCGGCCCGGACGGGCACGTGCTGGAGTTCGCCTGCCGGGTCGGCGACCGCGACCTGCAGGGCGTCGACATCCTGCGCGGCGGTACCGGCCCGGACGACCCGATCTCGGAGCTGGCGGTGCTGGTCCGGCCGTACTCGGCGGCCACCGCGCTGCGCACCCGGATGGCCGAGTTGCCGGCCGGCGGCGCCCCGGCCTGACCCCGGCCCGCTGTCACCACCAGTCACCGACCGGGTCGGGGTGGCGTCCTTCGGGTGTCTTCGCCCCGGCCCGCGCATCGCGACGGCCGGTCGCGGCGTTCCCCCGGTGAGCGCGCGTCCTGACCGGCGGGACGCCGGACGGGAGGGTCGCCATGCCCGGTGCCCACGTCCCCGGCGAGCGGCGCGCCGCGCGGTGGCTCGGGCCGCGGGCCCGCGCGCGGCGCGGCGCCCCCGGCGTCGGCTGGTGGCAGCCGCCCCCGCCGAAGGACCGGCCGGCCGGCGCGCACCGGTCGCGGCGGGCCTTCGCGCTGACCGCCGCCCTCGCGGTGCTCGGGCCGCTCGCCGCCCTCGCGCCCGGCTACCTGATCATCGACCTGCCCGGCCCGGACGACGTCGTGCGCGGCTCGGCCGCACTGATCTCCTACGCCGACGGCGAGGAGCTGGCCCGGCTCGCCCCCGCGCCCGGCGCCCGGCCCCGGCTGCGCCCCGGCGCGCTGCCCGCGCACGTGCGCGACGCGGTGCTGGCCGTGCGGGACCCCGACTTCGGCTCGCGCCCGGCGGTCGACCCGACCGGGATCCTGCGCGCCGTCACCGGGCCGGGCCCCGCCCCGGACGCCGGGCCGGTCGCCAACCAGCTCGCCGGCCGGGCGCTGGCCGGGTTCGCCCCGACCCCGTGGCGGGCCTACCGGGAGGTCGTGCTGGTCTCGAAGCTGTCGGTGCAGCGCGACCACGACCAGCTCCTCACCGACTACCTCGACTCGGTGCACCTGGGCCGGGGCAGCTACGGGCTGGCCCAGGGCGCCGTCGAGTACTTCGGCGCGGACCCCGCGGAGCTGACCCTGGAACAGGGCGCGCTGCTGGCCGCGCTGATCGGGGCGCCGTGGTCGGCCGACCCGGCCTTCGACCCGTCCGGCGCGCGGCGGCGCTGGGCGGGGGTGCTCGACGCGATGGTGGGCCGCGGGTGGCTCGCCCCGGCCCGGCGCGCCGCCGCGCGCTTCCCCGACACCCTCCCCCGCCGGGTCGACGCCGGCCTGCCCGCCGACGACCGGGCGCCCGCGGTGGCCGCCGTGCTCACCGAGCTGGCCCGGCTCGGGTTCACCGAGACCCAGCTCGCCGAGGGCGGGCTCCGCGTCGCCACCACCCTCGACCCGGTCCGCCAGCACCGCGCGGCAGCGGTGGCCGCGCAGGCCGAGGCCACGACGACGGCCGCCGTCGGCATCGTCGCCCTCGACCCCGCGACCGGGGGCGTGCTGGCCTACCGGGGCGGCCCGGACGCCGTGCACCCCGACGCGACCCGGCTGCCCGCGCCGGCCGGGCCGGCCTTCGCCCCGTTCGTGCTGCTGGCCGGGCAGCTGCAGGACCCGCCGGTCGGTCCGGCCGACGTCGCCGACGCCGGGCCCCCGACCCACCCCGCGGACGACGACTGCCCGGCGTGCGCCACGGGCGACACGCTCGCCCGGCTCTCCCTGCGCGTCGGTCCCGACGCCGTGGCCGGGGCCGCGGTGGCCGCCGGACTCGCCCCCGCCGCCGGGGGCGCGCCGACGGCCGACGCGTTCGGCCTGGCCTCGGCCTACGCCACGCTCGCCGCGGGCGGGACGCGCCGGGCGCCGCACCTCGTCGAGTCGGTCAGCACCACCGACGGGCGGGTGCTGTACCGCGCCGAGCACCCCGCGGCCCCGCGGTTCCCCGAGCCCGCGGTGCGCGCGGCGCTGTCGACCGCGCGGCAGCTCGCCCTGCCCGGCGGCGACGTGGTGGCCGCGGGCAGCGGCACCGGGGTGGCAGCCGCCGTTCGCGTCGTGGTGACCGCCGGGGTCGACGGCGGGGACGACCCCGGCCCGGCCGCCGCCGACGTGCTGGCCGAGCTGATCGGCAGGCGCGCCGGACCCCGCTGAGAGCGCCGTCACCCGAACCGGCCGGTGGCGCGGTTGCGGTTGACGCTGCGTCAACTCCTACCGTCGTCGGCATGCGCTGGTCGACCGCCGAGGTGGCCCGGATGTCCCGGGTCAGCTCCCGCACGCTGCGGCACTACGACCACGTCGGGCTGCTGCGCCCGGCCCGCACCGGGCACGGGGGCATCCGCTACTACGAGCGCCCGCAGCTGCGGCGCCTGCAGCACATCCTGGTGCTGCGCGAGCTCGGCATGGGGCTCGACGACATCGGCGCCGTGCTCAGCGGGGAGACCGACGAGCTCGCCGCGCTGCGCGAGCACCACGCCCGGCTGCTGGACGAGGCCGACCGGCTGCGCACCCTGGCCGCCACCGTGGCCAGGACGATCGAGGAGAACGAGAACGGAGGGCCCGAGATGGCCGCCGAGGAACTGTTCCGGGGGTTCCGCGACGACCCCCACGCCGAGGAGGCGCGCGAGCGCTACGGGGAGGTCGCCGTGCAGGCCCAGCAGCGGGCCGCGAGCTGGGGCGAGGGCGTGGCCCGCGGCGTGGCCGCCGAGGCCGAGGCGATCAACGGCGAGCTGGCCGCGGCGATGGCCGCGGGCACGCCGGTCGACGACCCCGCCGTCCAGGCGCTCATCGCCCGCCACCACGCCTGGGTCTGCAACTTCTGGACGCCGAACCGGGAGGCCTACATCGGGCTGGGCCGGCTCTACGTCGACGACGAGCGGTTCACCGCGAACATCGACAAGGCGGGGGCCGGGCTGTCGGTCTACCTGCGAGACGCGATCGCGGTCTACGCCCAGGCGGCCCTGTCCTGATCGGGTGCCCCGCGGCGGCTCACGCGGGTTCCAGCGCGTCCAGCACGGTCGCGGGCACGATCAGGTCGGCCCGGTCCCGGGTGCGTTCCACGGCCTCGGCGTTGGGCACGTCGACGGCCCGCACCCAGGCCGCGGCGGCGCAGGGCTCCTTGCCGAACGCGACGTGGCGGGCCACCAGCCGGGTGGTGCGCACGTCGGGGTCGGGGGCGCAGAACCACACCTCGTCCAGCTCGGCGCGCACCCGCGGCCAGCGCCCGTCGTCGAGCAGCAGGTAGTTGCCCTCGGTGAGGACGAGCCCGGCGGTCGGCGCGACGGCGATCGCGCCGGCCAGCGGCTGCTCCAGGTCGCGCTCGAACGCCGGGGCGTAGACGACGTCCTCGGCCGGGTCGCGCAGCCTGCGCAGCAGCGCCAGGTAGCCGCCCGCGTCGAAGGTGTCCGGGGCGCCCTTGGCGGCCAGCCTGCCGAGCCGGCGCAGGGCGACGTCGGCGAGGTGGAAGCCGTCCATCGGCACGTGCCCGACGGTGTCCGGGGGCAGGGCGGCCAGCAGGGCGGCGGCCAGCGTCGACTTGCCCGCGCCCGGGCTGCCGGTGATGCCCAGCACCGCCCGGCCGGGGCGGGCGGCCAGCGCCGCCGCCCGCTCGACCAGTTCCCCGAACGACCCCGCCACCACCGGCGCACCCGACCCCACCCCGCCAGTACTAGCCGATCACGGGTGGCGGCGGAAGGACACCGGACGTGGGACCCTCGTGGCGTGCCGGGCCCGTGGGACCAGGAGTACGTGCTCGGGCGCCCGCACCGGGCGCTCGCCGGGCTCGTGCTGCGCTACCAGGGCTACCGCGAGTTCAGCTCGACCGCCCTGCGCCGCCGCCAGCCGCCGGCCGGCAGCTGCACCCTGATCCTCGGCCTCGGCCCGCCACTGCGGCTGTTCGGGCCGGCGGGGCCGACGGCGCCGACGTCGTTCCTGGCCGGGATGCACGACGCCGCGGTGATCACCGAGTTCACCGGCGCGCAGCACGGGCTGCAGGTCGACCTGACCCCGCTGGGCACCTACACCCTGCTGGGGCGCCCCATGCCCGAGCTGACCAACCGGGTGCCCCGGCTCGACGAGCTGGACGCGCCCGCGCTGGCCGGGCTGCCCGAGCGGCTGGCCGCCGAGCCCGACTGGCCGCGCCGCTTCGCCCGGCTCGACGCCGCGCTGCTGACGATCCTCGACGCCGCCCGCCGCCGTCCCGACCCCGAGGTCGGCTGGGCGTGGCGGGAGCTGGCGCGCACCGCGGGCGCCGTCGGGGTGGCCCGCCTCGCCGAGGAGACCGGCTGGAGCCGCCGGCACCTGCTGACCCGGTTCCGCACCCAGGTCGGGCTCGCGCCCAAGGTCGCCGGGCGGGTGCTTCGGTTCCAGCGGGCCGCCGGGCTGCTCGTCGCCGGGACCGGGGGCACGATCGCCGACGTGGCGGCCACCTGCGGCTACGCCGACCACGCCCACCTCGACCGGGAGTTCCGCGCGCTGGCCGGCTGCACGCCCTCGGCGTTCCTCGCCGAGCTCAGCTGACCGGGTTCCCATTCGTTCAAGCCCCGGCGGGCGGCCCGCCCTACCGTCGCCACCATGAGCATCCACCCCACCCTGCGCTACGACGACCCCCGTGCCGCGATCACCTTCCTGACCGAGGCGCTCGGCTTCGTGGAGGAGTCCGTCTCCACAGCCGACGACGGCTCGATCGGGCACGCCGAGCTGAGCTTCCGCGGCGGCCCCGACGCGCCGCCGGGCGTGCTGATGCTGGGCACCCGCCGTCCCGGCGACCCGTTCGACACCGGCCGCGCGGTCACCTACCTCGTCGTCGACGACCCGGACGAGCGCCACCGCAGGGCGGTCGCGGCCGGCGCGACGGTGCTGCAGGAGCTGGTCGACCAGCCCTACGGCTCGCGCGAGTTCGCCGTGGCCGACCCGGAGGGCAACGCCTGGTCGTTGGGCACCTACCGACCCGTGGTGAAGCCGTGAGCACCGCGACCGACCGGGCGGCGCTCTCGACGATGCTGTGGGGCTTCTTCCCCGCCCAGGTGATCCAGACCCTGGCCGCGCTCGGCGTGCCCGACGCGCTCGGCGAGCGACCGCACGAGCTGCCCGGGCTGGCCGGGCGGACCGGGGCCGACGAGCAGGCGCTGGGCAGGCTGCTGCGCGCCGGCGCCGGGCTGGGCCTGCTCGATCGGCAGCCGGACGGGTGCTGGCGGCTCACCCCCGTCGGCGATCTGCTGCGCACCGGGGTGCCCGGCTCGATGGGCAACCTCTCGCGGCTGTTCTGCGGCGGCCCGGTCTGGCGGTCCTGGGGCGAGCTGGAGTGGAGCGTGCGCACCGGTCGCCCGTCCTTCGAGGAGATCACCGGGCGCAGCGCGTTCGAGTACATGGCCGCCGACCCGCCGCTGCTGGCGGTCTTCACCGAGGCCATGGCCGAGGGCACCCGGATGGCCGCGCCGGGCGCGGTGGCCTCCTGCGACCTCGACGGGGTCGACACCCTGGTCGACGTGGGCGGCGGCAACGGCACCCTGCTGGCCGCCTTCCTGGCCGCGCACCCCGACCTGCGCGGGATCCTGTTCGACACGCCGGCCGGGGTGCACGGCGCCGCCGACGTCCTCGACCCGGCTCGCGCCGAGGTCGTCACCGGCGACATGTTCGACTCCGTGCCCCGGGGGGATGCGCACGTGGTCAAGAGCGTCGTGCACGACTGGTCCGACGAACGCGCCGTCGCGCTGCTCACCCGCGTGCGCGAGGCGATGCCTCCGCACGGCGTGCTGCACCTGGTGGAGCCGGTGCTGGCCGAGGACCCCGCCGCCTGGTCCGAGCAGTCCGGGATGCTGATGAGCGACCTGAACATGCTGGTCGCGGTGGGCGGGCGCGAGCGCACCCTGGCCGAGTTCACCGGCCTCCTCGACGCCGCGGGCCTGCGGCTCACCGACGTCGTGCGGTTCCCGCCGCCCACCGGCTACTCGACGATGCGCGCGGTCCCGGCATGAGCGACCCGCTGCCCCGGCTGCGCGCGCTCTGCATGTCCCTGCCCGAGGTCACCGAGAAGCTCAGCCACGGCGAACCGACCTGGTTCGTGCGCAAGGTGTTCGTCATGTACGCGAACCACCACCACGACGACGTGCTCGGCTTCTGGTGCGCCGCCCCGCCCGGGGCGCAGGAGGCGCTGGTCGGCGAGCGGCCCGACCGGTTCTTCCGGCCCCCGTACGTCGGGCACCGGGGCTGGCTCGGCGTGCGCCTGGACGTCCCCGACCCGGACTGGGACGAGATCGCCGAGATCGTCACCGACGCCTACCGCCAGGTCGCGCCCCGCAAGCTCGTCGCACTGCTCGATTAGCCTCGGCCGGTGACCTCCGCCGTGCTGCCGACCGTGGCGGTGCCGGGCGGGCGCGTCGAGTACGACGACGTCCCCGGCGACCCGACCCGCCCGCCGCTGCTGTTCCTGCACGAGGGGCTGGGGTCGGTCGGGCTGTGGCGGGGGTTCCACCGCGAGGTGGCCGAGGCGACCGGCCTGCGGGCCGTCGCCTACTCCCGGCTCGGCCACGGCTTCTCCGACCCGCCGCCCGCACCGCGCGCCGCCGGGTTCATGCACGAGGAGGCCGCGACCGTCCTGCCCGCGCTGTGCGACTCGCTGGGCCTGCGGCGCCCGGTGCTGGTCGGGCACAGCGACGGCGCCTCCATCGCGCTCCTGCACGCCGCCCGGATCGCCGACCTCACCGGGCTGGTGGTGCTGGCCCCGCACGTGTTCGTCGAACCGGTCGGGCTGGAGGGTGTGGCGGCCGCGCGCAAGGCGTTCGTCGAGGGCGACCTGCGCCGGCGGATGGGCCGCCACCACCGCGACCCGGACGTCACCTTCGGCAACTGGAACGACGTGTGGATGTCGGCGGAGTTCCGGGACTGGGACCTGCGGGCGGAGCTGCCGGGGATCACGTGTCCGGTGCTCGGGGTGCAGGGCACGGCCGACCCGTACGGGACCGTGGCGCACGTGGAGGCGGTTCGGGACCTGGCTCGGGGGGCGGTGGAGCTGGTCGTGCTGGACTGCGGGCATGCGCCGCACCTCGAACTGCCGGCGGTGACCACTTCGGCTGTGGTGCGAAGCGTTTCGTCCTGGACGTGATCTCCCCTTCGTCGCTCTCTGCAGTTTGCGTCGTGGCCCTGCTGCGATGACAAACGAATGGCGTGGTTGCGTTGGGTGCCGCACCCCGGGAGTAGTGCCAGTTGCAATACCGAACTCTCGTTGCGTGCGTGAGGACCGGCTTGTTGTTGCGTTGCCAAACCTCGCCTTCGCACTGGTGTTCGAGTAGAATCAGGGCATGACGAGGCGCACCTGACCCGACTCCCCGGAGGCGGGGTGAAGTTGGTGGCCCGGATCGAGGACCCGGTCGACGCGGCCACGCTGTTGACGCTGATCGACGGCAGGTGCGCGCCGCGCCACGCCACCGACGAGGGCAGTCTTGAGCAGCGCCAGGCCGATGCCCTGCTCGAAGGGTGCGCGTTCGTGCTCGCCCACGGCGACGACCCCGACCTGCCCTCCGCCGGGATCGCCCGGCTCACCGTGCACATGCAGCTCACGGATCTGGAGAACCGGCTCCGGGCGGCGAACCTCGACCTCGGCGACACCCTGCCCGCCACCGCCGCGCGGCGGTTGTGCTGCGACGCGGGAGTCATCCCCGTCGTCCTCGACGGCGCCGGCCCGCCCCTGGACGTCGGCCGGCCCAGCCGCAGCATCCCCGACCCGATCCGCCGGGCCGTCACCGCCCCAGACCGCGGCTGCGCCCACCCCGGATGCGACCGCCCACCGAGCTGGTCGGAGATCCCCCACATTCACGAATGGCCCCAAGGCGGAGCAACCCGACTCGACAACCTCGTTGTGCTTTGCCGGATCCATCACCGCGAAATACACGCCACCGCGTGGACGGTCGCGATCGCCGCGGACGGGCTGCCCGAATTCATACCACCGCGTTGGCTCGACAACAATCGGACGCCCAGACGCCGGCCCCGGGCACCCCTGTGCCCGAACCCGAACAGTCCCCCGCCACCGGGAACCTACCCGCCCCGCGAACGGACAATCGGCAAGCGCAGGAGCACCACTCATGCGCGAGCCCGATTCCCGGGGAGGATTCCCCACTCGTCTCCCGAAGCCCCCTGCCGGAGCCGAGGCCCCCACCGGAGGTGCCGCCGGAGGCGAACAAGACGCGCCGACCCGGCGTGTGGTCCCCGCCACCTACGTCCCGCACAGCGGACGGGGCGGGAGAACCGGGGGAAGATGAGGCATGAGCGATTCCCCTGAGGTCGTCGACGTCCCGGACGAGTCCCGGTTCGAGATCCGCGTCGACGGCGAGCGCGCCGGGCTGGCGGCCTACCGGCTGCACGCCGACCGGATCGTGTTCCTGCACACCGAGATCGACGACGCCCACGAGGGCCGGGGCCTGGGCGGCGTGCTGGTGCGGGCCGCCCTGGACAGCGCCCGCGAGCGCGGCCTGCGGGTGGTGGCGTCCTGCCCGTTCGTCCGCGGCTGGATCGAGCGCCACCCCGACTACTCCGACCTGGTCCGCTGAGCGTTCCGCACCCCGGCGGTCCGGAGATCGTCGGGGGTGGTTCGTAGGCTGGTCCGGTGCTCGCCGTCCACGCCGTCTGGTCCCCCGGTCGCGGGGTCGTGCTGTGGGCCGAGGACGGCGACCGTCCCGCCACCGGTGGCGGGCGGGCCCTGCGCTCGGCCCGCCCGCACCCCTTCGCCGCGCCGTCGGCCGCGCTCGCGGCCCTGCACCCGGGCAAGCCGACCACCCTGACGCTGCTGCTGCCCTCCCGCGGTGGCGGCCCACTGGCCTCCCCGGAGCTGGTCCGCACCGGTCCCCCGGCGGCGGCGCGCTCAGCGCCCACCCTGCGCCCGTGGTCGGTGCCGGGCCTCGTCGTGGACGCCACCGAGCTGGACGACCCGGCCGACGAGGCCCGCTACGGCGCCTCCGTCGAGCACCTGCGCGCGGTCGCCGAGCTCGCCGCCGACCTGGCCTCCCGCGGCCGGGTGCTGCCCACGCTCGACCGCGGCCCGCAGGGCGCGCTGGCCCGCTGGCGCCCGGTCGTGCAGGGCCTGGACGCGGTCGCCTTCGACGACCTGGTCGCCTCGCTGCCGCCGGTCGGTCGGGCGGAGGCCGCCGGCCCGCGCGACACCACCGGCGCCGACCCGCGCGCCCTGCTCACCGACGCGGTCGCCGCCCTCACCGACACCGCGGTGCGCGACCGGCTCGCCCGCAGCCCCGACCCGGTGTCGCTGGCGCCGCGCCGGGCGCCGGGCGACCGGCGGGTCCCGCCCGCCGAGGCCTGGCTGGCCGCCCTGCTCACCCCGGACGGCCGCGTCGAGGCCACCGGTCGCGCGCTCGACACGCTGGCCGAGGCGGTCGCCGAGTGGGACCTCGTCGGCCGGGGCGGCGACGCCCGCGGCCGCGCCTGCTTCCGGCTCTCCGAGGTCGAGACCCTGCACGACGCGGCCGACCCCTCCGACGACCCGCTCGACCAGACCGGCGACGGCACCCGCTGGGTGCTGGAGTTCCTGCTGCAGTCCCGCGACGACGAGAGCCTGTTGGTGCCCGCGGAGCAGGTGTGGGACGGCCGGGCCGCGCGGCTGCTGGCCGACCCGCAGGAGCTGCTGCTGGCCGAGCTGGGGCGGGCCGCGGCGGTGCTGCCCGCGCTGTCGCGCGCGCTGCGCGAGGCCCGCCCCTGCCGGCTCGACCTCGACCTCGACGCCGCCCACCACTTCCTCACCGCCGACGCGGCGCTGCTGCTGGAGGCGGGCTTCGGGGTGCTGCTGCCGGCCGGCTGGGACGGCGTGCGCCGCGTCGGGCTCACGCTCAGCACCCGCAGCACCCCGGCCGACCGGGTCCTCACCCGCAGCGGGCTGGGCCGCGAGCAGCTCGCGGAGTTCCGCTGGTCGGTCGCCGTCGGCGACGACGAGCTCTCCGAGGACGAGATCACCGACCTGGTGGCGGCCAAGGCGCCGCTGGTGCGCCTGCGCGGGCGGTGGGTCGCGGTCGACCCGCAGCGCCTGGCCGCCGGGCTGGACTTCCTGCGCCGCGCGGGGCGGCGCTCCACCGGGCCGGGCGGCTCGTGGCGCCCGACGGCGGCGCAGCTGCTCGCCGTCGCCCTGCGCCACCCCGACGAGCGCGCGCAGGCCGACGACGACGAGATCCCGCTCCCGGTCACCGCGGTGCACGCCGAGGGCTGGATCGGCGACCTGCTCTCCGGCACCGCCGAGACCACCCTCGCCCCGGTCGAGCCGCCGCCGGGCTTCCGCGCGCAGCTGCGGCCCTACCAGCAGCGCGGGGTGTCCTGGTTGGCGTTCCTGTCGCGCGTCGGGTTGGGCGCCTGCCTCGCCGACGACATGGGCCTGGGCAAGACGGTCCAGCTGCTGGCCCTGGAGGCCCACGAGCGCGCCGATACGTCCCCCGGCCCGACGCTGCTGGTCTGCCCGATGTCGCTGGTCGGCACCTGGGTGCGCGAGGCCGCCCGGTTCGCCCCGGACCTGCGGGTGACGGCCCACCACGGGTCCGCCCGGCTGCACGGCGCCGAGCTGACCGAGCGCGTGCTCGACAGCGACCTCGTGGTCACCACCTACGCCACGGCCACCCGCGACGTCGACGAGCTGGCCGCCATCACCTGGCGCAGGCTCGTGCTCGACGAGGCCCAGGCGGTCAAGAACAGCCGCTCGGCGCACGCCAGGGCGATCCGCCGGTTCGACGCCGAGCACCGCATCGCGCTCACCGGCACACCGGTGGAGAACCGCCTCGCCGAGCTGTGGTCGATCATGGACGTGCTCAACCCCGGCCTGCTCGGCACCGCCGACGGGTTCCGCGCCCGCTACGCGGTGCCCATCGAGCGCCACGCCAACGCCGAGGCCGCCGGGCTGCTGCGCCGCGTCACCCGCCCGTACGTGCTGCGCCGGGTGAAGACCGACCCGACCGTCATCGACGACCTCCCGGAGAAGATCGAGATCACCCAGCACTACCGGCTCACCCGGGAGCAGGCCTCGCTCTACCGCACCGTCGTCGACGACATGATGGAGAAGATCGCCGACAGCGACGGCATCGAGCGGCGGGGCAACGTGCTCGCCGCGATGTCCAAGCTCAAGCAGGTCTGCAACCACCCCGCCCAGCTGCTGCACGACGGCTCCCCCATCGGCCGCCGCTCCGGCAAGATCATCCGGTTGGAGGAGATCCTGGCCGAGATCCTCGACGAGGGCGACCGTGTGCTGTGCTTCACCCAGTTCAGCGAGTTCGGCACGATGCTGGTGCCGCACCTGTCGGCCCGCTTCGACACCGAGGTCGCGTTCCTGCACGGCGGCACCTCCGCGCGGCGCCGCGACGAGATGGTCACCCGGTTCCAGTCCGGCGACGGCCCGCCGATCATGCTGCTCTCGCTCAAGGCCGGCGGCACCGGTCTCACCCTCACCGCCGCCAACCACGTCGTGCACCTCGACCGGTGGTGGAACCCGGCGGTGGAGAACCAGGCCACCGACCGGGCGTTCCGGATCGGGCAGAAGCGCTCGGTGCAGGTCCGCCGGTTCGTCTGCCCGGGCACCGTGGAGGAGCGCATCGACGAGATGATCACGCGCAAGCGGGCGCTGTCGGAGCTGGTCGTCTCCGACGGCGAGGGCTGGCTCACCGAGCTGTCCACCGACACCCTGCGCGAGGTGTTCACGCTGGGCTCGGAGGCGCTGGCCGACGTCGAGGGCGAGCCCGGCACCGGCCGGTTCGCCGAGCCGGTGACCGACGCGCGGACGGTGCTCGGCGATGGCTGACCCGCGCGGGGACGCCGGCGAGCAGCCCGCCGAGCCCGACCCGTTCTGGTGGCGCGACGAGGTCCCGCGCCGGCCGCTGCCGGTCGAGGGCGGCATCCAGATCGCCCGCACCCGCGGGCCGGTGGCGCGCACCTGGTGGTCGCGGCGGTTCATCGGCGTGCTCGAGGAGCTCGGCGTGGGCGGGCGGCTCTCGCGGGGGCGCAGCTACGCCCGGGCGGGCCAGATCGTCTCCCTGGAGGTCGGGCCGGGCGGGGCGGGCGCCGAGGTGCAGGGCAGCAGGCCGCGGCCCTACCGGGCGCGGATCGGCATCCCGACGTTCGGCAAGGCCGAGTGGGCCGCGGTCACCGACGCGCTGGCCGGTGAGGCCTCCTACGCCGCGATGCTGCTGGCCGGCGAGATGCCGCACGCGATCGAGGAGGTGTTCGCCGGGGTCGGGCTGAGCCTGTTCCCGGACTCCGCGAGCGACATCGTCATGGACTGCACCTGCCCCGACCACGCCGTGCCCTGCAAGCACCTCGCCGCGGTGTTCTACGTGCTGGCCGAGCAGTTCGACGCCGACCCGTTCCGCATCCTGGCGCTGCGCGGGCGCGACCGCGACGCCCTGCTCGACGACCTGCGCGAGCGGCGCTCGACGGCGGCCCGCGAGGCCGGGTCCGCCGCGGCGGACGGCGCCGCTCCGCTGGTCGAGCTGCTCGACCGCTTCTACACGGGGGGCGTCCGCTCGGCCCGGCTCGTCGGCTCGCGCACGCCGCCGGACGCGCTGCTCGACCAGCTCCCGGACTTCATGATCACCGTCCGTGGCGAACAGGTGAAAGAGCTGCTGCGTTCAGCCTACCGCGCGCTGGACGGTCGCGACTGACGGGTGAACGGCCGTGACTGACCGACAGATGGCCGAACCACGCCACGTTCGCAGACGTGCTTCCAGGTGTGAGTGTGCTTGAGGATGACCGCGGCGTTCTCGCCGGTCCGGTCCAACACGTGTTGCGCATGCGCCGCGCTAACGCGCTGGTCGCACAGTTCGCCGAGCAGCCGTTCGGCGGAGACGACGGCACCCGGCCGCTGCGGGGTCGCCAGGAGGTCGCGGCAGCCGGCATGCGGCTGCTCGACAGCGCCACCCGCGAGGTGCGCCAGTACGACGTGCCCGCCCCGGTCGGGCGGCCCGACGTCGGCGACGGGTTGCGGGCGCGCCCGTCCCGGGGCATCCGCCACCGCATCGTCACCGACGACTCGGCGACCCGACCGGTGCACCGGTGGGGGGTGGAGCAGCGCAGCCTCCCGCGCGTGCCGTTCCGCATGCTGATCGCCGACTCGCACGCCGCGCTGGTCGGGCGCGCGCCGGAGGAGGCGCTGCTGATCGGCCCGTCGCTGCTGCTCGACGTGCTGGTCGACGGGTTCGAGTCGACGTGGAGCCTGGCCACCCCCGTCGACCGCCCGTCGCTGCAGCCCGTCGCGCAGCCCACGGTCTCCGAGGAGGACCGGCGGCTGCTGGTCGTCATGGCGGCCGGGGCGACCGACCAGGCCATCAGCCGGCAACTGCACATCAGCGTGCGCACCGTCCAGCGGCGGGTGCGGGCCCTGATGGACCGGCTGGAGGCGGGCACCCGCTTCCAGGCCGGCATGAACGCCGCCAAGCGGGGCTGGATCTGACCCGGTCCCGCTGACCCGCGTACCGGCCGACGTGATGAGGATCCCCAATCCTCGCGGTCGCCTGGACGTTGTCCCACGACGTATCCGCGGTCACGATGGCAGGACGGTGCCGCTGGGCGCGGCGGCTACCGCCTCCTGACCGACGATGAAGCGGAGACCAGGGCATGGCGTGGGATTTCAGCACCGAACCCGAGTTCGAGGCGAAGCTCGACTGGATGCGGGGGTTCGTCCGCGACGAGATCATCCCGCTGGAGACCCTCGACCTGGATCGGGACACCTTCGCCCGGATCACCGCTCCGCTCAAGGAGCAGGTCAGGGAGCACGGCCTGTGGGCCGCCCACCTGCCCCCCGAGCTCGGCGGCGGCGGGTTCGGCCAGGTCAAGCTCGGGCTGATGCACGAGATCCTGGGCCAGTGCCGCTACGCCCCGGGCATCTTCGGCAACCAGGCGCCGGACTCCGGCAACGCCGAGCTGCTGGCCATCGGCGGCTCACCGGAGCAGAAGGAGCGGTGGATGGAGCCGCTGCTGCGCGGTGAGCTGCGCAGCTGCTTCTCGATGACCGAACCGGGCGCGGGCTCCGACCCGACCCTGCTGTCCACCCGCGCGGTGCTCGACGGCGACGAGTACGTCATCAACGGCCACAAGTGGTTCTCGTCGAACGCCTCGCACGCCGACTTCCTCATCGTCATGGCGGTCACCGACCCCGACGTGTCGGCCTACCAGGGCTCGTCGATGATCGTCGTCCCGGTCGACACCCCCGGCGTGACCATCCTGCGCGACATCCCGGTGATGGACCACCCGCTCGACGGCGGCGGCGAGCTCTACGGCGGCCACGCCGAGATCCTCTACCAGGACGTGCGGGTGCCGAAGGAGAACCTGATCGGCAACCCCGGCGACGGCTTCCGGCTCGCCCAGCAGCGGCTCGGACCCGGCCGCATCCACCACGCCATGCGCTGGCTCGGCCAGTCCAAGCGGGCCTTCGACATGCTGTGCGAGCGTGCGGTCAGCCGCTACGCGCACGGCTCCACGCTGTCGGAGAAGGGCATGGTCCAGGACTGGATCGCCACCTCGGCCGCGGAGATGCAGGCGGCCCGGCTGCTGACCCTGCACGCCGCCTGGACCATGGACCGGGTCGGGGCGTCCAATGCCAGGGTCGAGATCGCCATGATCAAGTACTGGGGCGCCAAGGTCCTGCACGACGTCATCGACCGGGCCATCCAGGTGCACGGCTCGCTGGGCTTCTCCGGCGACCTGCCGCTGGAGCAGATGTACCGGGCGGCGCGCGCCGCGCGCATCTACGACGGCCCCGACGAGGTGCACAAGGCCACGGTCGCGCGCCGGCTGCTGCGCAGCTACCCCGCGACCGACGTGCCGACCGAGCACATCCCGACCAGGACGGCGGCGGCCAGGGAGAAGTTCGCCCAGTACCTGGACCGGGCTACCGCCGACCTCTGACCCGTCCCAGCAGGGCCCGGGCCCGCCGGGACCCGCAGCGGCCGGTGGCCGCGGCCACGGCGCCCCCCGCCCGGGCCGCAGCGGGCG
>NZ_JAGSOV010000002.1 GCF_023898865.1 Pseudonocardia humida
CCCGCCGCGCCCGGCCCCCCGCCCCGGGGGGGGGGGGGGCCCCGGCGGCCTCGGCGCCCCCGGCCGGGGCCGCATCGGGCGCCGGCTCGTCGACGACGGCCGGGCGGTCGGGCGCCCCGGTCCGGTCGCCCTCGGCCACCCGGGCGTGCAGCCGGGCGCGGATCTCGTCGGGGGTGTAGGCGCGCCGGCGCCGTTCGGCGTGCGCGGTGACCGCTCCGGTCGCCGCCACCCCGGCCAGCCCGGCGAGTCCGAGGATCTTCCACCAGCGCACCGGGATACCGTACCGGCGTGCCGGGCAGCGCCATCACCCTCGACCGGGCGTGCGAGCTCGCGCGCACCGGCGACCTGTGGCTGTTCCGCGGGCGCAGCGGCGCGGACCGCGCCATCCGCAGCCTGACCAACGCCCCGGTCAACCACGTGGGCATGGCCCTGGTCGTGGAGGACCTGCCGCCGCTGATGTGGCACGCCGAGCTGGGCCGCTCCCTGCCCGACGTGTGGTCGGGCACCCACCAGCGCGGCGTGCAGCTGCACGACCTGCGGGCCGCGGTCCTGCAGTGGGGGCACCGCTACGGCCAGCGCGGTTGGCTGCGCCAGCTCTCCGGCCCGGTCAGCCGGGAGATGGAGGACGCCGCGCTGCGCACCGTCGCCCGCCTGGACGGCACCCCGTTCCCCTCGACGGTCCGTTTGGCCGGGCGCTGGCTGCGCGGGCGCGCGCCCCGGCTGCGGCTGCCGACCGCACTGCCGATATCGCTGCCGATCCCGCTGCCGATCCCGCTGCGGCGCCCCGACGGGGACGCGCCGGCCCCGGAGGGCGCCGACCGGCGCGACCGGGCCCTGGAGACGGCCTACTGCGCGGAGGTCGTCGCGCTGACCTACCAGGAGATGGGGCTGCTCACCGAGGGCAGGCGCCCGAGCTGGTACGACCCCGGCCGGTTCTGGAGCGGCGACGAGCTCGGGCTGGCCGAGGGGTTCGCCCTCGGCGGCGAGGTCGAGGTCGTCCTGCCGCCCGGTCCGCGGGCGGACGCGGGCGGCTGAGCACGCGCCCCGCGGTGCGGGCTGGTAGTCGTGGGGAGGTGCCCCGCCCGCAGTCCGTGCGCCCGCTGCTCACCGTCGTCCCCGCCGCGCTCGGCGCGATCGCCCTGACCCGGGTGGTCCGCGCCGCGCGCGGGGTCCCCACCGCCCTGGGCGCCGGTCCAGCCCGGCTGCGGGCCGCCGCGGCCGGGTCACCGCACGCCGAGGGCGGGCGCTTCCGCAACACCCAGCCCGGCACGATCATCGCCGGGCCGGCCAAGGCCGCCGCCGCGATGCTCTCCCGCGGCCGCACCGGGCGCCCGGCGCGGCCGGTGCCGCTGGCCGCCGCCGTGGGCCCCGGCCCGGCCGGCGAGCTCGCGGCCACCTGGTTCGGGCACTCCAGCGTCCTGGTGGAGGTCGACGGGCACCGCGTGCTCGCCGACCCGATGTGGGGCGAACGGGCGTCCCCGTCCGGGCGGATCGGTCCGCGCCGGCTGCACCCGGCGCCCATGCGGCTGGCCGACCTGCCGCCCGTCGACGCCGTGGTGATCTCCCACGACCACTACGACCACCTCGACCTGCCCACCGTCCGGACGCTCACCCGGCTGACCGGGGCCCCGTTCGTGGTGCCGCTCGGGGTCGGCGCCCACCTGCGGCGCTGGGGGGTGCCCGACTCCCGCGTGGTCGAGCTGGACTGGGGCGGCGCGGTCACCCTCCCCGGGGCGGCGGGCGGGCTGACGATCACCTGCGTCGAGGCCCGGCACTTCTCCGGGCGCGGATTGGTCCGCAACACGACCCAGTGGTCGTCGTGGGCGCTGGCCGGCTCCCGGCACCGGGTGTTCTTCGGCGGCGACACCGGCTTCCACGGCGCGCTGGCCGGCATCGGCGACCGCCTCGGCCCCTTCGACCTCACCCTGCTGCCGATCGGCGCCTACAGCGACCTGTGGCCCGACATCCACATGACCCCCGAGGAGGCCGTGGCCGCGCACCGCGCCCTGCGCGGTGGGCTGCTGGTGCCGATCCACTGGGCGACCTTCGACCTCGGCTTCCACACCTGGTCGGAGCCGGTGGAGCGGGTGCGGCGGGCCGCGGCGGAGGCCGGGGTGGGCCTGGGCCTGCCGCGCCCGGGTCAACGCCTCGACGCGACCGCCCCGCCCGCGGACTCCGACTGGTGGTCATCGGTCGCATTCGCATCGGATTCCGCCGCGGCCCGACCGGTCGCCGACGTCGGACGGGCAACTTTCCGGCCCGCATCGACAATGCGCCGCGCACTCCTTTATTATCGTGGTCGGTAATAGCGCTGATCGGTGTTCGGAACGCCAACCCCCCGGCCGTATCTGCGGCACCGCCGGCGCGGGTGGGCCCGGGCCCGGGTCGGCGCGCGTCCGATAACTCCGAAAGGCAGCGCACGTGGCGAAGCAGACGACCGTCACCCTGGTCGACGACCTGGACGGCAGCCAGGCCGACGAACAGGTCGAGTTCGCGGTGGACGGCAGGTCCTACGAGATCGACCTGTCGGCGGCCAATAGCGCCCGTTTGCGCGAGGCGCTGGCCCCGTTCGTTTCCGCCGCCCGTCGCGCGGGTGGGCGCCGCCGTTCGGGTGCTGCTCCGGTGAGCCGACCGAGTACCGACCGTGAGCAGAACCAGGCGATTAGGGAATGGGCGCAGGCCCAGGGGATGAAGATCTCCGAGCGCGGCCGCATCCCGTCCAACGTCCTCGAGGCATACCACCAGAGCCACTGACCGGGGCGGGTCGGCGCGGATTCCGGATCGGGGAGCGGGGCGCCCCGCCGGGGGGCGATCGGGTCGGTTTCCGGCGTGCGCGGGATCGCCGCTGGTCATGCGGCACTGCGGGTACCCACGCCGCGCCTGCGGGTCACGACCCGATACCGTTCCCGCTCCCCGGCAACGTCGCCGACCCGTCAGCGGTGGGGCGCAGCACGACGTGCCCCGCCGGAAGTGAGAGAACCCGTGACCGACGACGTCAGTCCCCGGCTCCACCCGCAGTACGGCACCTGTGGCGCCTGCCGCCAGCTCAAGCACGTCCGACCGGACGGCACCTTGCGCGACCACAACCGGTTCGCCGCCCGCGGCACCGTGATCGCCCCGCTGCGCTGCAGCGGGTCGGGTGCCTTCTGCCTGGAGCACCTGACCGCCGACACCCCGGAGGTTCGCCGCACCGCCTGACCCGGGCTCCCCGACGGCCCCCGCCTCCGGACGCGTCCGGAGGCGGGGGCCGTTCCCGTTCCCCGTCCGGGGCGGCTCGTCCAGTGGCTCAGCCGCCCGGAGAGGGGTGCACGGCAGGGCCGAGCGCGCGGGCGGCCTCGGTGGCCGCCGCGTAGGCGGCGCGGGCCAGCGCGCCACCGGTGGAGACCCGCCGGACCCCGGCGGCGGCCAGCTCGGCGACCGCAGGCGCGCCGGGCAGGGCCAGCACGTTCACCGGCGCCCCGACCGCCGCCACCAGCCGTTCGATGTCGGGCAGGGCGCGCAGGCCCGGGGCGTAGACGACGTCGGCCCCCGCGGCCCGGTACGCGCGCAGTCGCTCGATCGTGTCGTCGAGGTCCGCGGCGTCGTCGTAGAGGTGCTGGTCGGCGCGGGCGGTGAGCACCATGCCGGCGACGTGCGCCGCGCGGGCGGCCGCGCCCACCCGCTCGGCCGCCGTGGCCAGGTCGTCGATGCGGCCGGCGCCGGGGTCGTAGTCCTCGATCGAGCAGCCGGCCGCGCCGGTGGCCGCGAGCAGCCGGACGGTCTCGGCCACCCCGGCCGGGTCGTCGGCGAAGCACCGCTCGGCGTCGACGGAGATCGGCACCGGCACCGCGGCCACCAGCGCGGCGACGTGCTCGACCAGCTCGTCGCGGGTGACCTCCTGGTCGCGGCGGCCCAGCGCGGCCGCGTGGCCCGAGCTGGTGGTGGCCAGGGCCGGGAAGCCCAGCCCGGCCAGCATGCGGGCCGACCCCACGTCCCACGGGTTGGGCATCACGAACAGCCCCGAGCGGTGCAGCGCGTGGAACCTCCCGCGCAGCTCGGTGGTGCTCGCGTCCGTCGTGCTGGTGCTCGTCATGAGACCTCGATCCCCAGGTGGGCGCGCAGGCCGTCGCGGCCGGTCCGCGACAGCCGCAGTTCGCGCGGGCGGGTGGTGTTGCGCAGCAGCCAGCGGCGCTCGAGCAGCGTGGTCAGCAGCCGGGCGCCCACGGTGCCGGCGAGGTGGTGGCGGCGCTGCGACCAGTCCAGGCAGGGGCGCACCAGCGGCCGGGTGCGTTCCCGGGCCGCGGTCACCCCCATGTCGGCCAGCACGGCGACGCCGCCTTCGGTGAGGGTGGTGGCGTCGGGACCGACGCGGATCGCGTCCAGCTCGACCAGCCGGTCGTGCAGGGCCACGCCGAGGCGCCCGGCCAGGTGGTCGTAGCAGGACCGGGCGAACGCCATGCCCGCGGGCAGCCGCGGCCCGGGCAGCTCCGCCACGCTCGGCGGCTCGGGCAGCGCGGTCAGCATGCGCTCCAGCAGCGCGGCGACCTCGGCGTCGGCCAGCCGGTAGTAGCGGTGCCTGCCCTGCACCTCGACGGCCAGCAGGCCGGCGTCGAGCAGGTGGGCCAGGTGCTCGCTGGCGGTCGAGGGCGCCACCCCGACGTGGCGGGCCAGCTCGCGGCCGGTGTGCGCGGTGCCGGCGAGCAGCAGGCAGGCCATCGCGGCGCGGGTGGGCGCGGCCAGCGCCGCGGCGACCTCGCTGAGCCGGTGGGCGTCGCCGACGTGGGCTCCCGGGGTGGCCATGGCGCCATCATGGCCCCGCGACGGTTCGGCCCGCGCCGAACGACCACCGCCCTAGCCTCCCCGCCGTGATCGACGAGCTGGCCCGCCTCCCCGACCCCGCCGCGGCGCACGACGAGCTGCGTCGCCGCGGGCCCCACCGCACCCCGGACGGGCGGTGGGTGGTGGCCGGGGCCGCGGACGTGACCGCGGTGCTGGGGTCGCCGGCCGCCCGGATCGGCTTCGCCACCGACCCGGCCCGTCCGGTGACCGCGTGGCAGGCCCGGATGGCCCGGTTCACCGACGGCGCCGAGCACGCGCCGCGGCGCGCGGCGGTCCAGCGCCTGCTGGCCGGGCTCGACCCGGCCGCCCTGCGCGCCGACGCGGCGGCGGCCACCACCGCCCGCATCGCGGGGGTCGCCGAGCTGGACGCGGTGGTGCTGGGCCGGCAGGTACCGGTGGCCGTGCTCGCCGCCGCGCTGGGCGTCGGCGACCCGGGCGCGGCGGTCGCCGCCGTGGCCGAGCTGGCGGCCGCGCTCGCGCCGCGGCTCGACGCCGCGCCGCCGCCCGCGGACGCTGCGGTCGCCGCGCTGCGCGACCCGCTGGCCCACCTGCCCGGCGATCCGGCGGCCGCGATGGGACTGCTCTTCCAGTCCTACGACGCCACCGCGGCCCTGATCGGCGCCGCCGCGGCCCGGCTCGACGGCGGACCGGTCGACGTCGACCGGTTGGTCGCGACGGTGCTGCGCGCGGACGGGCCGGTGCAGCTGACCACCCGGGTGGCCGGGACCGGGCTGGCGGTGGGCGGGCGCGCCGTGCCCGCGGGCGACCGGGTCGTCGTGGTGCTGGCCGCGGCGGGCACCGACCCGGCGGACCCGGCGCGGCGGTCGTTCGCGTTCGGGGCCGGGCCGCACGCCTGCCCGGGTGCGCGGGAGGCGGTGGCGATCGCCGCCGGCGTGCTGGACGCGCTGGTGGCCGCGGGCGCGGCCGCCACCGGTGCGGTGGCGGCCCACGAACCGCGGCTCAACCTGCGGGTGCCGGTCGGCGCGACCCTGCGGCTCAGCGCGGCGCCATCCGGATCGCCCCGTCCAGCCGGATGACCTCACCGTTGAGCATGGGGTTGGCCACGATGTGCGCGGCCAGCGCGGCGAACTCCCCGGGCGCGCCGAGCCGGGCCGGGTGCGGCACCTGCTTGCCCAGCGCCGCCTTGACCTCGTCGGGCGCCCCGGCCAGCAGCGGGGTGTCGAACAGGCCGGGGGCGATGGTCACCACGCGGATCGCCATCGAGGCCAGGTCGCGGGCGATCGGCAGGGTCATCCCCACCACCCCGCCCTTGGACGCCGAGTAGGCCGCCTGCCCGATCTGGCCGTCGAACGCCGCGACCGAGGCCGTGTTGACGACGACCCCGCGCTCCTCGCCCACCGGGTCGTGCTTCAGCATCCGCTCGGCGGCCAGCCGGATGACGTTGAACGTGCCGATGAGGTTGATCTCGATGATCCGGGTGAAGTCGGCCAGCGGGAAGGGCCCCTTCTTGCCGACCGTGCGCATCGCGTTGCCGGTGCCAGCGCAGTTGACCGCCACCCGGAGCGCGCCGAGCTCGTCGGCGACGTCGAGCGCGGCCACGACGTCGGCCTCGCTGCGCACGTCGCCCGGGGCGAAGCGGGCGTCCGGCCCGAGCTCCCGCGCCCGCTCCCGGCCCTGGGAGCCGGGCAGGTCGAGGATCACCACCTTCGCCCCGGCCCCGGCCAGGGCCTGCGCGGTGGCCAGGCCGAGCCCGGAGGCGCCCCCGGTGATCAGTGCGACGCTGCCGTTGATGTCCACGACCGATATCAGTACACCCAACCGGCTCCGAGGGCCATGGTCGATCACTGCGCTTCCGGACGTATCCGACAGAGCCGCTGTCGTGATAGACCCGGGCCATGTTCCCCGGGACGCACGCCGCAGTGACCCCTGACAAGCCCGCCGTGGTGGTGGCCGGATCGGGAGCGGCGCTCACCTACCGCGAGTTGGACGAGGGCTCCGCCCGCCTGGCCCGCCACCTGCACGACGCGGGACTCCGCAAGGGCGACGTGGTCGCCCTGCTCGCGGCGAACGGCCCGCGGGTGTTCGAGGTGTACTGGGCCGCGCAGCGCAGCGGGCTCTACATCACCGCGGTCAACCACCACCTCACCGCCGACGAGGTGTCCTACATCGTGCACGACAGCGGGGCGAAGGCCCTGGTCGTGTCGGCGTCGCCGCTGGCGGCCGAGGTCGGCGAGCTGACCGGGGACGTCGGTGTCCGGCTGGCCTACGACGGGGCGGTGCCCGGGTTCGACGACTACGACGAGGCGCTCAGCGGTGTGTCCGCCGAGCCGCTGGCCGACCAGCCGCGCGGCGCCGACATGCTCTACTCCTCGGGGACGACCGGACGGCCCAAGGGCATCCGCCCGGCGCTGCCCGAGCGCCAGATCGACGACCCGGGCGATCCCTACGTCGCGGTGTTCGGGGCGATGTACGGCTTCGACACCGACACCGTCTACCTCTCCCCCGCGCCGCTCTACCACGCCGCGCCGCTGCGGTTCAGCGCCACGATCCAGGCCATCGGCGGCACCGTGGTGATCCTCGACCGCTTCGACCCGGAAGCGGCGCTCGCCGCGATCCAGGAGCACCGGGTCACGCACAGCCAGTGGGTGCCGACGCACTTCGTCCGGATGCTCAAGCTGCCCGAGGAGACCCGCGCGCGCTACGACGTCTCCTCGCTGAAGGTCGCGATCCACGCCGCGGCGCCGTGCCCGCCGGAGGTCAAGCGGGCGATGATCGACTGGTGGGGCCCGGTGCTCTACGAGTACTACGCGGCCACCGAGGGCGCCGGCATCACGTTCATCAACTCCCAGGAGTGGCTGGAGCACCCCGGTTCGGTCGGCCGCGGCGGCATCCTGGGCGACGTCCGGATCTGCGACGACGAGACCGGGGCGGTGCTCGGGCCGCGCCAGGTGGGCACCATCTTCTTCGAGCGCGAGGCGCCCAGCTTCGAGTACCACAACGACCCGGAGAAGACCCGGGCCGCGCGCCACCGCGACCACGAGAACTGGGCCACCACCGGCGACCTGGGCTACGTCGACGAGGAGGGCTGGCTCTACCTGACCGACCGCAAGGCCTTCATGATCATCTCCGGCGGGGTGAACATCTACCCGCGCGAGGCAGAGGACGCGCTCGCCCTGCACCCGGCGGTGCTCGACGTCGCGGTGATCGGCGTGCCCGACCCGGAGATGGGCGAGTCGGTGCTCGCCGTGGTCACCCCGGCGCCGGGCGTCGAGGCGGGCCCCGCGCTGGAGCGCGAGCTGATCGCCCACGCGCGCGAGCACATCGCGGCGTTCAAGGCGCCCCGGCGGGTGGTGTTCACCGACGACATGCCGCGCACCCCGACCGGCAAGCTGGTCAAGCAGACCCTGCGCGACCGCTACCGGGAGGTCCGCGCGTAGCGGTGGCGGGCCAGCGCCGCCGCCACCCCGAGCGGCACCGCGACCAGCAGCGCGACGGTGAACACCGGCCCGAACGAGCCGGCCTCCGCCGGGCCGCCGGCCGCCAGCGTGCCCACCGAGCTGCCCAGGAACAGCAGCCCGGCGAACAGCGCCACGGAGGTGGCCCGCTCGCCGGGCACCACCTCGGTGGCCCAGCTCTGCAGCGTGGTGTGCAGGAACGCCCAGGCCCCGCCGAGCAGCAGCCCGGCGACCGTCACCGTCACCACCGTGACGGCCACCGCGGGCACCGCCAACCCGGCGACCAGTAGACCGCCCCCGACGGCGGTCATCCCGGTGGTCGAGAGCCTGCCCACCAGCAGGCGCACCAGCCGCGACCAGACCAGCGCGCCGACGCCGAACGCGGCCCCGACCAGGCCGGCGATCGCGGTCGAGTAGCCCAGGTCCTGCACCGCGGCGGGAAGGTAGGTGAGCACCCCCAGGACCACTACGCCCTCGACGAACACCAGGCCGAACACGACCAGCGCCCAGCGCGTGCCGAGCACCCGACGGACCGAGCGCGCGGGGCTGCCGGTCACCGGCTCGCGATCGGGTTCGGGCAGCCGGGCCAGCGCGACCCACAGCGCGGCCCCGGCCAGCCCGGTGATGGCCGGCACCGCCCGCCAGCCGACCAGGTCGGCCAGCAGCCCGGCGCCCGCCGTGGCCACCGCGGTGCCCAGCGACGACGCGGTGAGCAGGTCCGAGAGCGGGCGCTGGCGCTCCGCGCGCGGCCACATGTCGCCCACGTAGACCAGCGTGGCCGGGATGATCGCGGCGAAGCAGCCGCCGGCCACCACTCGGGTCACCCCGAGCACGGCCAGGTTCGGCGCCAGCGCCGACCCGATCCCGGCCAGCGCGGCGCCCAGCAGTGATATGCGCATCACCCGGACCCGCCCGATCCGGTCGCTGATGACGCCCCAGACCGGCTGCATGAGCCCGTAGGCCAGGTAGTAGCCGCTGGCCACGGCGGCCACCGCGGCGAGCGGGGCGCCCAGGTCGAGGCCGATGAGCACGAGCAGCGGGGCGATGGCGAAGCGGTCGACGGTGCTGGTGAGCGCGGAGAGCTGCAGCAGGCGCAGCCGGCCGCGCTGCCCGGCATCGGCGTTGACGTCGGCACTCACCGCTCGACCATGCGCCTCCCGGGTCGGCCGCGTCCCGTCGGGGCCGCGTGAATCGCGCCACGCCGGTGCGGAGCACGGCCCCGCCGACCGAGGGGCTTGTCCCGAGGGCCGATGCCAGACAGAGTACCCTCTATGTCGACGTCGACCTCCCTGACCAGCGCGTCCACCGAGACCGTTCCGACCGTCACCGGCCGCGGCATGACGATGAGCGACATGGTGGCCCGCTACGCGCGGACCATGCCCGACGCCGTCGCCTTCCGGGACGGCGACGCGACGAGCACCTGGCTGGGCTTCCACGACCGGGTCACCCGCATCGCCAACGCCCTGTCCGAACGGGGTGTCGGGGTCGGCGACCGGGTCGCCGTGCTCGGCCTCAACAGCGTCGAGCTGGTCGAGGCGACGGTGGCCGCGCTGCGGGTCGGGGCCGTGTGCGTGCCGCTGAACTTCCGCCTCGTCGCCGACGAGATCGCCTACCAGCTCGTCGACAGCGGCGCGGTCGCGATCGTCGTGGACGCCGCGCTGGCCCCGGTCGTCGCGGGCGCGCGGCGCAACCCCGACGTGCCCACGCGCACGGTGCTGGTGATGCGCGGCGAGTCCGAGCACGGCGAGAGCCTGGACGCCGCGACGGCCGCCGCCTCCCCCGACTACGTCGAGGTCGACGTCAACGACTACGAGCCGGCCTTCATCATGTACACCTCGGGCACCACCGGCTGGCCCAAGGGCGCCGTGCTCACCCACCGCAACCTGCTGCTGCACTCGTTCAGCAACATGGTCCACGCCGGTGTGGAGGCCGGTGAGCGGATCGGGCTGAGCGGGGCGCCGTTCTTCCACATCGCCGGGGTCTCCGGCCTGCACATCACCATGACCGCGGGCGGGACCACGGTGCTGAGCCCCTCCGGCGGGTTCGACCCGGCCGCCATGGTCGACCTGCTCGAGCGCGAGCGGGTGACCTCCTGCTTCTTCGTGCCCGCCCAGTGGGCGGCGATCGTGGCGGTGCCGGGCGTCAAGGAGCGCCGGCTCGCGCTGCGCAAGGCGTCCTGGGGGGCGGCCCCGGCGTCGACGACGCTGCTGCGCACCATCATCGAGACGTTCCCGGAGGCCGAGCTGTCCACCGCGTTCGGCCAGACCGAGTGCAGCCCGGTGACCTGCATCCTCAAGGGCGAGGACGCCATCCGCAAGATCGGCTCGGTGGGCACCCCGATGCTCAACGTCGAGGTCCGGGTGGTCGACGACGAGACGAACGACGTGCCGCGCGGCGAGGTCGGCGAGATCGTCTACCGCGGTCCGCTGGTGATGTCGGGGTACTGGAACAAGCCGAAGGAGACCGCGGAGGCCTTCCGCGGTGGGTGGTTCCACTCCGGCGACCTGGTGCGCGAGGACGAGGACGGCTACTTCTACGTGGTCGACCGGAAGAAGGACATGATCATCTCGGGTGGGGAGAACATCTACTGCGCCGAGGTGGAGAACGTCATCGCCGGGCACCCCAAGGTCGGCGAGGTCGCCCTGATCGGCGTGCCGGACACCCGGTGGGGCGAGTCGCCGCTGGCGATCATCGCCCCGCGCGACCCGGCCGACCCGCCCACCGCGGCGGACATCGACCAGTGGTGCCGCGAGCACCTGGCCGCCTACAAGCGCCCGCGCGACGTGGCGCTGGTCGAGGCGCTGCCGCGCAACCCCAGCGGCAAGGTGCTCAAGACCTCGCTGCGCACCGAGTACGGCGCCGCGAGCGCGGGCGACTCCGCGGTCTGAGCCGGCTCAGCGCTCGCCCGGCCCCGCCCGCCGGGCCCGGGCGACCGCCTCGGCCCGGCCCTGGACGTGCAGCTTCGCGAACACCGCCGACGTGTGGTTGGTGACGGTCTTCGGGGCGAGGCCCAGCCTCGCCCCGATGGCCGTCGTGGTCAGCCCCTCGGCAGCAGCACGAGCACCTGCCGCTCGCGCGGGGTCAGCTCGGGGAACGGGTCGGCCGTGGCGCTACCGGGGCTGGTGTCCCTGGCCGATGCGCTCGGTCTGCTGCTGACCGACGGCGAGCACCCGCCGGTCGAGGTGGCGGCGGTGGGAACGGCGCTCGGGGTGCTGTCCCTGGTGCTGATCGCGGCGAGCCGGCGGCGCCCGCGCGGCGGGCTGCTGGTGGGGCTGACCGTGCTGCGCGTGGCGTCCGCCGCGACCGCGGTGCCGGCGTTCGTCGTCGCGGACGTGCCGGGATCGCCCGGGGCGTGGCCGGGGCGATCGTCGGGCTGACCCTCGTCGGCTGCCTGCGGCTGGTGCCTGCCTTGCGGCGGGCCGCGGCCGGCCTGGGGCACCATCGGGTCGACCGCTGACCTCCCTCGCCCCAGGAGCACCACCCATGGCAGACCTCGACCCCGAGGAGTTCCGCCGGCTCGGCCGCCAGGTGGTGGACTGGATCGCGGACTACCGGGCCGGGCTGGGCGAGCGCCCGGTCCGGCCGGCCGTCGAACCCGGCTCCGTGCGCGCCGAGCTCGACAAGCCGCTGCCCGAGCTGCCCGGCGAGCTGTCCGGGCTGCTCGCCGAGCTCGACCGCGTGGTGGTGCCGGCCAGCACCCACTGGCAGCACCCGCGGTTCTTCGGCTTCTTCCCGGCCAACGCCTCCCTGCACTCGCTGCTGGGCGACATGCTCTCGGGCGGGCTCGGCGCGCAGGGCATGCTCTGGTCGACCTCCCCCGCGGCCACCGAGGTCGAGCAGGCGCTGCTCGACGCGCTGGCCGACGAGCTGGGCCTCGACCCGGCGTTCACCTTCGCCGGGGGCGGCGGCGGGGTCATCCAGGACTCGGCGTCCTCCGCCGCGCTGGTCGCCCTGCTCGCCGCGCTGCACCGGGCCCGCCCGGACTGGCGGGAGCGCGGGGTCGACGGGCGCGAACGGGTGTACGTCACCGCCGAGACCCACTCCAGCCTGGCCAAGGCGGTGCGGGTGGCCGGGCTGGGCGAGCGCGCCCTGCGGGTCGTCGACACCGACCCGACCACGCTGGCCATGGACCCCGGGGCGCTGGCCGCGGACCTGGCCGCGGACGTCGCCGCCGGGCTGGTCCCGGTCCTGGTGTGCGCCACCGTCGGGACCACCGGCACCGGCGCCGTCGACCCGGTCCGGGCGGTCGCCGCCGCCGTGGCCACGACGGCGCCCACCGCCTGGCTGCACGTCGACGCCGCCTGGGCCGGGGTCGCCGGGCTCTGCCCCGAGCACCGCCACCTGCTCGACGGCGTCGAGCTCGCCGACTCGTTCTGCACCGACGCGCACAAGTGGCTGCTCACCGCGTTCGACGCGTCGCTGCTGTGGGTGCGCGAGGCCCACGCGCTGCCCGCGGCCCTGTCGATCACCCCCGAGTACCTGCGCGACGCCGCCTCGGAGTCCGCGCGCGTCGTGGACTACCGCGACTGGCAGGTGCCGCTCGGGCGCCGCTTCCGGGCGCTGAAGCTGTGGACGGTGCTGCACGGGATGGGCCTGTCCGGCGTCCGGGAGCACCTGCGCGGGCACGTCGCGCTGGCCGGCGAGCTGGCGGGGTGGGTGCGCGACGACCCGGGGTTCGAGCTGGCCGCGGAGCCGTCGCTGGCGCTGGTGTGCCTGCGGGTGGCCACCGACCGCGGACCCGACGCCGACGACGCGGCCACCCGGTCGGTGCTGGAGCGGGTCAACGCCACCGGCCGGGCGCTGGTCACCCACACCACGGTGCGGGGACGCTACGTGCTGCGCGTGGCCATCGGCTCGGTGGGCACGCGGGATGGCGACGTCGCCGAGCTGTGGGAGCTGCTGCGCGCGGAGGCGGGCGCCGTCCGGGGGTGATCCGCGTCGACCCGCGAAGCACCTGAGCAACGCCGCAACTCAACCCGCGGGCGGCCACTCGCGCACGGCTCACGCCTCGGAGGGCTCCGGGGCCGTCGTCTCCTGGGCCGTCGTGCCCTGGGGGATCCGGTGGCGGAGCAGGACGCGTGAACCGCGCTCGTCGTAGTGGATGAGGACGGCCTCGGACATGGTGCTCATCAGCGGGATGCCGCGACCGCCCTCGGTCGGGCGGTCGGCGGGCGGGCGCCAGCTGCCGTGGTCGACGACCTCGATGCTCAGGGTGCCCGGCTCGGTCCACAGGGTCAGCTCGACCGCGCCGGACTCGTCGGGCCCGTAGGCGTGGCGCACCGCGTTGGCCGCCGCTTCGTCGACGGCCAGCACGACGTCGGCCGTCTCGGTCTCGCTCAGCGCCAGCGGAGCGAGCCAGCCGGCCAGCTCGCGGCGGATCAGCACCAGCTGCTGGGGGTCGGCCGGCCAGCTGCGGTGCACGAACTCGACGTGCCCGGAGGCGTTCTGGTCCATGATCGTGGGTTTCCAGGACAGGGCGGGGTCGAAACCCCGCCCACCGCACCGGTCGCGACGCTCGCCGCAGGTCGGGGGTTGACCCCCCGGCCGTGCTCTCTGCGCGGTGACCGCTCGGCCACCTCGGGTCGCGGTCCCGGCGTCCGCCCGGCGCGCCCTTCCGACGTGCGCGAACCGGCTGCTGCCGGCCTCCCGGGTGGCCGTGGGATGATCCGCTCATGCAGAGCTTCCGGCTCAACGGCTCGCGGGTGCTCGAGGTCGAGCTGCGCGGCGACGCGGTCCGGGCCGCCAGCGGCGCCATGATCGCCTACACCGGTGACGTGGCCTTCAAGAGTGCCGGCATGGGCGGCGGCGACGGGATCCGGGCGGCGATCAAACGCCGGGCGACCGGCGAGTCGGTCTCGCTGATGCGCTGCTCGGGCAAGGGCACGGTGTGGTTCGCCAAGGACGCGATGGAGATCGTGGTCATCGACCTGGCGGGCGACACCCTCAAGGTCGAGTCCGAGCAGCTGCTGGTGGTCTCCGACAGCCTGCGCACCGACGTGGCCTTCGCCGGCCTGCGCGGCGCGTCCTCCGGGCAGGGCCTGTTCACCACCACGGTCACCGGCTCCGGGCCGCTGGCGCTGCTCTCGGCGGGCGGCCCGCCGATCGCGCTGGAGGTCAGCCCGCAGTACCCGCTGGTGGTCGACCCGCAGGCGTTCGTGGCCAGCCGCGGGCAGCTCAACCAGACCTTCGTGACCGACGTGTCGTGGCGCAACCTGGTCGGGGAGGGCTCCGGGGAGGCGTTCTCCCTGCGCTTCGACGGCACCGGCGTCGTCTACATCCAGCCCGAGGAGCGGTGACGGTGGCCTTCGAGCAGATCAACCACAAGGTCGTCTCGACGGCCGTGGCGCCGGGGCGGGAGGTCCTCGCGCGGCGCGGGGCCATGCTCGCCTACACCGGCGACGTCGGCTTCTCCCCCGTGCACACCGGCCCGGGCGGCATCGGCGGCCTGGCCGGGCGCGCCGTCGCGGGCGAGCACGTGTCGATGATGGTCGCCCAGGGCAGCGGCACCGTGTACTACGGCTTCGCCGGCCTCTACGTGACGATCATCGAGCTGGACGGCTCGGCCCCGCTCTCGGTGGAGGCCGACCGGCTCGTCGCGCACGACGCCGCGCTGCAGTCCACGGTCGTGTTCCTCGGCGAGGGCGGCGGGTTGCGCGGGATGGTCCGCGGCGCGGTCAGCGGGCAGGGGCTGTTCACCACCCAGCTGCACGGGGTCGGCTCGGTGGCGGTGATGTCGCACGGCGGGACGATCGCCCTGCCGGTGCGCTCCGGGGAGCCGACGACCGTCGACCCGCAGGCCTACGTCGGCCACGTCGGCAACGTCGAGGCCAAGGTCTCGCTCAACGCGAGCTGGCGCGACGCCGTCGGACGCGGGTCGGGCGAGGCCGTGCAGCTGAAGATGTCCGGGTCGGGCACGGTGTACGTGCAGGCCTCCGAGCAGAAGATCCGGTGAGAAGATGACGCTGCCCAGCACGCCGTTCAACCCGGCCACCCTGCCCGACAACGACAACGTCCCGGGCAACCACTACGCCTACTGCCGGCGCCTGGACGGGCAGCTGTTCATGCAGACCGGCCGGATGATCGCCTACTACCCGGCCCCGGGCAGCTCGGGCATCCGGTTCGAGCCGCTGTCCTCGGCCACCATCACCGGGTTCGTGGCCGAGCGGTTCTCCGCGCCGCTCTACACGCGCGACTGGGTGGTCGCCACCGGCTCGGGCCACCTGCTGCTCGGCGACCGCGGCTACGACATCAACTCCTACACCCTCGAAGAGGGCAACCTGACCCTGCGCGCGGCGAACCTGCTGGCCTTCGACTCCACCCTGGAGCTCAAGCAGTCGATCGTGCCCGGGTTCCTCACCCTGATCGGCACCGGCACGTTCCTGGCCTCCAGCTCCGGGCCGGTGATCTTCGCCGAGCCGCCGATCCGGGTCGACCCGCAGGCGCTGGTCGGCTGGGCCGACTGCCCGTCGCCGTCGCACCACTTCGACGCCCGCTGGATGACCGGCTTCCTGGGCGTCGCCGGCGGGATGCTCGGGGTGGTCTCCGGCGAGGAGCGCCAGTTCGACTTCACCGGTGCCGGCACCGTGCTGCTGCAGTCCAGCGAGCACGCCGTGGACGACCCGCACCTGCTCAAGCAGCTGGAGTCGCAGGTGGGCACGCTGGCGGTGCCCGGGCTGACCCGGCTGCAGTCGGTGATCCAGTCGCGGCTCAGCGCGGAGCAACGCCGGTAGGGCCGCGCGGGATGGGTCTGCACATCGAGAGCCGGCCGTCGGACTCGCCGCACGTCGAGCGGGTGTGGCGCAGCCGCAGCAGCGGTGTCGCGGAGATGACCGCGGTCGCCGCCCAGCACTGGGACCTGGTCGTCTGGGAGCACCGCGGCGAGGTGCTGGCGGCCGTGCAGGGCCCGGAGACGCGGGCGAGCCCGGCCCCGGTGCCCGAGGACGCCACCTTCTTCGGGATCGACTTCGCGCTCGGCACCACCCTGGCCCACCTGCCACCGGGCCGGCTGGTCGACTCCTCGGCCCCGCTCGCGGCCGCGACGGACCGGTCGATCTGGCTGGCCGGCTCGGCCCTGCGGCTGCCCGACTACGACAACGCGGAGTTCTTCGTCCGGCGGCTGGTCCGCGACGGGATCGTGGTGCGCGATCCGGTCGTCGCGGCCGCGGTCGCGGGGCGGTCGACGGGGGTGTCCGAGCGCACCGTCCAGCGCCGCTTCGTCGCCACGACCGGGCTGAGCCGCGGGGCCGTGCAGCGCATCGAGCGCGCGCGACGGGCGGCGGTGCTGCTGCAGGAGGGGATCGCGGCCCATGACGTCGTGCACCGGCTCGGCTACTTCGACCAACCGCACCTGGCCCACTCGCTGACCCGCTACATCGGCCGGACCGCCACCCAGCTCGCCGCCGGTGGCCCGACTGTGCCGCTGTCGCTGCTGTACAAGACCGCGGACGGCGCCCCCTCCTAACGTGCCCGTCGATCGGCCGGACGGACCGGCCGGCGGACCGGGAGGCAAGTGCCATGCGCAAGGTCACGACGGGCCTGTTCATCTCCCTCGACGGCGTCGTCGAGTCCCCCGACCAGTGGCAGCACGCGTTCGACGAGGAGATGGGCGCGCAGCTGGGGAAGTCCCTGGAGGCGGCCGACGCGGTGCTGCTGGGCAGGGTGACCTACCAGGAGTGGTCGGGGTACTGGCCCGACGTCACCGACGGCGACGACGCCGGCTTCGCCGACTGGATCAACAACTCGCCCAAGTACGTGGTCTCGACCACGCTGGACGACGTCTCCGGCTGGGCGAACAGCACCCTGCTCGAGGGCGACCTGGCCGAGGCGGTCGGCAGGCTCAAGGCCGAGGACGGCGGCGACATCTCCGTCGCCGGCAGCCCGTCGCTCGTGCGGTCGCTGCTCGACGCGGGCCTGCTCGACGAGCTGGTCCTGCTGATCCACCCGGTCGTCGCCGGCGGGGGCCGGGCGAAGCTCTTCGCCGACGACACCGCGCTCAAGCGGCTCGACCTGGTCAGCGCGGAGCCGACCAGCAGCGGCACGATCATCGCGACCTATCGGCCGCGGCAGGGGTAGACCGCGGGCCCGACGCCGCTCACAGCCCTGGCCGGGGGGGGGGGGCCCGCCCCCGCGCGGCGGCGCGCCCCCCCCCCCCCCCCGGGGGCCCCCCCCCCCCCCCCGCCCCCCCCCCCCCCCGGACGGG
>NZ_JAGSOV010000003.1 GCF_023898865.1 Pseudonocardia humida
CCGCCGCCCCACCCCGCCCGGGCGGGGGGGGCCCCGCCCGGCGGCGCGCGCCCACGACCCACCCCACGCTGCGAGGGGCCCGCCTACCCCTGCGAGCACCCCACCGGAGGTCGCTTGCGGACCGAGGCGGGGGCCGGTCCCCTAGGGTCGGGACGTGCCCGAGACGGAGACCGGCAGCGCAGGCGCCGACGCCGACGGCCCCGCCGAGGCGGGGGGCGGACTCGACGAGGTGGCCGACGAGCTGTACGGCGTGCGCCCCGACGAGTTCATCCCGCGCCGCGACGAGGCCGTCGCCCGTGCCCGCGAGGCGGGCGATCGCGACCTGGCCCGGGCGATCGGCCGCCTGCGCCGCCCCACCCGCGCCGCCTGGCTGTCCAACCTGCTCGCCCGCGAGCGCCCCGACCAGCTCGAGGGCCTGCTCGGGTTGGCCGAGGGGCTGGCCGACGCCCAGCGCACCCTGGACGGCGCGGCGCTGCGCCAGCTGTCCAGCCAGCGCCGCAAGCTGGTGGGCGCGGTGGCCCAGGAGGCCTCCCGGCTGGCCAGGGCCGAGCACGAGCCCGTCGGCGACGGGCTGCTGCGCGAGCTGCAGGAGATCCTGGAGGCCGCGCTGGCCGACCCGGACATCGCCGACGAGGTGCGCTCCGGGCGGCTCACGCGCTCGGTCTCCTACTCCGGCTTCGGTCCCGGTGCCCGTGCCGACGCCGCGCCGCGGCCCGCGCGCACCCGCCCGGCGCCCCCGCGCCGCGAACCCGCCGAGCCCGCCCCCGAACCCGAGCCCGACGAGGACGAGCGGGAGCGGGAGCGCCGCGAGCGCGAACGCCGGGCAGAGCGCGAGCGCCGGGAGCGGGCGCTGGCCGAGGCGCGGGCCGAGGAGGAGACCGCCCGCGACCGGCAGTTCGCCGCCGAGGGCGCCCGCGACGACGCCGTCGCCGCCCGCGACGACGCCCGCGACCGGGTCGCCCGGCTCGCCGCCGAGCTGGAGTCGGCCCGCGAGGCCGAACGGGCGGCCGCCGACGCCGCGCGCGACGCCGAGACCGCGGCGCGGGCCGCGGGCCGGGAGGCCGGGGCCGCGGCCTCGCGCACCGCCCGCGCGCAGGCGGCGCTCGACGAGCTCGACGGCTCCTGACCGGCGGCGATCCGCGCCACCCCGACGCACGCGGAAGTGCGCGGGACCACGGGAGAACCTCCTCACACGCCCGTCGCGCATGCGGGCCGGGCGTGCGGTTACCCCACGGGTATGGCACTCACCATCACCCCGGAGACCGTCGCCACCGACACGATCATCGCCCAGCTGAGGGCCATCGAGCAGCTCACCCGGACCGAGGCCCTGACCGCGCGCATCCGCGTCGCGCAGGCCCGCACCGACGAGGTGCGCCGCGAGCTGCGCGACAACGCCGCCGACGCCGACCGGCGCATCGAGCGCATCACGGCCCGCCTGCGCGCCCTCGACGCCGCCCCCGACGTCCTCACGCCGACCATCAGCCGCGTGGTGACGCTGGTCAAGAGCACCCTGGAGCAGGCCCAGCCGGTCGAGGAGGCGCTGCTGACCGACCTGACCCTGGAGCACCAGCTCCGCGACCGCGCCCGCTACGTCAAGGTGCTCGCCAAGCGGGCCGGGCTGCCCGCCGTGGAGAAGCTGGCCGACGACCTCGTCGCCAAGCACGGCGAGACCATCGAGTGGATCACCACCGTGCTCGCCGAGGAGGCGCTGGGCGGTCCGGCCAAGCTCGCCCCCACCCCGCTGCAGCGGGTCGCGGGCGGGGTGGCGCAGGCCATCACCCTGCCCACGCGGGTCGCCATGCAGGGCGTCAACCGCGCCGTCGACGGCCTGAGCCGGGTCGGCGACCAGGCCCGCGACACGGTCAACTCCGTGGTCGGGTCGGTCGCGCGCGTCGGCACCGACGGCCGCGAGGTCGTGACGGCCGGGCGCGACGCCGCGCTGCGCAAGGCCGAGCAGGTCGCCGGCCGCGACGGCGCCGAGCCGGTGGCCGACGCCGTGCACGCGACCCGCGCCGAGCTGGGCAGCCTCAAGGCCAGCGAGCTGCCGATCAAGGGCTTCGAGGAGCTCAGCGCCCAGGGCGCCGCGGCGGCGGTCCGGGAGCTGACCGACCCGGACCAGGTCACCACGATGCTGGCCTTCGAGGAGCGCAACCGCAACCGCGCCGGGGTCGTCTCGGCCGCGCGCAGCCGGTTCGCCGCGCTCGCCAAGGACGCCGCCAGGTCCTGATCGACGTCCTGATCGACACCGCATGACCCCTCGCCGGGGGGGGGGGGCCCGCCGGGCCCCCCCCCCCCCGGGTCCGGCACCATCCCCGCGAGCCGCCGTCCGGTCACCCGGGCGCGGCCGGGAGCCGCACCGTGACGTGGAGCCCCCCGGCGGCCGAGGGGGTGAGGGTGAGGGTCCCGTCGTGCGCGCGGGTGATGCTCGTGACGATCGCCAGGCCGAGGCCGACGCCGGCGTGGTCGGTGCGGACGCGTTCGCTGCCGCGCTGGAACGGCTCGGCGAGCCGGGAGACCGATTCCGCCGTGAGCTTCTCGCCGGTGTTCTCGACGGTGAGCACCGCGCTCCCGGCGCGGACACCGGTCCGGACCAGCACGGTGCCCTTCTCCGGCCGGTTGTGCACGATCGCGTTGTGCACGAGGTTCGTGGTCAGCTGCAGCAGCAGGGCGTGCGAGCCGATGGTCGCGGTGATGTCGCCGGAGGTCCGGACGGCGACGCCGTGCTCCTCCGCCAGGGGCAGGAGCGTCTCGGTGGCCTCCTCCGCGAGCAGGGACAGGTCGACGCGCTCGCGGGCGAAGGACCGCTGGTCGGCCCGGCTGAGCAGGAGCAGCGCCTCGGTGAGGTCGATCGCCCGGGTGGTGACGCCGTGCAGGCGGTCGACGAGCTCGCCGGGATCGCGGGTCGGGTCGTTGCGGGCCACGTCGAGGAGCGTCCGCGTGATGGCCAGCGGGGTGCGCAGTTCGTGCGAGGCGTTGGCGGCGAACCTGCGCTGTTCGCCGACGTGCGCCTCGAGCCGCGTGAGCATGGTGTCGAAGGCGTCGGCGAGCTCGCGGAACTCGTCGCTGCGCCCCGGTAGCCGGATCCGGTGGGAGAGCGACCCGTTCGCGGCCATGCGGGTGGCGTGGGTGATGCGGGTCAGCGGGGCGAGCATGCGCCCGGCCAGGACCCACCCTCCCACCAGACCGAACACCAGCAGGAAGCCCATCGCCGCGAAGACCGCCGAACCGAATACCCGCGGGCCGAAGTTGCTCGGGTCGAAGGCGCGCAGGAGGTCGGGGAGGGTGGGGACGAACGTGCTGGCGGGCGAGCCCCGCAGCAGGAACACCCACACGGCCCCGAGCAGCAGGGCCCCGGCGAACATGAGGAACCCGGCGTAGCTGAGGGTGAGCTTGAGCCGGACGCTCGGGCCGGGTCGCCTGTGCACGGTCTGCTCCCTCACGCCCGGGTGCCGGGTGCCCCCACGCACGGGCCCTCGATGCTACGAGCCGGGGCGTATCGCCGGGATATCGAGAACCGCATACGTTCCGGCGATACCGCGCTGCCTTCACTGGCGCCATGACCCGCAGCGGACCAGCACGAGCAGCAGACCGGTCTCCGGTGCCCTCGGCCCCCGGCGCGTACGGCGATCGCTTCCCGACCCAGCCCATCGCGGTCGGCCACCACCGGAGAGGGCTCGTCCTCGACGAGCACGGCGGGCGTGCTCCCGGGGTCACGAGCCGGCACACGTCGTCGGCGTACCGACGACCGCCGCACCGACGACCGCCGCCGGCCCGGCAGCACCACGCGCCTGCGACCGACCGCGTGTCCTACCGCGAACCGGCCCGGACCGCCGCCGGCCCCGCCCGATCGACGGTCCTCGTCGTCGCGGTCGTGGTCGCCGCCGCGGTGACCGGAGCCCTCGGTCTCCGGTCGTGGGCGACCTCGTCCCCGTCGGCGGCCCCCGTGCCACCGGGGGGATCCGTCCCCGCCCCGGGCCCGGCACCGCAGACTCCGCGGGCGGACGACGTCCCGCGGCGCCCCCCACCACCGGGCACCGACGACCGTGACGGCGCCGGCCGTGGTGCGCTCGGCGAGGCAGACGGTGTCGTTCCCGACGGCGTGACGGTCTTCGACGACGTCGCCGCCGTGGCCAAGCTCGATCCGGCTCTCCTCGATGCCCTGCGCCGGGCCGCGACGCAGGCCGCGGACGACGGGGTCGCGTTCTCGGTCAACAGCGGTTGGCGGTCCCCGCGGTACCAGGACCAGCTGCTCCGCGAGGCCATCGCCGAGCACGGCTCGGAGGAGGCGGCGGCCCGGTGGGTGGCCACCGCGGACACCTCCCCGCACGTGTCCGGGGACGCGGTCGACATCGGGCCCGCCGCGGCCACGGCGTGGCTGTCGGAGAACGGCGCCGACCACGGGCTGTGCCAGACCTACCGCAACGAGCCCTGGCACTACGAGCTGCGCCCCGACGCCGTCGACGACGGTTGCCCGCCCCCCTACGCCGACCCCACGCACGATCCGAGGATGCAGGAGTGACCCGTCGCCCACGGATCACGCTCGGCGGCTCCCGCCGGGCCATTCGTGGTGCAGCACGGCGTACAGCTCGTCGTTGGTCCACTCCCCCTTGCTCCAGGTGCTCTGCAGCTGCAGCCCCTCGCGGCGCATGCCCACCCGGCGCAGCAGGGCGGCCGAGCGCGCGTTGCGGTCGTCACAGCTGGCGGTGACGCGGTGCTTGCCGCGGTCGAGGAACAGGTAGTCGAGCACCCGGCGCACGGCCTCGGTGGCGTAGCCGCGGCCGTGGTGCGCGGCGGCGAAGGTGAAGCCCAGCTCGGCCTGGCAGGGGCGCTCGAGCGGCACGTGCACGCCGCAGTCGCCGACCAGCTCGTCGGTGCCGGGCAGGGCCACCGCGAACTGGAACCAGCGCCCGGGGGTGTCGGGGTGCTCCTGGTCCAGCTCGGCCAGCATGCGCCGTGCCCGCTCCATCGGGTAGGGCGCCTCCCAGCCCTGGTAGCGGGCGATCGCCGGGTCGCTGCGGTAGGCCACGAAGGCGGGCAGGTCGGCGGCGCCGAACCGGCGCAGGACGAGCCGTCCGGTGCGCAGGGCGGTGAACCCCGTGTCCGGGCCGAGCTGGTCGTGCGGGAAAATCACGGCCATAGCCAACACCCTGCCTGATGACCTGCCCGACCTCCCGGTCCGGGCCGCGCTCGGCGAGGTGACCGGTGCCCTCGCGGCGCACGGGGCGGCGGTGCTGGTCGCTCCCCCGGGCACCGGCAAGACCACGCTCGTGCCGCTCGCGCTCGCCGCCGCGAGCGAGCAGCGGGTCGTGGTGGCCGAGCCCCGCCGGTTGGCCACCCGCGCGGCCGCGGCGCGGATGGCGTCGCTGCTGGGCGAGGCGGTGGGCGAGCGGGTCGGCTACGCCGTGCGCGGCGAGTCGCGCAGCTCGGCCCGGACCCGGATCGAGGTGGTCACCTCCGGGTTGCTGCTGCGCAGGCTGGTGGCCGACCCGGAGCTGGCGGGCGTGGGCACCGTCGTGCTGGACGAGTGCCACGAGCGCCACCTCGACGCCGACCTGCTGCTCGCCCTGTTGCTCGACGCCCGCGCGGGCCTGCGCCCCGAGCTGGGCCTGCTGGCCACCTCGGCGACCGTGGCCGGCGAGCGGCTGGCCGAGCTGCTCGACCCGGCGGGCACGGCCCCGGTGCTGCGGGTCTCGGCCAGGACGTTCCCCGTCGACGTGCAGCACCTGCCGCCGGTGCGGGGGGAGGCCGTGGAGGCGTGCGCGGCCAGAGCGGTGCGCGCGGCCCTGGCCGACGGCGACGGCGACGTGCTCGTGTTCCTGCCGGGGGTGGCGGAGATCCGGCGCACCGCGGCCGCGCTGGGCGGGCTGGACGTCGACGTGCGCCCGCTGCACGGGCGGCTGCCACCGGCCGAGCAGGACGCCGCGCTGCGCCCGGGCGAGCGGCGCCGCGTCGTGCTGGCGACGGCGGTGGCCGAGTCGAGCCTGACCGTGCCGGGGGTGCGGGCGGTGGTGGACGCCGGGCTGGCCCGGGTGCCGCGCACCGACCACCGGCGCGGGCTGTCGGGGCTGGTCACCGTGCGGGTGTCGGCGGCGGTGGCCGAGCAGCGCGCCGGCCGGGCCGGGCGGGAGGCGCCGGGGCGCGCGTACCGCTGCTGGCCGCGCGGCGAGCTGCTGGCGCGCTACCCCGAGCCGGAGATCCGCACCGCCGACCTCACCCGCCTCGCGCTCGACCTGGCCTGCTGGGGCACCCCGGACGGGTCGGCGCTGACCTGGTGGGACCCGCCCCCGGCGGGACCGCTGGCCGCCGGGCGCGAGGTGCTGCGGGCGCTGGGCGCGGTGCGCGACGGGCGGGTGACCGGGCGCGGGCGGCGGATGGCCGGGCTGGGCCTGCACCCGCGGCTGGCCCGGGCGCTGCTGGACGGGTCGGCGGCAGTCGGTACGCGGACGGCGGCCGAGGTGGTGGCGTTGCTCGACGACGACACCCTGGCCGCCGGGGCCGAGGTCGACGCCGAGCTGGGCAGGCTGCGCTCGGGCGGCGCGCCGGGGTCGGGGCGCTGGCGCGGGGAGGTCGGTCGGCTGGTCCGGGCGGTCGGGGCGGGAGCGGGCGCCCGGTCGGAGGCGGGCGGCCGGGCCGGGGCCGCGGCGCTGGTGGTGGCGATGGCCCAGCCCGAGCGGCTCGCCCGGCGCCGCTCCGCCGGCGCGCCGGTGTACCTGATGGCCGGCGGCACGGCCGCGGAGCTGCCCGCCGGCAGCGCGCTGGCCGGCCAGGAGTGGCTCGCCGTCGCGGTGGCCGACCGCTCCCCCGGTGCGGCCAACGCGCGCATCCGGCTGGCCGCCGCGGCCGACCGGGAGCTCGCCGAACGCGCGGCCCCGGCGCTGCTGGCCGAGGCCGAGGAGGTGCGCTGGCAGGACGGCGACGTGCTGGCGCGCCGGGTCCGCCGGCTGGGCGCCATCGAGCTGGAGCAGCGCAGGCTGCCCGACCCGCCACGGGACGCGGTGCGCGCCGCGGTGCTCGACGGTCTGCGCGCGGAGGGCTTGGGCCTGCTGCGCTGGAGCGACACCTCCCGGCGGCTGCGCGACCGGCTCGCCACCCTGCACCGGGTGCTGGGCGAGCCGTGGCCCGACGTCTCCGACGCCGCCCTGCTGGCCGATCCCGACCGCTGGTGGACCGGGCGGCTGGTCGGTGCCCGCTCGCGCGCCGACCTGGCCCGCGTCGACGCCGGGGAGGTGCTGCGCGGCCTGCTGGACTGGCGCACCGCACCGCGGCTCGACGAGCTCGCCCCGGAGCGGATCGCGGTGCCGTCCGGGTCGCGGATCGCGCTGGACTGGTCGGGCGAGCAGCCGGTGCTGCCGGTGCGGGTGCAGGAGGCGTTCGGCTGGACCGACTCGCCGACCGTGGCCGACGGCAGGCTGCCGGTCCTGCTGCACCTGCTGTCCCCGGCCGGGCGACCGGCGGCGGTCACCGCCGACCTGGCCTCGTTCTGGGCGACGGGCTACCCGCAGGTGCGCGCGGAGCTGCGCGGGCGCTACCCCAAGCACGACTGGCCGGAGGACCCGCTGGCCGCCGCGCCCTCGCGGCGGCCGCGGCGGCCCCGCCCGTGAGCCGGACCCCACCCGGACCCGACCCGATCGAACAGACGTTCTAGCATCAGCCTGGATGGCCCGCACTTCCGCGAACCAGGCACGAGTAGGGAGCACAACGGCCCGATGACCACGCCCGAGCAGCCCACCGCGACCGACCCGGCCGACCCGGCCACCCCAGCCAAGGCCGGGGGCCGGACCGGGAAGGCCGCCGCCCGGACGGCCCCCGAGCCCGCGGACGCCGCCCCGGCCGCCGCCGCTCCCGCCGACACCGCTCCTGCCGACACCGCTCCCGAGGACGCGTCCGGCACCACCGACGGTGCCGCGGCCGAGGGCGTGGACGAGGCCGCGCCGGAGAAGCGCCGCCGCGGCCGCCCGAAGGGTTCGACCGCCCGCACCACCCGCACGATCGAGCTGATCCTCACCGTCAGCGGCACCGTCGACGGCGAGTGGCAGGCCGAGCTGAAGCAGGGCAGCGCCTGGCTGAGCCGGGGCCTGCCGGTGTCGGCGACGGCCGTCGCCGCCGCCGCCCGCGAGCTGCACCCCGAGCTGGCCGACCCGATCGACGCGGCCATCGGCGCCGCCCGCGAGCAGCGCGCGGCCCGGGTCGCGGCGCTGGAGGCCGAGCTGGAGCAGGCCCGCAAGGCCCTCGCCGAGATCGAGGGCTGACAGACCCGCCGCGAGGGGTGCCGTGGCCGACCGGAAACCGGTCACCACGGCACCCCTCCCGGTACGAGGATGGGCGGGTGGACGATCCGCGCTACACGCTGATCCAGATCTCCGACCCGCACATCGAGGACCCCGGCACCCGGCAGCGCTACGGCACCGACACCGCCGAGGCGCTCGAGCTCGCGCTGCGCCGCCTCGAGGAGAGCACCGTGCGGCCCGACGCGGTGCTGTTCACCGGCGACCTCACCGAGGACGGCACCCCCGCCCAGTACCGCCGGTTCCGCTCGGTGGTGGAGCCGGTGGCGGCGCGGCTCGCCGTCCCGTTCGCGTACGCGATGGGCAACCACGACGACCGCGCCGCGATGCGCGGGGTGCTGCTGGGCGACGGCTCCGGCTCCACCGACCCGGTGTTCCAGGTGGTGCGGGTGCACGGCCTGCGGATCGTCGTGCTCGACAGCTCGGTGCCGGGTCGGGCCTACGGCGAGCTGTCACCCGACCAGCTCGACCGCCTGCGCGCCGAGCTGGCCGAGCCCGCCCCCGACGGCACCGTCGTGGTGCTGCACCACCCGCCGCTGCCCGCGGTGCTGCCGGTGGCCGCGGCGATCCCGCTGCGCGACCGGGCTGGGCTGGGCGCGGTGCTCGCCGGCAGCGACGCGCGGATCGTGCTGGCCGGGCACACCCACATGACCAGCGCGGGCGCGCTGGCGGGCGTCCCGGTCTGGACGCCGGGCGCGCTGGCCAGCACCGCCGACGCGCTGCCCCCGGCGGGCGTCGGGTCGCGGCTGGTGGCCGCGCCGACCGTGGCGCGCATCGACCTGTTCGCCGACTCGGTGATCGCCACGGCGGTGCCGCTGGACCGCGGCCTGATCGCCGACTTCGACGGGGAGGCCACGGCGCGGACGGTGGCCCGGTTGCGCGCCGAGCTGCCGGCCGAGCCGGTGGGCGGGTGATCGGGGCCGGTCGGTCCCCGCTCAGCCCGCCGTCGCGGCCAGGTCCGCCAGGGCCGAGCGCAGCGCGGAGGTCAGCACCGCCGGTCGGGTGACCGCGGCCGGGTCGAGGGTGATGCCCACGCAGCACGTGCCGTCGTGCGGGACCAGCCCGACCGACGCCGCGGCCCCGGCCGGCGGGCCGAACGGGAACACCCGGGTGATCCGCGGACCGGCCAGGTGCACCGCGTGCCCGACGCCGGGCAGCACGCCCACCCGCACGTCCACCCCGCCGCCGACCCAGCCGGTCGCACCCGGGCGCAGCGCGTCCGGGAGCGCGCCGACGACCTGGCCGACCACCGGCGACAGCGCGTCGGTCGCCGTGCGGGCGCCGGCCTCCAGCACGAACTCGCGGACCGCGCGCACCCGCTCGGTCGGGCTCGCCGGGGCCAGCGAGGCGCGCAGGGTGGCCGCGGTGAGCCGGTCGGCGCCGGGCGGGTCGTCCGGGGTGCGCAGGCTGATCGGGACCCCGACCGCCAGCTCGCCCGGCTCGGCGCCCAGCTCCAGGTGGTAGCGGCGGAACGCCTCGACGACCGCGGCGACCAGGCCGTCGTTGACCGATCCGCCGGCCGCGGCGGCGCCGGCGCGCAGGGGGTCGAGCGGGACGTCGAGCAGCTCCAGGTGCCAGCGGCCGCCGCGCTCGGCGAGCAGCGGCGCCCCGCCGGTGGCGCGGTCGGCCGACGCCCGCCACGTGCGGGCCGCGTTGACCGCGTCGCCGGCCAGCCCCCACGGCCGGGCCAGCGCCCCGGCCAGCCGCCCACCCCGGCGCAGCGCCTCCGCGGGCAGCCCGCGGGCGCGCCGGCCTGCCTGCTCGGCCAGCACCTCCACCGGGGTGGGCACCCGGCCCGGGGCGGGCACCGGCGGCTCGGGGCGGTCGGGGTCGTGGGCGGGCGTGCGGCTGTGCAGCCGACCGAGCAGCCGCACCGCGCCCAGGCCGTCGGTCACCCCGTGGTGGGTCACCACCACGTACGCCGCGCGTCCCTCGGACAGCCCTTCGACCAGCATCGCGCGCCACAGCGGCCGGTCGCGGTCGAGCGGGGCGGCGGCGAACTCGGCGACCGCGTCCAGCAGCGCGCGCATCGTGGGCCGCTCCAGCCGGACGCGGCCCAGGTGCCGGTCGATGTCGATCCGGTCGACCGTCACCCAGGACGGCGCCCCGAGGCCGAGCGCGGGCTCGACCGCCCGCTGGCGCATCCGCGGCACCATGCGCGACGCCCACTCGTGCGCGTCGCGCAGCCTCTCCCAGTCGGGCGCGGAGTCGAGCAGCTCCAGCACCGTCACGTTGGCCCGCAGCCGCGGGTCGGCGGCCTCGGCGCGCCAGGCCGCGGCCTCCAGCGCGTTCATCTCCGGCGCGGAGCCCCACTCCAGCGGGGCGGCGATCGGGCCGGTGGGCCCGGTGGTGACCCGCACCGGTCGGCCCGGCGTCGGCCCGTCCCAGGTGGCCAGGGCGTCGAGGTAGCGGTTGCGGACGTCGTCGACGCGCTTGTCGAGCTCCTCGACCGTCCAGCCGTCGGTGGGCACCGGGGGCAGCACCGTGATCTGGATGGTGCCCTCGCGCAGCGTCGAGGCGCCCTTCCACATCAGCTCGCCCGCGTTGCGGATGACGATCGGCACGATCGGCACGCCGGCCTGCATCGCCACGTGGAAGGCGCCCTTCTTGAACGGCCCCAGCGCGGGCGTCGCCGAGCGGGTGCCCTCCGGGGCGACCACGAGCGAGACCCCTTCGCGCAGCCGCTGCACGGCCGGTTCCAGCGCGGCGCGGGCCGAGGTCGTGTCGGAGCGGTCGACGAAGGCCACGTCGGCCAGCCGGAACGCCAGCCCGAAGCCGGGGATGCGGGCGGCCTCCTTCTTGGCCACCGCGCTGAACCCCGAACGCAGGAGCTTGGCCAGGATCAGCACGTCGAGCTGGCTCTGGTGGTTGAACAGGAAGACCGCGGGCCGGGTGGCTAGGTGCTCGGCGCCGCGCACGTCGAGGGTGATCCCGCCCAGCGCGGTGCCCAGCTCGCCGCCGAGGGTGAGGCCGAGGTCGACGGCGTCGCGGCGGGTGCCGGTGCCGATGAGGGCGTTGACCGCGCCCAGTGCGAGCCCGGTGCCGAACCCGCCGAGCGTGCCGCCCACGGCCCCCGCGGTGCGCGCCAGCTCGCGCACCCCGGGCCGGCCGCGGGAGCGGAACCGGGCGCTCGGCCAGTCCTTCTCGGCGGCCGCGGCGGCCAGCCCCGGCTCCGGGTTGAGCGCCCTGGCCCGCCCGACGGTGGCCAGGAACGGCACGTCCTCGGTGCCGTTGGAGTAGGCGTAGCTGTTGATCAGATCGAGGTCGTGCGCGGCGCCGAACGCGCGCACCGCGGCCGCCTTGCCCGCCCGCCACAGCGGCGGCCCGCCGGGCCGACCGGTGCACAGCCCGTCCTCGACCTCGACCGGGGTGACCAGCACGTGGCCGACGCCGAGCGCGGCGGCGGCCGGGGCGACCTGGAACCGGGTGGCCGAGGAGGCCAGCACGATGGTGTGCCCGGCGCGGCGGTGGGCCTGCACGAGCCGCCAGGCCTCCGGGTACAGCGCGCCGGCGACGCCCTGGCGCCAGAGCCGCTCGCCCAGCTCGACCAGCTCGTCCTCGCTGCGCCCGGCCCAGGCCCGCATGCCGAGCACGAAGAAGCTCTCGAAGTCCTCCTCGGTGGTGACCCCGCGCATCCCCAGCAGCAGCATCCGCCCGGCGTCGAGCGGGGTGACGTGCCCGGAGCGCAGGTGGTGGCGGGCGAAGGCGCCCAGCGAGTAGCCGTCGATGAGGGTGCCGTCGAAGTCGAAGAACGCGCCGATCCGCGGGCCCTGCGGGCCCGCGGCGACGTCGGCGATCAGGTCGTCCTCGGTCCAGGTGCGGTTCGGGTCGGGGTGGCCGGGCTCAGGGTGCGACACCGGTGGCCTCCCGCCGCAGCCGCGCGTCGATCTCGTCGATGCGCACCACCCTGGCCACCATGTCGCGCATCCGCGCGGCGAACCCCCGCCGCGACCGGGCCAGCTCCTCGCGGCCCGGGTCGACGAGGTCGAGGTTGGCGGCCAGCTTGAGCGCGGTGGTGAACAGCTCCCGCGACAGCGACTCGGACCCGTGCAGCACGCCCTGCAGCAGCATCTGCTGCCCGTACCCGGCGCACTCGTCGAGGAACTCCTTCTCCACGACCGGGGTGCGCGGGTCGCGGGCCGCCAGCCGCTCGGCCACCACCAGCTGCGAGTCGAGGAACGAGCGCAGCACCCGGTGGGCGATGAGGAACTCGGCGCCGGCCAGCGCGGCCGACCCGTCGGGGGCGTCCCAGCCCGCGCCCAGCCGCTCCAGCTCGGCCTCGACCTGGGCCTCGTGGGTGCGCCGGTCGGGGAAGAAGAACTCGAACTTGAGCAGGTCGCGCAGCGCGGCCACGGCGTCGCGGCGCTGACCCGGCTCGCTGAGCAGCGCAAGTTCGGCGAGCGCGCGGTCGACGAAGTGGTGGATCGCGCTGTTGCGGTAGAACGCGGCGACGAGGTGCTGGCCGCGGTCGATCGCGTAGACCGGCTCCCCGCCCCCGGAGTAGATCGACACCACCTTCGACGCGGCCAGCGCGTGCAGCACCCGGCGCAGCCCGGCCGGGGTGCGCACGGCCTCGGTCGACGGCCCGCTCTCGACGGCGCCCCGCGACTCCACGTACGCCCGCACCGGTTCGAGCACGCGCTGCACCTGCCCCAGCGTCAGCGCCCGGTCGCGCACGCCCAGCAGCGCCAGCGTGACCAGGGCGGTGGCCACGACCGGGGTGACCTGGTTGATGCCCACGGCGACCTCGAACACCGCTTTCTGCAGCGCCAGCCGGCGCGAGCCCGGGTCGTCCGGGTCGACGCCCTCCAGCGCCCGGCGCAGCGAGACGGGTTCGGCGAACCGGACGTAGGCGGCGCCGATCGGCTCCAGCTGCGCCTTGGCGTAGCGGGCCAGCCAGCCCAGCCCCTCCCCCTTCTTCGGGGCGCCGAGCTGCTCGGCGGCCATCGCCGAGACCTCGCGCAGCTGGTCGTGGGTGATCGAGACCGGGACCAGGTGGACGTCGTCGACGCGGCCCCGCTCGACCGCCTCGGCCACCCCGGCCAGCAGCCCGTGGCGCGGGGCGCGCAGCTTGCCGGTGCGCGAGCGGCCACCCTCCATGTACCACTCCAGGTTGAACCGCTTGGCCAGCAGGTAGCCGAAGTACTCGCGCACGGCCAGCTTGTAGACCTCGTCGTCGCCGAAGCTGCGCCGGATGAACACGATCCCGGCCCGCTTGGCCAGCGGGCCGATCGGCCAGAACCGCAGGTTCTCCCCGCCGAGCACGTGGTTGCGGGGGAAGTCGTGCTCGGCGAGCACGTCGGCCAGCAGGAACGGGTCGGTGTAGGAGCGGTGGCTGGGCAGGAACACCAGCGGGTGGGTGCGGTTGAGCTCGCGCAGCTTCTCCAGCCCGGCCGCGTCGACGTGCACGTCCCACGCCCTGGCGTGCAGGGGCCGCAGCACCCCGCTGAGCAGGTCGACCGCCACCGGGCTCAGCGAGGCGACCAGCCCGTGCAGGTCGTGCACCGCGCGCTCGCGGACCTCGGCCTCGGGCAGCTCCAGCCGGGCGGCCAGCTCGACGACCCCGTCGCGGAACTGCGGGCTGGCCTCGACCGCCTCCACGATGTGCGTGGGGACCTTGTAGCGGTCGCCGAGCAGCGCGCGCTCCGCGCGCTGCAGGGCCAGCTCGGCCTGGTGGGCGACGAACGCGGCCAGCTCGGCCGGGCTGGGGGGCTGCTCCCGGCCGGTGCGCTCGGCGAACCGGGCGCGCAGGTCGCCCAGGGTCGCGGTCTCGGCGACGGCGACGGCGGCCCGGTCGGGCTCGCGGCGGGCGATGCGGCCCTGCAGGTGCGGGGCGGGGCGGCGGGGGTTGCCCAGCGAGACGACGTCCGCCCAGCGCACCCGGCGGCGGCCGTCGCGCTCGCGGGGGCGCCAGAGCACCCGCACCGGGGCGACGACCGTGGCGTCGTCGGCGTCGGTCAGCGTGCCGACCAGCGCATCGACGCGCAACGGCAGCACGACGTCGGGGCTCAGGCCGCTCTCGCGCATCCACTCCTGGACCAGGCGGCGCTCGACGGCCGTCGCGGTGTCGGCGAGCACGACCACCGGCGCCTGCGCCCGCTCGTCCGGCCCTGGCTGCTGCAACCCCATCGGTGTCCTCTCGTCCCCCGGCCCCGACCGCAGGCCCGGTCCACCATCCTGGCCCATCGGGTGACCCGGGTCACCTGGCGCGGCACGGGCGCGGTCCGGGACCGCGCTCGGTGATCACCCGGTCGTGGGTAGTGTCGATGGCCCTCCCTCGTCGACCCTTCCACCGGAGCGCCCGTGAAGATCACCCACCTGGTCCCGTCCCTGCACCCCGGCGGTCCCGAGATCGGGTTGGTCGACCTGGCCACGGCGGCCCCGCGGGCCGGGCTGGACATCTCGGTGGTCGCGCTGGCCTCGACGTCGGACACGGCCCAGGTCAGCGCCCTGCGCAGGCTGGGGGTGCCGGTCGTCGAGCTGGGGCTGGCCCCGCTCGACCCGCGGGCGGTCTCGCGCACCGCCAGGGCGCTGCGCGAGCACGGCGCCGAGCTCGTGCACAGCCACCTGGGCCACGCCGACGTGGTGGCCGCGGCGGCGGCCATGCGCAACCGCATCCCGGCGGTGTCCACGCTGCACAACGTCAAGAACGATCTGGCCGACGGCGGCGACCGGTTGCGCCGCACGGCCCGCATCGTGGCCCGCCGGCGCTTCGTCCGGCGCACGATCGCCATCTCCCGGGTCCAGCAGGACTGGTACCGCGGGCTCAACGCCGCGGTCGACACGGTGCTCGTACCCGACGGCGTCGTCGACCCCGGCCCCGGCGACCTGGCCGAGCGCAACCGGCGCCGCGAGGCCCTCGGCGTCGACGACCGGGAGGTGCTGGCGGTCTGCACCGTCCCGATGCGCCGCGGCGAGGGCCTCGAACTGCTGCTCGACGCCTGCGAGGCGCTGCCCGACCAGCTGCCGCTGGTGGTCGCGCTGTGCGGCGACGGGCCGATGCGCCCGTACCTGGAGTCGAGGGTGGACGACACCGAGGAGCTCGACGGCCGGGTCCGGTTCGTGCACCGCCACACCGACCACGCCAGCCTGCTCAACGCCGCCGACCTGGTCGTCTACCCGGCCGAGTACGGCGCGGCGCCGACGGTGCTGCTGCGCGCGATGGCCGCCGGGCTGCCGGTGGTGTCCACGCAGGTGGGCGGCATCCCGGAGATCGTCACCCCGACCACCGGCGTGCTCGTCCCGCAGGACGCCGGCCGGCTGGCCGACGCCCTGGTCGCCCTCACCGAGGACGGCGAGCGGCGCGGCCGGCTCGGCGCAGCCGCCCGCGCCCGGTTCCTGGCCGAGCACGAGGCCGTCGGCTGGGCCAAGCGGCTGGCCGAGGTCTACGCCTCGGTCCTCGACCCCACCCCCACCTGACCGTCGAGAACGAAGTCGCCGTCGTTTTGGACCGGTCCAAACGACAACAGCTTCGTTCTCGACGGGGGTGGGTCAGGGCAGGAGGTCGTGGACCGTGCCTTCGGCGACGGTCCGGCCGCCTTCGCGGACGGCGAAGCCGAGACCGACCTCCAGCGGCTCCGGGGCGCCCAGGCGCACGGTGGCCGCGACGGTCGTGCCCGGCTCGACCGCCTCGACCTCACCGAGGTCGAGCACCCCGACCACGTCGGCCGTGCGCAGGTGGAACTGCGGGCGGTAGCCCGAGCGAACGGGCGTGTGCCGCCCGCCCTCGGCCGCGCCCAGCAGCCGCAGCTCACCGCGGAAGGCGCCGTGCAGCCCGATCGAGCCCGCCGCCGCGACCACCTGTCCGCGGGCGACCTGCTCGCGGCGCACCCCGCGCAGCAGCAGCGCCGCGTTGTCCCCGGCCTCGCCGCGCTCCATCGTGCGGCCGAAGGTCTCGATGCCGGTCACCACGGCCGACACTCCCCGCCCCAGGCCCAGCGCGTCGACGGTATCGCCGACGGCGACCACGCCCCGCTCGATCGCTCCGGTGAGCACCGTGCCCCGACCGGTGATCGTCAGCACGTTCTCCACCGGCATGAGGAACGGCGAGTCCAGGTCGCGGTGCGGCACGGGGACGTGCTCCTCGACCGCGTCGAGCAGCGCCACGACCGACGCCGTCCAGCGCGGCTCGCCGGCCAGCGCGCCGAGCGCCGACACCGCCACCACCGGGGTGGCCGCCCCGTCGAAGCCGTGCCGGTCGAGCAGCTCGCGGATCTCCAGCTCGACCAGCTCCAGCAGCTCGGGGTCACCGGCGTCGGCCTTGTTCAGCGCCACCGCCAGGTGCCCGACGCCGAGCCTGCGGGCCAGCAGCACGTGCTCGCGGGTCTGCGGCATCACGCCGTCGGTCGCCGAGACGACCAGGATCGCGCCGTCGACCTGGGCCGCGCCGGTGATCATGTTCTTCACGTAGTCGGCGTGGCCGGGCATGTCGACGTGCGCGTAGTGGCGCGTCGCCGTCTCGTACTCGACGTGCGCGACGTCGATCGTGATGCCGCGCCGGGCCTCCTCCGGGGTCCGGTCGATCCGCTCGAACGGCACGTAGCGGCCGCCGACGCGGTCGGCGAGGACCTTGGTGATGGCGGCGGTCAGGGTGGTCTTGCCGTGGTCGACGTGGCCCATCGTGCCGATGTTGAGGTGCGGCTTGGTGCGCAGGTAGGGCTGCTTGGCCATGGTGGTGCTCCGGTCTGCGGTGCTGATCGTCCGCGGGCGGCGGACGTCCGGGATCCCTCGTGTGGCCGCGACCCGCTTCCCGGGAGATCCCGGTGCCGGCCGGGAAGGGGTCAGCCTCGGGCGCCGTCGGTGATCGACAGGACGATCAGGGCAGGCCGCGGCGCCGCTGCTGCATCTGCAGCCAGCGGTGCGCAGAACGCGACCGGCCGGAACACCCGCACAGCGTCGGGCCCGTGGGCCGCCGCGGGCAACTTCTTTTCACCGGATCACCGGTGCACCGATGAGTCGTCGCCGCGGCCGTCGTTACACGTGCGACGGTGGCGGACCGCCGCCGCACGAGGATCGGAGAGAGCGCATGGACTTCCGCATCGAGCTGGTGCTGATCCCGGTGAGCGACGTCGACCGGGCCAAGGCCTTCTACAGCCAGACGCTCGGCTTCGCCGTCGACGTCGACCACCGCGCGGGCGAGGAGTTCCGCGTCGTGCAGCTGACCCCGCCCGGCTCGGCCTGCTCGATCTCCATCGGGGTCGGCATCACCGACGCCGAGCCGGGGTCGGTCCGCGGCACGCACCTGGTGGTCCGCGACGTCGTCGCCGCCCGCGAGGAGCTGCTGGCGCGGGGCGCGGAGGTCGGCGAGGTCAAGCACATGAGCGCGCAGGGCTGGCAGCCCGGCCCCGCCCCGGACCGCGCCGACTTCGCCTCCTTCGCCGACCTCGCCGACCCCGACGGCAACACCTGGGTGCTGCAGGAGAAGGGCCACGGCGGGTCGTGACCGGCCCGGTGGTCGGTCCGGTCCTCGACGAGGCCGGCTTCCGCGAGCAGGTCGAGCGGCACCGCCGGGAGCTGCACGTGCACTGCTACCGGATGCTGGCCTCGTTCGACGAGGCCGAGGACGCCGTGCAGGAGGCGCTGCTCAACGCCTGGCGCCACCGCGACCGGTTCACCGGCGGCTCCGACGCGGAAGCCCCCGTGCGGGCGTGGCTCTACCGGATCGCGACCAACGTGTGCCTGGACGCGATCCGGGCCCGCGCCCGCCGCCCGCGGCGCGCGTCCTCCCCGGAGGTCTCCTGGCTGCAGCCCTACCCCGACACGCTGCTCGACGAGCTCGCCGCCCCCGACGACGGCCCCGACGCGGTGGCCGTGGCCAGGGAGACGATCGAGCTGGCGTTCCTGACCGCGCTGCAGGTGCTGCCGGCCCGCCAGCGCGCCGCGCTGCTGCTGCGCGACGTGCTGGACATGTCGGCCGCCGAGACCGCCGAGCTGCTGGGCACCAGCGTCCCCGCGGCCAACAGCGCGCTGCAGCGTGCCCGCGCCACCATGGCCCAGCACCTGCCGGCGCAGCGCAGCGGCTGGTCGGCGGGCGGGGCGCCGCTGTCGGCGCGGGAGCGCGAGCTGCTCGACCGGTTCGTCGACGCCCACCAGCGCGGCGACGCCACCGCCGCGCTGGCGGTCGCCGCGACCGACATCCGGATATCCATGCCCCCGTACCCGTACGTGTTCGAAGGCACCGACGGGCTCGCCACGCTGCTGGAGCGCGCGTTCGGCCCCGACCGCGAGGGCGACTGGCGCCTGCTGCCCACCGCGGTCAACCGGATGCCGGCCGCCGCGAGCTACCTGCGCCGCACGGGCGACACGGTGTTCCGCCCGTTCAAGCTCGACGTGCTGCGCGTCGAGGAGGGGTTGATCTCGGAGGTCACCACGTTCGGGCCGGAGCTGTTCGGCGCGCTGGGCCTGCCCGACCGGCTCTGAACATCACCGGATCCGGAGGACGTCGACGATGTGCGGGGTGTCCAGGAGGGTGTGCGGGGCGAAGGCGTGGTAGGCCCAGACGTGCACCCAGGCGTTGCCGGTACGCAGCGTCAGGAATGTCTTGATCATGCCGGGTCCGAGGTAGGTGAAGAACAGGAAGATCACCGAGAGGGCGGCTCCGTGCGGGGAGGTGAACACCGCCCAGGCGTCCCAGGCGTGCAGGCCGGTGTAGGTCAGCCCGCCCAGGAGCACGGTGGTGGTCGCCGAGCCGGTCAGCGTGAGGTAGCGCGGCACGAGGATCGCGTAGATGAAGACCATGGCGGGAAGGACCGCACCGGCGAGGTAGAGCGCGAAGGTGACGGCGGCGCCGAGGAGGAGCTGACCGGCCGGCAGGGTGAAGATCTCCGGCTGGACGGCGACGATCTGGAAGGTGGCCTCCAGCGCGAGCACGACGACGATCACCAGTAGATCGTTCTTCCGGTCGGTCGAGCGCAGGCCCAGCGCCCGCGCGGAGTACCGCCTGCCGAAGAAGATCAGCGGGAGGACGGCGAATACCACGAGGTTGTAGCCGGCCCAGGTGAGGACCTCGGCCGGCTCGAGCTGGGCGTGGGTGCCGTAGATCGTCCCCGCCAGGTGCAGGCCGAACGGGTGCCAGCCGGAGGACGTGGCCAGGAGGAACCCCCCGCCGAGAGCGAGGACCCCGTAGCCGAGGAGCAGGAGCGTCTCGCGCAGGGCGAGGGCACGATCCGGGGCGCGTGCGGCGATGTCGGGTAGCGTGCGGCGCCGGGTGATGACATGGACCACCCCCATCAGGAGCAGCACCTGCAGGAGTGCCAGGTTGACCTCGAGGAGGTGCTCGACCGTCGACCTCTGCGTCCTGGCCGGCCAGTCGAAGGGCAGGGTCTCGCCGGCCGTCAGCCCGACCCAGCAGTTGGCGGCCACCCAGAGGGTGGCGGCCACCCGGACACTGGCGCGACCGGGCCCACGGGACCGGAGCGGACGCCCCGGTGTCGACGACTCCGGCCCGGCAGCCGCTCCCGCTCGCGCCGGTGCGATGCCCGGCAGCGGCCGGTTCCTGCTCATGGTCGTGCTCCCGTCGACCGCGTTACTAGCACGACTGTGCTAGATACTGGCAACGTAGCACGACTGTGCTATGAAAGGCGGGTGCCGCGGGTGGTGGATCCGGTCGAGCGCAGGAGGCACCTGGCCGAGGCGGTGTGGCGGGTGGTCCGACGCGAAGGGCTGGAGCGCGCCTCGGTGCGGGAGGTCGCCCGTGAGGCCGGGGTGTCGATGGGCTCGCTGCGGCACTACTTCGACGACCAGTCCGAACTGCTGACCTTCGCCATGCGGATGGTCATCGAGCGGGTCGAGCACCGCGTGGCCGTGCTGCAGGTACCCGACGACCCCCGCCTCGCGGCGGGACGCGTGCTCGCCGAGCTGCTGCCGTTGGATCCCGAGCGCCGGGCGGAGAACGAGGTCTGGCTCGCCTTCACCGCCCGCGCGCTCGTAGACCCCCAACTGCGGGCGCTGCGCGACGAGGCCTACGACCTCCTGCGCAACGCGTGCCGGCGATGGGTCCGCGTGCTCCTCCCGACAGGGACAACCGAGCCGGGCGTCGACCTGGAGACCGAGCGCTTGTTCGCGCTGCTGGACGGGCTCGCGGTGCACGCCGCCATGCGCCCGGAGCAGAGCAGCGCCGAGGGGCTGCTCGCAGTGCTGCACCACCACCTGGACCAGATCACCGCGTCCCCGCGTCCTGCGCCGGAGGGCCTGCTGTGACCTCCAGGTCGGGCGGGGCCGCAGACCACGAAGCAACGGGCCTAACTCGGTCGACGTCCCACCACCACCGCGGGGACACTCCCCGCGTGACGACGTCGTTCGCCCTGCGCCGGGCCACCAGCAAGGACCTCGCCGCCATGGCCGAGGCGGACGGTCGTGCCTTCGGCGTCCACTACACCGACTCCGACCTGCAGGAGATCGAGTCGGTGCTGGACCCGGACCGGTTCTGGCTGGCCGTCGACACCGACGACGCGATCGTCGGCGTCACGGGGGCGTTCGACCTCCACGTCACGGTGCCCGGTGGAGCCGTGCTGCCGATGCCCGGCGTCACCTGGGTGTCGGTGGCCCTGACCCACCGCCGCCGCGGCGTGCTGCGCGCCCTGCTCACCGAGCAGCACCGCGAGTTCGTCGAGCAGGGCCATGCGCTGTGCGGGCTCACCGCCAGCGAGGGCGCGATCTACGGCCGGTTCGGCTACGGCCCGACCACCGCGAACCGCTCGGTGGAGATCGACCGCAGGCGCGCGGTGCTGCGCGCCGACCTGCCCGACACCGGCGGGGTCCGCCAGGCCGGCACCGAGGAGGTCCGCGAGCTCGCCCCGGAGCTGCACCGCAGGTGGGCGGCGGGTGTGCCCGGCGCGGTGCACCGCGGGCCGGCCCAGTGGACGCCGCAGCTCGCCGACCACGAGCACCGCCGGGGCGGGGCCACGGCGCTGTTCCACCTGGTCCACCCCGACGGCTACGCCTCCTACCGCCGGCTGCACTCCGAGCGGGCCGCCGTGGTCACCGAGGTGGTGGCCACCACGGCGCAGGCCCACCGCGAGCTGTGGCGCGCCCTGCTGGCGATGGACCTCGTCGAGACGGTCCGCTGCCGCGCCCTGGCCCTCGACGACCCGCTGCCGCTGCTGCTGACAGACCCGCGCCAGGTCCGCACCACGGGCCTCCACGACGGCATGTGGACCCGGGCGCTGGACGTGCCCGCCCTGCTGTCGGCGCGCCGCTACGGCATCGAGATCGACGCCGTGCTCGACGTGGGCGACCCGTTCCTCGACCGGGGCGGGCGGTTCCGGTTGCGCGGCGGGCCCGACGGCGCCACCTGCGAGCCGACGACGGCCCCCGCCGACGTGCGCGTCGACGCGACCGCGCTGGGCCCGCTGGTGCTGGGCGGGCAGCGCACCCGGCCGCTGGCCGGGGCCGGGCTGCTCACCGCCGACGACCCGGCGCTGCTGCACCGGATCGACCTCGCCTTCCTGACCGACCGGCTCCCGGTGCACGGCACCGAGTTCTGATCGCCGAGATCGGTCCGAGGACCACGAGCGCACGGCCAGGGCGGCCCGGCGCCGACCCGGAGGCGGCAGCAGCGGCGCGGCCCTGGTCCGGCCCGCGCGGGTTCGTGGTTGGCCGACCCGGGCGAACGGGTAGAAGCCGGGCATGACCCGCTTCGCCTGGCACGCCTCCCACGAACAGGTTCCACCCGACACCCTGCTGGCCGCGGCCCGGAAGGCCGAGCAGGTCGGGTTCGACGGCGCCATGTCGTCGGACCACTTCTCGCCCTGGAGCGAGCGCCAGGGCCAGTCGGGGTTCGCGTGGACCTGGCTCGGCGCCGCGATGCAGGCCACCTCGCTGCCCTTCGGCGTGGTCAACGCGCCCGGCCAGCGCTACCACCCGGCGATCATCGCGCAGGCCATCGGCACCCTCGGGGTGCTCTACCCGGGCCGCTTCTGGGCCGCGCTGGGCAGCGGCGAGGCCAGCAACGAGCACATCACCGGGGCGCCCTGGCCGCGCAAGGAGGTCCGCAACGCCCGCCTGCGCGAGTGCGTCGACATCATCCGCGCCCTGCTGCGCGGCGAGGAGGTCAGCCACGACGGGCTGGTGACCGTCGACCGGGCCCGCGTGTGGACCCGCCCGCCGGAGCCGCCGCCGCTGGTCGGCGCGGCGGTCAGCGTGGAGACCGCGCGCTGGTGCGCCGAGTGGGCCGACGGCCTGATCACCGTCAACGCGCCGGTCGAGCACCTGCGCAAGATGATCGACGCCTACCGCGACGCGGGCGGGCGCGGTGAGCTGCACCTGCAGGCGCACCTGAGCTGGGCCCCCGAGCAGGAGCGCGCCGAGCAGCTGGCGCACCACCAGTGGCGCAGCAACGTCTTCCCGCCGCCTGCCTGCTGGGACATCGACAGCGCCGAGACCTTCGACGCGGCGTCCCAGGACGTGCCGCTGTCGACGGTGGCCCAGAGCGTGCACATCTCCAGCGACCTCGGTCAGCACGCCGCCACCCTCGCCGAGTACGCCGAGCTGGGCTTCGACGAGATCGCCCTGCACCACGTCGGGGTCGAGCAGGACGAGTTCCTCGACGCCTTCGGCAACTCGGTGCTCCCGCAGCTCCGCGAGAAGGTGCCCGCGTGAAGCTGACCCGCACCGCCGACCTGTGGTGGAAGAACGCGGTCTTCTACTGCCTGGACATCGAGACCTTCGCCAGCTCGACCGGCTCGGACCGCGGTGACATCCGCGGGCTGATCCAGCACATCGACCACCTGCACCGGCTGGGCGTCACCTGCCTGTGGCTGATGCCCTTCTACCCCACCCCGGACCGCGACGACGGCTACGACATCACCGACTTCTACGGCGTCGACCCGCGGCTGGGCACCCACGGCGACATGGTCGAGCTGATCCGCACCGCCCGCGACCGGGGCATGCGGGTGATCGCCGACCTGGTGGTCAACCACACCTCCGCCGAGCACCCGTGGTTCAAGGAGTCGCGCAGCAGCCGCGAGTCCCCCAGGCGCGACTGGTACGTCTGGCAGGACGAGCCCCCCACCGACGGCCCGCAGGGGGTGGTCTTCCCCGACCAGGAGACCTCCCTGTGGGAGTACGACAAGAAGACCAAGCAGTACTACCTGCACCGGTTCTACAAGCACCAGCCCGACCTGAACGTGGCCAACCCCGAGGTCCGCGACGAGATCGCCCGGATCATCGGGTTCTGGATGGAGCTGGGGCTGTCCGGGTTCCGGGTGGACGCGGTGCCGTTCCTGCTGGAGACCTCGGGCCAGGACGACAAGGACTCGCTGCCCGACCCGCACGACTACCTGGCCGACCTGCGCTCGTTCATGACCCGGCGCAACGGCGAGGCGGTGCTGCTCGGCGAGGTCAACCTGCCCTACCCCGACCTCATGCCGTTCTTCGGCGGGGTCGACGGCGGCAACACCCCCAGCGAGCTCACGATGTGCTTCGACTTCGTCGGGATGCAGCAGATGTACCTGGCGCTGGCCCGCGGCGACGCCGAGCCGCTGGCCGAGGCGCTGCGCCAGCGGCCGGCTCCGCCCGCCGACGGGCACTGGGCCACGTTCGTGCGCAACCACGACGAGCTGACCCTGGACAAGCTGACCGAGTCGCAGCGCAAGGAGGTCTTCGACGCCTTCGGGCCCGACGAGGACATGCAGCTCTACGGCCGCGGGCTGCGCAGGCGCCTGCCCGGCATGCTCAACGGGGACGAGCAGCACATCCGGATGGTCTACAGCCTGCTGTTCTCGCTGCCCGGCACGCCGGTGATGTTCTACGGCGAGGAAGTCGGAATGGTCGAGAACCTGGAGCTGCCGGGCCGGTTCGCGGTGCGCTCGGACATGGACTGGGCCGCCGTGCGGCGCCAGCGCGCCGAGCCCGACTCCCTGCTGGCCTGGTTCCGGCTGCTGATCGACCGCTACCGCGACTGCCCCGAGCTGGCCTGGGGCGGCTACGAGGTCCTCGACCCCGGCCCGAAGGCCCGCTCGGTGCTGGCGCACCGCTGCGACGCCGACGACGCCTCGCTGATCGCGCTGCACAACCTGGCCGACCAGAAGGCGACCGCGGAGCTGCTGCTCACCGGGCTGGCCGGCCGCGAGTTGCACGACGTGCTCGACCCGCGCGCCGACCCGGTCCCCGTCGACGACGAGGGCCGCATCGCCGTGGAGCTCGGCGGGCACGGCTGCCGCTGGCTGCGGGCGGGCTCGGGACCGGAGGGCGGCGCGGGCTGACGCACTCCCGGGCGCGGCGCCCGACGACCACCTGGGGGCGGTGGGCCGGCCGGAGTCCACCGCCGCGATCGTGAGGTTCCTGGGGCGTGAGTCGGCCCCGCCGTCGCTCGGTGTCACGGCGAGTTGGGCCGAAGGGGTTTCAGGACGCCGCGCGTCGGTGATAATCCGGACGTCGGGGTCTCGATCGGGGAGCCGACGTCGGGGAGGCAGCCGATGGCACGTTGGGCTCGGCCCGCGTTGCTGGTGGTGCTGGTCGTGGCCGGCGCCGTGCTCGCGCTGACCGTCGGCGTCCCGCCGCTGTCGGAGATCCAGGCCTGGGTGCGGTCCGCCGGGTGGGCGGGCCCGGTCCTCTACGCCGCGATCGCCGCCCTGGCCTCCCTGACGCCCGGCCCGGCCACGATGCTGACCGTCGGCTCCGGGGTGCTCTTCGGCTGGCCGGGCGGCGTCCCCGTCGCCCTGACCGCCTCGCTGACCAGCGCCCTGGTCAACTTCACGATGGCCAGGCTGCTGGGCCGGTCGACCGTGCAGGGGCTGGCCGGCGACCGGCTGGAGCGCCTGGACGCCGCGCTGCGCCGGCGCGGGGTGCTGGCGGTGATCGGCATCCGGCTGGTCCCGATGGCCCCCTTCGCGATCGTCAACGCCGCCTGCGGCCTGAGCGGCGTGCGCGTGCGCGACTACGTCCTCGGCTCCGCGTTCGGGCTGCTGCCGGGCACGGTCACCTTCGTCGCGGTCGGTGCCTTCGGCACCTCCCCCGGCTCGCTGCCCTTCCTGGTCTCCCTCGGGGCGCTCGGCGTGCTCGTCGGCGGCGCCGCGCTGGCCGCCCGGCGCGGTCTGGTGATCGCGGCCCGGGTCGACCGGCCCGGCCGACCGGCGGGCGCCACCGCGATCATCCAGCCCGCCGCTGTCGAGGCCGCTGTCGACAGCGCGCCCGGGACCGCGCACATCGCCGACCACCGAGAGTGATCATCCTCGGGGTTCCCGCCCCGGCCCTCACCCGATCGATGCAGGCAGGGAGTACGCTCGCGCCGACGGGTCCCTGACACGCGGAGTAGCGCTTCAGCTCCCCTGCGACGAGCTGCTCCGCGTCACGATCCAGGCCGTACCCGACGCGGATCGACCGGGGGACGGAGGGCGCGATGGGGCAGCACCGGAAGCTGTCGCGGCGACGCCGCTGGCCGCTGGTCGTGCTCGGCGTGGTGGTGGCCGTGGCGGCGGCCGCGGGGGTGGTCGTCTACCGCACCATGAGCGCGCCGACCTGCGAGCCCGTGCCCGTCGTGGTGGCCGCCGACCCGTCGATCCTGGAGCCGGTGAGCCGGTTGCTCGCCGCCGATCCGGACGCCGTCGACACCTGCGCCCGCTACGACATCGTCGCCGCCGACCCCGGGCTGGCCAGCGAGATCCGCTCCGGCTCGCCGGGGTTGCCCGACGTGTGGATCCCGGAGTCCTCCCTCACCCTCGACCCGCTCGACGAGAGCGGCGAGTCCCTGGTCGAGCGCGGAGCGCCGCTGGCGTACTCGCCCGTGGTCCTGGCGCTGCCCGCCGCAGACGCCGCCCGTTACGGCGACCCGTCCCAGCCGATCGCCTGGAACACGCTGCTGACCAGCGAGAAGCCGCCCACCCTCCCCGACCCGGTGCAGGAGCCCGGCGGGCTGGCCGCGCTCACCGCGCTGCGCACCGCCATCGGCGACGACGACGGCCGCCCCAAGGCGGCGTTCGTCGCCGCGGTGCTGGTGCTGGCCGAGGGCTCGCCCGCCTCGGCCGAGGAGGCCTTCCAGGCGATCGCCACGGAGGGCGCCGCCGCGCGCGCCTTCCTGGCCTCCGAGCAGGCCGTCGTCCGGCACAACGCCGCGAGCGAGGGCAGCACCACCACTCCGGCGGGCGCCGCCCCGGCCCCCGCCGCCGCGGTCGCGCTCGCCGACGGCACCGCCGTCCTCGACTACCCGCTGGTCCGGATCCGCCCGCAGGACGTCGGTCCGGACTCCGAGGCCCGGGCCGCCCGGGTGCGCGAGGCCGTCGACCGGCTCGACGAGCGGCTGCGCTCCCCGGCAGCCCACCAGGCCTTCGCCGACTCCGGCCTGCGCGCCCCGGACGGCTCCCGCGCCACCCGGGCCGCCGCGGGCATGCTGCCCGTCGAGGTCACGACGGGGGCCGTGCCCGACACCGCGGCCGCGGTGGAGACGTTGCGCCTGTGGAGCGCGCTGACCCTGCAGAGCCGCGTGCTGGCCGTCATCGACACCTCCGGCTCGATGGCCGCCCAGGAGGGCCCGACCGACCGCATCGGCCTGGCCTCCTCGGCCGCGCAGGGCGGGCTGTCGCTGTTCCCGGACAGCTCCTCGATCGGGCTGTGGGCGTTCTCCTCCGGGCCGGACGGCGAGCGGCCATGGGAGGAGCTGGTGCCCCTGGGCAGGCTCACCGAGCCGGTCGGCTCCGCGCCGTCGCGGCGGGCCGCGCTGGCCACCCAGGCCGCCACCCTGCGCGACCGGCTCGGCGGGAAGACCGCCCTCTACGACACCGCGATCGCGGCGGTCCGGGAGGTCCGCTCGGGCTACGAACCGGGCCGGTCCAACGCCGTCGTGCTGATCACCGACGGGCGCAACGAGATCGAGGGCGGCATCGACCTGCCGCTGGCCGTGCAGACCCTGCGCGCCGAAGCCGACCCCACCCGCCCGGTCGCGCTGATCGCCATCGGCATCGGCCCCGACTCGGACCAGGACGCCCTGCGCCAGCTCGCCGAGGCGACCGGGGGCCGCGCCTACGCCGCGGAGAACCCGCAGGACATCCGCACGGTGTTCCTCGACGCGCTGTCCCAGCGGGTGTGCCGCCCCGGCTGCTGACGCGGGCCGGGCGGGCCGACGGCGTCAGCGCGGGGCGCGGGTGCAGCGCGGGCGGCGCGGCGCGCGCCGCCCGGAACGGGGCGGGCGGGCCGGGCGGACGCGCCGGCGACGGCGTCGCCCGCTCACCCGTCGCCCTGGGGCGGGTCGGTTCGGCCGGCGGGCGCCGACGGGGCCGGGGCGGGCGCCCGTCGTCGGCGGGGGCCGACGGCGAGGATCCGCTGCAGCACCACGAAGGCGAGCAGCAGCAGGCCGATGACGATCTTGACCCACCAGGTGCTGAGGGTGCCCTCGAAGGAGATGATCGTCTGCACGGTGCCCAGCACCAGCACGCCCAGCAGCGAGCCGAGCACGTAGCCCGAGCCGCCGGTGAGCAGCGTCCCGCCGATGACCACGGCCGCGATCGCGTCGAGCTCCATGCCGACGGCGTTGAGGCTGTAGCCCGAGAGCAGGTAGACGCTGAACAGCAGCCCGCCCAGCGCCGAGCAGAACCCGCTGATGACGTAGACGCCCACCCGCGCGCGCCCCACGCCCAGGCCCATCAGCAGCGCGGACTGCTGGTTGCCGCCCACGGCGTAGACCGTGCGCCCGAACCGGGTCAGGTGCAGCACGTAGGCGCCGACCGCGACCGCGGCCAGCGCGACGAGCACGCTCGGGGTGAGGAACATGTCCTCACCCAGCGGGATCGCGGTCTGCGACAGGTCGCGGAACAGGGGGTCGGTGATCGGGATCGAGCTGAGGTCGATCAGGTAGCACAGTCCGCGGGCCAGGAACAGCCCGGCCAGCGTCACGATGAACGGCTGGATCTCCAGGTAGTGGATGACCGCGCCCATGGCCAGCCCGAACAGCGCGCCGCCGGCCAGCACCGCGACGATCACGACCGGGGCCGACCAGCCCGCGCGCAGCATGGCCGCGGTGACCATCGTCGAGAGCGCGACCACCGACCCGACCGACAGGTCGATCCCGCCGGTGAGGATCACGAAGGTCATGCCGACCGCGAGCACCACCAGGAAGGCGTTGTCGATCAGCAGGTTGAGCAGCACCTGCCCGGAGGCGAAGGCCTCGTAGCGCAGGCCGCCGACCGCGAACAGGGCCACGAACAGCCCGAACGTCACCAGCACCGGGACGAATCGGGCCGGGACGCGCCCGGCGCGCCCCCCGGCGGCGACGGGCGACGGGCCCACGACGGGCGGGGGCGCGGTCGTCACGGCGTGCTCCTCTGCGCGGGGATCGGGGTCGCGGCCCCGTCGGCCCGGTCGGGGTCGGGGGTCGGGGGGCCGGGCGGCGGGTCGGCGGGCGGTGCGCCACCGGCCGCGCCCCGGCGCCTGCGGCGCCGGCCGAGCAGGGCGCGGGCCTTGGGCGACTGCAGCAGGCAGACCACGATCACCACGACCGCCTTGAACACCAGCGAGACCTCCGGCGGGATGCCCAGCGAGAGGATCGTCGTGGTCAGGGTCTGGATGGTCAGCGCCCCGAACAGCGTCCCGGTGATCGAGAACCGGCCGCCGGCCAGGGACGTCCCGCCGATGACCACGGCCAGGATCGCGTCGAGCTCCAGCCAGAGCCCGGCGTTGTTGGCGTCCGCGGCGTTGACGTTCGAGCTGATCATCAGTCCGGCGACGCCTGCGCAGAGGGCGGAGAAGACGTAGACGGTCCAGATCAGCGTGCGGGCGCGCACGCCGGCCAGCCGGCTGGCCGCCGGGTTGATGCCGACCGCCTCGACCAGCGTGCCGAGGGCGGTGCGCCGGGTGGCCAGCGCGACCAGCGCGTACACCGCCGCGGCCACGATCACGGTGAGCGGCACCGCGAGCAGCTCGCCGCCGGCGATGGCGGAGAAGAGCGGGTTGTTCACGGTGATGATCTGACCGTCGGTGACCAGCTGGGCCAGCCCGCGCCCGGCGGTCATCAGCACCAGCGTGGCGATGATCGGCTGGATGCCCAGCACCGAGACCAGGAACCCGTTCCAGGCGCCGAGCGCGACGGCCAGGCCGAGCGCGACGCCGATCCCGCCGATCGCGGCGCCCGGGGAGGTCGGGTCGGGGCTCGCGGCGATCCAGGCGCAGGTGACCGCACCGCAGATGGCCACGATCGCGCCCACCGACAGGTCGATGCCGCGGGTGGCGATGACCAGCGTCATGCCCAGCGCCATCAGCGCCACCGGGGCGCCGTTGTGCAGGATGTCGACCAGGCTGCCGTAGAGGCGCCCGTCCTGCAGGCGCACCGCGAAGAACCCCGGCGCGAGCACCAGGTTCAGCAGCAGCAGGACGACCAGCGGCCAGAACGGCTTGCGCCACAGCTCACGCATCGGACCGCCCGTACTCCCAGTCGGCCCCGCCGCGGCGCTCGGCATCGGGCTCCCCGTGACCGGTCGCGATCAGCTCCATCACCCGATCCACCTCCACGTCCTCGCCGGCCAGCTCCGCGACCGGGCGGCGGTCGCGCAGCACCAGCACCCGGTCGGCCAACCGGACCACCTCCTCCAGCTCGGCGGAGATGTACACCACCCCCATGCCCTCCCGGGCCAGGTCGGCGACCAGGGCCTGGATCTGGGCCTTGGCGCCGACGTCGATGCCGCGGGTGGGCTCGTCCAGGATGAGCAGTCGCGGCCCGGTGGCCAACCACCGCGCGAGCAGCACCTTCTGCTGGTTGCCCCCGGACAGGTTGCGCAGCAGGGCGTCCGGGTCGGGCGGACGGATGTCCAGCACCTCGATCCAGCGGGCCGCCGCCTCGTCCTGCGCGCGGCGCGGGATCCGGCGCAGACCCCGCGCCGCCTGCATGGCCAGCACGATGTTGTCGCGCACCGTCAGGTCGCCGACGACGCCCTCGGCGCCGCGGTTCTCCGATGTGAAGGCCACGCCCGCGGAGATCGCGTCGCGCGGGGTGCGCATCGGCAGGACGGTCCCGTCGACGGTGATCTCGCCGGTGTCGGCGCGGTCGGCGCCGAACAGCAGCCGGGCCAGCTCGGTGCGCCCGGAGCCGAGCAGCCCGGCCAGCCCGACGACCTCACCGGGGCGCACCACGAGGTCGACCGGCTCGATCGCACCCCGCCGGCTCACCCCCGAGGCCGCCAGCACCGGCGCCACCGCCTGCGACGCGGGCTCGGCCGGCACCCGCTCGAGCTGCTCGAGGGTCTCCAGCTCGCGCCCCACCATGGCCGAGACCAGCTGCAACCGGGGCAGCTCCGCCGTGCGGTACTCCCCCACCAGCCGGCCGTTGCGCAGCACCGTCGTCCGGTCGGAGATGGCGTAGACCTGGTCGAGGAAGTGCGTGACGAACAGGATCGCCACCCCGTCGGCGCGCAGTCGGGAGATCACCCGGAACAGCTCGGCGACCTCGTCGGCGTCCAGGCTGGAGGTGGGCTCGTCCAGGATCAGCACCTTGCAGTCGACCTGGACCGCCCGGCCGATCGAGACCAGCTGCTGGACCGCGATGGAGTGGCTGTCCAGCGGCGAGGCCGGGTCGACGTCCAGGTGCAGGCGGGCCAGCACCTCGCGGGCCCGCCTGCGCACCCCCCGTCCGTCGATCCGCCCCCATCGCCGCGGCTCCCGTCCGAGCAGGAGGTTCTCCGCCACGGACAGGTTCGGGCAGAGGTTGACCTCCTGGTAGACGGTGCTGATCCCGGCCGCCTGGGCCTGCGCGGGCCCGGCGAACGCGACCTCGGCGCCGTCGAGCACCACCCGGCCCGCGTCGACCGGGTAGACCCCGGTCAGCGCCTTGATCAGGGTGGACTTGCCGGCGCCGTTCTCGCCCATCAGCGCGTGCACCTCGCCGGCGTGCAGCCGGAAGTCGACGCCGTCGAGGGCGCGCACGGGCCCGAACGCCACGCTGATGCCGGTCATCTCCAGCAGCGGCGCGGCGTCCGGACCCGGTTGCGGTACTGCAGTCATCGGTGCTTCCCGCTCGTCGGTGCAGTCGGTCCCGTCGGTTCCCGCCGGGCGGTCAGTACTGCCTGGTCGGCAGCGCCTCCTTGGCCGCGGCCTGGTCGAAGGTGGTCTCCTCGGTGACCACCCGCGGCGGGATCTGCTCGCCGGCCACCACCTTCTTGGCCAGGTCCATCAGCTGCCCGCCGAGCAGCGGGTTGCACTCCACGATGAAGTTGATCTTGCCGTCGGCCAGGGCCTGCATGCCGTCCTTGACCGCGTCCACCGTGATGATCTTGATGTCCTGGCCGGGCACCTTGCCGGCCGCCTCGATCGCCTCGATCGCACCCAGGCCCATGTCGTCGTTGTGCGCGTAGAGCACGTCGATGTCCGGGTGCGCCTTGAGGAACGCCTCCATGACCTGCTTGCCGCCCGAGCGGGTGAAGTCGCCGGTCTGCGAGGCGATGACCTTCAGGTTCGGGTTGCCCGCGATCACCTCGGCGAAGCCCTCCTGCCGGTCGATGGCCGGCGCCGAACCGGTGGTGCCCTGCAGCTCGACGATGTTGACCGGTCCGGCGCTGCTCTCGGGCTGCTCCAGCAGCCACTGGCCGGCCTTCTTGCCCTCCTCGACGAAGTCCGAGCCGAGGAAGGTCGCGTAGAGGCTGGTGTCGGCCGAGTCGACCGCGCGGTCGGTCAGGATGACCGGGATGTTGGCCCGCTTGGCCTCCATCAGCACGGTGTCCCACCCGGACTCCACGACCGGGCTGAACGCGATGACGTCGACCCGCTGCTGGATGAACGAGCGGATCGCCTTGATCTGGTTCTCCTGCTTCTGCTGGGCGTCGGAGAACTTCAGCTCGATACCGGCCTCGGCGGCCGCGTCGTTGACCGACTTGGTGTTCGCCGTCCGCCAGCCGCTCTCCGCGCCGACCTGGGAGAACCCCATCACGATCGTGTCCTCGCCGCCCGCGGCGGCGTCGGCGGGGGCGTCGCCGCCGCCTCCGCCACCGCCGCACGCGGTGACGGCCAGCGCGAGCGCGGCGGCTGCGGCCAGCCGGGCGACCGGCCTGCGGATGGTGGACCTCGGGGCGGACTCGGTTGTCCAGCGCACGCGCGCCTCCTGGTGCTCGTCGTCGGGCAGAGAGGTGTGACGGGTCACACGGTCCGGCGGATTGTGAGCGCTAACAATCCGCGCCGTCAAGGCCTTGCGCCGACCGCGATGCCGTCGTTATACGAGAGCAGCCGGCCGGGGGCTGCGCCCTCTCAGCCGGGCAGGCTGCGCCCCAGCAGCGCGATCGCCGCGCGGATGCGGTCCGGCGGGTGCGCGGCGTAGCCCAGCACCAGCCCGGCGGGCCCCTCCCGCTGCCGGTGGCGCGACAGCGGGTGCACCACGACGCCCGCCGCGCGGGCCCGCTCGGCCAGCGCCACGTCGTCGAGGCGCGCGGCGCCGGGGTGCTCGGGGAAGGTGACCAGCAGGTGCAGCCCGGCGGCGATGCCGTGCACGGTGGCGCCGGGCAGGTGCTCGCCCAGCGCGCCCAGCATCGCGTCGCGGCGGCGGCGCTGGCGCGCGCGCACCCGGCGCAGGTGCCGCTCCAGCTCGCCGGAGGCCATCAGCTCGGCCAGCACCAGCTGCGGCAGCGCGGCGTTGCCCAGGTCGGACATGTACTTCTGGGTCACCACCTCGGCCCGCAGCCGGGGCGGCACGATCATCCAGCCCAGCCGCATCGCCGGGGCGAGCGTCTTGGACACGCTGCCGGTGTGCACGACCCGGTCGGGCGCCATCGCCTGCAGCGCGGGCACGGGGGCCCGGTCGTAGCGGTGCTCGGCGTCGTAGTCGTCCTCCAGGACCAGCTCGATGCCGGTGCTCGGGGCGAGCAGCTCGCGGCGCCTGCCCGGGCCGAGCACGACGCCGGTCGGGAAGTGGTGGGCCGGGGTCACCAGCACCACCGACTCACCCGTGCGCGCCAGCGCGGCCACGTCCAGGCCCTCGTCGTCGACCGGCACCGGCACCGGCGTCAGGCCCCAGTGCGCGAGCTCGTCGTGCGCGCCGCGCGAGCCCGGGTCCTCCACGGCGAGCGAGTCGGCGCCCCGGTTGCGCAGGACCTGCGCCACCAGCGCGATCGCCTGCGCGACCCCGGCCACCACGACGATGTCCTCGGCCTCGGCGCGCACGCCCCGCACGCGGCGTAGCCACCGGGCCAGCGCCGCGCGCAGCACGGGGTTGCCCTGCGGGTCGCCGTAGCCGAGGTCGGCGGGACCGGCCGAGCCCAGCACCGCGCGTTCGGCGCGCAACCAGGCGGCCCGGGGGAAGGCGGACAGGTCGGGCACGCCGGGCGAGAGGTCGAAGTCGGGGCCGGCGGGCGCGGCGGGGGGCGCGGGCGGGCGGGAGCGGTGCGGCGAGACCGCCACGACGGTGCCGCGGGCGCCGTCGGCGACCGCCACCCCCTCGTCGACCAGCCGCTGGTAGGCGGCCACCACGACCCCGCGGGAGACGCCCAGGTCGGCGGCCAGCAACCGGGACGAGGGCAGCCGGTCGCCCACCCGCAGCCCGCCGTCGGCGGCGGCCGAGCGCAGGGCGTCGGTCAGCCAGGTCGTGAGGCCTCCGCGCGGCACGCCGCGCGGGTCGAGCTGGAGGAAGTCGGTGCCGCCGGTCATGCCCCTCCACCCGTCGTCCACGCCCCACCATGATGGCCTGGACGACCGATGGACCAATCGACACGGGCATTCTTGGCTCTATCGAGAGGACCATAGGCGCCCGAGCATGGCGTGGTGCCCACCAGGATCATCTCGCCGCCGACGTCCGCCGCCCCCGCGCCCCGGCTCCTGCGCGACAGCCTCCCGGGAGCGGTCGGCATGGTGTGCGTCGGCGGCAGCGTGGCGGTCTCCGGGCTGCTCACCCGCGCCCCGCTGTTCACCGTGCAGTCCCTGCGCTACGCCGTCGCGGCGGCGCTGCTGCTGGCGCTGGCCCGCCTCACCGGCCGCGCCGTGCCCCGCCCCCGCGGCGCCGAGTGGGCGTGGCTGGCTGCGGTGGCCGCGTGCGGGCTGGTGCTGTTCAACGTCGCCCTCGTGCGCGGCGCCGAGCACGCCGAACCCGCCGTGCTCGGCGTCGCCGTGGCCGGAGCGCCGGTCCTGCTGGCGCTGGTCGGCCCGCTGCTGGCCCGCGCCCGCCCGGTCCCCGCCGTCCTGCTGGCCGCCGGGGCGGTCACCGCGGGGGCGGCGCTGATCCAGGGCGGCGGGCGCACCGACTCCATCGGCCTGGCCTGGGCCGCGGTGGCGCTGGCCTGCGAGGTCGGGTTCACCCTGCTGGCCGTGCCCGTACTGGGCAGGCTCGGCCCGTGGGGCGTCTCGATGCACGCGTGCTGGATCGCCGCCGTGGCGCTGGCCGGGCTGGGCCTGACCACCGAGGGCCCCACCGCCGTCCTCGCGCTCGGCGCCCCCGAACTCCTGGCCGCCGCCTACCTCGCCGTCGTCGTCACCGCGCTGGCGTTCGTGCTCTGGTACTCCACGGTCGGCGCGCTCGGCTCGGCCCGGGCCGGGCTGCTCACCGGGCTCGCCCCGGCCTCCGCGGCGGCCGGCGGCCTGCTGCTGGGCGGACCGGCCCCCGGCCCGACGGCGGTGGCCGGGGTGGCGGTCGTGGCGCTCGCCCCGCTGCTCGGGCTGCGCAGCCGGCCGCGCCCCCGCGGCTGATCGTCCACATCGGTCGGTGGCGGAGGCGTTCCCCGCCTTTTCGCGGGCTACGGAATCGATACTCCACGCCTTACACTGAACCGCTGCCAACCGGCCCCGGGGGGACCACCGTGACCCGCACGACCGTGGACGGCCCCGCGCTCGACGTCGCCGTCCTGCGCCGCGCCGCGGTCGAGGTGCTCCGCCGCAACGACCTCGGCACCGCCACGGTCGCCGCACCCGGGCTCTACCCGCACCAGTGGAGCTGGGACTCGGCCTTCATCGCCATCGGGCTCTCCCGCATCGACGTGCCGCGCGCCGCCGCCGAGCTGCGCAGCCTGCTGGGCGCCCAGTGGAGCACCGGGATGATCCCGCACATCGTGTTCTCCCCCGGCGCCGCCGACTACTTCCCCGGCCCCGACCGCTGGGGCACCGACGACGCCCCCGCCCGCCCCGCCGACCGGCGCACCAGCGGCATCTGCCAGCCGCCCGTGCACGCGATCGCCGTGCGCCACATCCTCGACCGCGGCCGCGAGGAGGGCGGCGCCGTCCAGGAGGCCGCCGAGGTCTTCGCCGCGGAGACCTTCGACGCCCTGCTGGCCTGGCACCGGTGGCTGGTCCGCGCCCGCGACCCCGACGGCGTCGGGCTGGTCGAGATCCACCACAGCTGGGAGTCCGGGTTCGACAACTCCCCGCGCTGGGACGGCCCGTACTCGCGGGTCGTCCCGGGCCCCGTGGCCCCGTTCACCCGCCGCGACACCACCCACGTCGAGGACGCCGCGCAGCGCCCCACCGACGAGGAGTACCGCCGCTACCTGTGGCTGGTCGACCAGATGCGCGCCGTCGGCTTCGAGGACGACCGGGTGCGCGAGAGCATCGACTTCCGCGTCCGCGACGTGTTCGTCTCCGCCATCCTGGCCGCCGCGGCCGAGGTGCTCGCCGACATCGGCGACGACCTGGGCCGCGACGCCGAGGCCGCCGAGCAGCGCGCGGTCGCCCGGCGCTTCCGCGCCGGTGTGGCGGCCACCGTCGACCCCGCGACCGGGCTCGCCCGCGACTGGGACGTCCTGGCCGACCAGTGGGTGGCCCCGCTCACGGTGGCCGGCTTCGCGCCCCTGGTCGCCGGCGGCGACCCCGGCCTGCTCACCCGCCAGCGCAGCCTGCTGCTCGGCGACCAGTGGATGGGCCACCCCGCCCTGCGCTTCCCGCTGCCCCCCTCGACCTCCCCGGTCAGCCCCGACTTCCGCCGCCGCACCTATTGGCGGGGCCCGGTCTGGCCCTTCCTGAACCTCCTGCTGGGCTGGGCCTCGCTCCGCGACAGCGCATGGGACCTGCGCTGGGTGCTGCGCGACGCCTCGCTCGACCAGCTGGCCGACCTGACGTTCGCCGAGTACTACGAGCCCATCACCGGCGAGGCGCTGGGCAGCCGGAACCAGTCGTGGACGGCGGCGGCGGCGCTGGAGTGGCTGGCTTAACGAGCACCCTGCTCGACTGTCGGGCGCCCCCCACGTTGGGCGAGAGTGCCTCTCGCCCCGGCGCGTGGGACGAGAGTCACTCTCGCTCGGCCTGGTGGGACGAGAGCCACTCTCGTCCGGCGGGGCGGGACGAAAGCCACTCTCGTCCGGCGGGGCTGCCGCGCTCGCCCGGCTGGGCGGACGTCAGTCGCGCTCGCCCCGACGGCGCCGCTGTGCTCTTCGGCCGACCCGCCGCGAACGATAGTGACTCTCGTCCCGCCTGGCGGGACAAAGCGGCTCTCGTCCCGCCCAGCCGGACGAAAGTCGCTCTCGTCCGGCCCGACTTGAGCGAACGGCGCTCTCGCCCGGCGGAGCGAACGCGACTCCCGTCCCACTGGGCCGAGCGAGTGGCGCGTTGGGCCAGCCTCGTTGGGCGAGACCGCCATTTGCTCGACCGGGGCGGAGGGCCGGGCCCGTCGGCGCGGAGCGAGAGCGACTTCCGTCCGATATGGCGGAGCGAGAGCGACTCTCGTCCCGACCGAACGAGAGCGGCTCTCGTCCCACCTGGCGGCATGAGTGCCTTCGGCGGGAGAGAGCGCTTCCAGGGGGCAACTGTGATCATCGCGGCGCGAGCGGGCGGGGCTCGACCCCGTCTTGCGGCCTCACCGAACGGGTGGCGCGACCGACGCCACGGGGGCCGTGAACAGGTCCGGCCGGTCGGGTCGGCCCCGGCCCCCCTCCGGACCGGAGCCGGCCCGACCGGCCGGATGTCGTGCTCGAACGTCCTGGGGCTCAGTGGCCGCCGCTGTGCGAGCGGCGGGCGGCGTCGGCGATGCCGTGCAGGGAGCAGGGCCAGCGCACGCCCGGCAGCCCGGTGCCGCCCTTCGTGCAGGTTCGGCAGCGGCCGGTGCGATCCGGCACGTGCTGGTCCAGCAGCTTCTGCCACACGTCAACCATCGGGGCCAGCTCCGCGGCCAGCCGCCCGCCCTCGGTCATGCGCTTCTCCGATCCGTCGACCGCCGACCTCACGGAGTCGACCCGTCGTCCTATCGTGGCGATTCGGCCTTGCATTCGCAAGTTCGGATGCATGAGCATCTGCACGTGCACACAGAGCGGTCCGACGTCCGGTGGCGGAAGAGCACGGCGAGCAACCCCACCGGCAACTGCGTCGAGCTGGCCGAACTTCCGGGCGGGGGGGTCGCCGTGCGCAACTCCCGCAGCCCGCAGGGGCCGGTCCTGGTCTACTCCCGCGCCGAGATCGCCGCCTTCCTGGCGGGGGTGCGGGCGGGCGAGTTCGACGACCTCGACCCGCGTTACGGGTCACTGACATGATGATGGACACAGCGGTGCCCACATCGGACCCACGCCGCTGAACTGCGCAGCTCACCGACATGGCCGAGGCGATCACGCAGCGACATCGGACTTCTCACCGGACAGCGGTTGACCATCGACTTGCTTCCGCCATGAGGACCCGGCAGAGTGAAGCAGCCACTGCACAGCGCATCCGGCGCGCCGTGCCGGGGCACGGGGTTCGAGCATCGATCCATCTCGGGAGAGCGCGGTTACAGCGATGAACGTGGCGAGGAACCACGAGCCGCTCGCGGGCGGCCCCAACGCCGAGAGCAGCGCGTCGTCGGGCCCCACCGTCCTGCGGATGGGCCTGGGCGCCGAGCTGCGCAGGCGACGCGAGCTGGCCGGCATCACCCGCGAGGTGGCCGGCGACGCCATCCGCGCGTCCACGGCCAAGATCAGTCGGCTGGAGCTCGGGCGGGTCAGCTTCAAGGAGCGCGACGTCGCCGACCTGCTCACCCTGTACAAGGTCACCGACGAGGCCGAGCGCGCCGAGTTCCTCGACCTCGTGCGCAAGGCCAACGCGCCGGGCTGGTGGCACCGCTACGCCGACCTGCTGCCCAACTGGTTCGAGACCTACCTCGGCCTCGAGCAGGCCGCCGCGGTCATCCGGACCTACGAGCTGCAGTTCATCCCCGGCCTGCTGCAGACCCGCGAGTACGCCCGCGCCGTCACCCAGCTCGCCTGCACCCGCGCCGAGGAGATCGAGCGCCGGGTCGAGCTGCGCATGCGCCGCCAGGACCTGCTCAGCGCCCCCGACGGCCCCACCCTCTGGGCGGTCATCGACGAGGCCGCGCTGCGCCGCTCCATCGGCGGCACCGAGCTGGCCCGCGAGCAGCTCACCCACCTGCTCGAGGTCAACGAGCAGCCGAACGTGTCGCTGCAGATCGCGCCGCTGAGCTACGGCGGCCACCCCGCCGCGGGCGGGCCGTTCACGCTGCTGCGCTTCGCCCAGCCCGACCTCCCCGACATCGTCTACCTCGAGCAGCTGACCAGCGCCCTGTACCTGGACAAGCGCGCCGACGTCGAGCACTACGCGCTGGTCATGGACCGGCTGGTGGCCCAGGTCGAGCCGCCGGCGCGCACCGCCGAGCTGCTCGACAAGATCCGCAAGGAGCTGTGACGGGGGCGGTTCCGCCGCACCCGTCCCACCTCCCGGTCAGCACGCTGAGCACGTCCCGCCGCGCCGCCCGGCGCGGTCCCGCGCGCCGGGGCAGCCGTGCGCCGGTGTCCCCGCTCCCCCAGCGCCACGGCCTCGACGCCGTGCGCCTGCGCACGCCCGTGGACGGGGCCTGGGCGACGATGCGCGACCACCTCGTCGAGCGGCTGCCCCGGGTGCCCCCGGAGCGGATCGACGCGATGCTGCGCGAGCGGCTGATCGTCGACGCCGCGGGCCCGCTGGCCCCCGACGCCCCCTACGCGCCGGGCGCCTACCTGTGGTTCCACCGCGACCTGCCGGTGGAGGTGCCGGTGCCGTTCGGGATCGGCGTCGTGCACCGCGACGAGCACCTCGTGGTCGTGGACAAGCCGCACTTCCTGGCCACGATCCCGCGCGGGAGCCACATCCTGGAGACCGCGCTGGTCCGGCTGCGGCGCGATCTGGGCCTGCCCGAGCTGAGCGCGGCGCACCGGCTCGACCGGATGACCGCGGGCCTGCTGATGTTCGTCGTGGCCAGGGACGAGCGCGGCGCCTACCAGACGCTCTTCCGCGACCGGCTGGTCCACAAGACCTACCAGGCCGTGGCCCGCCACGACCCCGACCTGGAGCTGCCGCGCACGGTCCGCTCGCGGATCGTCAAGGAGCGCGGCATCGTGCGCGCCACCGAGGTGCCCGGCGAGCCGAACGCCGAGACGCTGGTCGAGCTGCTGGAGGTGCGCGGCGGGCTGGGCCGCTACCTGCTGACCCCGCGCACCGGGCGCACCCACCAGCTGCGGCTGCACATGAGCGGGCTGGGCGTGCCCATCCTCGGCGACGACTTCTACCCCGACCTCGACGAGCGCCCGCTCGACGACTTCACCGCGCCGTTGCAGCTGCTGGCCAGCACACTGGAGTTCACCGACCCGGTGACCGGCCGGCCGCGGCGCTTCCGGACCCGCCTCGACCTGGAGTCGTGGCCGGCCTCCGCCGGCGCCGGGGAGCCTGCCGCCGGGTGATCCTCGGCGGCGATCACGCGCGCCGCGCGACACGCCCGGGTGACGGGCTGCCATCCTGTGCGCATGGCACGACCCACGGGACGGGCGCCGACCCTCGAGTCGGTGGCCGAGCGGGCCGGCGTGTCCCGGGCGACGGCGGGCCGGGTGCTGTCCGGCGCCACGACGGTCGGCGAGCACGCCCGCGAAGCCGTGCTGCGGGCCGCCGCGGAGCTGTCCTACGTCACCAACCGGGCCGCCCGCTCGCTGATGACCCGGCGCAGCGACTCGATCGCCATCGTCGCCGCCGAGTCCGAGGGCCGCTTCTTCGACGACCCGTACTTCTCGCTGGTGCTGCGCGGGGCGCACGCCGCCCTCGCCGAACGCGACGTGCAGCTCGTGTTCAGCGTGCTGGCCGGCGACGAGGGGCGCGACCGCTTCGAGCGCTTCGCCCGCGGCGGCCACCTGGACGGCGTGATCATGGTGTCGCTGCACGGCGACGACCCGATGCCGCGCAGGCTGCTGCGCGCCGGCATCCCGGTGATGCTGTCCGGGCGCCCGTTCTCCCCGGTCGAGGGCCTGTCCTACGTGGACGCCGACAACCTCGGCGGCGCCCGTTCCGCGGTCGAGCTGCTGGCCGAACGCGGCCGCAGGCGGCTGGCCACCATCACCGGGCCGATGGACATGATCGCGGCCATCGACCGGCACGACGGGTTCTTCGCCGAGCTCGAGGCGCGCGGGATGACCGGCCACGGCGCCGAGGACGGCGACTTCAGCATGATCGGCGGCCGGGCGGCGATGCACCGGCTGATGGCCGCGGACCCCGACATCGACGGCGTCTTCGTGGCCAACGACCTGATGGCGCTGGGCGCACTGCAGGCCGTGGGCGACGCCGGGCGCCGGGTGCCCGAGGACATCGCGATCGTCGGGTTCGACGACTCGCCGCTGGCCGCCGAGGCGCGCCCGGCCATCACCACCGTCCGCCAGCCGATCGTGGCCATGGGCGCGGCGCTGGCCGAGCGCCTGCTCGACGGCATCGAGCAGGACGAGGCCCTGCCGCCGCTGGTGATGGACACCGAGCTCATCATCCGCGACTCGGCCTGACGGTCCTGACTCCGACCAGGGGCGCTGAGCCGTTCGCATGAATGCGCTAGTCCAGGCCAGCCACGGTTCGGTCACGGTGAGAGCGCTCTCTTGACAGCTACCCCGGTGTGACGGAATTCTCGCGGACGGCTGAGAGAGCGCTCTCACAGACTTTGGAGGATCAATGCAGACCCCACGGAGTAATCCGGTCGCGCTGGCGGCCCTCGCGCTCAGCAGCGCGCTCGTGCTGACCGCGTGCGGCGGTGGCGGCGAGGCCGAACCGGCGGCGAGCGGCGGTCCGGTCGAGCTCAAGGTCAGCCTGTTCGGCACCTTCGGCTACGACGAGGTCGGGCTGTTCAAGGAGTACGAGGCGGCCAACCCCGGCGTGAAGATCGCCTACGAGTCCACCCAGGGCGAGGACAAGTACTGGCCGGCCCTGCAGACCCGGCTGAGCTCGGGCAGCGGCGTCGCCGACGTGCAGGGCATCGAGGTCGCCCGCATCGCCGACGTCGTGCAGAACCAGCAGGACCTGTGGACCGACCTGCGCGAGACCCCGGCCGCGGACAGCATCGCCAACTACATCCCGTGGAAGGAGCCGGCCGCCACCACCGAGGACGGCGCCGTGCTCGGGCTGGGCACCGACATCGGCCCGATGGGCATCTGCTACCGCAGCGACCTGCTCGGCGCGGCCGGGCTGCCGACCGACCCGCAGCAGCTCGCGGCGCGCATGTCGAGCTGGGACGACTACGTGGCGCTGGGCAACGAGTTCAAGGCCAAGGCGCCGGCCGGCACCGCGTGGATGGACTCCGCAGGCGGGTTCTACAACGCGATGGTCTCCACCGAGGAGAAGATCTACTACGACGAGGGCGGCAACCTCGTCTTCGAGACCAACCCCGCCGTCAAGAACGCCTTCGACACCGCCGCGGCCGCCGGCCAGGCCGGTCTGACCGCCAAGCTGGAGCAGTTCGTCGACCCGGGCTGGGACGCCGGCTTCTCCTCGGGCAGCTTCGCCACCATCGCCTGCCCGTCCTGGATGATCGGCTACATCAAGGGCAAGGCCGGTGACGCCGGCTCCGGCAAGTGGAACGTCACCAGCCTGCCCGGCGGCGCCGGCGGCAACTGGGGCGGCGCCTACCTGGGCATCCCCGCCGTGAGCCAGAACAAGGAGGAGGCCGCCAAGCTGATCGCCTGGCTGACCGCCCCCGAGCAGCAGGCCAAGGTCTTCAACGAGGTCGGCAACTTCCCCTCGACCACCGAGGCCATCGACGCGGTCGCCGGCACCACCGACCCGTACTTCAACAACGCCCCGATCGGCGAGATCTTCTCCAAGTCCTCCCAGGCCGCGCCCGTCCAGATCCTCGGGCCGAACGACGGCGTCGTGAAGAACGCGATGGCGCAGGCACTGCTCTCGGTCGAGGCCAACGGCGTCAGCCCGGCCGACGCCTGGACCGCAGCCGGGACGCAGGTCAACAACCAGGTCGGCGCGTGACCCTCTCCCTCCAACGCCCGGCCCCCGGGGAGCGCTCGGCGCCCCCGGGGGGCGGGTCCCCACGTCGGCCCGGCTGGCGCTCCCGCCTCTACCGGTGGGAGGGCCGCTCGGCCCCCTACGTCTACGTCGCGCCGTTCTTCCTGCTCTTCCTGGCGTTCGGGCTGTTCCCGCTCATCTACACCGCCTGGATCAGCCTGCACCAGTACCGGCTCGGCTCCCGGATGAAGTGGGTCGGTCTCGACAACTTCATCTGGCTGTTCACCAACGAGAAGTTCTACAACGCGCTGTTCAAGACGTTCACCATCGGGATCCTGTCCACGGTGCCCCAGCTGCTGCTCGCGCTGGGCCTGGCCCACCTGCTGAACTACAAGCTGCGCGGGCGCACCTTCTTCCGGGTCGCGATGATCATGCCCTACGCCACCTCGGTGGCCGCGGCGACGCTGGTGTTCGCCCAGCTGTTCGGCCGCGACGCGGGCGCCATCAACTGGCTGCTCGGACTCGTCGGCATCGACGCGGTGGACTGGCGCAACGGCGACTGGACCGCCCAGATCGCCATCTCGGTGATCATCATCTGGCGCTGGACCGGCTACAACGCGCTGATCTACCTGGCGGGCATGCAGTCGATCTCGAAGGACCTCTACGAGGCCGCCACGCTCGACGGCGCCACGAAGTGGCAGCAGTTCCGGCACGTCACGCTGCCCGGCCTGCGCCCCACCATCCTGTTCACCGTCGTGGTCTCCACGATCGGCGCCAGCCAGGTGTTCGGCGAGCCGCTGATCTTCGGCGGCGGCAAGTCCGACGGCGGCGCGGTGAACCAGTACCAGACCCTCGGGCTGTTCATGTACCAGCAGGGCTGGACCTACAACGCGCTCGGGCGGGCCGCGGCCGTCGCCTGGGTGATGTTCGTGCTGATCATCGGCCTGGTCTGGCTGAACACCCGGCTGGCCCGCCGGCGCCAGGGGAAGCTGGGGCAGTCATGACCGCCACCCTCCCCCCGCCGGTCACCGCGGTCGTCGGGACGACACCACCGTCCCGACGACCGCGCACGCGGGGCGCCGTCGACAGCGCGGGCTGGCTCACCTACGTGGCGCTGATCGCCACCGCGGTGGTCTTCATCGTGCCGTTCTACTACATGATCGTGGCCGCCAGCCGGCCGATGGCGGAGATGAACCAGCAGCCGCCGCCGATCCTGCCCGGGCCCGACCTGTGGTCGAACATCGTCAAGGCGATCGAGCAGCAGAACATCGGCCTGGCCCTGGTGAACTCGTTCATCGTGTCCGGGATCATCACGCTCAGCACCGTGCTGTTCTGCACGCTGGCCGGCTACGCGTTCGCCAAGATGCGCTTCCGCGGGCGCAACGTGCTGTTCGCGATCGCGCTGGGCACGATGATGATCCCGCCGAGCCTGGGAGTCGTCCCGCTCTACAGCCTGATGGCCACGCTCGGCCTGGCCGGCGACCTCAGCTCGGTGATCCTGCCGACGCTGGTGCAGTGCTTCGGGCTGTTCTTCATGCGCCAGTACCTGCAGGACGCGCTGCCCGACGAGCTGCTGGAGGCCGCCCGCGTGGACGGGGCGACCTCGCTGCGCACGTTCTGGAGCATCGTGCTGCCGATCGCCCGACCGGGCATGGCGGTGCTCGGGATGCTCACGTTCATGACGGCCTGGAACGACTTCTTCTGGCCGGTCATCGTCCTCAACTCGTCGAACCCCACGATCCAGGTCGCGCTGAACAACCTGGGCAGCGGCTACGTGCCGGACACGTCGGTGATCATGGCCGGCACGCTCGTCGGCACCCTGCCGGTGATCGTGGTGTTCCTGCTGCTGGGTCGCCAGATCGTGGGCGGGATCATCGCCGGCGCGGTGAAGGGCTGATCCTCGTCAGACACTGGTGGTGCGCCGACCGGGGGGCGGCGCACCACCAGGACCCGGACCACCCCCCGGCCACCATCGCGGCACAATCGACGGAAGAGGACGGATGACCACGACGCAGGACGCCACGGCCGCCGAGACCTTGCAGTTCCCGCCCGGTTTCCTCTGGGGCTCGGCGACCGCCTCCTACCAGATCGAGGGGGCCGTCGCCGAGGGCGGACGCACCCCGTCGATCTGGGACACCTACTCCCACACCCCGGGACGGGTGCAGGGCGGCGACACCGGCGACGTGGCCGACGACCACTACCACCGGTTCCGCGACGACGTCGCGCTGATGGCCGAGCTCGGGCTGACCTCCTACCGGTTCTCGATCTCCTGGAGCCGGATCACCCCGCAGGTCGGCCCGGACGGCATCGGCCCGGTCAACGCCGAGGGCATCGCGTTCTACTCCGACCTCGTCGACGCGCTGCTGGAGGCCGGCATCCAGCCGTCGGTCACGCTGTACCACTGGGACCTGCCGCAGGCCCTGGAGGACGCGGGCGGCTGGACCTCGCGGCGCACCGCGGAGCGATTCGGCGAGTACGCCGCGGTCGTCGCGGCCGCGCTGGGCGACCGCGTGCCGATGTTCATCACCCTGAACGAGCCGTGGTGCAGCGCCTTCCTGGGCTACGCCAGCGGCGTGCACGCGCCGGGGCGCACCGAGGACGCCGCGGCGCTGACCGCGGTGCACCACCTCAACCTGGCCCACGGGCTGGCCGCGGCGGCGATCCGCGCCGCGGCGCCCACCGCCAGGGTGGCCATCACGCTGAACCTGGCCTGGGTGCTGCCCGAGAGCGACTCCCCGCGCGACGCCGACGCCGCCCGCCGGGTGGACGGCCTGCAGAACCGGCTGTTCCTCGACCCCGTCCTGCACGGGCGCTACCCGCAGGACGTGCTCGACGACACCGCGGGCGTCACCGACTGGTCGTTCGTGCTCCCGGGCGACCTGGAGGTCATCGCGGCGCCCCTGGACGCCTTCGGCCTGAACTACTACTCCCCCACCATCGTGCGGTACTGGACCCGCGAGCGCCCCAAGGAGCAGGCCGACGGGCACGGCGACGGCGCGGCCAGCCCCTGGATCGCCTGCGAGGACGTGGAGTTCCCGGTCCAGCACGGCACCAAGACCGACATGGGCTGGAGCATCGACCCCCGCGGGCTGACCGAGCTGCTGCTGCGGGTGGCCGCGGAGCGGCCCGGGCTGGAGCTGATGGTCACCGAGAACGGGGCGGCCTTCCCCGACGAGGTCGGCGCGGACGGGCGGGTGGTCGACACCGACCGCATCGACTACCTGCGCACCCACCTCGCGGCGGTGCACCGGGCCATCGGCGAGGGCGCGCCGGTGACGGCCTACTTCGTCTGGTCGTTCCTGGACAACTTCGAATGGGCCTGGGGCTACGCCAAGCGCTTCGGGATCGTGCACGTCGATTACGCGACCCTCGCCCGGACGCCGAAGGGCAGCGCGCTGTTCTACGCGGACGTGATCCGAGGAAACGCTGTGCCCGCCTGAAGCGACTACTCATCAGTCACGGTGGTCTGCACCGGACGGGGTAGCCTTCCCGCGCTACCCGGCGGTACGACGCGGGACGGCTGAACACGAGGAATCGGAGGGTGCGGGTGCCGCGCGGTGACCAGGACGACGGGCCCGACCAGGGACCCGATCCCCTCCGCACCGCCCGTCCCGGTGTCGACCAGGCCGACCTGGACCCGTTCGGCGGCGGTGGGGGGCCCGACCCGGCCCCCCACCCGGCCGGGGCCGAGCTCGACGACGCCGCCACGGCGCGCCTGGAGATGGAGCAGATCGAGATGGCCAGGATCGACCTGGCCCCGATCGACCGCGACGCGCTCGACTCCGACGACGCGCTGATCGAGGCGCTGGCCGGGGGCCGGCTCTCGGTCGACGACCTGCACCCCGAGCCGATCGGCCCGGACGACGAGCTGGTGACCATGCTGGCCGCCTGGGTGGCCGACGTGAACCCCGGGCCGGCTGAGGGCCGGGAGTTCGGCACCGAGTTCGACCCCGAGTTCGACGCCGAGTTCGACGCCGAGTCCGACCCGGCGTTCGCCAGCCGGACCGACCCCGAGTCCGACGCGGGGCCCGACGCCGGGACGGAGCCCGATGCGGGTTCCGACGAGCCCGACGCGGACCCGTCCGCCGGGCCGGAGCACGTGGCGCCGGTGCTGCCGCTGCGGCCCGCGAGCACCGCCCCGGCCTCCGGGTCCCCGCGCGCGGGGCGGCGCCGCGACCCGGCCGCCAACCGGTGGCCGATCCGCCGCGCGCTCGCGCCGTCCGCGGAGGGGCAGGGCCGCCACCGCGCCCGCAGCGGCCCCTACCGCCGCCCGCGCACCGCGGCCGCCGCGGCTGCGGCGCTGTTCACGGTGGCCGCCTCCAGCGTGCTGTTCGAGGCCCACGACGCCCGCCCCGGCGATCCGCTCTGGCAGATCACCCAGGTCTTCCACCACGACAAGGCCCGCTCCGTGCAGGCCGCCATCGAGGTGGAGACCGCACTGGCCGCGGCCGACACCGCCCTGCGGCAGGGCCGCACCGCCGACGCCGTGCGCGCGGTCAACGCGGTCGCCGCCCAGCTGCCGCTCGTGCTCCCCGCCGAGGGCCACGACCAGCTGCTCGCCCTGCAGCAGCGCCTGGTCGACGACCTCGTCGTGATCACCGGCGACGCCTCGCTCGCGGCCCTGGCCGAGCGGCCCGCTCCCCTCGACCCGGCCGGCCCGACCCCCGGCCCGGTGCTGGCGAACCCGACGCCCACCCAGGCCGCGTTGGCCGGCGTCCTGCCCACGACGTCGCCGGCGGCGCCGCCGGCCGGGATCGACGGCACCGCCGCCCTCACCAACGCCGTGCAGGCCGCGATGCAGCTCGCCGCCCAGCTGGGCGCCGCGGCCCCGGAACAGGCGGCCACGTCGGCGGCCGCCACGCCGACCCCCGCACCGGGCGGTGCGCCGTCCAACCGCACCGACACCGGCGACGACGCCGCCCTCCTGCCCGAGGCCACGCTCCCCGAGGACGACCCCGGACCGTCCGTGGAGGACGCGGTCACCTTCTCCGACAGCAGCGCCTCGGCGCCGACCACCACGGACGAACCCGACGCGGCGTCGTCCTCCGACGACACCCCGACCACCGGCTCGTCCTCGTCGGGCTCGTCGGGTTCGGGGGGCTCCCGCACCGACACCTCGACCCCGAGCACCGGCGGTGGGTCGACCAGCACCCCCGACACCACCCCCGACACCACCCCCGACACCGCCCCCGACACCGCGTCCGACACCACCCCCGACACCGCGTCCGACCCGGTGACCGCGCCGGACGACGACACCCCACCGGCGCCGGAGCCCGGGCCCAGCGCGCCCGACCCGGTCGCCGAGGCCCCGACCCGGCCGCCCGTCGACACCCCCGCCGACCCACCCGCCGACCCACCCGCCGGACCCCCGGCCCAGGAGGAGCCCGCGGCCGTCGACGACCCCGCCCCCGCGGCGGAGCCCGTCGACGAGCCGCGCGAGCCGGTGATCGACCCGTCCTTCGGGTTCTCCGTCGACCGCCCCGGCCTCGACGCCCCCGCACCGGAGCGCTCCGGCCCGCGCCACGCGCGCCCCGACGAGCCGTCCGACGCCGAGGAGCGGGCCTCCCACGACGACGGCGACGCCGCTGACGCGAAGACCGACACCGACACCGACGACCGCCCCGGCCGCCACCGCGCCTCGGACTGACGACGACGGGCCGCCCCCGTGGGGGCGGCCCGTCGTCGGTCCGTCGTGCTCGGGCGGGTGTCAGCCGCCGCTGCTGAACGCGGCGTCGAACGCCGCCGACGGCGGGTCGAACGCCAGCCTGCGCACGAACTGCAGGGCCTCCGGCGCCCCGACCAGCCGGTCCATCCCGGCGTCCTCCCACTCGACGGAGATCGGGCCGGAGTAGCCGATGTGGTTGAGCATCCGGAAGCATGCCTCCCACGGCACGTCGCCGTGCCCGGTGGAGACGAAGTCCCAGCCCCGCCGCGGGTCGGCCCAGGCCAGGTGCGAGCCCATCCGCCCGTTGCGGCCGTTGCCGACCTGGCGCTTGGCGTCCTTGCAGTCGACGTGGTAGATGCGGTCGCGGAAGTCGAGCAGGAAGCCGACCGGGTCGAGGTCCTGCCAGACGAAGTGGCTCGGGTCCCAGTTGAGGCCGAACGCCTCGCGGTGCCCGACGGCCTCCATCGCCGCGACCGTGGTCCAGTAGTCGTAGGCGATCTCGCTGGGGTGCACCTCGTGCGCGAACCGCACCCCGACCTCGTCGAACACGTCCAGGATCGGGTTCCAGCGGTCGGCGAAGTCGCGGTAGCCCGCGTCGACCATCTCCTGGGGCACCGGCGGGAACATCGCCACCGTCTTCCAGATGCTCGACCCGGTGAACCCGACGACCGTGTCGACCCCGAGCTTCGCCGCGGCGCGCGCGGTCGTCCTCATCGCGTCGGCCGCGCGCTGCCGCACGCCCTCCGGCTCGCCGTCGCCCCACACCCGCGCGGGCAGGATGCCCTGGTGGCGGGCGTCGATCGGGTCGTCGCAGACGGCCTGGCCGGTGAGGTGGTTGGAGATCGCGAACACCTGCAGGCCGTGCTTGTCCAGGATGTCGCGGCGGCCCTGGACGTAGCCGTCGTCCTCGACGGCGGCCCACGGGTCGAAGTGGTCGCCCCAGCAGGCGATCTCCAGCCCGTCGTAGCCCCACTCCCCGGCGAGCCGGGCGACCTCGGTGAACGGCAGGTCGGCCCACTGCCCGGTGAACAGGGTGATCGGTCGCGCCATCAGTCGTTGACCTCCTCGATCCGCTGCCAGCCGCTGCCGGCCTCGGCCGACCGGGCCACGGCGTCCAGCACCAGCTGCACCTGCAGCCCGTCGGCGAAGGACGGCGAGGGCTCGGCGCCGGTGCCCAGGTCGCGCAGCAGGTCGGCGATCTCGTGGGTGAAGGTGTGCTCGTAGCCGAGTCCGTGGCCGGGCGGCCACCATGCCCCGGCGTAGGGGTGCGTGGGTTCGGTGACCAGTATCCGCCGGAAGCCCGCCGTCGCGGGGTCCTCGGCGCCGTCGAAGAACGACAGCTCGTTCATCGCCTCGAAGTCGAACGCCAGCGAGCCCGCGCTGCCGTTGACCTCCAGCCGCAGCGCGTTCTTGCGCCCCGTCGCGAACCGGGTGGCCTCGAAGCCGGCCACCGCTCCCCCGCCGAACCGGCCGATGAACAGCGCGGTGTCGTCGACGGTGACCTCGCCCCGCTCGGTCGACCCGGACGCGGACAGCCCGCTGGACGCCGCGGGCAGCGGGCGCTGCTTGACGAACGTCTCGGTGAGCGCGCTGACCCCGGTCAGCCGGTCGCCGGTGACGAACTGGGCCAGGTCGATCACGTGGGCGCCGATGTCGCCCAGCGCCCCGGACCCGGCCTTGTCCTTCTGCAGCCGCCACACCAGCGGGAACTCCGGATCGACGATCCAGTCCTGCAGGTAGGTGCCGCGGACGTGGCGGACCTCGCCGATGCGCCCCTGCGCGATCAGCTGGCGGGCCAGCGCGATCGCCGGCACCCGCCGGTAGTTGAACCCGACCATGCTGTGCACCCCGCGGGCCCTGGCCCGCTCGGCGGCCGCGACCATCGCCCTGGCCTCGTCCACCGTGTTGGCCAGCGGCTTCTCGCACAGCACGTGCTTGCCGGCGTCCAGTGCCGCGATCGCGATCTCGGCGTGGGTGTCGCCCGGCGTGCAGATGTCGATCAGCTGCACGTCGTCGCGGGTCAGCAGCTGCTTCCAGTCGGTCTCCACCGAGCGCCAGCCCAGCTTGGCCGCCGCCGACCGCGTCGCGTCGCCGTCGCGGCCGCAGAGCACGGCCATGTCGGGCTCGACCGGCAGGTCGAAGAACCGCCCGGCGGTGCGCCAGGCCTGGGAGTGGGCCGCACCCATGAAGGCGTAGCCCACCATGCCGACGCCGAGCTTGCGGGTACCGCTCGTCGGACCCGCCGTCACGACTCGAAGCCCAGGGGCAGGTACTCGCCCACGTTCTCCTTGGTGATGGTGGCCGAGGCCAGCGTGATCGACGCCGGGACCTCGCGCTCGGCGAAGTCGCTCAGCCCGCGGCCCTGGGCGACCAGCCGGGCCACCGACACCGCGGAGGACGCCATCGACGGGCTGTAGGTGACGGTGGCCTTGAGGACGGTGTTGTCCTCCTGGATCGCGCGCATCGCGTTGGCCGAGCCGGCCCCGCCGACCATGAAGAACTCGCTGCGCCCGGCCTGCTGGATCGCGGCGAGCACGCCGATGCCCTGGTCGTCGTCGTGGTTCCAGACGGCGTCGAGCTGGGGCGCGGCCTGCAGCAGGTTCGCGGTGACCCGCTGCCCGCCCTGGGCGGTGAAGTCGGCGGCCTGGCGCGGGCCGACGGCGAAGCCGTAGGTCTGCAGCGCATCGGCGAAGCCCTGGCTGCGCTGCTGGGTCAGCGGCAGGTTGTCGATGCCGGCGATCTCGCCGATGACCGGGTTGGCGACGCCGGCGTCGCGCAGCCGCTGCCCGATGTAGTTGCCCGCCGAGACGCCCATGCCGTAGTTGTCGCCGCCGATCCAGGTGCGGTAGGCCAGCGGCGAGTCGAAGATCCGGTCCAGGTTGATCACCGGGATGCCGGCCTCCATGGCCTGGCGCCCGACCGAGGTCAGCTGGCTGCCGTCGTTGGGCAGGATGACCAGCGCGTTGACCCTCTGGTTGATCAGCGTCTGCACCGCGGCGATCTGCTGGGCGATGTCGTTGGTCGGGTTGACCGGCGAGAACGTGACGTCGGGGTACTGGTCGGCCTGGGCCTGGGCGTTGTTGGCGATCGCGGCGATCCAGCCGTGGTCCGCGGCCGGTGCGGAGAAGCCGATGGTGACCTGCTCGCCGGGCTCGGAGTTGGCCCCGGCGCCGCCGGCCACGGGCGCCGAGGCGGCGGGCGGGCCGCCGGCCGGGGCGTTGCTGGTGCACGCGGTCAGCGCCGCGCCGGCGCCGATGCCGAGGGAGCTCAGCAGGAAGCGGCGGCGGCCCAGGCCGCTGGTGAGGTTCTCGGACATGGTGGTGCGCTCCTTCATCGATGGAGGGGTCGACCTGGGATGGGGTGGGTGGTGTGGCTAGGGGTCGGCGCGCCGGGCGCGGGCCTGGATCAGCACCGCGACGACGATGATCGCGCCCTTGGCGATGTTCTGGACCTCGGTGGCCAGGTTGTTGAGCACGAACAGGTTGGTGATCGTGGTGAAGACCAGCACGCCGAGGATCGAGCCGATCAGCGTGCCGCGCCCGCCGGTCAGCAGCGTGCCGCCGATGATCACCGCGGCGATCGCGTCCAGCTCGTAGAGGGTGCCGTGGGTGCTCGACCCGGTCGTGGTCAGCGAGGCGATCATGATCGCGGCGATGCCGCAGCACAGCCCGGACAGCACGTAGAGCGCCGCGGTGTGGCGGCGCACGTTCAGCCCGGCCAGCCGGGCCGCCTCGGAGTTGCCGCCGATGGCGAAGGTGCGCCTGCCGAACGTGGTGCGGTTGAGCAGGACCCAGCCCAGCGCCACCACGACCGCGAAGATGTAGATCAGCAGCGGGATGCCCAGCAGCCGGGTGGTGGCGATCCCGGCGATGGTCGGGTCGGTGACGATCTGGCTGCGCCGCCCGGAGATCTGCTCGGCCAGGCCCTGCGCGGAGATCAGCATGGCCAGCGTGACGATGAACGGCACGATCCGCCCGTAGGCGATGAGCAGGCCGTTGACCAGGCCCGCCCCCGCCCCCACGAGCAGCGCGCAGAGGACCATCACCAGCGGGCCGTAGGCCTGCGTGGCCACCGTCGTCGCCCACACCGACGACAGCGCCATGACCTTGCCGACCGACAGGTCGATCCCGCCGCCGATGATCACGAAGGTGACCCCGACGGTGATCACGCCGATGATCGAGGCCTGGGTGAGCACGGTCAGCAGGTTCGGCACCGACAGGAACCGCTCGCCCGCGGTGACCGCGCCGACCACCCCCAGCAGCACCATCACGGCCACCAGGCCGAGGTTGCGCCCGGCGCCGCTGTCCAGCAGCCGGCCGGCCGCCGAGTCGCCGCCCGCCTCGCGGGCGGCCCGCTCCACGCGCTGGTGCTCGTCGGCCGCCGGGGCACCGGTCTTGCTCAGCTCGGGCCCGTGGGCCCCGGTCGGCGTCGGCGGCGACACCGGTGTGCGGTCAGACATGAGCTCCCTCCATCACCAGGTCGAGCACGCGGCCCTCGTCGAGCTCGTCGGCGGGCGCGCTGTGCACCACCCGCCCCTCGCGGACGACGAGCACGCGGTCGGCCAGCCCGAGCACCTCGGGCACCTCGCTGGACACCACGACGACCGCGACCCCGGACGCGGCCAGCTCGCGGATCAACGCGTAGATCTCGCTGCGGGCGCCGACGTCGACGCCGCGGGTGGGCTCGTCGAGCAGCAGCACCTTGCAGCCCTGCAGCAGCCACCGGGCCAGCACGACCTTCTGCTGGTTGCCGCCGGAGAGCGTGCGGGCGGGGCGGCGGACGTCGGCGGGGCGCACGTCGAGCCGGGCGGTCTCGGTGCGGGCCGCGTCGCGCTCCGCGTCCTCGCGGACGAAGCCGCTGCGGGCGAAGCGGCTCATCGCCGAGAGCGTGACGTTGCGGTAGACCGGTTCGCCCAGCAGCAGCGCCTGGCTCTTGCGCTCCTCGGGGGCCAGGCCCAGGCCCGCGCGCACCGCGGCGGGCACCGACCCCGGCCGCAGCGCCTTGCCCTCGACCCGCACGGTCCCGGCGGCGGCCTTGCGCGCGCCGTAGACGGTCTCCAGGATCTCCGACCGCCCGGACCCGACCAACCCGGCGAGCCCGACGATCTCGCCCTCGCGCACGGAGAACGACACGTCGGTGAACTCGCCGGGCCGGCCGAGGCCCTCGACATCGAGCACGACGTCACCGGGCGGCCCCCCGGTCCGTTCGGGGAAGACGTACTCGATGCTGCGTCCGGTCATCAGCGTGATGACCTCGGCGGTCGGGGTGTCGCGGGCGGAGAGGTTGCGGGCCACGGTGCGGCCGTCCTTGAGGACGGTGACGCGGTCGCCGATCTCGCGGATCTCCTCGAGCCGGTGGGAGATGTAGACCACGGCGACGCCGTCGGCGGTGAGCTCGCGGATCACCCGGAACAGGTTGCGGACCTCCTCCGGGTCGAGCACGGCGGAGGGCTCGTCCATCACGATCAGCCGGGCGTCGCGGGCCAGCGCCCTGGCCATGCTCACCACCTGCTGCCCGGCGGCCGAGAGCCGGCCCAGCTCGCGGCGCGGGCGGATCTCGGGGTGGCCGAGCCTGCGCAGCAGGGCGGCGGTGGTCTCCTCGGCGGCCCGGTCGCGGGTGAACCCGAAGCGGGCGGGCTCGTGGCCGAGCATGACGTTGTCGGCGACCGAGATGCCCGGCACGAGGTCGAGCTCCTGGTGGATGGTCGCGATGCCGGCGGCGTCGGCGGCCTGCGGGGAGGCGAACGACACGACCTCGCCGGCGAAGGTGACCTCACCCGCGTCCGGTCGGTGGGCCCCGGCCAGCACCTTGATCAGTGTGGACTTGCCGGCGCCGTTCTGGCCGAGCAGGCAGTGCACCTCGCCCTCGACGACGTCGAGGTCGACGCCGTCGAGGGCGCGGACGCCGGGGAACTCCTTGACGATCCCCCGCATCGACAGCAGCGGTGTGTCTGGCATGTCCACCTCGGTGTGGGGCCTGGTGTGTGGGTCGGTGGGCGCCATGACCGTAGGAGGGTTGACCAGTGCCGTGCAACGACCGAATAATGCTCTTTCGAGCTATTTTTCCGTCGATATCGGACCGTGATGCAGCCCACGTCTCCTCTGCCGCCCCTGCGCTTGAGCGTCCCCGGCCCCTCCGGTCGGGCGGACGCCGCGGTCACCCTCAGCACCGTCGCGCGACTGGTCGCGTCGGGGGCCGCGGTGAGCAAGGCCGACCTGGTCGCGGCGGCCGGGCTGGCCCGCACGACGGTCAGCACCGCGGTCGACGAGCTGCTCGCCCGCGGTGTGCTGCGCCCGGACGGCGCCCGGCCCACCACCGGTCGCGGGCGCCCGGCCGACCGGCTCGCCATGTCCGCGCGCGGCGGGCACGTGCTGCTCGCCGACGTCGGGGCCCGCGGAGCGCACCTGGCCGTGGTCGACCTGAGCCAGCGCGTGCTGGCCCACGAGCACATCGACATCGACGTGCAGGACGGCCCGGACGCGGTGCTGGCGGCGGTGGAGGACGCGCTGACCGCGCTGCGGGGGCGCGCGCGCCACCCCGGCGACGGCGACCCGGCCGTGCGCGCGGTGGTCATCGGGCTGCCCGGACCGGTCGACGGCAACCTGGGCATCCCGGTCCGGCCGCCGATCATGCCCGGCTGGCACGCCTACCCGGTCTCCGCGCGCCTGCAGCGCACCTTCGACTGCCCCGCCGTGCTGGAGAACGACGTCAACCTGCGCGCGCTCGGCGAGGCCAGGGCGCTGCCCGCCGACCAGGTCCCGCTGCTGTTCGTCAAGGTCGGCACCGGCATCGGCGGGGGGCTGGTCTCCCGGGAGGGCGTGCTGCACCACGGCGCCGACGGCGCGGCGGGCGACATCGGTCACGTGCGCGTGCGCGGCGGCCCGGACACCGCCTGTGTCTGCGGCAACGTGGGCTGCATCGAGGCCGTGGCCTCGGCCGGGGCCATCGCCCGGCGGCTGGCCGCCGAGCCGCACCAGCTCGGCGTGGCCACCATCGCCGACGTCCGCGCGCTGATCGCGCGCGGCGACCCGGACGCCCTGGGGGTGGTCCGCGAGGCCGCCGGCGTGATCGGCGAGCTGGTGGCCACCCTGGTGCACTTCTACAACCCCGCCCGGGTGACGCTGGGCGGTTCGCTCACCGCGGCCAGCGACGAGCTGCTGGCCGGGGTGCGCAGCGTCGTCTACCAGCGGGCGCTGCCGCTGGCCACCCGCAACCTCGTGCTCACCAACAGCGTGCTGGGCGAGTACGCCGGGTTGGCCGGAGCGGCCGTGCTGGGCATCGAGCGGGTGCTCTCCCCTCCGGGCATGGACGCCCTCACCGCGCCGCGGCCCTGACCGTCACGCCTCCGCGGGCTCGTCGGCCGGGGGCGCCCGCCGCGAGACCGCCACCAGCACGGCCGGCTCACGGCTCTCGTTGCGCAGGGCGACCAGCCCCAGCCCGGCCAGCCAGAGCACCGCGCCCGTGGCGAAGGCCCGCCGGCCGCCGTCGGCGCACTCCAGCTGGACCTCACCGCTCTCCACGACGACCAGCGCGTCGCGCCACTCCTCGGCCCGGTAGGGCCGCCGCGCACCGGGCGCGACCGTGACCACCCGCTTGTCGAAGCTCGCGCTCAGCCGCCGGTGCAGGAACGACACCCGGGCCGCATCGGCCTCCCCGGCCGGTTCCATCACGCGCTCCGGGCGACCGGTGGCGCGTGCTCGCGCAGCAGCGCCCCGGTCAGCGAGACGACCCGGGCGTCGGTGGTGCCGACCAACCGGCTCAGCACGGCCCGCTCGGCCGCACCGGGCACCTCGCCCCGCCGCACCGCCCCACGCGCCCGGCGCAGGGCCGCGGTCAGCTCCGCGCGGGAGGCCCCGAGCAGCGCGGCGGCGTCGGCGGTGGACCAGTGCAGGACGTCGCACAGGATCAGCACGGTCCACTGCGCGGGCGGCAGCGGCCCGGCCGCATCCGACGGGGCGTCCGCGGGGAGGTGTTCGGGAAGGTGCATGTCGGGTACGACCGCCGGCCGGCCCCGAACTCATCGCCCGGCACCGGACGAGGCCCCGGGGGTCTCGCGGGACGGGCGGGTCAGCGGTCGCGGAGGAACTCCGCCGCGGCGTCGTCGCCGCCGTCGTCGCTGCCGTCGTCGTCGCTGCCGTCGTCGCTGCCGTCCTCGTCGGGGACGAGGTGCACGGCGGCCTCCTCGGCGGAGGCGGCGCCGCCGTCGATGCCGACGTCGCTGGCGAACAGCTCCTCGCCCTCGTCGGCCAGCCGGCCCGAGCGGGTGTCGCCGACCTCGCGGTCGCGCAGCTCGCCGTCGGTGTCGGAGGCGTCGCCGAGGCCGTCGCCCTCGTCGGGGGCGCCTTCGGGGAGCTCGCGGCGCAGGCGGGCGCCCAGGGACTCGCCCGCGGCCTCCTCGGCCGGGGTGGTGCCCCAGTCGTTCACCGCGTACGGGCGCTCCGGCGGCGAGTAGCCCTCGTCGAGCTGGTCGCGGTCGAGGAGGGTGTCGGAGGGGTCGAGCAGCCCGTCGTCCTCGGTCACGTCCGGGGAGGTGTCCTCGTCGCCGTTCATCGCCCCAGCCTCCCACCGGCGGCGCCCTCAGGCGCGGCCGGGTCCGCTCTCGTCCAGGTGCAACCGCAGCATCGCCGTGGTCGCCCACGCCGGGGGGCGCCCGCGCAGCGACACCAGCACCATCGTGGCGAACGCCAGCGGCACCGACCACAGCGCGGGCTGGCCGAGCAGGATCGCGGCCAGCCCGGGCGGCGAGCCCAGGAACAGGTCGACGCCGATCACCCCGGCCGAGGACAGCAGCCCGACCACGACCCCGACCGTCGCGCCGCGGGCGGTCAGCCCGCTCCACCAGATCCCCAGCACCAGCAGCGGGCAGAACGTCGACGCGGCCACCGCGAACGCCGAGGTGACCAGCACCCCGACGTCGATGGACGCGGCGGGCAGCGCCAGCAGGACCACCGCGGCGGCCGCCGCGAGCGGGGTGAACCGCAGCCGGCGCAGGGAGCCGGGCACCAGGTCGTGCGACAGCGCCCCGGAGACCGCCAGCAGCAACCCCAGCGAGGTGGCCAGGAACGCGGCGAACGCGCCCGCGGTGAGCAGCGCGGTGAACAGCGCGCCCGCCCAGCCGGGGTCGACCCGCGCCGGCAGCTGCACGACGACGGTGTCGGTCGCCCCGGACAGGTACAGCTCGGGCAGCAGCAGCGCGCCCAGCAGCCCGTACACGCCGGGGAACAGGTAGAAGGCCCCGAGCATGGCCACCGTGATGGCCGCGGTGCGGCGGGCGCCGCGCCCGTCGGGGCTGGTGTGGAAGCGGATCAGGATGTGCGGCAGGCCCATCGTGCCCAGCACCGTCGCCACCAGCACCGACCAGGTGGCCAGCACCGGGTGCCCGGCGTCGCCGGGGTCGAGCAGCGGGCGCCCCCAGCCGGGCCCGCCCGGCGGCCCGCCCCCGACCTCGGGCACCGCCGCGCCCGCCGGGAACGTCCAGGTGCTGCCCGCGGCCGCCTCGTGCGGACCGGGCGCGAGCAGCTGCGGCGGGTGCCCGTCGACCGCGACGGCGGTCGGCTCGGTCAGCACGACCGAGGTCTCCAGCCGGAACTCCACCGGGGTCGGCGCGGCGAAGCGGCTGAACTCGACCGGGGCCAGCGCCGCCGCCCGCGCGTCCGGGCCGACCGCCAGCACCAGCCAGACCGCCGGCACGATGAACAGCGCCAGCTTGAGCACGAACTGGAACGCCTGCACGTAGGTGGCCGCGCGCATGCCCCCCAGCGCCAGGGTGATGCTGACCGCCGCCCCCGCCACCACCACGCCCACCCAGTACGGGCTGCCGCTGACCACCCCCAGCACCTGCCCGGCCGCGGTGAACTGCGGCACCAGGTACAGGCAGCCGATCACCAGCACGACGACCGCCGAGAGCCGCCGCAGCCCCGGCGAGCCGAGCCGGGCCTCGGCGAAGTCGGGCACCGTCAGCGCCCCGGTGCGCCGCATGGGCGCCGCGACCAGCGCGAGCATCGCGACGTAGCCCGCGGCGAAGCCGACCGGGTACCACAGCGCGCCGACGCCGTCCTTGACCACCAGCCCGGCCACCCCGAGGAACGACGCCGCCGAGAGGTACTCCCCCGACACCGCGGCCGCGTTGACCGTCGGCGAGATGCGCCGCGAGGCGACCAGGAAGTCCGAGGTGGTCCGCATGGCCGCCACACCACGGGCCCCGATCAGCAGGGTCACCAGCAGCACCGGCACGACGGCCAGCAGCACGGACAGGACGTCGGTCATCCCGGCCGCACCGGGCGGGTCGACCGCGCCCGCGCGGTCCGCCCGGGGTGCCCGATCCGCTCGGCCCGCTCGGCGCGGCGTAGCTGCCAGTGCGCCAGCGCCACCAGCAGCGGGTAAGGCAGCACGGCCACGGCCAGCCAGGACAGCGGCACCCCGACCACCCGCACCGCGTCCAGCTCGGGCAGCGCGGCCAGCAGCAGCGGCAGCCCCAGCAGCAGCACCCCGAGCAGGCCCAGCGCGCTCAGCGCGTGGCGCAGCTGGCGGCGGTGGATGCGCCGGGCGCGCTCGGCCTCACCGGCGGACAGGTGCGGCGGCACCGCCGGGGCGCCGCCGCGCCGGGACGAGAGCGCGAGCCGGGTCTGCGGGCTGGTCACCGCGACCCTGCGCTGGCGGGTCATCCCCCGCTCACCGCCCCGGCCCCGTCCCCCGACCCCCGTCGAATGCGCCCCGGGTCGCCGCCTCGAGCAGGTGCTCGCGCAGGTCGCGGGCGTGGCGGCGGCTCACCGGGACGTCGCCGACGTCGGTGTGGGCCAGCAGCCCGCCGGACAGGTCGCTGCGCAGCTCGCGGACGGCGTGCACGGCCAGCAGGTAGCTGCGGTGCACCCGGCTGAACCCGGCGTGCGCCCAGTGCTCCTCCAGCCGCGACAGCGGAATGCGCACCAGGTGGGCGCCGCCGGGGGTGTGCAGGCGCACGTAGTCGCCCTGGGCCTCGACGAAGCGCACGTCGTCGCGGCGGACGTAGCGGGTGCGCCCGCCCAGCTCGACCGGCACCGCGGCCAGCGCGTCGACCGGCGGCGGGGCGGCCCCGCCCCCGGTGACGGCGTCGCGGCCGGTCGCGGCGAACCGGCGCACCCGGCCCAGCGCCGCGGCCAGCCGCTCGGCGCTGACCGGCTTGAGCAGGTAGTCGACGGCGCCGATGCGGTAGGCCGACGCGGCGTGCTCCTCGTAGGCGGTCACGAACACCACGACCGGCGGATCGGTCATCCGGGCCAGCAGCGCGGCCAGCTCCATGCCGTCCATCCCGGGCATCGAGATGTCGAGGAACACCGCGTCCAGCGGACCGGCCTGGATGAGCCGCAGCGCGGTGAGCGCGTCGCCCGCGGTGACCACGTCGGCCACGTCGGGCGAGCCGACCAGCAGCCTGCGCAGCTCGTCGAGCGCGGGGGCGACGTCGTCCACGGCCAGCACGCGCAGGCCGCCCGCCGCGGCGGACCCGGCCGCGTTGCCCCGGCCGTTCACGACACGACCACCCCGGGCTGGAAGCGCGGCAGCCGCACGACGACCCGCGTGCCCGCCCCGGGCGCGGTCTCCAGGACCAGGCCGTAGCCCGCGCCGTAGACGGTGCGCAGCCTGCGGTCGACGTTGACCAGGCCGAGGTGGCCCGGCGTGCCGCGGCCGGCCAGCACCGCGGCGGCGTAGTCGGGGTCCATGCCCGGGCCGTCGTCCTCCACCGTGATCACGCACTCCGTCCCGTCCGCCTCGCCGGTGACCTGCACCAGGCCGCTGCCGCCCGGCAGCTCCACGCCGTGGCGCACGGCGTTCTCCACGAGCGGTTGCAGCGCAAGATAGGGCAGCGCGACCGGGAGCACCTCGGGGGCGATGCGCAGCTGTACCCGCAGCCGCTCGCCGAGCACCGCGCGGGCCAGCGCCAGGTAGGCCTCGATCGCCTGGAACTCCCCCGCGACCGTGGTGTGGTCGCCGTGGCGGGCCAGGCTGTGGCGGGTGTAGGCGGCGAAGTCGAGCATCAGGTCGTGGGCCCGCTCGGGGTCGGAGCTGACGAACGAGGCGATCGCGGTCAGGCTGTTGTAGACGAAGTGCGGCGAGATCTCCGCGCGCAGCGCCCGCAGCTCGGCCTGCTCGGCGACCTGCGCGGAGGCCCCCAGCCGGGCGCGCTCCAGCGCCTCGCCCACCCACAGCGCCGCCTCGCGGACCGCCGCGCCGGAGACCGGCCCGGCCACCACCAGCACCCCGGCCAGCTCCGCCCTGGCGTGCAGCGGCACCGCGACCAGCGCCCCGTCGGCCGCGCGGCTGTCGCTCTGCAGGGCCCGTTCGGCCAGCTCGACCGCCGCGTCCGGGCGCTCGGGCCGGCCCGACCACACCAGCGCGCCGGTCAGCCCGCCCAGCGCCGCGGCGTCGGCCTCCAGCAGCCGGCGCAGCCCACGCACCGCCCCGGGCACGCCGGGGCCGGCGAGCCCGTCGCGCAGGCCGGCGGCGATGCGGCGGCCCGCGGCGAGCCCGGACACGGCCTCGCGACCCGCCCCGCGGGCGCGGGCGAACCCCGGCCAGCGCCGCCCGCCCCGCGGTGCCGCACCCGCCTCCACCGCCATCGACTGCCTCCGTCCCGGAACCGAGACGGTAGGACATACCGGGCGTCCCCCGCGACCGCGGTCCGTGATCGCGGCGGCGTCTTCGCAGACTCTCCGTGCTCCTCGCAGAGGCACCTGCGAGGAGCACGGGGAGTCCGCGAGGACGGGCTCGGATCACGTCGCCGGAGGCACGACGGGGGGTGCGCTCAACCCCGTCCGGTCACCATGGCCCGCGCCGCCGCGGGCAGCGCGTCCGCGGTGAGCGGGCGGCCCGCCGCCAGCGCGGCCGCCGCCTCCGCCTCGACACCCGCCCCGACCAGCACCGAGGCCGCGGCGGCCGGGGGGAGCGCGGTGAACCAGCGCAGCCCGGCGGCCTCCCGACCGGCGGGCGTCGGGGTGCCGAACACGCGCAACCGGGCCATCCCGCCGTCGGGGTGGATGTCCAGGCGCACCGCGTCGACGGGCGTCGTGCCCGCCCCGGTCCCGGCCAGCAGGTAGCGGTGGCGGGTGTCGGGGCGCAGCGGCGTGCGCGCCAGCAGCTCGCGCCACGGACCGCCGCCGACCCGCCCGCTCAGCACGGCCGCGCCCGGCGCGTTGTGCAGGAAGTACGAGGTGTCCAGCACCACCGCCGCGAGCGTGCACTCGGCGCCCAGCCGCACCTCCACCCAGTCGTTGCCGTCGTCGCGGCGCCGGGCGGTCTCCCAGCCCTCCCCCATCGACCGCGCCGGGCCGGGGACCAGCAGGTTCTGCGGGGAGCTGTAGAACAGGTTCGAGCAGTCGGTGACCATCCCGCCGTTCTCCAGCGCCGCGACGTCGACGGTGCCCAGCGCGTCGAGCACGCGCACGTCCGGCACGGCCTCGCCGTGCACCCGCAGCCGGGCCACGCCGCCGTCCGGGTGGATGCGCAGCCGGACGTGGGTGAGCAGCGATCCCGACTCGACCGCGAAGGAGTTCTCCGAGTCGCCCGCGACCCCCGACCGCGGGACAAGCTCCTCCCAGCCCCGCGCGGTGGCCGGGTCGACGTCGTCGCCCGCGTACAGGCCCTGCACCGACACCTCGGGCGGGTAGTTCCCGGTGAAGAACGCGGTGTCGACGACGACCCCGCGCACGATCCCCGCAGCGCCCAGGCGCACGATCGCCTCGTCGTGGCCGGGCTCGCGGCGCCTGCGCGTCTCCCAGCCGTCGTAGACCTTGCCGCGGTGGCCGAACTCGGTCGGGTCGAACACCGCGGGACCCGGGGTGATCAGGTTCTCCCGGGCGGCGAAGGACTCGTCGTTGGCGTGCACCACGCTCCCGCCGAGGGTGCGCAGGGCCAGGTCGGGAAGCTGTCGGAAGTCACCCACGCCCCAGTCTCCCCCGGCGGCGCCCCTGCGGGGTACGCCCTGCGGCGTGATCCCCGCTCCGGTCACGACCGCGAGCCCACGGCACCTTCCAACCGGTCGACCACGTCGGCCAGCGAGTCGGCGTCGCCGACGTTGCCGGCGAACACCACGTAGGGCAGCCCCGCGGCCGGCCCGGAGACGGGCTCCCACAGCGACACGATCCCGGGCAGCAGCGAGCCCCGGACCACCGCCCGGTCGATGCCCAGCGCGTGGGTGGCCACGTCCGACGAGGTGATCCCGCCCTTCGCGACCACGTAGCCGGGCCGCCGACCGGCCACGACCCGGCCGACTGTGCGGCTGAGCGCGGCGCTGACCCGCCGCGCGACGTCCAGGCTGGTCGCCTCGTCCGCGCCGGTGACCAGGGTGCGGGAGGTGCTCAGCACGACCGGGCCGGAGGCCAGCGCGGCCGTGGCCGCGGCGACCGCCGCGTCGAGGTGCTCACCGGCGCGGGCGTCGTCGAGCAGGGTCGGGACGTCCAGCTCGACGGCGGCGAACCGGCGCCGTTCGCCCAGCCGGGCGAGCTGGGTGCTGGTCAGCGCCACGTGCGAGCCGACCACGACCAGGCCGTGCGCGTCGGACCCGACGAGGTCGGCGAGGGTCGCGTCGTCGATGGGTGGCTGGGCGTCCTGCCCGACCCGGGCCCGCACGAAGGACGGGCCGATCCGGTAGACCAGCCGGGCGCCGCCCCGCTCCGCGGCCAGCACGGCCAGCGCGACCGCGCGCAGGTCGTCGTCGACGGCGGAGTCCACCGCGACGACCCCGCCGCCGCGCACGGCGGCCAGCCGCGCGGCCAGGTCGTCGGTGGTGCCGGGGCGGATCGCGTCGACCGTCAGCTCCACGACCCCCTCGGCGGGGATGCGTCCACCGCTCTTCTCGGCCACCCAGTCGGCCAGCCGCGACGACCGGTAGCCGAAGGTCGCGTCCCGGGCGAACTCGCTGTCGGCCACCGGGACCAGGCCCTCGGGCGTGCGCACGTGGTGCACCCCGCGGATCGTGAGCCGCCCCGCGTCGGTGAACGCCGGTGCGAGCAGCACCGCGTCGACGCCGCCGCCGTGCTCGGCGAGGACCTCGCCGACGACGTCGGTCTCCAGCGGGAAGTGCCCGCGCAGCGTGGAGTCGCTGCGGCTGGCGAACACCAGCGCGACCCCCTCGGCCGCCGACGCGGCCAGGCACGCCTCGACGACCTCCCGGTCGCGCGCCGCGGCGCGGTCGGGGGCCAGGCTGCGGGTGTTGGTCAGCACGAAGAAGCCCGCGCCCGGCCGCCCCAGCGCCCAGCGGACGTCCTCGACGCCCCAGCGGGTGAGCACGGGCAGGTCGCGGATCGTCTGGGTGCCGGTCGGGTCGTCGTCGAGGAAGACCACCCGCGGCGCCCCGTCCAGCGCCCGGGCGACCTCGGCCGCGGCCACCGGCCGGACCGGGGGCAGCGGCGGCGAGCCCTGCGCGGCGCTCATCGGGCGCTCACCCGCCGCGGCGCAGCAGCTCGCCGCGCGGCGGTCCGTCGGTCGGCGCGCCGCGCAGGTACGTCGCGCGGACGACGCCGTGCAGCCTGCGCCCCGCGTACGGCGTCACCGGGTTGCGGTGGTGCAGCCGGCCCACCTCGAACTCCTCGTCGGGGGCGAACACCACCAGGTCGGCGTCGTGGCCCGCGACGATGCCGCCCTTGCGGGCCAGCCCGACCAGCTCGGCGGGCCGCTGCGACATCCACCGGACCACGTCGGCCGGGCCGTGGCCGCGGGCGCGGGCCTGGGTCCACACCAGCGGCAGGCCCAGTTGCAGCGACGCGATCCCGCCCCAGGCCAGCCCGAAGTCGCCGACGTCGAGGCGCTTGAGCTCGGGGGTGCACGGCGAGTGGTCGCTGACGACGAGGTCGATGGTGCCCTCGGCGAGGGCCTGCCAGAGCCGGTCGCGGTTGTCGGCGTCGCGGATGGGCGGGCAGCACTTGAACCGGGTGTCGCCGTCGGGCACCTCCTCGGCGGCCAGCGTGAGGTAGTGCGGGCAGGTCTCGGCGGTCACGCGGACGCCGTCGGCGCGGGCCTTGGCCAACCGATCCAGCGCGTCGGCCGAGGACAGGTGCACGACGTGCACCCGCGCGCCCGTCTCGGCGGCCAGCTCCAGCAGGTGCGCGATGGCCGAGTCCTCGGCCGCGCCCGGGCGGGAGGCGACGAAGTCGGCGTAGCGGGGGCCGTGCGCGTCGTGCACCAGCTCGCCGTCCTCGGCGTGCGCGATGAGCAGCCCGTCGAACGCGGCGACCTCGCGCAGCGCGTCGCGGGGGGAGGTCAGCGCGGGGAACTCCGGCACCCCGCTGTCGATCATGAAGCACTTGACGCCGAACACCCCCGCCTCGTGCAGCGCGCGCAGCTGCGCCTCGTTGCCGGGCACCGCGCCGCCCCAGAACCCGACGTCGACCGCGCACTGGCCGCGCGCCGCGGCCCGCTTCACCTCCAGCGCGGCCACGTCCAGCGTGGGCGGGAGCGAGTTCAGCGGCATGTCGACGATCGTGGTGACCCCGCCGGCCGCGGCGGCGCGGGTGGCGGTGGCGAAGCCCTCCCACTCGGTGCGCCCCGGCTCGTTGACGTGCACGTGCGTGTCGACCAGGCCCGGCAGCAGCACCTCGTCGGCGGCGAGCACGACCTCCCGGTCGGCGTCGACCTCCCCGTCACGGGCCAGCACGGCGACGATCCGCTCACCGTCGACCAGCACGGCGGCCGGGCGCTCGACGCCGTCGACCACGGCCCGGTCGGCCCGGAAGACGATCACTGTCGGCGCTCCAGGTACGCGCGCCAGCTCGCCAGCTCGGAGATGTCGATCAGCGGGGGCAGCCGCGGGTACTCGCGGCGCAGCACCATGGCCAGCGACCCGCTGCCGTCGGCCAGCTCGATGACGCCCAGCTCGAGCCCGTCGGGCTCGCCGGGCAGCAGCACCTCGCGCAGCTGGGCGGGGTCCATCTCGTAGACCTCCCCCACCACCGCCGCCCCGCCCGGGCCGACGTCCTCCAGCGCCGGGTAGCGCCCGTCGACCGCGTGGAAGCGGTAGCGCGGCGCGGTCGTGGTGCGGGCCACCAGCGGGGAGTCCCCGACGAGGTGGTGGTCGGCGCCGCCGGACATCGCGGTGCCGTTCAGGAACATCCTCATGCGGATCCCCTCGCTCGCCTCTTGCCCCGGATCATCCCGCCCGCGGTCACCGCGCGGGAGCCCCCGATCCCGATCACCCGCGCCCCCGCGCCCCGCCCGCAGGGCGTGCGGGCGTCGATCTCGGGCGGGCGGAGCCGCCTGACACGCTGCGTTACCCAATTGAGAGGTGCCTCCGGGTCCGCCTCCGCACCCCGGCGTTCTGCCTGATGGAACGCCTCCGGGCGCCGACCACGGCCCCGCCGGGCACGCCGCCTGTCGCCCCGCAGTGGTGCCAAGCCGGTCACCGGACGGTTAGCCTCCGAAACGACTACGACGGTCGGGTGAACGCCGCAGGCGCGGAGGCAGTCCCGAAGAGCAGCGCCGTCGCGCAGAGGGGGTGGCATGGGATTCACCGAGTACGTGTCCAGCAACTTCTCGTCACTGGTGTTCTACGGCCAGCAGCACTTCCTGCTCGTGCTCTACTCCGTGGCCGCGGCCACCGCCATCGCGCTGGCGGCCGGGGTGCTGCTGCACACCAGCTCGGTCAGCCCACCGAGCTGGTCGCGGCCGGTGCGGGCGGGCAGCCGCGAGACGCTGCTGCTGGTGTCCTCGGCCGCGCTCACCATCCCGTCGCTCGCCCTGTTCGGGCTGCTCCAACCGGCGCTGGGGATCGGGATCGCGCCCTCGCTGGTGGCGCTGACGATCTACGGCGTCTACCCGGTGCTGCGCAACACCGTCGCCGGCCTGTCCTCGGTGGACCCGGCGGTGCTGGAGGCGGCCCGCGGCATGGGGCTGGGACCGGCCTGGCGGATGGTCCGGGTGCAGCTTCCGCTGGCCTGGCCCGTGATCGTGTCCGGGATCCGGGTGGCGACCCTGATCCTGATCGGCATCGCGGTGGTGGCCGCGAGCGTGAGCGGACCGGGGCTCGGCCAGCCGCTGTTCACCGGGCTGGCCCGGCTCGGCGCGGTCAACTCCTTCAACCAGGTGCTCAGCGGGACCCTCGGCTGCCTGGTCGTCGCCGCGATCTACGAGATCGCCTTCTTCGCCATCCAGCGCCTCACCACCCCGAGGGGGATCCGTGTCTGACGGCAGCCGACCGATGATCGCCCTCGAGGCCATCTCCAAGACCTACCCCGGCCAGTCCGCGCCCGCCGTGCGCGAGCTCGACCTGCACGTGCCCGCCGGGGCCATCGTGATGATGGTGGGGCCCTCCGGCTGCGGGAAGACCACCACGCTGAAGATGATGAACCGGCTGATCGAGCCGACCAGCGGGCGGATCCTGCTCGACGGCGAGGACGTCACCGCGGTCGGCGGCGACGAGCTGCGCCGCCGGATCGGCTACGTCATCCAGCAGGTCGGCCTGTTCCCGCACTTCACCGTGGCCGACAACGTCGCCGTGGTGCCGCGCGTGCTCGGCTGGGACCGCAAGCGCATCACGGCCCGGGTCGACGAGCTGCTGCACCTGGTCGGGCTGGAGCCCGGCCAGTTCCGCGACCGCTACCCCCGCCAGCTCTCCGGCGGCCAGCAGCAGCGGGTCGGGGTGGCCAGGGGGCTGGCCGCCGACCCCGCCGTGATGCTGATGGACGAGCCGTTCGGCGCCATCGACCCGATCACCCGCGACCGGCTGCAGGACGAGTTCCTGGAGATCCAGCGCCAGGTGGCCAAGACCATCTGCTTCGTCACCCACGACCTCACCGAGGCGGTCAAGCTCGGCGACCGGATCGCGGTGTTCGGACCGGGCGGCGTGGTCGAGCAGTACGACACGCCCGAACAGGTCCTCACCCACCCGGCCAACGACTTCGTCGCCGAGTTCGTCGGCAGCGGGGCCGCGGTGCGCAGGCTGTCGCTGCTGCAGCTGAACCGGCTGGAGCTGGACGAGGTCACGGTGGACGGCGTCGGCGCCACCAACGGCCACCCCACCTACCGCGCCGACGCCGACGGCCGCGCGGTCGCCTGGGCGCACCTGCCCGGCACCGGGGCGGGCGACCTGCCGCCGCTGGTCACCGTCCCGCTCACCGGCACGGTCTACGACGCCGTCGACGTCATGCTGGAGGCCAGGGCACCACTGGTCGCCGTGGTGGACGACGAGGACAGGCCCAAGGGCGCGCTGCGCTGGGAGGCGCTCGTGCGCGAGCTGCCGACGAAGGGCCGCCCGTGACCGCGCCGACCACCACCGCCCCCCCGGCGGCCACGGGCGGGGTCGCCGGGCCGCCGTCGCGGCTGTGGGTGACCCCGGTCATCGTGCTGGTGGGGCTGGGCCTGGTGTTCGGCTACCTGGCCACCCAGACCCTGGACAGCGTCGAGCGGCGCACGATCAACGTCGAGACCATCACCACCCGCCTCGGCGAGCACCTCTACCTGACCGCGCTGTCCACGGTGGTCGTCATCGTGCTGGCGATCCCGCTGGGCATCGCGCTGAGCCGCCCGGCGCTGCGCCGGGTGCAGCCCGCGGTGCTCGCGATCAGCGGCTTCCTGCAGGCGCTCCCGCCGTTCGGGGTGATCATCCTGATCGCCTTCACCCCGCTCGGGCTGGGCGCCACCACCGCGATCGTCGCGCTGGTGCTGGCCTCGTTCCTGCCGGTGGTGACCAATACCGTCGTCGGGCTGCGCCAGGTCGACCGGGCGATGATCGAGGCCGCCCGCGGCGTGGGCATGTCGGCGGCCCAGACGCTGCGCCAGGTGGAGCTGCCGCTGGCGGTGCCCGTCATGGTGGCCGGGGTGCGGGTGGCCCTGGTGCTCAACGTCGGCACCGCGACGCTGGCCACCTACATCGGCGCGGGCGGCCTGGGGACCATCATCGACGGCTCGCTGCGGCTGGGCCGACCGACCGCCGTGCTGGTGGCCGCGTCGCTGGTCGCGGCCCTGGCCCTGATCATCGACTGGCTGGCCGGAGTGGCCGAGCACCTGGTCGGCCGGCGGGGCGGCTGAGCCGAACCCGGTCGGCCGCCCCGTTCCGGGAGCGGCCGGCCACCATCGAGGAGGAGAACGCGTGCACGCAGGACGAGCAGGACGGGCGCGGGGCGCCAAGGTCGCCGCGATGGCGGGGGCGGTCGCGATGGCCGTGGCCGGCTGCGGGGGGCTGAGCGCATCGGGCCCCAGCGCCGAGGGCGGCGGGCTGGCCGAGGGCGTCTCGCTGGAGGGCCAGACCTACTCGGTCGGGGGCAAGGACTTCGACGAGCAGCTGGTGCTGTGCCAGGTCGCGGTGGCCGCGCTGGAGTCGGTCCAGGCGACGGTGAACGACAAGTGCAACACCGGCGGGACCGAGGCCACCCGCAACGCGCTGCTCGGCGGCGACATCGACCTGTACTGGGAGTACAACGGCACGGCGTGGGTGACCTTCCTCAAGGAGACCACCCCGATCGCCGACGAGCAGGAGCAGTACGAGGCGGTCAAGCAGCGCGACCTCGCCGAGAACCAGATCGAGTGGATCGGGCGCACCCCGTTCAACAACACCTACGCGTTCGCGGTCAAGGAGGAGAAGGCCGCCGAGCTGAACCTCACGACGCTGTCGGACATGGCCGCCTACGTGAACTCCGGCCAGCCCGGCGCGGTGTGCATCGAGACCGAGTACGCCAGCCGCGACGACGGCCTGCAGGGCCTGCAGCAGGCCTACGGCTTCACCGTGCCCAGCCCGCAGGTGCTGGCCACCGGCGTGATCTACCAGGCGACCGCGGACCAGAACCCGTGCCTGTTCGGCGAGGTCTTCACCACCGACGGCCGCATCCCCCAGCTGGGCCTGCGGGTGCTGGAGGACGACAAGAGCTTCCACCCGAACTACAACGCGTCGCTGACCGTCCGCAAGGAGGCCTTCGACCGCAACCCCGACATCGCCAAGGTGTTCGAGCCGATCACCGCGGCGCTGGACAACCAGACCATGGCCGACCTGAACAAGAAGGTGTCCGCCGACGGGATGGAGCCGCGCCAGGTGGCCAGGGACTGGATGACCGAGAAGGGCTTCATCGGCGGGTCCTGAACCGTGCGGATCACCGCGGTCCGGGTGGACCGGTTGCGGTTCGACCTCGACCCGCCGTTCGTCGCGGCGTGGGACCCCGTCCCGCGCCGCGCGGCGGAGGCGGTGGTCGTGCGGGTGGAGACCGACGAGGGCGTGGTCGGCATCGGGTCGGGCGACTCGATGGCCGGCCTCGCCGGGCGCGAGCACCTGTTCGTGGGCACCGACCCGCTGCAGGTCCAGCGGCACGTCCGGACGATCGAGTCGATCAACTTCCACGGCGGGCGGTGCTGGCCGCTGGAGGTGGCGCTGTGGGACGTCGTCGGGCAGGTGGCCGGGCTGCCGGTGGCGACCCTGTTCGGCGGAGCGCTCGACCGGGTGCCCGCGTACGCCTCCTGCGGGGCGGCCATGGCGGCGCCGGAGCGCGCCGAGTCGGCGCTGGCCCTGCGCGAGCGGGGCTTCCGGGCGCTCAAGCTGCGCATCGACCGCACCCGCCCGGCCGAGGGCCTGGCCGCGGTGGCGGCCGTGCGCGAGGCGGTCGGGCCCGACATGGCGATCATGGTCGACCTCAACCAGTCCTGGCGGATGGCGGGCGACCCCACCCGGGCGCACGACCTGCCCGCCGTGCGCCGGATCGTCGAGCGGCTGGTCGAGCTGGACGTGTTCTGGGTGGAGGAGCCGCTGCCCTACGCCGACCGCGCCGGGTTGACCGCGCTGCGCGCCGGCACCGGTGCGCGGATCGCCGGGGGCGAGATGCTCGACTCGGTGGCCGACGTGCTCGCCCACCTCGAGCACGACCTGCTCGACGTCTACCAGACCGACGTGGTGCTGGCCCTGGGGATGTCGCGGGCGCGCACGATCGGCGAGCTGGCGCTGCTGCGCAACCGGGCCTTCACCCCGCACACCTGGACCAACGGCATCGGGCTGCTGGCCAACCTGCACGTGGTCGCGGGCGTGGGCGGCGGCCCGTACCTGGAGTTCCCCTACGACCCGCCGGGCTGGACCCCGCAGCGGCGCGACTTCATGCTCGCCGAGCCGGTGCGGATCGACGCCGACGGCTGCGTGGCCGTGCCGTCCGCGCCCGGCATCGGCGCCGTGCTCGCCCCGGACGCCCTGACGCGCTGGGCGGTCTGACCGGCTCAGGAGACCGTCGGCGCGGTCGCGGCCCAGTGCCGCAGCAAGGGCTCGGCGAGCTCATCGGCCCGCTCGTCGGGGAAGAAGAGCCGAGCCCCGGCCAGCTCCACCACCTCGCCCGCCCCGGGGATCGTGTCGCGCAGCCAGTAGGCGTCGGTGAGCGGGAAGAACGCGTCGTCGGTCCCCCACACGATCAGCGTCGGGACCTGCAGCCGGGCCAGCTGCGGTTCGACGGCCAGCAGGTCGTCCGGGCGCAGGGCGGCGATGAGGCTCTGGTAGCGGCGGGCCGACTCCGCGGTGGCCAGCGGCCGGATCCACTCCCGGAGCAGGTCGTCGCCGAGCCGGTCCGGGTCCTGGTAGCCGGAGCCGAACATCCGCCGCCGGGCGCGGTCGGGGTCGCGCGCCAGCCTGCGCAGGGCCGGGGCCAGCAGTCCCGCCCTGGCCGCCAGCACCGAGGGCAGGAAGGCCTTCGGCGGGACCCGGTCGTGGGTGTCGCAGTCGGTCAGCGTCAGGCTGCGCAGCCGGGCCGGGTCGCGCGCCGCGACGATCTGGGCCACCGCTCCCCCGGTGTCGTTGGCGACCAGGTCGACCTCCCCCAGGTCGAGCGCGGTGCGGACGTCGGCGACGAACCGCGCCAGCGCCCCGAGCGAGAGGTCCTGGTCCGGCGCCACCGGGGTGGACCCGTGCGCCGGCAGGTCGACGGCGATGCAGCGGCGGTGCGCGTCGACCAGGTCGATGACCCGGCGCCAGAGGTGGCTGCTGGTCCCGACCCCGTGGACGAAGAGCGCCACGGGCCCGTCGCCGACGTCGACGTAGCCCGCCGGGCCCGACGCCGTGTCGACCACGCGCCGGTGGCGGTCGAAGTCGGCGAACCGGTCGTCCTGCCGTGCGAGTGCCATCCCGTGCCTCCCGATAGCCTACGAAAGACCGACCGCCGGTCTGTCACTGAGTAGACCGACGGTCGGTCTGTTTGTCAACGGAGAAGGAGACCGTGAACCGGAACGCCACCCGCGGCCGGGCCACCCGCGAGCACATCGTCGCGGTGGCCACCGACCTGTTCGCCGCCGACGGCTACGAGGCCACCTCCATCGAGGCGGTGATGCGCGCGTCGGGGGTCAGCAAGGGCGCCCTCTACCACCACTTCCCCGGAAAGGACGCGCTGTTCGAGGCGGTCCTGGGCGGGTTGGACGCGCGGATCGAGGCGGCGTTGCGCCGCGCGGCCGTCGGGGTGGGCACGCCGGCGGGGCTCGTCCGGGCCGGCTGCACGGCCTGGGTGCGGCTGGCCGTCGACCCGGTGGTGCAGCAGATCATGCTCATCGACGCGCCCACTGTGCTCGGCTGGCAGCGCTGGCGCGAGCGCGACGAGGCGACGTTCCTGGGCGATCTGCGCCGGGCGCTCGCCGCGGCCGCGGAGCAGGGCGTCCTCGACCGCGGGCACGTCGACGTCTTCGCGCACGCGCTGCTCGCCTCGGCGAACGAGACCGCGCTGCTCGTCGCCCGCGCCGACGACCCCGCCGCCGCGCTCGCCGGCGCCCAGGACGCTCTGGACGAGCTGCTCGACCGGGTGTTGGGTGGGCCCCGCTCCGCCGAGCGATGAGTTCGCGGCCCGGCGGGGGTCCAACCATCGGTGCCGGCCGCTGCCCACGTTCGGTGGCCAGCGGTCGTCCGGCACGGGAGGAGCGGGGATGAGCTCGGTTCGGGTACTCGTGGGCACGCGCAAGGGTGCGTTCGTCCTCACCGCGGACGGCGCGCGCAGGGACTGGGTGGTCGACGGGCCGCACTTCGGCGGCTGGGAGGTCTACCACCTCGCCGGCTCCCCCGCCGACCCGCGGCGGGTCTACGCCGCGCCGTCGGGCGGGTGGTTCGGGCAGGTGATCCAGCGCTCCGACGACGGCGGGCGCAGCTGGGAGCCGGTGGGCAACGAGTTCGCCTACGCCGGCGTGCCCGGCACCCACCAGTGGTACGACGGCACCCCGCACCCGTGGGAGTTCGCCCGGGTGTGGCACTTCGCGCCCTCGGCGACCGACCCCGACACCGTGCTGGCCGGGGTCGAGGACGCGGCGCTGTTCCGCTCCGTCGACGGCGGCGCCACCTGGCAGGAGCTGGCGGGCCTGCGCGAGCACGGCTCCGGCCCGCAGTGGCAGCCGGGCGCCGGGGGCATGTGCCTGCACACGATCGTGCCCGACCCGCGCGACCCGACCCGCATGCACGTGGCCATCTCCGCCGCGGGTGTGTTCCGCACCGAGGACGGCGGCAAGACCTGGCAGGCGACCAACCGGGGACTGCAGTCCGATGGCATCCCGGACTCCGACGCCGAGGTCGGCCACTGCGTGCACAACCTCGCCATGCACCCGTCGCGGCCCGACACCCTCTACATGCAGAAGCACTGGGACGTCATGCGCACCGACGACGGCGGCGACAGCTGGTACGACATCGGCGAGGGCCTGCCATCGGACTTCGGCTTCCCGATCGACGTGCACGCCCACGAGCCCGACACCGTCTACGTCGTGCCGATCACCAGCGACTCGCTGCACGTCCCGCCGGAAGGCAGGCTGCGCGTCTACCGCAGCCGCACGGGCGGCGGCGAGTGGGAGCCGCTCACCGAGGGCCTGCCCCAGCAGCACTGCTACGTCAACGTGCTGCGCGACGCCATGGCCGTCGACACCCTCGACGACTGCGGCGTCTACTTCGGCACCACCGGCGGGCAGGTCTACTGCTCCCCCGACGGCGGGGACAGCTGGTCGGCGATCGTGCGCGACCTGCCCGCCGTGCTGTCGGTGGAGGTGCAGACGCTGCCGTGAGCGAGCTCGCGAGCGAACCGTCGGCACAGCGGGAGCACACCGTGCGGGTCAAGCTCCCCGAGCACCTGCGCAGGCTGGCGCGGGTGAACGGCGAGGTGGCGCTGGCCGTGGCCGGTCCGGTGACCCAGCGCTCCGTGCTGGACGCCCTGGAGGCGCGCTACCCGGCGCTGCGCGGCACCGTCCGCGACCACGGCACCGGGAAGCGCCGGGCGTTCGTGCGGTTCTTCGCCTGCGGGCGCGACCTGTCCCACGAGCCGGCGGGCGACCCGCTGCCCGCCGCGGTGGCGCGGGGCGAGGAGCCGTTCCTGGTGGTGGGGGCGATGGCGGGCGGCTGAACCGGGCTCAGCGCGCCACCGACCCCGCGGGCAGCGGGTCCAGGGTGGCGTCGGGGAACTTGCGGCGGATGTTCTCCAGCCGCCACTTCGTGCTGAACACCGCCAGCAGCACCCCGTCGGAGCGGCGAGTGAGCACCTCGACGTCGCTCTGCCCGTGCAGCAGCTCGGCGCCGGCCTGGTCGGTGCGCCGGGCCACCGTGAAGTCCAGGTGCTCGAGGCGGGCGGGGGCGCGGAACTCGTTCTCCAGGCGGTCGAGCACGACCTCGAACTGCAGCGGCCCGACCGCGGCCAGCACCGGGGCCTGGTCGCCGCGCAGGTCGGAGACCAGCACCTGGATGACGCCCTCGCTGTCGAGCTGGTCGATGCCCCGGCGGAACTGCTTGAACGACCCGGCGTCGGCGCCGCGGACCGCGGCGAAGTGCTCGGGGGCGAAGCTGGGGATCGCCGGGAACTCGACCGGGTCGGCGGCGTAGAGGGTGTCGCCGGGACGCAGCGCACCGGCGTTCACCAGCCCGACGATGTCGCCGGGGAAGGCCTCCTCGACGGTGGTGCGCTGCTGGCCGAAGACGGCCTGGGCGTACTTGGTGGCGAACGGGCGGCCGGTGCCGGCGTGGGTGAGCACCATGCCGCGCTCGAACCGGCCCGAGCAGATCCGCACGAACGCCATCCGGTCGCGGTGGGAGCGGTCCATGCCGGCCTGCACCTTGAACACCAGCCCGGACATCGGCGCCTGCAGCGGGCGCGGGGTGCCCGTGGCGTCGTCGCGGGCCTCGGGGGCGGGCGCCAGGTCGACCAGCGCGTCGAGCAGCCGGGCCACGCCGACGCCGGTCAGCGCGGCGCCGAACAGCACCGGGGTCGCCGTGCCGGCCAGGAAGGCCTTCTCGTCGAACCCGGCGCCGATCTCGGTGAGCAGGGCCAGCTCGTCCTGCGCGGCGGACCAGAACTCCGGCTCCGCGGCGGCGATCTCGGCGGCCGGCACGACCTCCACCGCGGCCCGGGTCGCTCCGCCCGCCGTGCGGGTGAACCGGCTGAACTCGCCGGTCGCGCACTCGATCAGCCCGCGCAGGTGCCCGGCGATGCCCAGCGGCCAGGTCAGCGGCATCGGCCGCAGCCCGATGGTCTGCTCGACCTCGTCGAGCAGCTCGAGCGCCTCCCGGCCGGGCCGGTCCCACTTGTTGACGAAGGTCAGCACCGGGATGCCGCGCGCGCGGCAGACGTCGAACAGCTTCAGCGTCTGCGGCTCGAGGCCCTTGGCCGCGTCGAGCAGCATGACCGCGGCGTCGACGGCGGCGAGCACCCGGTAGGTGTCCTCGGAGAAGTCGCCGTGACCGGGGGTGTCGAGCAGGTTGACCACGTGGTCGCGGTAGGAGAACTGCAGCACCGCGGAGGTGATGGAGATGCCGCGCTTGCGCTCCATCTCCATCCAGTCCGAGGTGACCCCGCGCCTGCCCGCCTTGCCGTGCACGGCGCCCGCCTGGTCGATCCGCTCCGCGTACAGCGCGAGCGCCTCGGTCAGCGTCGACTTGCCCGCGTCCGGGTGGCTGATCACCGCGAACGTCCGGCGCCGCAGCGCCTCGGTCGGTACCCGGGCCGACTCCCCCGCATCCGTTGACATCTCACCGACCATGCTACGTGCCGCCCTCCGCCGACCCGCGCCGCGTCGGGCACCCGGAACGACCACGGAGCTCGGCCGAATTGCCACCGGATCGGGCGTGCCGTAACGCCGACGGGCTCGTTTGCGTTACGAGGAGCCGGGCCGGACCGGTTCCCGACCGGGGACGGGAGCTCAACATGCCGGCAGGTGGGCACTACCGGCCCGCCACTACCGCCGGCTGGTCACGGCGGACGGTGGCCGCCGTCGCGCTGCGCCGCGCCACCGCGTTCGTGCTGCTGGCCGGCCTGACGACGGCCTCGAGCGGGCCGCTGGCGATGTGGGCGGCCGAGCTGGGCACGGTCGCGTTCGCGGCCTGCTCGGGCCTGGGCTGCCTGCGGGCCTCGCGCCGGGCGTCGGGCGGGGCCAGGGCGGGCTGGAGCACGCTGGCCGTGGCCAGCTGGTCGTGGGGCGCGGCGCACCTGGGCGCGGCGGCCACCACCGGGGTGCTCACCGGCGCCCCGCCCGCGGCGGGCGGCGGGCCGACCCCCGCCGACGTGGTGGGGCTGGCGTTCCCGGTCGTGGCGCTGGTGGCGGTGTGCCTGCTGGCGCCCCGGTCGCAGGACCGGACGCTGTCGCGCCGCGTCGTCGACGCGCTCACCGTGGGCTGCGCGCTGGCCCTGGTCACCTGGACGGTGGTGGTCGACTCGGCGGTCGGCGGGCTGGTGGCCGGTTCACCGGTCGCGGTGGCGCTGTGGCTGGCCCGCCCGGTCGGCGACGCGGTCCTGCTGACCGTGGTGGTGCTGACCGTCGCCCAGGACCGGCGCCTGCCATGGCGCTGGGCGCTGCTGGGCGCGGCGGTGCTGGCCATGGCGGCCTCCGACGTCGCGGTTGCGCTGCTGCGCGGCAGCGGGCACCACGGCGCGCTCACCATGGCCGGCTGGGGCTGGTGGGCGGCGTTCTGCCTGCTCACCACGGCCGGGGCGACGGTGGGGATGGCCGGCGTGGTCGAGCCGGCCGGTCCGGCCGCGGCGCCCGACGCCGAGGAGCCGCGACCGCGGCGCCCCGGGCTGCTGCCCTACCTGCCGCTACTGGCGGTAGCCGGGGCGGCCGCCGTGCAGTACGCCACCCGCGGACGTGGGCTCGACGCCGTGGGGACGGCGCTGACGGCGCTGCTGGTCGCGCTGGTGCTGCTGCGCCAGTACTGCGTGCTGCGGGTCAACCACCGGCACGCCCGCGCCATCGCCCAGCGCGAGGCCGAGCTGCACCGCCTCGCCTTCCACGACGCGCTCACCGGCCTGGCCAACCGGACCCTGTTCCTTGACCGGCTCGGGCACGCGCTGGAGCTGGCGACCCGCGAGCCGCGGCGGGTGGCGGTGGTCTTCGTCGACCTCGACGGCTTCAAGGCGGTCAACGACACCCTCGGGCACGCGGCGGGCGACGAGCTGCTGGTGGCGGTGGCCCGGCGGATGCGCGGCGCGATCCGGGCCACCGACACCCTGGCCCGCCTGGGCGGCGACGAGTTCGCCGTGCTGACCGAGCAGGGCAGCGACCCCGCCGTGGTGGCCCGCACGCTGCTGGCCTCGCTGCGCAGGCCGTTCGTCCTGGGTGGGCGGGAGCTGGCGGTGTCGGCGAGCATCGGGGTGGCCATGGCCGACCCGGGCGCGGGCGCCGACCAGGCGCCCGCCCTCATCCACCGCGCCGACGTGGCCATGTACGCGGTCAAGACCTCGGGCAAGGACGGTGTGCAGATCCACTCGCCCACCGTGCACGACCAGCCGCGCCGGGCCGAACCGCCGGCGCAGCGGGCGCTGACCGCGGCCATCGAGCTGGGCGCGGTCCGCACGGTCTTCCGCCCGGTCGTGTCCACCCTGGACGGCCGCATCGTCGCCCTGGAGGCGGTGCCGCGCTGGTCGGAGGCGGTGGGCGCGGTGCCGGTGGGGCCGCTGCTGCACCCGTCCCCGCCGCTGACCGCGGTCCTGCTGGAGCAGTCCTGCCACCAGCTGGCCCGCTGGAGCGACCAGCTGGGTCACCACCGGTTGCGGATCGTGGTCACCGTGGGAGTCGGCGAGCTGGCCGACACCACGCTGCCGACCAGGGTCGACCGCGTCCTGGCCCGCTACCGGCTGGCCCCCGGCCAGCTCACGCTGGAGATCGACGACGGGGCGCTGCCCGAGCGGTCGGCCGCGGCGCTGGACTCCCTGCACCGGCTGCGCCACCTCGGGGTGCGCCTCGGGCTGGGCGGGCTCGGCTCGGGCTACGCCACGCTGGCCTGGCTGTCCGGCGCGCCGCTGGACACGGTGCGGATCGACAGCGACCTCGTCGCCGACGTCGACCACGACGGCGGGCGCTGCCGGTTGCTGCGCGGCGTGCTGGCCCTGACCCACCACCTCGGGCTGCGCAGCGTGGCCGACGGCGTCGAGCGCACCGGGCAGCTGCTGGAGCTGCGCAGGCTGGGCTGCGACTTCGTGCAGGGCCACCTGGTGGCCGGGCCGGCCACGGCCGCCGAGCTGACCCCCGTGGTGCTGGCCCAGCAGTCGCTGCTGCCGCGCGGGCTGATCGAGCAGACCGTGCTCCCGGTGCCCCCACGGCCCCGCCCCGCGGTGGTCCGCGGCCGCACGCTCAGCGCCTGGTGACCGGGCCGTCCCCGGTCGGCGGCCCGGTCGAGCCGTCGATGACCAGCGGCCCGGCACCGGCCCGCCCCGGCATGGCGGCGCCGCCGTCGACGACGGACCCGTCGGTCGGGCCGAGGAACCAGGGGAACACCGTGCCCGGGACCGGGCGGGCGCGCGGCGCCACCGGCGCGAGCTCGCCCATCGCGGCCAGCTCGTCGTCCTCGGCGACGACGCAGACCACCTCGGCGAGCAGCACGTAGTCGGTCGGCGAGGTGGAGGCCGCCGGCGCCGAGGTGCGGACCGCGGGCGCGCCGGGGGCGCCGGGCGGTCCGGTCGGTCCGTGGACCCGGCACTCCAGCCGGGCCCGCCCGGTGGCCAGCGACGGCACCCCGACGCGGTGCGACTGGACCGCCGTCCAGCGCACGGCGCCCGTGGCGTCGCGCTCGGCGGCGGCCAGCGCGACCAGGTGCCCGGCCAGGTCGGTGCTGGTCAGGTGGGCGACCAGCTCGCCGCGGGCCAGGGCGGCCGCCCGCACGTGCTCGGGCTCGCCGCCGGCGTCGCGCACCGCGGCCAGGGTGATCCCGACCGTCGCCCGCTGCCCGCGCATCGGCAGGCAGTACCCGAGCGGCGCGACGAGCGGGGCGCCGTCGGCGTCGGCGGTGCTGATCACCGCGACGGTGTGCGGCCGCGCCAGCCCGGCGAGCAGCCGGTGGCGCTGCTGCGGAGCGAGCGCGGCCGGATCGACGGCGCGCATCCGACCTCGTCCCTCCCGGGTCGACGTCCCGGGCCGGGCGGAGTCTCGCACGGCGCGGTCGGCGCGCGGCTGCCGGTCAGCTGGCCTGCACGCTCGTGCGCGACAGCGCGTGCTGCACCAGCACGATCAGGGTCTCGGTGCACGAGTCGGCCCGGCGGGCGTCCATGTGCACGACCGGGGTGTCGCGGCTGATCGCCAGTGCCTCGCGCACCGCGTCCGGGCTGAACGCCGAGGAGTGCGGGAAGCCGTTGATGGCCACCACGAACGGCAGCCTGCGGTTCTCGAAGTAGTCCACGGCGGCGAAGCACTCGTCGATGCGGCGCAGGTCGACCAGCACGACGGCGCCGACGGCGCCGCGGGCCAGCTCGTCCCACATGAACCAGAACCGGTCCTGGCCCGGGGTGCCGAACAGGTAGAGGATCAGCGACTCGTCGACGGTGATCCGGCCGAAGTCCATGGCGACCGTGGTGGTCGTCTTGTCCGGGACGGAGTCGTTGTCGTCGATGCCCAGCGAGGCCGTCGTCATCGCCTCCTCGGTGAGCAGCGGCGGGATCTCCGACAGCGTGCGCACCATGGTGGTCTTGCCGACGCCGAACCCACCGGCGATGACGATCTTGAGCGGTACGGGCCGGCTCTCAGCGTGCACGAAGTCCCTCCAGCAGTCGCTCGAGGATCTCCGGCGCGGGGCCGCCGCCCGTTCCGTCGGCCGCGGCCTGCGGAGCGTGCACCTCGAGGTATCCGGCTTCGGCCAGGTCGCTCACGAGCACCCGGGCCACGCCGACCGGCACGCGCAGCGCGGCGCCGATCTCGACGAGTGACACCGGGCGCGCCGCGAGCTGGACGATGATCCGGTACTCCATCTGCAGGTCACCGCCGAGCGATGCCTGCCTGGTGAGCGTGACCAGCGATTCGATGGGCAGGTCGGTCCCCGTGGATCGGGTCCGGCCGCCGGTCACCGCGAAGACGGGGACGACCCGCCCGGCCGAGCTCGCCGGCCGGGAGGACGCCCCGGGATCGTGGCCCATCACCACCCCTTCGCACCGCCCGTCACGTCCGCCCGGGCGTCGCCGCGCGGCGCCGGGGTCAGCGCGTGCTCGACCCGCGCCGCCAGCATGGTCATCTCGTAGGCCACGATGCCGAGGTCGCAGCGCCGGTCGGCCTGCACGGCGAGGGTGGCGCCGTAGCTGATCGCGGTGACGAACAGGTAGCCGCCGGCCATCTCCAGGATCGTCTGGGTCACCGGACCCGCCTCCAGCAGGTGCGCGGTGCCCCTGGCCAGGCTGACCAGCCCGGACGAGGCCGCGGAGAGCCGGTCGGCGAGCGCGGCGTCGGTGCCCGGCGAGGTGGCCAGGCGCAGCCCGTCGGCCGAGACCACGATGGCGCGCATGACGCCGGGCGTGTCCCGGGCGAAGTCCACCAGCAGCCAGTCCATCTGCCCGTCGAGCCCGCCGCTCACCATCCCGCACCCCGACCGCCGCCGTCGGAGTCGCCGTCGACCACGTCGCGGGCCGCCTGCCGGCTGGCCTGGTAGCGCGACAGGGCGCTCGCCGCGCTCGCCGCCGGGACGGCGGGCGGCGCGGGCTGGGTCGTCGTCGGCTGGCGCAGCTCCGGCGTGAGGTGGGCCTGCGGGACGCGGCGGCGCAGGGTGAACGGCGCGGCCTCGCCCGCGGTCTCGCCGCGGTCGGGCGCGATGCCCTCGGCCTCGGCCGGGGTCGACTCGGCGGCGGGCTCGTCGCGCGGGGCCGGCACCACCCGCAGCTCGGCGGTCGGGCGCAGGGCGGCGTGGCCGTTGCCGTTGCCGTTGCCGACCCCGTTCCCGTTGGCCGCGGCCGGGCGCGGGGACGGCGACGGCCGCGCGGGCAGCGGGGCCGCCGGGGCGTCCGAGCCGGTCTGGCCGTCGCCCCACCAACCCGTCTGCTGGAACGGGTCGTCGTCGGTCCCGAGGACGCGGGCGGCGACCGTGGGGCTCTCCGCGCCCGGCACCGGCTGCTCCCGCGGCGGTTCGACCCGCGGTTCCACGCGGGGCTCGACCCGGGCGGCGGGCGCCGGGCGGGGGGCCGCCGGAGCGGGTGCCGGATCGGCCGTGGCCACCGGCACAGCGTGCAGGCGCGTGGTCTCGTCGGGGCCGCTGCCCGGGCCGCCGGCGACCGCGCTCAGGCCGCGCTGGGCCGGCGCGATCCGCCTGCGCACCCGCTCCGGGTCGGCCAGCCCGTTGACGGCGGGCGGCGCGACGACGGGGGGCGGCGCGGAGGGCGCCGAGGGGCGCCCGCTCGCCTCGAACAGCGAGGCGGGCAGCGAGATCGCCGCCGTGATGCCCGAGCCGGGGGTGGCGTAGAGGGTCACGCTGATGTCGTGGCGGGCGGCGAGGCGCGCCACGACGTGGAAGCCCAGCCGCTTGGAGACCGACAGGTCGATCTCCGGCGGGTCGGCCAGCAGCTGGTTGGTCGCCTCGAGCTGCTCGGAGGGCATGCCGACGCCCCAGTCCTCCACGGTCAGCAGCTGCGCGCCGGACCCGCGGGGGTCGGGGCGGGCGCGGATGGTCACCGAGCTGTCCGGCGGGGAGAACCGCACGGCGTTCTCGGTCAGCTCGGCCAGCAGGTGGGTGAGGTCGGTGACGGCGCTGCCGGTCACCGCGGGCTCGTCGCCGACCAGGAAGACCACGCGGTCGAGGTCCTCGGTCTCGGCGATGGCGGCGCGCACGACGTCGCGCAGGGGGATCGGCTCGCTCCAGACGCGGGCGGGCTGCTCACCGGAGAGCACCAGCAGGCTCTCGGCGTTGCGCCGCACCCGGGTGGCCAGGTGGTCGAGCTTGAACAGCTCGGCCAGCGCGTCGGGGTCCTGCTCGGACTCCTCGAGCTGGTTGATGATGTCCAGCTGCCGGTAGACCATGCCCTGATTGCGGCGGGCCAGGTTGACCAGCATGTCCGAGGCGAACTGGCGGCGGCCGATCTCGGCCTCGGCCAGCCGCTGCTGCAGGGCTTCCTTCTGCTGCTGGGACTCCTCGGTGATCCGCCAGAACAGCATCATGCCCACGCAGGCCAGCAGCACGGCGACGCCGTGGATCAGCGACCACATCCACGGGTTGGTCTGCCCGGCCAGGTGGGAGAAGATCAGGCTCTGGGTGAAGATCGACCCCAGCCCGTGGCTGAGGATCGTGAACAGGATGTTGAACAGGAACGGCGCCCAGTCCTGGTAGAGCGCGATGAAGCCGATGATGATGAAGAAGTGGAAGTGCGCCTCGATGCTGCCCTTGGTGATCACCACCAGGGCGGCCGAGCTGTAGGACAGCCCGGCGGTCACCACGACCGAGGCCGTGCGCCGGTACTTCCCGATGAACCGGCCGACGACCAGGCACAGCAGCGGGACCGAGAGGGCGCCCACGAGGGTCAGCAGACCGCCCTGCATCACCAGGTCGAAGAGCGCCAGTCCGGGGATGTGCAGCGCCAGCACCCACAGCAGCAGGCGGTGGCGCCGCTGCCAGTCCTCTTCGTCGAGGGTGTAGCCACGGGGGAGCTGAGCGAGCAGTGCCTGCCACATCGTGCTCTGCACCATTTCTCTCTCGCCTGCGCCCGGTCGCCCTGCGCCTGGGGAGCTGCGCAGTGGTCTGCGCTGAGGACGAACGGCGGTACGCGATACGACTGAACGGGGGAGCGGCTCGAGGCGTGCCAAGCCGGATGAAGTACAGCCCCGGGTGACCCGCGCTGTCCAGTCCAGCTGACGCAAAGTCGCAGCCCCACCACAGGATTCGCCGGATCGGCCCAACCACCCGGGCAGGCGGATCACGCGAACGGCGCAGTAACGTTAGCTCCATGTAGCTCTCGTGGGACACCGCGTGAGACCGTCTGATCAGGGCGGACGCCGCATCGGCGCGGCGCGGTGGCCGCACGTCCCCGGTCCCGCATCGCGGATGGATCAGTGCGCCCGACGCGCCGGTCGCCCGTCGGGCCGTTCGGCCCCGGCGCCGGTGAGCGCCCGCACCTCCATCATCGCGGCGCGCCGCCGGCCGCCGGGCTCCGCCGGGCCGAACAGCGTGCCCGCCGCGCCGAGCAGGAACGACAGCGGGATCGAGACCAGCCCGGGGTTCGCCAGCGGGAAGACGTCGAAGTCCGCGCCCTTGATCATCGACGTGGGCTGCCCGGAGACCGCGGGCGAGAGCACGATCAGCGCCACGCACGAGATCAGCCCGCCGTAGATGCTCCACAGCGCCCCGGTCGTGGTGAACCGCTTCCAGAACAGCGAGTAGACCAGCGTCGGCAGGTTCGCCGACGCGGCCACCGCGAAGGCCAGCCCGACCAGGAAGGCCACGTTCTGGTTGCGGGCCAGGATCCCGGCCGCGACCGCGACGATCCCCACCACGAGCGCGGTGGTCCGGGCGACCTGGACCTCGGAGTCGGGCGAGGCCGCGCCGCGGCGCAGCACGTTGGCGTAGACGTCGTGGGCGAACGACGCCGACGCGGTGATCGTCAGCCCGGCCACCACGGCCAGGATCGTGGCGAACGCGACGGCCGCGATCAGCCCCAGCATCAGCTCCCCGCCGAGCTGGTGGGCCAGCAGCGGGACCGCCGAGTTGCTGCCGCCCGGCGCGTCGATGATGCGTTGGACCCCGCCGGGCACCAGCGCCGCCGCGCCGTAGCCCAGGACCAGGGTGAACAGGTAGAACACACCGATCAACCAGATCGCCCAGACCACCGAGCGGCGGGCCTCGCGGGCGTTGGGCACGGTGTAGAACCGCATCAGGATGTGCGGCAGCCCGGCGGTGCCCAGCACCAGGGCGAGGCCCAGCGACAGGAAGTCGACCTTCGACAGGGTGTCCTCGCCGTACTGCAGGCCGGGCACGAGCAGCCGCTCCCCCAGCGCCACCGCCTCGGTGGCGCCGGGGCGCAGCACCTCGGGGTTGCGCTGCACCGCCCGCTCCAGCAGGGCGGACAGGTTGAACCCGAAGTAGCCCAGCACCCAGGTGGTCAGCACGCCCGCGCCCACCAGCAGCAGCACCGCCTTGATGATCTGCACCCAGGTGGTGCCCTTCATGCCGCCCACCAGCACGTACACGATCATGACGAGGCCGACCGCGGCGATGGCCACGCTCTGCCCGATCGGGTCGTCGTTGGGGATCTGCAGCAGCAGCGCCACCAGCGCCCCGGCCCCGGCCATCTGGGCCAGCAGGTAGAAGAACGACACCACCAGCGTCGAGGTCGCCGCGGCCGCCCGCACCGGGCGCCGGCGCATCCGGAACGCCAGCACGTCGCCCATCGTGAACTTGCCGGTGTTGCGCAACAGCTCGGCCACCAGCAGCAGGGCCACCAGCCAGGCGACCAGGAAACCCACCGAGTAGAGGAACCCGTCGTAGCCGTTGACCGCGATCGCTCCCGCGATACCCAGGAACGACGCCGCGGACAGGTAGTCCCCGGCGATCGCCACGCCGTTCTGCGGACCGGTGAAGCCGCGGCCTGCGGCGTAGTAGTCCGACGCGGTCTTGTTGTTCCGGCTGACCCGGAACACCACGACCAGCGTGACGAGCACGAAGACGCCGAAGACGGCGATGTTGAGGAACGGGCTGCCGACCCCGGCGGGGGCCGGGGCCGGGACCGGAACGGGCTGCATCGCTCACCTGTCGCTGACTCGGAGTTGTCGCGACGGTACTGCACGTGACCATGCGTCACTCCGCCCCCCGGCTCACCGGACGACACGCCGTGCGGGGGTATCGGGAGGACCAGCCGGCGTCACAGCCCGCACACGTGGGCGGCGTTCAGCCGCCGGCGGCCCCGGCCGGGTGCCGGCGCCGACCGGGCCGGTCGTCGGCGGGCCGCTCGGTATCGCCGGGCTCGCCGTCGGTCCGCATGCCGTCCGCGAGCGCGTCGGCGAGCCGGGTGAGCTCGGTGCGCACGTCCTGCTGGACCGTGGCGAGCCGGGCCACGTCCTGCTGGGCCTGCTCGCGCAAGCGCTGGGCGTCCTGCGCGGCGCGCAGGCGCACCGTCTCGGCAGCCGACTCGGCCTGCTTGCGCAGCTCGTCGGCGGCGCGGCGGGCGGCGGAATGCAGCGACTCGGCCTCGCCGCGGGCCGCGGCCGACTGCTCGGCGATCTGCCGCTCGCGCTCCTGCAGCTCGGCCGAGCGCCGGCTCACCTGCTCGTCGAGCCGGGTCGAGCGCTGGACGAGCGACTGCTCGGCCTCGTGGCGGTGCTTCTCGGCCTGCGCCCTGGCCTGCTCGACGACGGTGGCGGCCTCCCTGGCCGCCGCGGCGCGCAGGTCGGCGGCCTCCTGCTCGGCCAGGCGCAGCAGCTTCTCGGCGCGGAACCCGACGCTCTCCTCCGCGCCCCCGTCACCCTGGCGCCGGGACTGCAGCGCGCGGAACTCGCTCTCGGCGGCCGCGGCGTGCTGCTCGGCGGTCTGCCGACGGCGGTCGGCCTCGGCGGCCCAGCGGCGCAGCGCCGAGTTCTCCTCGGCGAGCCGGGCCAGGTGGGTGTCGACCTGGGCGCGGTCGTACCCGCGCAGCACGGTGTCGAAGCGCCGGCCGTCGGGGCGGGGCGCGGCACCGGACGGGGTGGCCGGCGCGGCCGGGGAGCTCGGGGAGGACTGGCCAGGAGCGGCCGCGGGCTCCGCGGGCCGGTCGGATTCAGCCACGCGCAGATCCTGCCGACGAACGATCACACTGTCATGGACCGTTCGGGTGCGTCAGCCCGGGCGATCTGGTGAGCGGTACGACGTTCGGGTCAGCCCTACCCGGAGCTGCTGCGCCGAGTAGTCGGGCCGCAGCGGGGCGCGAACGGACCATTGGCCCGCGGGGGAAGGGGCGGGGTGCCCGCGGCACCCGCCCCTTCGTCCGCGCTGCGCGCCCCTACTCCTCGGGCGGCGCCGCGGGCTGCTCGCCCTCCGCGGAGCGCTCGCGGCTCTCCCGGCCCGACCGGACCCCGCGCTGGTAGCTGGCCAGCCGGCCGCGGACCGCTTCGGCGTCGCGCCGCTGCGCCACCGGGGCCGTGGTGTCGGTGGTCGCCGCACTGCCGGGCACCAGCCGGGCCAGCGGCGTGCGCCGGGGCAGCCCGGCCGCCGTCACCTCGGGCGGCGCGCTCTGCCCGCGTACCGCCTCCGCCGCCCGCCAGCCCTGGTCCGCCGCGGTGGCGAAGTCGGACTCGCGCTGCTCATCGGGCCTGCGCTGGTCTCCGGGCCTGCGCTGGTCGTCGGGCCTGCTCTGCTCCTCCGGCCAGCGCTGCTCGGGCAGCCCCGGCTCCCGCGGCGGCCAGGTCGGCGGCTGCTGCCGGCCGGGGTAGCCCCACGACGGGTCCGACCCGCCGGGTCCGGACCCGTGGGGCGCGGGGGACGGCGGGCGGGGCGGCGGTGCCGCACCGCCGCGGCGCTCCGGGAGGGCGTCGCCCGGGCGCGACCCGCGACCGCCGGGCTCCCCCGCTTCCGGCCAGGACCTGCCCTGGGCCATCGCGGGCGCGGGCCGGGGCGCGGGCTGCTCCCAGACCCCGCCCGACCGGCTGCCCGCGGTGTCGCCGACGGGCTCGCGGCTGTGCTCGGTCCGGTCGCGACCGGGCTCCTCCCACAGCGGCGCCGCGCGGCCGGCCGGCTCCGCCGAGGCGGCCGCCGCCGCGGCGCGCTCGACGGCCGGCGGGACGACCCGGAACCACCCCGACGGGACGTCGACGGAGGCCTGCGGCGTCGGCAGCGGGCTGGGCTGCGGGCTGGGCGGCGCGGTCAGCGGGGCGCTCGCCTGCGGGTCCGGCTGCGCGAACGGATCCCGCGGGCGCTCGGCCGCGAACGGGTCGGGCAGCGGGGCGGGCGGGGTCTGCGCCGCGAACAGCGTGGCCGAGTCGCTCTGCGAGGGCGGCAGGTCCACCGCCACGGCCTCCACCACCGGGCGTTCGACCGGGGACGGCCGCTCCGGGCGCGGAGCGGGCACGCCCGGCGCCTGCGGGACGGACTCGACCTGCGGCGCCGTGCGCTGCGCCGGCGCGGGCCGGGGCCGGGACTCCGGCTCGGTGAACGCGTCGCGGAACGGCTCGGGCGCCTCGTTGCGGGCGGCCGCCGGACGCGGCGAGCGCACCGGCAGCGCACCGCCCAGCGGCCCGGTCGGCTGCGTCGGCGCCGCGGGGTGCGACTGGCCCGGTCGGACGCCGGCACCGCCCGTCCCGGAGCCCGCGCCCCCGTTGCGCCCGGGGCCCTGGCCCGCGCCGCCGCGCGGGAACTGCCCGTCGTCGCGCTGGCCGCCGATCCGCTGCGGCAGCGACGGCGGGGCGGGCTGCGGCGCGGCGCCGTGGCGCTCGGCGATGTGCTGGCGCGGCAGCCACACCCGCGCGGTGAGCCCGGAGCCCGCCTTGGCCGACCCGCGCTCGGCCGGGTTGCCGCCGCCGACCGACGAGCCGGCGAACAGCCCCACGTCGATGCCGTGCCGGGCGGCCAGCCTGCCGACCACGAACAGGCCCATCCGCCGCGACGCCTCGACCGTGGCGTCGGAGGACTTGCGCAGCTGGTCGTTGAGCTGGGCCAGCTCCGCGGGGGACATGCCCACGCCCTCGTCGGTGATCTCCACGAGAAGGGCGCCGTCGGCGGTGCGGCTGCTGGTCATCACGACGCGGGACTCGGGCGGGGAGAAGTTGGTGGCGTTCTCCAGCAGCTCGGCCAGCAGGTGCTGCAGGTCGTTGCTGACCCGGCCGGTGATGGCCAGGTCGGGCGTGGACTGCACGACCACCCGCCGGTACTGCTCCACCTCCGACACCGCGGCCTGCAGCACCTCGATCGCCGGCACCGGCCGGGCGGACCGCTGCCCCAGGTCGGTGCCCGCGAGGACCAGCAGGTTCTCGCTGTTGCGCCGCATGCGGGTGGCCAGGTGGTCGAGGCGGAAGAGGTTGGACAGCTGGTCGGGGTCCTCCTCGCCGGCCTCCAGCTCCTCGATGAGCTTGAGCTGGCGGTCGACCAGCGTCTGCGAGCGCCGCGACAGGTTCACGAACATCGCGTTGACGTTGGACTGCAGGGTGGCCTGCTCGGCGGCGAGCCGGACCGCCTGGGCGTGCACGGCGTCGAACGCCCTGGCGACCTGGCCGATCTCCTCGCGGGTGTCCACCGCCACCGGGACGATGTCGGTGTCGGGCACCGAGCCCTGGCGCATCCGGGCGACCGCGTCGGGCAGCCGGGCGTCGGCGACCTCGAGCGCGCCGCGGCGCAGGGTGCGCAGCGAGCGGATCATCTGCCGGGCGATGAGGCCGACGACCGTGGCCCCGATCAGCAGGGCGAGCACCAGCACCACGGCGTTGATGCCGGCGAAGGTGACCGCGGACTGCCGGGCGGCGGCCGCGGTGCCGGTCAGCTCGTTGCGCACGCCGTCGTCGGCCTGGTCGAGCTCGCCGAGGAAGGCGTCGTAGAGCGCCGCGGAGGACCGGTCGTCGAAGCCGTCGGGACCGCGCTGGATCGACCCGGCGAGCACCCCGTTGAGCAGCCCGACGCGGTCGTTGTTGGTCGGGCCGGCGATGAGCCCCGCGTAGCGGACGCGCTGGCCGGCGTCGAGCGCGCCGCGGAACTCGTTGAGCCCCTGCTGCAACCGCGCCTGGCTGGACTGCAGCTCCACCAGGTCCGGCGGGGCCGGCTGGGGGCTGCGCGCGACCACGTTCATCAGCGACTCCTGCAGCGACGCCTCGTTGCGGGCGAGCGTGAGCCCGGTGAGCGCGTTGGCCAGGCCGCTGGCACCGGCCGTGTTCACGCCGCGCAGGAGCGCGTTGTCGAGCTGCACGATCTGGCCGATCAGATCGCCGTAGCGCGAGATGACCGCGGAGGGAGGGGCGTTGGAGGTGGTGACCAGGGTGCGCAGGCCGGGCAGCCGGGCCAGGGCCTGGTCGGCCTGGCGGTGCGCGCCCACCAGCCCGGCGTCGTCGGCGTAGAGGCCCTCCACCGCGGGCCGCACGGCCGCGCCCGCCTGGTCGGTGGCCTGGCCTGCGGACTCGAACGCACCGACGTCCTCGGTGCGGTTGCTGGTCACGTACTCCGTGGCGCGCAGGCGCTCCTGCTGCAGCAGCGCGACGAGGTCGGAGACCTCGCCCTGCGCGGCGATGAAGCGCGAGACCCGGTCCAGCTCGTCGGCCTGCGAGACCTGGTCGACGATCCGCAGACCGCCCAGCACGACCGCCAGCACCGCGGGCACCGCGAGCACGATGGCGAGCTTGGTGCGCAGACTCCAGTTGCGGGGGGCGATCCTGTCCGGACGCCCGCCGGGCGACGGGCGCTGATCCTTCCTCACGTCGACCTCTTCCAAGCTCGGTGAAGCTCGATGCGGCGGCCACCGCAGCGACCGGTCGAGTCCGGATCGGACCTGCTCAGCGGGCCCGTTCGTACCGTCGTCGGGGCAATCCGGCCGTTGGCGCCCGGAGTGTAGACCCGGGGAGTGACCCCCTTTCACCCGGTTGCTGGCGCCCGGGCACAATCGTTACGTTGTGTGCCCAGCGGCGGAAACCGATACGTCGAACGGCGCAACGACGGCTGTGGAGCGCTCAATCGGTGAACGTCGAGTTGACACTCCGCTGAGACCCGAAGATGCTGACGCGTCCCTCCCCCCGATGATCATTTATGGAAACGAGAGGTGTCATGGCGGACAGGGCGAGCGCCCTCCGGCTGGACCGGCGCGGCTTCCTGCGCACGGTGGGCGTGGCCGGCACTGCGGTGGCGGCCGGAGGTGCGACGGCGGCGTGCAGCTCGGGCCTCCAGGGGTCCGACGGCGGCGACGGCGACGGTGGCGGCGACACCATCAGGATTGGTTACGTGAGCCCGAGCACGGGCCCCCTCGCCGCTTTCGGCGAGGCCGATGATTTCGTCATCGGATCGATACAGGAACACTTCTCCCAGAACCCGATCCAGGTCGGCGGACAGAGTTACGCGGTCGAGGTCCTCAAGCGCGACAGCCAATCGGACTCGAATCGCGCGGCCGACGTCGCCGCTGACCTGATCCAGAACAACGGCATCCACCTGATGCTGGTGTCGTCCACTCCGGACACGTCCAACCCCGTGAGCGACCAGTGCGAAGCGCAGGGGATGCCCTGCATCGCGACCGTCACCCCGTGGCAGCCCTGGTTCTTCGGCCGCGGTGGCCAGGAGGGCAGCAAGTTCCAATGGACGTTCAACTTCTTCTGGGGCCTGGAGGACGTGGAGGCGGTCTACGCCGACATGTGGGACGAGGTCCCCACCAACAAGAAGGCCGGCGCGCTCTGGCCCAACGACCCCGACGGCCTGGCCTGGGGTGACCCGACCACCGGCTTCGCACCGGCGCAGGCCCAACGCGGCTACTCCATCGTCGACCCGGGCAACTACCCGAACGGCACCCAGGACTTCTCCGCGCAGATCACCCAGTTCAAGAACGAGGGCGCCGAGATCCTGCTCGGCGTGCCGATCCCGCCGGACTTCACCACGTTCTGGCGGCAGGCCGCCCAGCAGGGCTACCAGCCCAAGCTGGCCACGGTGGCCAAGGCGCTGCTGTTCCCGTCCAGCGTGGAGGCCCTCGGTCCGCTCGGGGTCAACCTGGGCACCGAGGTCTGGTGGTCCCCCAGCCACCCGTTCACCTCCTCGCTGACCGGCCAGACCGCCGCGCAGCTGGCCGAGGCCTACACCGCGGCCACCCAGAAGCAGTGGACCCAGCCGATCGGCTTCGCCCACGCGCTGTTCGAGGTGGCCGCCAAGGCGTTCGGCTCGGTGCAGGCCATCGACGACAAGGCCGGGCTGGCCTCGGCGATCTCGACGATGAAGCTGGACACCGTGGTCGGCTCGCTGGACTGGACCTCCGGTCCGGTGCCGAACGTGGCCAAGACCCCGGTGGTCGGCGGCCAGTGGCGCACCGGCACGGACTTCGCCTTCGACCTGACGATCGTCAGCAACAAGCAGGCGCCGAACATCCCGGTGGCCGGCGAGGTCCAGCCGCTGGGCGCCCCAGTCGCCCGCTAGCCTCCGGACGTGATCCTCTCGGTCCACGGCCTGTCGCGCTCGTTCGGCGGCCTGACCGTCGTCGACGACGTCTCCCTGCAGGTCGGGGCGGGCACGGCGCTGGGGGTCGTGGGACCCAACGGGGCGGGCAAGACCACGCTGCTCAACCTGCTCGACGGCGTGCTGGCCGCCGACGCCGGGCGCATCGAGCTGGACGGCCGGGACGTCACGCGCGCCTCGGCCGCCCAGCGGTGCCGGGCGGGCGTCGGGCGCACCCACCAGACGCCGCGCCCGTTCTCCGGCATGACCGTGTTCGAGAACGTGCTGGTCGGAGCGGTGCACGGGGCCGGGCTGTCGGCCGGGGCCGCGCACCGCTCCGCGGTGGGGTGCCTGGAGCGCACCGGGCTGCTGCACCGGGCCAACGAGCTGGCCGGCGACCTGCGGCTGCTCGACCGCAAGCGCCTCGAGCTGTCGCGGGCGCTGGCCTGCGCCCCCCGGCTGCTGCTGCTCGACGAGATCGCCGGCGGGCTCACCGACGCCGAGCTGCCGGAGCTGATCGCCATCGTGCGCGAGGTCCGCGACGGCGGCACGGCGGTGATCTGGATCGAGCACATCGTGCACGCGCTGCTGGAGGTGGCCGACCGGATGCTGTGCCTGGCCCAGGGCGCGGTGCTGGCCGAGGGCGAGCCGGCGGCGGTGCTGGACGACCCGGCCGTCCGCGAGGTCTACCTCGGCTCCAGCGTCGAGGGCCTGGGCGGGGTGACCGCGGTCCCGGCGGCGGGCGAGGGCCTGCCCGCCGCGGAGCCGGGAGAGCGCCCGTGAGTGCGCTGCTGCGGGTCCGCGACCTCGACGCCTACTACGGCCACTTCCAGGCGCTGTCGGGCATCGAGCTCGACGTCGACGCCGGGGAGGCCGTCGCCGTCATCGGGGCCAACGGGGCGGGCAAGAGCACGCTGCTGCGGGCGATCGCCGGGCTGGTGGCCCAACCGGCCGGCGCGCACGTCGAGCTCGACGGCGTCGAGTTGCGCGGCGTACCGGCCCACCGCCGGGCCCGGATGGGCGTCAGCCTCGTCCCCGAGGGCCGCAAGCTCTTCCCCAGCCTGACGGTGCGGGAGAACCTGCTGATCGCGGCGAGCGCCGCGGCGGGGCGCTCCCGCGACGGCGAGCGGCGCTGGTCGCTGGACGCGGTCTACGACCTGTTCCCCAACGTCGGGCGCCTGCGCGACCGGCCGGGCGGGGCACTCTCGGGCGGTGAGCAGCAGGCGGTGGCCATCGGCCGCGGGCTCATGGCCGAGCCGCGGGTCCTGCTGCTCGACGAGGTCTCGCTCGGGCTGGCCCCGGTGGTCGTCGAGCAGCTCTACGCCGCGCTGGGCACCATCGCCGCGTCCGGGATGGCGATGCTCGTCGTCGAGCAGGACGTCGGCGCGGCGCTGCGGCTGGCCGGTCGGGTGCTGTGCCTGCGGGCCGGGCGCACGGCGCTCACCGGCGCGGCCTCGCAGGTCACCGCGGCCGCGGTCACCGCGGCCTACTTCGGCAAGTGAGGCACGGGACGTGGGGCTGTGAACGGGACTGGGACCGGGACTGGGATCGGAACTGAACTGTGACCTGGGTCAACGCCATCGTGCAGGGCCTGCTGCTCGGCGGGGTCTACGCCCTGTTCGCCTGCGGGCTCTCGCTGGTCTTCGGCGTCCTGCGGATCGTCAACCTGGCCCACGGCGACCTGACGGTCCTGGCCGCCTTCCTCGCCGTCGTGGCCACCGGGACGCTCGGGGTGAACCCACTGGTCTCGCTGGTCGTGGTGGTGCCGGTGATGGCGCTGCTGGGCTTCGTGCTGCAGCGGGCGCTGCTGCACCGCAGCCTGCAGGGCGGTGAGCTGGCCCCGCTGCTGGTCACCTTCGGCCTGTCGATCGTGCTGCAGAACGCGCTGCTGCAGACCTTCTCCGCGGACACCCGCTCGCTGCCGGCCGGGGAGTTCGGCACCGCGAGCCTGCAGCTGGGCGACGGCCTGGCCGTGGGCTGGCTGGCGCTGAGCACGCTGGTGGTCGCGGTGGCGGTGCTGGCCGGCCTGCAGGTCGTGCTGGCCCGCACCCCGATCGGCCGGGCGATGCGGGCCACCAGCGACGACCCGGAGACCGCCGCGCTGATGGGCCTGGACGACCGCAGGGTCTACGCGATCGCCACGGCGATCGCGCTGGCCACCGTCGCGCTCGCCGGGGTCTTCTACGGGATGCGCGGCACCTTCACCCCCACCCTCGGCCCGCAGCTGCTGATCTTCGCCTTCGAGGCGGTGATCATCGGCGGGCTGGGCTCGCTGTGGGGCACCCTGCTGGGCGGGCTGGTGCTCGGCGTCGCCCAGGCCGTCGGGGCCCAGATCCAGCCGAGCTACGGGGTGCTGGCCGGGCACCTGGTGTTCCTGGTCGTGCTGGCCGCCCGGCCCAGCGGCCTGCTGCGGCGCAAGGAGCTGCGATGACCGACGTGCCGACGACCCCGGCGCCGACGACCGCGCCGCGGGTCAGCCGGACCACGGCGGCGTCGCGGGTGGCGGCGGTGGTCGCGCTGCCCGTGGTGCTCCTGCTGGCCGCGCTGCCCTACCTGGCCGCGCCGAACGTCACCCGGCTGCTGGTCGACCTGTTCACGCTGGTCCTGCTGGCCACGATGTGGAACCTGCTGGCCGGCTACGGGGGCATGATCTCGGTCGGGCAGCAGGGCTTCATCGGCCTGGGCGCCTACGCGGTGCTCGTCGCCGACCTGTTCGGCGTCAACCCCTACCTGGGCCTGGTGCTGGCGATGGTCGCCGCGGCCGTGCTGGCGCTGCCGACGGCGCTGCTGGTCTTCCGGCTGCACGGCGGCTACTTCGCGATCGGCACCTGGGTGGTCGCCGAGGTCTACCGGTTGGTGACCGTGGAGTTCCGGGCCGTCGGCGCCGGATCGGGCGCCTCGGTGACCGGGTTGTCGGCCGTCCCCCCGGTGCTGCGCGGCGCGATCACCTACTGGTGCGCCCTGGCCGCGGTGGTCGTCGCGATCGGCGGGGTCTACCTGCTGATGCGCTCGCGGCTGGGCCTCGCGCTCACCGCGATCCGCGACGAGCCGACCGCGGCGGCCACGCTGGGCGTGCGCGTGCGGTCGGCCAAGCGGATCGTCTTCGTGGTCGCCGCGGCCGGCTGCGGGCTGGCCGGCGCGCTGATCGCGGTCGACTCGCTGCGCGTGCAGCCCGACTCGGTCTACAGCGTGCAGTGGTCGGCCTTCATGATCTTCATGGTGGTGATCGGCGGGCTGGGCACCATCGAGGGCCCGGTGCTGGGCGCCGTGGTGTTCTTCGCGATCCAGCAGCTGCTCGCGCCGTACGGGGCCTGGTACCTGGTGGTGCTCGGCGCGGTCGCGATCGCCGCGGCGCTGCTGGCCCGGCGCGGGCTGTGGGGGCTGGTCACGCTGCACCGCGACGTGCGGCTGCTGCCCACCGGCCACCGCCTGCGGCAGGACCGGTGAGCCCAGCGCCGTCCCCCCGGCGCGGCCCGGTCGTCGCGGTGCCCGGGCCGGACGAGCGGCCCGAGCCGTTCATCACCGCGCTGCTCGAGCACATGACGCTGGGCGAGAAGATCGGCCAGCTGGTCGGCACCCTGCTCCCGGCGGCCGACACCGAGCTGGCCCCCGGCCTGCTGGACATGCCCCCCGGTGTGCTCGCCGTGCCCGCGATGACCGCGGCCGAGTCCAACCGGGCCGTGCGCAGGCTGCAGCTGGAGCTGACCACCCGCACCCGCATGCGCATCCCGGCGCTGCCGGTCGCGCTGGCCGAGCCGCGCGGGGCGACCCGCTTCCCCCCGCCGATGGCCCGGGCCGCGGGCTGGGACCGGGAGCTGGTCGGCGCCATCGCCGCGGCCGCCGCGGCGCAGTTGCGGGCGGGCGGCGTCGTCGGGCAGCTCGCGCCCGCGGTGGCGCTGGCCGTCGGACCCGACACCGCGCGGATGAGCGGCTGCTTCGGCGGCTCGGCGGTGCTGGCCGCCGAGCTGGTCGCGGCGCACGTGCGGGGGGCGCAGGGCCCCGACCCCGACCTGATCGACGCCGAGCACGTGGCCGCGGCGGCCACCGGGTTCGGCGGCGTCGGCCGGTCGCCGGACACCGCGGTGATGACCGACCTCGACCGGCGCACCCTGCGCGCCGAGGTGCTCGTGCCGGCCGAGGCCGCCGTCCGGGCCGGTGTGGCCATGGTCGTGCCCACCCACGGCGGCAACGACGGGCTGCCCGCGCACGTCGACGACGCGCTGCTGCGCACCCTGCTGCGCGACGAGTGGGAGTTCGCCGGCCCGGTACTGGCCGCGCCCGGCGCGGTGGCCGCGCTGGTGCACCGCCACCGCGTCGCCGAGGACCTGGACGCGGCCAGGGCGATGGTCTGGGAGTCCGGGGTGGACGCCTCGCTCATCGCCACCCACCCCGACGTGCGCGGGGAGCGGATCACCGGGATGGTCCGGCGCGGCTCGCTGCCGGAGTGGCTCGTCGACGAGGCGGTGGCCGCGCTGCTGCGGCTCAAGTGGCGGCTCGGGCTGTGGGCGCGCCCGCTGCCCCCCGACCCGGACGAGCGGCCGGCGCGGGTCGCCGCTGCCGCGGAGCTGGCCGACCGGGCCGCCGTCGAGTCGATGGTGCTGCTCGCCGACCCCACCGGCGTGCTGCCGCTGCGCGGGTCGGGCGGGGTGCGGCTGTGGGCCCCTCCCGACCTGCCCGGCGCCGCCCTGCTGGCCCGCAGGCTGGCCGCGGCGCTGCCCGGGGCGGCCGTGGCGCTCGACATCGCCGACGACCCGCCCGAGGGGGCGGAGACGCTGGTCGCCCTCCTGCCGGAGCACCGCCCGACCGCCCGCCTGCGCGCGGTCGCCGAGGCCGCGACCGGACGGCCGGTCGTGGCCGTGTTGACCGGCGGCTCGACCGGGGGCGTCGCCGAACTGCTGGAGCGCCCCACCGCGCTGCTGCTGTGCTGGGAGGGCGTGGCCGAGTGGGCCGGCACGCTCGCGGCCGTGTTGAGCGGAGCCGCCGAGCCCGGCGGCCGGATGCCGGTGGGACCGGGCGCGGGCGGGCACCTGCCCCTGGGCCACGGCTCGGGCTACACCGGCTTCGCGTACTCCGACCTCGAGCTGCCGGCGCGGCTGCCCGCGGGCGGGGCGCCCCTGCGCGTCGGCTGCCTGCTCACCAACACCGGCCGCCGCGACGGCAAGGAGGTCGTGCAGGTCTACCTGCGCCACCGGATCGCCTCGGTGACCACGCCCGAGCGCGGCCTCGGCGGGTTCACCGCCGTGCGGGTGCCCGCGGGCGCCGCGGTGCGGGTCGAGGTCAGCGTGCCGGTCGAGCGCTTCGCCGTCTGGGGCCGGGGCATGCGCCGCGCGGTGGAGCCGGGCGAGTTCGAGGTGCTGGTGGGCCGTTCGGCCACCGACATCCGGCTGTCGGGCCGGACGACGGCCGTGCTGCCCGAGCCCCCGACCGCCGGACACTCCCGCTCGGAGCAGTCGGTCACGCCGTTCGGGTGAGGCCCGCGGGCCCGGATCTTCCCAGCCTGTTAGCGTCGATCGGCGTCGTCTGACGTTGACGGCGCGGTCGGCGGTGTCGGCCGGTGTGTCGGGGAGGGACGGACGTTGGGCGGGCCCGCGGCGGTGTACCGGGACCCCGGCGCACCACCCGCCCACCGCACCCGCGACCTCCTGGCCCGGATGTCGCTGGCCCAGAAGGCCGCCCAGGTCGTCACGGCCGAGCTGGGCCCGACCGCGGACGCCCCGCGCGGCGCGCTGCTGGCGCTCGAGGACGGCGCCGCGCCCGCCGAGAACGTCGCCGCGGGGCTGCTGCGCGTCACCGGCACCGACCCGGACGCGGTGGCCCGCGCCGTGCGCGACGCCCAGCGCCACGCGCTGACCGGCACCGCGCCGGGCATCCCGGCGCTACCGGTGATGGCCGCCCCACTGCCCGGACAGGAGCCGTTCCCGCCGCCGCTCGGACTGGCCGCCGGCTGGGACACCGCGCTGGTGCGCCGGGTCGCCGGGGCCGTCGCGCGACGGGCCAGGGCGCTCGGCGTCCGGCTCGTGCTCGGGCCGGTCGTGAGCGTCCCGGCCGGGACCGAGCCCGGCCCGGACCGCTTCGGCGGCGACCCGCTGCTGGCCGCCGAGCTGACCGCGGCCCACGTGCAGGGCCTGCAGGAGGGCGGGGAGGTCGGCGGGGCCGTGCTCGGGCTGGGCACCGACGCGGATGCGACCGTCGGGGAGCGGATGCTGCGCAGCAGGCTGCTCCCGCCCGCCCGGGCCGCCGTGCTGGCCGGGGTCGCCGCCGTGGTGCCGGCGGCCACCGCCAACGGGCGGGTGCCGGCGCACGCCGACCCGTGGCTGCTGCGCACCGTGCTGCGCGGCGAGTGGGGCTTCACCGGCGCCGTGCTCGGCGACCGGGCCGGTGTCGCCGGGCTGCACGAGCCCTACCGCGTCGCCGCGTCGCCTACGGCGGCGCTGGCGCTGGCCGTGGAGTCCGGGGTGGACGCCGTCTGCCCCACCGCCGTCGAAACCGGCGCCACCGGTACCGACGGCCCGCGCCAGGCCGCGGAGCGGCTCCTGGAGCTGGTGCGCCGCGGCGGGCTGCCGGAGTGGCAGCTCGACGACGCCGTGGCCGCCGTTCTGGGCCTGAAGTTCCGGCTGGGCCTGTTCGAGGACCCCTTCCCGCGGGCCGCCACCGCGCCGACCGACGCCACCGGGCGGACCGTGGCGGCCGCGGGCGCCCCGGCCGTGCCGCCGCCCGACGAGAAGCTGCTCGACGCCACCGTCACCGGCGGCGCGGTGCTGCTGTCGGACCCGCGCCGGCTGCTGCCGCTGCGCCACGGCCGGTGCGCGGTCGTCGCGCTGCCCGGACCCGGCCCCGCGGACGCGCTGGCCGCGGCCCTGCGCCGCCACCTCGCGCCCCGCCGCACGACCGTCCCGGTGACCGAGCTCGTCCCGGCGCGCCGGGGCGAGCCGGTGATCGTGGTCAGCGCTGGCCCGCCCGCGCAGGCCACCGCCGAGATCACCCGGCTCGCCGCGGCCGGGCTGGGCTGCGTGCTGCTGCTCACCGGCCCGCGCCTGGACGGGCTGGAGCCGGTGCTGGCCACGCTCTCGGGCGTGCTGTGGTGCTGCGGAGCGGGCCCGGCCACCGCGGAGCGGGTCGCCGACATGCTGACCGGTGCCCGCACCCCCTCTGGCCGGCTGCCGGTGTCGCTGGGCGCGGGCCGCGGGGTGGGCACGCCGCTGGGGCACGGCCGCTCCTACGCCGCCTTCGAGTACTCCGGCCTGCTGGTCGGGCCGGAGCGGGTGCGGGCCGGGGAGACGGTGCAGGTGTCCTGCCGGGTGCAGAACGCCGGAGCGCTGCCCGGCCGCGAGGTGGTCCAGGTCTACGTGCGCGACCGGGTCGCCTCGGTGGTCCGGCCCGACCAGTCCCTGGCCGCGTTCAGCTCGATCGGCCTCGCCCCCGGCGAGGGGCGCGACGTGCGGCTGCTGCTGCCCGCGGACCGGTTCGCGATCTGGGACCGCGGGATGCGCCGGATCGTCGAGCCGGGGGTGTTCGACGTGCTGGTCGGGAGGTCGGCGCGCGACGTCCTGCTCGCCGCCGAGCTGGTCGTGCTGCCCGACGACCGCCCGCCCCCCGCGCGGGGGGCGCGCCTCAGCTGATGGCGCCGGCCCGCAGGGCCAGCAGCACCAGCTGGGCCCGGTCGCCCGAGCCCAGCTTGCGCCCGATCCGGCCGAGGTGGCTCTTGATCGTCAGCGGGGACAGCCCGAGCTCCTCGGCGATCTCCCGGTTGGGGTGCCCGTTCGCGGCGAGCTGCAGGATCTCCTGCTCGCGGTGGGTCAGCGCGCGCGGCATCCCGCGCAGGTCGGGCACGTAGCGCACGCCCGGCGGGCGGGGGCCCGCCTCCGGTTCGTCGGCACCGTTCCAGGTGCGCGCGCCGGTGCCCGGGGCGGCCCCGTCGGCCGGGGCGGGGCCGGGCGCGGTCAGGACCCCGGTGGCCCCGGCCAGCAGCGCCGAGACGATCTGGCGGGTGCCGCCCCCCGGCATCACCACGACCACGCGGTACCAGCCCTGGCCGTCGAGCTCGGCGAGCAGGCTGCTGAACTCGGGGTCGCCGGGGTCGCAACCCAGCACGGCCAGGTCGCGCGCGCCCGGTGAGCGGGCGGCGGTGCGGGCCTCGGCGAGGTCGCCGACCTCCAGCACCTGGACCGCGCCGAACTCGTGCAGCTGGGCGGTGACCAGGGCGCGCTGGGTCGGGTCGGGGTGCACCAGCAGGACCCGGCGCAGCACGAACGTCTCGGCACCCGCGGGCGGCGAGCCGCGTTCGACCCCGAGCCCCACCCCGGTCATCATGCGGCGCCGGCCGAGTGGCTGATCCGGGCCAGTTCGGCCATCCCGCGGATGACGCACGGCCACGGCTCGCTGGGCACCCCGGTCCCACCGGCGGTGCAGGCCCGGCAGCGGCCGGAGGCGTCGGGCACGTGGGCGTTGAGCAGGCGCAACCAGACCCCCACCATCGGGGCCAGCTCGTCGGCGAAGGCACTGGCCCGCGGTCGCGAGCGCTTCTCTCCGCGTGGCACCACCACTGCTCCCCTTTCCGGCCGGGCCCGGTCGTCCGTGCGCCGAGCATGCCAACGTTCACGATCTCTGCACGAACGAATGCATGTGCATCTGCACTCACCGCGCGCCAGAGCCACAACGTACGCCTGTTCGCGCACCTGCTGAACCGATCACTAGTGCGTCCGAGTGAACAGCTTGTGCTCTGTATCGCGTCCCGTCACGGAGCGGATACGGTCGATCCCCTCCCCCACCACGCTCCGCCACAGGAGTTCCGATGACCGTCCGCTCGACCGTGGCCGCGGTGACGCGCCGCCACGGCGACCAGACCACCGGCCCGGTGCCGCCCGCATGACGACCGGGATCGACAACGGTCGCGGCACCGGTCGGGTCCGCACCACCGGCGGGGGCGCCGGCCCGTCCCGCGGGCTCGGCCCGGACGCCGCGGCCGCACTGGCCCGCGTGCTCGACACCGCCCCCCTGCTGGTGCTGGTCACCGACGCCGACCTGCGCATCACCTGGGCGGCGGGCGAGGCCACCGGCCACCCCGACGCCCGGACGCTCATCGGTCGCAGCGCCGGGGAGGCGTTCGGGACCGACGACCCCGACCACCCGTGCATCGCGCCGCTGCGCATCGCGCTCGGCGGCGAGCAGGCCCGCGCGCAGTGCCGCCGTCCCGACGGCGCCCGGCTCGACCAGTGGACCGGCCCGCTGCGCGCGGACGGCGGCGAGCCCGGCGGCGCCGTCGCCCTCGTCCTGGACGTCACCGACGCCGAGCGGGCCGGGCGGCGCGCCGAGGTCGCCGAGGAGAAGTTCCGCCGGCTCGTGGACAACTCCCCCGCCGTCATCGACGTGCGCGACGCGGACGACCGCATCACCCAGGCCAACCCCGCGTTCCTGCGCACGTTCGGCGTGGGCCTGGCCGACGTCGTCGGCTACCGGCCGCGGCCCGACCTGCCCGGCGCCGACGACAGCGACGTCGCCGACCTGCTCGACACGGGCAGGCGGGTGCGCGAGTCCGGCGCGTCGCGCGTCTGGCAGGGCCGCATCCCCCACCCCGACGGCCACCTCGTCGACCTGCACGGCCACGTGTTCGCGCTGCCCACCGAGGACGGCGGGCCCGGCGTGGGCGAGGTCTTCGTCGACGTCACCGCGCTGGAGCGGGCCCGCCGCGAGCTGGCCGACTCCGAGCAGCGCTTCCGGGCGCTGTTCAACGCCGCCGATATCGGGGTGCTGCTGCTCGCGCCGGACGCGCGCGTCGTCGACGCCAACCCGGCCGCCCTGCGGCTCACCGGGCGCACCCCGCAGCAGGTGCGCGGCCAGCCGATCGACATCGCGCTGACCGCCGCCGACGTGGAGCGCCACGACCCGCTGTGGGCCGAGCTCGTGGCCGGGCGGCGCAGCCGCTACGACCTGACCGTCACGGTGCGCAGCGCGGAGGGCCGCCAGCGCCCGGCCCGGCTGACCGTCACGCTGGTGCGCACCCGGGAGGGCGCCCCGGCGCTCGGGCTGGGGCTCGTCGCCCCCCTCGCCGCCGACGCCGAGACCGTCACGGTGCCCGCCCGCAGCATGCCCTCGGCCGGGGAGGCCGCCGTCCTGGAGCGGCTCGCGGCCGGCGCGAGCCTGCAGCAGATCGCCACCGACCTGGGCATGAGCCGGCGCGGGGTGGACTACCGGATCACCCGGCTGCGGCACAAGCTGCGCGCCGACGGCCCGGGTGGCGCCCCGGCCAACAGCGCGGCGCTCATCGCCCGGGCCTACGCGCTGGGCATCCTGCACCCGGCGGTGTGGCCGCCGCGGGTGGCCGAGCCGCAGCAGCCCGACGAGCGCACCGAAGGCGCGGGCTGAGCCGGCGGGCGCTCAGCCGGTGCGCCGCGGGGCGGGTGGCGGGGCGACCGTGCCCCAGCGCCCGCCCGCGCCGCGGACCGCGGCCCTCACGGGCGGGTGCAGCAGCTCGACCGCCCCGTTGCCGCTGCACCCATGCAGCCACCGGGCGAACTCCTCGGCCGGCGCCGGGCGCAGGTGCAGGTAGCCCTGGGCCGCGTGCGCCCCGACCGCGCGCAGGAAGCCCTGCTGCTCGACCCGCTCCACGCCCTCGGCGACGACGGTCAGACCCAGCCGCCCGGCGACCTCGATGATCGCCTCCACCACGGCCTCGTCGGCTGCCCGGCCCGGGCACCCGGCCAGGAACGAGCGGTCGATCTTGACGATGTCCAGCGGCAGCGTGCGCAGGGTGCTCAGCGCCGAGTAGCCGGTGCCGAAGTCGTCGATCGCGATGGCCGCGCCCAGCTCGATGAGCCGGTCGAGGGCGTCCTCGATGGCAGGCGAGTCGAGCACCATGCTCTCGGTCACCTCCAGCACCAGCCGCCCCGGCGCCAGCGCGAAGTCGGCGATGCAGGAGCGCACGGCGTCCAGGAACGGCGCCTCGGTCAGCTGCGCGGCCGAGACGTTCACGTGCAGGGCCAGCGGGCCGCCCGGACCGCTCCACCCCGCCGCCTCCGCGCACGCCCGGCGCAGCACGTGCGCCCCGATGCCGACGATCGCCCCGCTGCGCTCCGCGGCCGGCACGAACTCCCCCGGCGGCAGCAGGCCCCGGGTGGGGTGCCGCCAGCGCACCAGGGCCTCCACCGCCACCGGGTGCCCCCGGGAGACCGACACGATCGGCTGGTAGTGCACCTCGAGCTGGCCGGCGTCGGCCGCCGCGGCCAGCTCGGCCTCGAAGTCGGCGCGGTCGTCGTCGCCGAGCAGGCCGGCGTCGAAGACGCGCACCCGGTTCTTCCCGGCGGCCTTGGCCGCGTACATCGCGGCGTCGGCGTGGCGCAGCAGCTCGTCGGGCGAGACGCCCGCGGTCGCGAAGGCCAGCCCGATGCTCACCCCGACGTGCACCAGCCGCCCGTTGACCGACACCGGCGCGGCCAGCAGCCGGACCAGCTGCTGGGCGACCGCGAGCGCGGTGTCGTCGGAGTCGGGCAGCAGCACGGCGAACTCGTCGCCGCCGAGGCGGGCGCACAGGTCCTGCGGGCGCACCGCCCGGCCGAGCCGCGTGGCGACGTGGCGCAGCAGCTCGTCGCCCGCGGCGTGGCCCAGGCCGTCGTTGACGACCTTGAAGTCGTCGAGGTCGAGGAACAGCAGCGCGAAGCGCCGGTCGGGGGCGTCGCGCTGGGCCGCCAGCGCGGCGGTGAACGCCGAGCGGTTGGCCAACCCGGTCAGCGGGTCGACCAGCGCCTGCGCGGTGAGGTCGCGGTGGGCCTCGCTGGTGCGCAGGGCCAGCGCGATCTGGTTGCCCACCGACCGCACCGCCACGACCGCGTCACCCGGGACCCTGTCCGCCGACCCCATCGCGAACCAGCGGTCGGGACCGCCGGCCACCGGCATGAACAGCCACTGACCCGCGAAGCCGACCAGCCGCGCCATCGCGGCGTCGTCGGCGCAGGGCGCGACCTCGTTCAGCGCCACCCCCGCGGGCAGCACCGACCGCGGCAGCAGGCCGGCCTCCTCGCCGCAGGGCCCCGAGCGCGCCAGCACCCGCAGCCCGCCCGGCTCGCCGCGCATCAGCATCGCGCACAGCCCCGGCGTCGCCGCGCAGATGGCCGTGACGACGCGGCGGGCCTCGCGGTCGATCGCCACGCCGTCGGTCGGCCCGATCAGCCGCCTGCCCAGCTCCACCAGCGCGGCGTCGCGCTGCTGGGCCTGGTCCCTGGCGAACAGGCTGCGCGCCAGCGACCGCGCCACCAGCATGGTGAAGCACAGGGCCGGGATCGGCAGGGCCATGCTCAGCGCCTCGGCCGCGGCGTCGCCGCCGTAGAGGTCGGCCCACAGCGGGACCGCGGCCAGCACGCCGGCCGGGACCAGCGCGCAGTACAGCACGGCCCGCAGTGCCGTCCCGTAGAGCGCCCGCAGCCAGACCGCGGCGAAGGTGAAGATCCACACGGCCGTCGGGTTCGGGAACACCGCGGCGATCGCCGTCAGCGCCCCGGCCTCCAGCACGTCGAGCGGGAGCGCGTCGTGGCGGGTGCGGTAGCGCCGCACCCACGCCCCGATGAGGACGACGACGGCCACCGCGACCACGGCGAGCCCGTCGGGGTCCATCGTCAGCACGGGCTTGGGCAGTGTGGACAGCAACGAGAGCACCGCGCTCAGCGTGAACAGCCACCGGGCCTGCTCGACCAGGCCGCGCGGGCGGCGCAGCGCGGCCCAGACGCGCGCGGGCCCCACCGGTCGCGCGCACGCGGCGGTCGGGCCGTCGTCCGGCGAGCCGTCGAGTCCCACTCCCAGCCTCTCCCGTCCCCGGCCACCCGGAGCTGACCGAGCCACTCAGAGCGGCACGTGCACTAGACCGATCGGACGCCGAGCACCCGCATCACAGTCCCCGACACCGTCCGCCCATTCGGGCAGGCAGAGTAGCCCTGCTCACCCTCCGTGGTCGCAGCGGTGCAGATCACGGTGCCGATGCGGCTGTAACGCCGCACGGTTTACGGACAATTTGACTACTGTAGTACACCCGAACAGAGTAATGCACCAGTTGACGGGGCGCCTACCGGTCGTCCGCCTGCGCCGAGACGCTGTCTGCGCTGAACGGGTGAGTAGCGACGAACGGACGAATGACATCTGGCGGTGACCGCTCCAACACAAGTAGTAAGTGAGCCGCCACCGCCCGCTGAACGCACGTCTCGGAGAGGGGTCACCGACCGTGGACATGTCCGATCGTCGTCGATCCGCCGCCCACCACGGCCAGACCCACCCGGTGACGGTCCACGAGCTGATCGCCCGCTACCGACCGGCCGCCCCGCCCGGGCCGCCCTGCCCCGCCGCCCCCGTCTCGGTGGGCGCGCTGCTGCGCCGCGAAGGACGGGCGCGGCGCGCGGCCGACCGGCCGCTGCTCCCGCGCGGCCACTCCCGCCCGGTGCCGGTCCCCGCCGCCCCCACCCCCGGCGGCACGCGGTTCCGGCGGGCCACCGGGGCCGCCGGGGTGCTGTTCACCGCGACCGCCGTGCTCGGCCCGGCCGTGCTCAGCGACCTGCAGCACCTGCGCCCGGACATCGAGGCGCGCGACACCGCCCCCGCCGTCCCCTCCGGGGCGGGGACCGCACCACCGACGGGGGCCGACGCGCTCCGCGGGACCGCGGTGGAGCCCCCGATCGCGCTGGCCGCCGCCGTGGTGGCGCCCCTCGCCCTGCCCGCTCAGCGCTCGGCCGCCGACCTCCCGGTGGCCGGCGGTCGGGCGCTCGCCGCGCTGGCCACGACTCCCGCCGCGGCCGGCGGAGGGCTCGGGGCGGTGCCGCGTCCGGCCGCGGAGGTCCCCGCACTGGCCGCCATCCCGCTCCCGCGCGGTGCCGGCGCCGTCGACCTGCCGGCCGCGGACCCGGGTCGCCCGGTCGGTGCGGTCGCCGTCGACGTGCTCGGGCCGCCCGGTCCGTCCGGACCCGGGGCGGCCCCGAGCGCGCCCGCGCCGGCCCCCGCACCAGGACCCGCACCGGGACTCGGCGGGGTTCCCGGGCCGGATCCCGGCACCGGCCCGGGCGCCGGACCCGGCGCACCGGGTGGCCCCGCCCCGGAGTCGCCGCCGACCGGGCCGCCGACCGGGCCGCCCACCGCGCCGCCGGCTACGCCACCGACGGGCCCGCCGAGCACCCCGCAGGGCCCCGGCACCCCGCAGGGCCCCGGCACCCCGTCGACGCCGGGCGCCCCTCAGGAGGGGAACCCGGTGCGCGACGTGCTCGGCGGCGTCGCGACGACCGTCGCCGCGCCCGTCGGCGAGGTCGCCCGCCCCGTCGGCGATGTCCTCGACGCCGGGACCGGGCTCGTCTCCGACGCCGTGGTGGAGCCCGCCGCGCAGGCCCTGCGACCGGTCACCGAGCCGGTGGCCGCCGCGACCGGCGCCGTCGCCACCGCGGTCGTCGCCCCCGTGGCCGAGCCGGCCGGCGAGCTCGTCGGCGGGGCCACGCGAGCGGTCGTCGCACCGGCCGCCCAGGCCCTGGCCCCGGTGACCGAGCCGGTGGCCGCCGTGGCCGAAACGACCGCCGAGACGGTCGTCGAGCCCGTCGCGCAGCCGCTCGCGGCCGCGGCGCGACCCGTGGTGGAACCGGCCGGTGAGCTCGTGGCCATCGCGACCGAACCGGTGACCCCGGTGGTCGAGCCGGTCACCTCGGCGCTGCGGCCCGTCACCGAACCGGTCGCGGAGGCGGCCGAGACCGCCGCCGCACCCGTCGCGCCGCTGGTCGCCCCGGTGGCCCGAGCCGTGGAGCCGGTGACCGCACCGGTCACCGGGCTGCTCGGGCTGGGCTGAGCCGAGCCGGCGGGCGTCAGGCGCTCTCGCGCAGCACCAGCTCCGAGGGCAGCAGCGTGCGCGGCGCCATCGCGCCCGGCGACCCGAGCAGCGCCTCGACGGCGGCGGCGTAGATCCGCTCGACGGGGTGGCTGGCCGTGGTCAGCGACAGCGGGCCCAGCGCGGCCGCCGGCACGTCGTCGAACCCGGCCACGGCCACGTCGCCGGGCACGCGCACGCCCAGCGAGCGCAGCGTGGCCATGGCGCCGAAGGCCACCTCGTCGCAGGCGGCGAAGATCGCGTCGGTGTCCGGCCAGCGGGCCATCACCTCGGCCGCGCCCCGGCGGCCGCTGTCGAGGTCGAACCCGCCGGCGACCAACCGCTCGGGGCGCCCTTCCCCGGCCATCACGTGCCGGTAGGCCAGGGTCAACCGGCGCGCGCAGGGCAGCCAGGCCGGCGGCTGGATCATCGCCACCCGCCTGCGCCCGGAGGCGCACATGTGGCGCAGCACGGCCGTGGAGCCGGCCAGGCTGTCGACGTCGACCGAGGGCATGTCGCCGCCGCCGATGCCGATGGAGACCACCCGCCCGCGCAGGTCGGCCGGCATCGACTCGAGCACCGGCCAGGTCGTGTTGACCAGAACCACGCCGTGCACGCCGCGTTCGGCGGCGAGCCCGGGCAGCAGCCCCCGGTCGTGCACGGGCGCCCACCGCAGCGACACCCCCACGCCGTGCCGGTCGGCCGCCGAGGCGGCCGCGCTGAGCGCCCGGCCGACGTACTCGCAGTTCTCGATCGCCGCGCGGGACTCGCCGAGCACGGCGATCACCACCCGCGTACCGGCTCCACCGGCCAGCGCGCGGGCCGTCGGGTCGGGGCGGAAGCCCATGCCCTCCGCGACCGCCCGCACCCTGGCCCGGGCCGGTGTCGAGCCCGGCCCGTCCTCCAGGAGCGCGCGCGACGCGGTGGCCCGCGACACCCCCGCCGCCCGGGCCACGTCCTCCAGTGTCACCGCGGTGCGCCGCCGCTCCATCCCCGCCCCCGATCGGAGCCGGCACCCCCTCCGACCCCCGCGCCAGTCCTACCACGCGACCCCGACCCCGCCGCGACCCGATACCGCGCAGACCCAGACAGCGCAACGACGCCGCCCACGGGCGGGTGCGCCCACCACGGCGGACGGTCCTCCCTCCGCGCCGACCGGCGGGACCGCGCGGGGGACGGCCGACCACCGGCTGACCGGCGCCCGCGGCCGACCGCTCCCCCGCGGTCCGGCCGCCCCGCGGGCGCGTAGCAGGCGCGCGCCGACCCGGTCGGGCGACCACCGGGCGCGGCGCCTGACCCCCTGCCGACGACGCGCACACGGACGGCGGGTCGACGGCGAACGGGCGTCCGGACCGGGAAATGATGATCGGCGAAATCCCGGTGGCGCCGACGGTGCCGCCACCCACCCACGTGCCGCCCCGGACCCCCCGCCGTCCGGTCGCGCCCGCACGGCGTTTCTCGCACGGAGTAAGACATGCCGGACGACCAGCCCCACGAGCCGAGCGAGATCACCTACGCCGAGCACTTCCATCCGGCCCGCCCGCGCAGCCTGCGCCACCGCGCCCGGGTCAAGGCGCCGTTCACCCGGCGCCGGTCGGCCTCCACCGACGGCGAGCCGGTCGGCGCGAACCCGATCTACGTCTCCTGGCTGCTGGGGCAGTCCATGCTGGCCGACGCCAACGAGATCAGCCGGCAGTTCTCCGGGCAGGCCACGATGTGGCAGAACCCGTTCGCCAACCCGAGCCCGCGGATCGCCGTGGAGGCCGCCCCGGTCTGGTTCACCGCCTACCCGCTGTCGTTCATCACCCGCCCCGGCGAGTCGTTCCTGGCCGCGCTGGCCGACGAGGCGCTCTGGGAGGCGTTCGCCACGATCGGCATCCACGCCGTGCACACCGGGCCGGTCAAGCGCGCGGGCGGGATCACCGGCTGGCGCACCACGCCCAGCGTGGACGGCCACTTCGACCGGATGAGCACCGAGATCGACCCGGCGTTCGGCACCGAGGCCGAGTACCGCGCGATGGTCGGCATGGCCACCTGGTTCGGCGGCACCGTCATCGACGACATCGTGCCCGGCCACACCGGCAAGGGTGCGGACTTCCGGCTCGCCGAGATGAACTACGGCGACTACCCCGGCATCTACCACATGATCGAGATCGAGCCGGAGGACTGGGTGATCCTGCCCGAGGTCCCGCCCGGGCACGACTCGGTCAACATCGACCCGTCCACCGAGGAGCAGTTGGAGAAGGCCGGATACATCATCGGCAGGCTGCAGCGGGTGATCTTCTACGCGGAGGGGATCAAGGAGACCAACTGGAGCGCCACCGCGCCCGTGGTCGGCGCGGACGGCCTCGAGCGCCGGTGGGTCTACCTGCACTACTTCAAGGACGGCCAGCCCTCGATCAACTGGCTCGACCCGTCCTTCGCCGGGATGCGGCTGGTGATCGGCGACGCCCTGCACTCGCTGGCCGACCTGGGCGCGGGTGCGCTGCGCCTGGACGCCAACGGCTTCCTCGGGGTGGAGAAGAGCGCCGAGGGTCTACCTGGCTGGTCGGAGGGCCACCCGCTGTCCGAGGCGGCCAACCACCTGATCGGCTCGATGGTGCGCAAGCTGGGCGGGTTCACCTTCCAGGAGCTCAACCTCACCATCGACGACATCCGGGCCACCGCGCAGACCGGGGCCGACCTGTCCTACGACTTCGTCAACCGGCCCGCCTACCACCACGCGCTGGCCACCGGCGACACCGAGTTCCTGCGGTTGACCCTGCGCACCTCGCTGGAGCTGGGGGTCGACCCGGCCTCGCTGGTGCACGCCCTGCAGAACCACGACGAGCTCACCTACGAGCTGGTGCACTGGTCCACCGGTCACCGCGACGACGTCTACACCTTCCGCGGGCGCGCGGTCACCGGCGCCGAGCTGGCCGACACCGTGCGCCGCGACCTGTGCGAGCGGCTCACCGGCCCGGCCGCGGCGTACAACCTGATCTTCACCACCAACGGGATCGCGTGCACCACCGCGACCGTCATCGCCGCCACCCTCGGCCTCGCCGACCTCGACGCCGTCGACGACGAGGCGAGGGCCCGCATCATGCGCGTGCACCTGCTGCTGGCCATGTTCAACGCGCTGCAGCCGGGGGTCTTCGCGCTGTCGGGCTGGGACCTCTGCGGGATGCTGACCCTGCACCCCTCCGAGGTCGCCACGCTGCTCGAGCACGGCGACACCCGGTGGATCCACCGCTCGGCGCACGACCTCATGGGCGTGGCCCCGGACGCCACCCGCTCGCCCGCCGGGATCCCGCGCGGGCGCTCGCTCTACGGCCCGCTGCCCGAGCAGCTGGCCGACGAGACCAGCTTCGCCCGCCAGCTGCAGGCGATCCTGGCGGTGCGCGACCGCTACGGCATCCCCACCGGCTCCCAGGTCGACGTCCCCGACGTGCCCGACCCCGGCCTGCTGGTGCTGGTGCACGAGCTGCCCGACCCGGAGCAGCTGCACCTGTCGGTGCTCAACTTCAGCGACCGCCCCATCAGCACCTCGGTGACCTCCGCGCACCTGCCCCCGGGCGCCGAGGTGACCGACATGTTCACCGAGCGCCGGGTCGCCACCGTCGACGCCGGGCACGGCGTGCCGGTGGTGCTGGAACCGCACCAGGGCCACGCCCTGCTGGTCCGGCGCCCGGAGGCCGGTCGGGCCTGAGCTACCGTCGGGGGGGGCGCGCCGCCCCGCCGCCCCCACCCCCGGGCCGGCCGGGGGGTCCACCC
>NZ_JAGSOV010000004.1 GCF_023898865.1 Pseudonocardia humida
GGCCCGGCGCCGGGCGGGGGGGCGGCCTTGTGCTCCGGGGGGGGAGGCCGGACAGCCCGGCCTCCCCGACGGAGGGAACGGCGGTGGGATCGACAGCGGGATCGACAGCGGGATCGACGGGGCCCCGTGAGCTCCCCCTGCTGCCGGCCTCCCCCGACCGGCTCCGCGGCGACTGCGCCCGCTGCGCGGGGCTGTGCTGCACGGTGCTCGGCTTCGCCCGCTCGGCCGACTTCGCCGAGGACAAGCCGGCCGGCACGCCCTGCCGGCACCTCGGCGCCGACTTCCGCTGCGGCATCCACGAGCGCCTCGTCGACCGCGGCTACCGGGGCTGCACGGCCTACGACTGCTTCGGCGCCGGCCAGCACACGACCCGGGTGACGTTCGCCGGGGCCGACTGGCGCACCCACCCCGAGCTGGCCGGGGCCATGTCCGCGGCGCTCGGCGTGCTGCGCGGGTTGCACGAGCTGCGCTGGCACGTCGTCACCGCGCTGGGTCTGCCCGCCGCCGCGGCGGTGCGCGCGGAGCTGGCCGCGGCCGACGAGGAGCTGGCCGCCCTGGCCGACCTCGACGCCGACGGGCTGGCGGCGCTGGACCTCGCCGCCGTGCACGGCCGGACCGTCGAGCCGCTGCGCAGGGCCGCCGCGCTGGCCCGCGGCGCCGTCGACACCTCCGGTCGGGCCCGCGACGCCCGCCGCGGCCGGGCCCGCCACGACCGCCGGGGCGCCGAGCTGTCCGGCGCGCAGCTGCTGGGGGCCGATCTGCGCGGCGCGGACCTGCGCGCGGCGAGCCTGCGCGGCGCGCTGCTCCTGGCGGTCGACCTGCGCTGCGCCGACCTCACCGGCACCGATCTCACCGGCGCCGACCTGCGCGACGCCGACGTGCGCGGCGCGGACCTGTCCGGCGCGCTGTTCCTGACCCGGGTCCAGGTGGCGGCGGCACGGGGCGACGCGGCGACGGCGCTGCCCGCCGGGCTGGAGCGACCGCGGGCGTGGACGGCGGCGCGGCAGGCGAAGCCCTGACGATCGGGCGCCGACCCGCCCCCCGACGAGACGGGCCGACGCCCGGTGGCCCGCAGCACCCCGCCGCCGTCCCCGTCGGTGCGCCGTCGGGGACCGCTTCCGGCGGAGTGGCCCGGCTCGGGGCCGGGGCGCGCGGAGCCGCCGGAACGTACCAGAGCGCCGGCCCGCCGACCCCGGGAACGAGCGGGCCGCCGGCGGGGACGACGGGAACGCGACAGCCCCGCCGACCCGGCGCGGGCTCAGCCGGACGCCGTGCGCGCGGTCACGGTGACCGACTCCGCGACGCCCGCGCTCCCCGCGACCAGCGTCAGGCGCTCCCCGTCCACGTCCCCGGTGGCCACCAGCGGCGCCCCGGCGAAGGCCGGGCGCACGAGCCGGTAGTCGACCTCGGCGAGCGCCGCGCCGGGCAGCTCGCGGCGCGGGAGCTCCAGCGCGAGCAGGGCCAGCAGCGGACCGTGCACCACCAGACCGGGATAGCCCTCGACCCCGCGGGCGTAGGGCGCGTCGTAGTGGATGCGGTGGCTGTTGTGGGTGAGCGCGGAGAACCCGAACAGCAGCACCGGGTCGGTCGGCAGCTCGATCCGCCAGCGCGCCGGCGGGCCCGGCGGCACGGGCTCGGCCGGGGCGGTGGGCCGGGCGCTGCCGGCGACCTGGCTGCGGTAGACGATGTCCTGCTCCTCGACCGCGAGCACCCGCCCCTCGCGGGAGAACGTGCGGCGCAGCGTAACGAACAGCATCTCCCCGGAGCGACCGCTCTTCGCCCGCACGGAGACCAGCTCCGAGCCGCACTCGACGCGGTCGCCGACGCGCATCGGCGCCCGGACCCGCAGCCGACCGCCGGCGAACATGCGCCGCCGGTGCGGCAGCGGCGGCAGGAAGTGCCCGTCGGCCGGGTGCCCGTCCTCGCCCAGCTCGCTGCGGCGGGGGTGGTCGAGGAAGTGCAGCCAGTGCCACAGCGGCGGCAGCGGGTCGCCCGGCCCGGCCGCCGGGGCGGGCAGGTCGAGCAGGGCGGAGAAGGCGGCCGCCGGCCGGGGCGCCAGTACGTCGGTGGTCGTCGTCGGGGCGGGCGCCCAGCCCTCGACGGCCGCGGCCAGCGGGCTCGTGGTCATCGGCGCGGACGCTAGCCCAGCGTGAACGGGTCGCGGGTGCCGCCCGACAGCTCCACCCAGACGGACTTGGTCCGGGTGTAGGCGTCGACCGCCTCGATCCCGTTCTCCCGGCCGATCCCGGACTGCCCGACGCCGCCGAACGGCACCCCGGGCGCCACCACCCGGTACGCGTTGATCCACACGGTGCCGGATCGGATGCGGGCGGCCACCCGGTGGGCGCGGTGCACGTCCTTGGTCCACACCGCCCCCGCCAGCCCGTAGGGGGTGTCGTTCGCCAGCTTCACGGCCTCGTCCTCGTCGGTGAAGGTGTAGGCCGACAGCACCGGGCCGAAGACCTCCTCGCGCACCACCGTCGACTCCGGCCCGACACCGGTGAGCACGGTGGGCTTGACGAAGTAGCCGCCCAGGCCGTCGTCGGCGGCACCGCCGTAGGCAACGGTGGCCCCCTCCTCCGCGGCGGTCCGCAGGTAGCCGAGCACCTTCTCGTACTGCGGGCCGTTCGCGACCGGCCCCATCTCGGTCTCCGGGTCGTTCGGGTCGCCCAACCTGATCCGGGCGGCGCGCTCGGCGACCAGGCGCACCAGCTCGTCGTGCACGTCGGCGTGCACGATCAGCCGGGAGCCCGCCATGCAGGTCTGCCCGGTCGCGGCGAACACCCCGGCGACGACGCCGTTGGCCGCCGCGGCCAGGTCGGCGTCGGGGAACACCACCTGCGCGGACTTGCCGCCCAGCTCCAGGGTCACCGGGTTGAGGTTCTCCGCCGCGGCGCGGGCGACGGCGCGCCCGGTGGCCGTCGAGCCGGTGAAGGCGACCTTGTCGACGCCCGGGTGGGCGGCGAGTGCGGCGCCGGTCTCCCGGGAGCGGCCGGTGACCACGTTGACCACGCCCGCGGGGAACCCCGCCCGCGCGATCAGCTCGGCGAACCCGAGGGTGGAGGCCGGGGCGTGCTCGGACGGCTTGATCACCACGGTGCAGCCCGCGGCCAGCGCGGGCGCCAGCTTCCAGCTCATCAGCAGCAGCGGGGAGTTCCACGGGGTGATCGCGGCGACCACGCCGACCGGCTCGCGGCGGGTGTAGACGAGGTAGTCCGGGTTGGGCGAGGGGATCTGGCGGCCCTCGAGCTTGTCGGCCAGCCCGGCGTAGTAGTGGTACCAGCCGCCGAGCCCGCCGAGCTGGCCGATCATCTCCCGGTAGAGCTTGCCCGAGTCGTTGACCTCCAGCCGGGCCAGCCGCTCCGCGTTCTCGGTGATCAGCTCGGCCAGCCGGCGGATGAGCGCGGCCCGGGCGAACCCGGTGGTCGCGCCCCACTCGCCGTCGAGCGCCGCGCGCGCGGCGGCGACGGCCGCGTCGACGTCGGGCGGCCCGCCGTCGGGGATGAGCGCCCACGGTCGGCCGGTGTAGGGGTTCTGGGACTCGAAGGTGGCCCCGGAGATCGCGTCGACGGCCCGCCCGCCGATCAGCATCCCGAACCGCTGCAGCTCGTCGATCACGCGTGACTCCGTCCGTTCCGCCCGGCGCCGTCGCCGGCCGTCCCCATCGTGCGCCCCGGCCCACCGGGAGCGGGTGCCGCGCCTGACCCTTCTGCGGGGTCCGCCGCGAGCCAGGCCAGCACCGCCGCCGTGTGTTCGCCCGACGCGGGGACCGCGCCCATCCCCGCCGACCACGGCGCGGTGACCGGTGGCAGCAGCGCCCGCACCGGTCCGGCCTCGGTCGCCACCTCCCGCCAGCGGTCGCGGGCGACCAGCTGGGGGTGCTCGGCGAACTCGGCCATGTCGCGCTGCCGGGCGTGGGCGATGCCCGCGGTCTCCAGCCTGCGCTCGACCTCGGCCAGGTCGAGCCCGGCGAACACGGCGGCGATCTGCGCGTCCAGCTCGGCGCGGTGGGCGACCCGGGCGGCGTTGCCGGCGAAGCGGGGGTCGTCGGCCAGTTCGGGGCGGCGCAGCACCACCGCGCAGAACCGCTCCCACTCCCGCTCGTTCTGCAGGCCGAGGTTCACCGTCTCGCCGCTGCCCACCGGCACCGGCCCGTACGGGGCGATCGTCGAGTGGCTGGCCCCGGCCCGCGCCGGGGCGGTCCCGCCGTAGCGGGCGAAGAAGTACGGATAGCCCATCCACTCGCCCAGCGCCTCCAGCATGGACACCTCCAGCGCCTGGCCGCGCCCGGTGCGCCTGCGCTGGTGCAGCGCGGCCAGCACCCCGGAGTAGGCGTACATCCCGGCCGCGATGTCGGCGACCGAGATCCCGGCCTTCACCGGCTCGTCCGGGGTGCCGGTCACCGAGACCAGCCCCGCCTCGCACTGGATCAGCAGGTCGTATGCCTTGCGGTCGGAGTAGGGCCCACCGGACCCGTACCCGGAGATGTCGCAGGCCACCAGCTCGGGGAACCGCCCGACCAGCGCGGCGGCGTCGACACCGAGGCGCTGCGCGGCCGCGGGCGCGAGGTTCTGCACGACGACGTCGGCACGGGCGAGCAGGCGCTCCAGGGTGGCGGCGCCCTCGGCCGACTTCAGGTCCAGCTCCACGCTCTCCTTGCCGCGGTTGAGCCAGACGAAGTGGCTGGACAACCCGTGCACGGTGCGGTCGTATCCGCGCGCGAAGTCCCCGCCCGGCCGCTCGACCTTGATCACCCGGGCGCCCAGGTCGGCGAGGTGGCGGGTGGCCAGCGGCGCCGCCACCGCCTGCTCGATGCCGACGACCAGCAGGCCGGTCAGCGGGCCTTCGGGGGCGGCGTCAGTGGCGGGCACCGGGTCATTGTCTCCCGGGTGGGGTGGGGACGTGGAGATCCACGTCTTCCGCACCACCGCGCACACCTACTGGCCACCGCACACGCGTCATGACATGCGCGCGGCGACCAACCGGTGCGCGCGGTGCCCCCGGGGCCGACGTGGCGGTAGGGGCCGGCCCCCGTCAGCTCACCTCCGTGGCGGCCGCCTCGAACTGGGCGTTGTAGAGGCGGTGGTAGGCGCCCCGGGCGGCCAGCAGCTGGTCGTGGTCGCCCTGCTCGACGATCCGCCCGCTCTCCATCACCAGGATGAGGTCGGCGTCGCGGACGGTGGAGAGCCGGTGGGCGATGACGAAGCTGGTCCGGTCGGAGCGCAGGGCGGCCATCGCCCGCTGCACCAGCACCTCGGTGCGGGTGTCGACCGAGCTGGTGGCCTCGTCCAGGATCAGCAGCGACGGGTTCGCCAGGAACGCCCGGGCGATCGTGATCAGCTGCTTCTCCCCCGCGCTGACGTTGCTGCCCTCCTCGTCGATGACGGTGTCGTAGCCGTCGGGCAGGCTGCGCACGAAGCGGTCGACGTAGGTGGCGCGGGCCGCGTCGAGCAGCTGCTCCTCGGTGGCGTCGGGGTTGCCGTAGCGGATGTTGTCGCGGATGGTGCCGCCGAACAGCCAGGTGTCCTGCAGGACCATGCCGATCCCGGCGCGCAGGTCGGCGCGGGCCATCTCGGCGATGTCGACGCCGTCGAGGGTGATCCGGCCGCCGTCGAGCTCGTAGAACCGCAGCACCAGGTTGACCAGCGTGGTCTTGCCGGCACCGGTGGGTCCGACGATCGCCACGGTCTGACCGGGTTCGGCGACCAGGGAGAGGTCCTCGATCAGGGGGGCGTCGGGCGTGTAGCGGAAGTCGACGTGCTCGAAGGCGACCCGGCCGCGGCGCTCGGTGCGCACCGCGGGCTCGGCCGGGTCGGGCCGCTGCTCCTGCGCGTCGAGCAGCTCGAACACCCGCTCGGCCGAGGCCACCCCGGACTGCAGCACCGCGGCCACCGAGGCGGCCTGGGTGAGCGGCTGGGTGAACTGGCGCGAGTACTGGATGAACGCCTGAACGTCGCCCAGGGTCATCGCACCGGAGGCGATCCGCAGGCCGCCGATCACCGCGACGGCCACGTAGTTCAGGTTCCCGATGAACATCATCGACGGCATGATCGTCCCGGAGATGAACTGCGCCCGGAAGCCCGCCTCGTAGAGCTTCTCGTTCTCCCGGGCGAAGTCGGCCTCCACGGCGCGGCGCCTGCCGTACACGCGGACCAGCTCGTGGCCGGTGAAGGCCTCCTCGATCTGGCCGTTGAGCGCGCCGGTGTGGCGCCACTGGGCCACGAAGTGGCGCTGGGAGCGCTTGCCGATGCCCTGGGTCAGCCACAGCGACAGCGGGATGGTCACCAGCGCGATGACCGTCAGCAGCGGGGAGACGACCAGCATCATGGCCAGCACGCCGACCACGGTCAGCACCGAGGTGAGCAGCTGGCTCATGGTCTGCTGCAGGCTGGTGGAGATGTTGTCGATGTCGTTGGTGACCCGGCTGAGGATCTCGCCGCGGCGCTGCCCGTCGACGTAGGTCAGCGGCAGCCGGTTGAGCTTGTCCTCGACCTCCCGGCGCAGGGCGTAGACGGTGCGCTGGACGATGCCGTTGAGCAGGTAGCCCTGCAGCCACTGGAACAGCGACGCGCCGAGGTAGATCGCGATGACCCCGGCCAGCACCCAGGCGACCGCGGTGAAGTCGATGCCCAGGCCGGGGACGACGTCCTGGGCCACGATCAGGTTGGCCACCGCGTCCTGGCCCGCGGCGCGGGCGGCGTCGGCGGCCTCCTGGGTGCTCTGCCCGGCGGGCAACTGCTTGCCGATGACGCCGGAGAAGATCAGGTCGGTGGCGTGGCCGAGGATCAGCGGGCCGATCACGTTGAGCGCCACGCTGACCACGCCCAGGGCGATGGTCATGATCACGCCGAGCCGCTCGGGCAGCAGCCGGGTGGCCAGCCGCCTGACCGAGGGCCCGAAGTTCGACGGCTTCTCCGTCGGCTGGCCCATGCCCGCCCACGGCGGGCCGCCGTTGCCGCCACGGGCCTCGCGCATCTTGCGGGCGGTCTCGTTGGTCGCGCCGCCGCCCGCCCCGTCGGTCTCCGGCTCCGCGCCGGTCGCCGCGCTGGTCCCGGTGCTCATGCCGCGGCCTCCACGCCGAGCTGGGACTCGACGATCTCGATGTAGGTGGGGCAGTCGCGCAGCAGCTGCTCGTGGGTCCCGACGCCGACGACGGCGCCGTCCTCCAGCACGACGATCTGGTCGGCGTCGACGATCGTGGACACCCGCTGGGCCACGATCACGACGGTCGCCCCGGCGGTCACCGGGCGCAGCGCGGCCCGCAGCCGGGCGTCGGTGGCCAGGTCGAGCGCGGAGAACGAGTCGTCGAACAGGTAGATCTCCGGGCGCTTGACCAGGGCGCGGGCGATGGCCAGCCGCTGGCGCTGGCCGCCGGAGACGTTGGTGCCGCCCTGCGAGATCGGCGAGTCCAGGCCCTCGGCCATGGCCCGCACGAAGTCGGCGCCCTGGGCGATCTCCAGCGCCTCCCACAGCTCGGCGTCGGTGGCCTCGGGCCGGCCCTGGCGCAGGTTGCTCGCCACCGTGCCGGAGAACAGGAACGGCCGCTGCGGGACCAGCCCGATGCGCGACCACAGCTCCTCGAGGTCGAGCTCGCGCACGTCGGTCCCGTCGACGGCGACCGAGCCCTCGGTGACGTCGAACAGGCGCGGCACCATCGACAGCAGGGTGGTCTTGCCCGCGCCGGTGCTGCCGATGACCGCGGTGGTGGTGCCCGGACCCGCGGTCAGGCTGACCTCGCGCAGCACGGGGGCGTCGGCTCCGGGGTAGTGGAAGCCGACGCGGTCGAAGACGAGCACGCCGGTGCGGTCGGCGGGGACGACCGGGGCGCGCGGCTCGGCCACCGACGACTCGGTGTCGAGGACCTCGGCGATGCGGTCGGCGCACACCGCGGCGCGCGGGATCATCGTCGACATCAGGGTGGCCATCATGACCGCCATGAGGATCTGCACCAGGTAGGTGAGGAAGGCCGTCAACGCGCCGATCTGCATCAGGCCGGCGTCGATGCGCTGGGCGCCGAACCACAGCACCGCCACGGTGGAGACGTTGAGCACCAGCATGACGATCGGGAAGATCAGCGCGAACAGCCGGCCCGCCGCGGTGGCGACGTCGGTGAGCTCCCGGTTGGCGCGGTCGAAGCGGCGGACCTCCACCGGCTCCCGGACGAACGCGCGGACCACCCGGACGCCGGTGATCTGCTCGCGCAGGATGCGGTTGACCGCGTCGATGCGGTCCTGCATCTCCCGGAACCGGGGGACCATCCGGATGACGACCAGCCCGATCGAGACCAGCAGCACCGGCACGCACACGGCGACCAGCCAGGACAGCCCGACGTCCTCGTTCAGGGCCATGACGACGCCGCCGACGCACATGATCGGGGCGGTGACCATCATGGTCGCGCCCATGACCACCAGCATCTGCACCTGCTGGACGTCGTTGGTGGTGCGGGTGATCAGCGACGGGGCGCCGAACCGGTTGACCTCGCGGGCGGAGAACCCGGAGACCCGGTGGAACACCGCGGCCCGCAGGTCGCGGCCCACGCCCATGGCGATGCGCGAGCCGTGGTAGACCGCGCCGATCGAGCAGGCGATCTGGACGAGCGTCACCAGCAGCATCCAGCCGCCGGTGCTCATGATGTAGTCGGTGTCGCCGCGGGCGATGCCCTGGTCGATGATGTCGGCGTTGAGGCCGGGCAGGTAGAGCATGGCCATGGTGGCGACCAACTGGAGCGCGACCACCACCCACAGCGGGCCCCGGTAGCGGCGCAGGTGGGTGCGCAACAGGCGCAGGAGCATCGTCAGTCGTCCAGTTCTTCCGGGGCGGTGTGGTGGTGGTGCGGGTCGGGCTCCCGCGATCCGGGGCGGAGGGTCCCGTCCAGGAGGATCCCCACCACCTCGGCGGGCGCCAGCGGGCGGCCGTCGGTCATCTTGGGGTGGGTCCCGGAGAAGACGAGCAGGTTCAGCACGTGCGCGAAGTGGGCGGCGGGCACGGTGAGCCGGTGCGCGTCGGCGCCGATGAGGTCGACCACGGCGGCCCGGAACGCGTCGTTGCGACCGGTGTGGCCGCCGCGCGCCTGCCGGCCGTCGCGCTGCGGGGGCGGGCCGGTCAGGCCGAGCGCGTCGATCAGCGCGATGGCCCCGGACACCCCTTCCTGCAGGATGGCCGCGGCGGCGACCAGGCGCTCGCGCAGCGGCAGCGCCCGGTCGATGCCGGCCAGCCTGCGCAGGCTCGGGGCGGGGTCGAACGCGGCCGCGGTGACCGCGCACATCAGGGCCTCCTTGTCGGGGAAGACGCGGAAGATCGTGCCCTCGGCGATCCCGGCCGCCTCGGCGATCTGGCGGGTGCTGACCGCGGCGCCGTGGCTCAGCACCAGCGGCAGGGTGGCCGCCACGATCGCCGCCCGCCGCTCGGCGGGCGGCATCCGCGATGCCCGCCCGGTCCTGGTCCCGCTGTCCACGCCCGCGAAGTTAATGAGTATGTACTCATTAGCGCAAACCGGTTTCGCCCGAAGCAGACAGCGGGGCCGCGATCGCCCCGGTGAATCCCTCGTTCGGCCCTACGGCGGCCCGGCGGCGCACCAGCTCGGCGATCCGGGCCAGCGCCGCGCCCGCGCCCGGCCCGCAGCAGCGCCCCGGCGAGCGCCGAGCCCATCGCGCCGGTGCCCAGCACCGCGACCGGGCGGGTGCCGGCGTCCTGATCGCGCATCCCCGATCCCCCTTCCGCCCCGGCCGTCGGGGTCCGCAGGGACGCTAGGACCTCGACGCGGATTCAGGTCAACGCCGCAGCGGCGGGACGGGCACGCAGGTCAGCGGCAGTGGTCCTCGTGGTGGCTGTGCGCGTGGTGCTCGACCTGCAGGGTCGAGTGGGCGAGCCCGAACCGCTCGCGCAGCACGTCGGCCGCCCGGTCGAGCACGGACCCGTCGCCGCACCCGGGGCGCGCGACGACCGGATCGACGACCAGGTGCGCCGACACCGACGGGGAGCGGTCGTTGATCGCCCAGACGTGCAGGTCGTGGATGTCGGCGACGCCCGGCACCGCGCACAGCGCCGTGCGGACCTCGGCGACGTCGATGCCGCGCGGGGCCCCCTCCAGCAGCACGTGCCCGACCTCGCGCAGCAGGCCGACGGCCCGCGGCAGGATCAGCGCGACGATCGCCAGCGAGGCCACCGTGTCGGCGTAGGGCCAGCCGGTGGCCAGCAGCACGACGGCGGCCACGACGACCCCGACCGACCCGAGCGCGTCGCCCAGGACGTGCAGCATCGCGCCGCGCATGTTCATGTTCGCCCGGTCGCCGCCGGCCAGCACGACGAGCGAGACGGCGTTGCCGATCAGACCCAGCACGCCGACCACGAGCAGCGGCATGCCGGGCACCTCGGCCGGTTCGACCAGGCGCCGCACGCCCTCGACGGCCACCCACGCCACGACGACGACCAGCGCCAGGGCGTTGACGCCGGCGACGAGCACCTCGACCCGACCGAACCCGTAGGTGCGCCGCGGCGTGCCGGGGCGGGCGGCCAGCACCGAGGCCACCAGCGCCGCGGCCAGGGCCGCGGCGTCGGTGAGCAGGTGCCCGAGGTCGGCCAGCAGGGCCAGTGACCCGGCCAGCGCCGCGCCCCCGGCCCCCACCACCGCCGTGACCAGGGTGACGCCCAGCGCGATCGACAGCCGCCGACGGTCGTTCTCGGCCGAGTGGCCGTGGCCGTGTCCCATCGCGCGCTCCCGTCGTCCCCGGCAAGCATGCACGTTCGTGCATGCTCCAGGGAAGGGTTACCTCACAAGGGACTGCGCCACACTTCCGCCCGGGGTCCCGGCCCGGCCGGGAGCGCGGTCAGGACTCGTGGGCCATGTCGTAGCCGAAGTCGCCGTCGGCGCCGGGGTCCATGGCGGTGCCGCGGATACCGGTGACCGGCGTCCGGCGGAGGCGGTCGGTGATCGACGGCACCATGGTCCGGACCTCGTCGGCCAGGTCGTATCCGTAGTCGCCGGAGAAATCCTGCTCGACCATCGTGGGCCTCCTCGTGCTCGGGCGACTGCATCGACTGCTCACCGTGACGACTCCCGCCGTCCGGCTCACCTGGATGTTCGCCCTGCCGTGACCCGGAGGACAAGGACGTTCACCCTGCGGTTGGCACCCGCCTCGGGGTCACTCCACCGGGTCTGGTACAGGAACCGATTCAGAAGCCCAAGATCCGCGTTTCCCGACGTCACCAGGCGGTTTGCGGCCCCCGCCCGTCCTGGCCCCGTCGTCACCGATCGTCACCGACGATCATGGAGCGGCGGGGCGGTCCGGGCAGCCCGCGCCGGGCGCGGTGATCGCGTCCGCGGGCCGTCGACCGCGCACTCCCCGCAGTATCGCCACCGTCCGTAGTCACCGGCCGGTCGACTTCCCGATGGCTGTGGCCCTTGTCACACCACCGATCCGACGGGGCCGGTCGCCACCGCCGCGGCGGTGGCACGCTGCGGGTGTGCCGCCGGTCCCCCCGCCCTCCACGCAGGCGGTCATCGAGCTCGTGCGGTCGACGGCCGCCCGCCACGGCCGCCGCGTCGAGGTCGACGAGGACATCGGCGACGACGTCACGCGGGCCGGCATGGACGGCCCCACCCCCGCCGCCGACGCGGCATTCTTCAGCCACGAGGCGTTCCTGGAGGTCTCCGGGGTGCCCCCCATCGCCGTCGAGGTCGGCGACCGCGACGACGTGGTGGTCACCGTCGACGGCGTCGCGCTCGACGTCCCCCGCGACCGCGTGCGCGACGTGCTGGAGGCGGTGTGGGGCGGGCGGGCCTGGGTCCGCGACCCGGCGGCGCCGGTGCTCTGCGTGTCCGTCCCCGGCGACGAGACCTACACCGAGGCGGTGCTGGTCTGGACCCCCTGGCTGATGCGCGTCGCGCGCACCCGGCCCTCGCGCCTGGGTGCGCTGCTGCGCCGGCTCACCGGCCGGGACGGCGGCGCCCGCTGACGCCAGGGCCGTCAGGCCCGCTCCGGCCCGCTGCCCCGCAGCCGGGCCCGCACGACCCGGCGGGCCACCGGCCCGAGCTCGTCGACCGCGACGAGGACGTCACCGAGCTGCTCCAGGGCCGCGAACGCGCGCTCGGCGCCCTCCGGGTCGGCGCCCTCGTGCAGCTGCAGCCCGACGAACGAGGCCACGACCGCCGTCGCCAGCCCCGCCACGTCGACCAGCCCGGCCAGCGGGCCCTCGCGCAGGACGCGGGCCAGCACCCGCTCCAGCTCGGCGGTCCAGAGCCCGAGGCCCGCGGCCACCGCGGGCGCGAGGCGGGGCTGGGACTGGGCCCCGGCCAGCAGCTGGGCCAGCGCGGTGACGTGCCCGCCCGCGCGCTCGGCCGTGCGCAGCTCGCGGGCCAGCGCGAGCAGGCCGCCGACGTCGCGCACCGCGTCGAGCCGGTCGCGGTAGACCGCGACGCGCTGCTCGGCGCCCCGCCGGCAGGCCGCGGCCAGCAGCTCGTCGAGGGTGCCGAAGTGGTAGAAGACCAGCGCCTGGTTGACCCCGGCCGCGGCGGCGACCGCGCGGGCCGACGTGCCCGCGATGCCGCGCTCGACCAGCGTCGCCAGCGCGCCGTCGAGCAGCTTCTCCCGCGTTCCCCCGCTCATCGCCCGGCGATCATCCCCCGGCGTCCTCCCGGACCGGGCGCAGCCCCGCACGCACGCCGAGCTCGGCGGCGTCGACGTACTCCGCGGTGAAGCTGCCGCGGTAGCCGAACAGCGGCCCGAACCGGCGGTTGGTGACCGAGACCCGGATCCGGAAGACGCCGGCGTCGTCGTCGAACGACTCGCGCACCAGCGCGTCGCCGCCCAGCCACCCCGGTACCCGCGCGCTGACCGGGCCCTCCCGGAACCGGTGCCCGACCGAGCGGATGACCAGCGCGCCCCCGGCGTCGGCGGACAGCAGCAGGTCGGTGGCCAGGTGCTGGTGGGTGCCGAGGTAGTCGACGATGCCGCCGCGCTCGGGGCTGTAGACCATGGTGGCGTCGAAGCGCTCCGGGCCGGCGGGGAAGGCGAACGTCCGCACGAAGGTGACCGTCTCGCGCCCGGAGCGGTCGGCGTAGGGCACGTTCTCGATCACGAACGGCAGGTCGCGGCCCTGGCGCGGCAGCAGGATGTTGCGGGTGGCGCCCAGGGCCAGGAACGGGCGCACCCACCCGCCGCCGTGCCAGACCCGGTCCATGACGCCGCGCCCGATGCAGGCCAGCCCGGTGTCCAGGCCCACCGAGAACCGCTCGCGCAGCCGCGGGTGCAGCCGGTCGAACTCCGCGCCCATGGCCCGGCGGAAGATCGAGGTCATCGGACCGCCGCCAGCCGCCCGAGGATCTCGGGCGCGGCCACCGGGCCCGGTGGGCGGCGCAGGCACCGGCGGGCGGAGGGCCGCGTCGGCGCCGCGGGGACCGCGGCGACGGCCAGCCCGACGGCCAGCGCGAGCGCCGGGCCCGCCCGCAGCGCGGCCGCCGCGGCGCCCACCCGCCACCCGACGTCCAGCAGGGCGTTGCGCAGGCAGCGGCGCGGGGTGATCCCGCGCTCGCACCACAGCCGCAGCCGGTCGAACGACCACGCCGTGCCCCACCCCATCAGCGGTCGGAAGGCGACCCGGTCGACCAGCCGGCCGACCCGGCCCCAGCGCGGGGTGTAGTCGTAGCCGGTCAGGAAGCGCACGCCGCCGGCATCGGGCACGTAGCGCCAGTAACCGCTGCCCTCGGCGATGAGCGAGAGCGGGTGGGCGGAGGCGAACCGCAACGCGGACGTGCGGGTGCCGTCGGGCCGGTGGCGCTCGCCGGCGTTGACGCCGGTGCCGGAGACGGTCAGCCCCGGCAGGACGCGCACCGCGTAGCGGAACCGGCGCGGCTCCCCCGGCCCGGACGCCAGCGGCTCGATGTGGGTGAAGCGCAGGTCCCAGCGCTGGTGCGCGGCCGGGTCCTGGGTGCGCCGCCAGATCAGCTCGACGTCGGCGCGGATGCGCGTCTCGATGTACAGGCCCATGCCCGCCCCCCGTTTTGAGCGATCGCTCAAGACGCAGGGTACGGCGGGATCCGGCCTCGGGACAGGGCCGCTCAGCGGCGGGGCGGTCCCCCGCCGTCGACCCTGATCCGCTGCGCGGTGAGGTAGGAGGCGTCGGACGAGGCCAGGAAGGCCACCACCCCGGCCACGTCCTCCGGCCGGGCGACCCGGCCGAACGGGTACACCTCGTCGAGCCGCCCGATGGTGGTGCCGGACGTCGCGGCGACGAGCCGCTCGCCCATGTCCGTGGCCACCAGCCCGGGGGCCACGATGTTCACCCGGACCCCGTGCTCGCGCTCCTCGATGGCCAGCGTGCGCGCCGCGGCCTCCAACGCGGCCTTGGCCATCGAGTAGGGCGCGCCGCCCGCGCTCAGGCCGTCGAGGATCGTGCTGGAGATGACCACGACGTCGGCCCGGGGCGCCGCGCGCAGCTGCGGCAGCAGTGCGCGGAGCACGGTCAGCGGGCCGAGCACGTGCACCCGCAGCAGCCGCAGGTACTCCGCGTCCTCGGTGTCGGCGATGCGCTGCCCGCGACTGGCCGTGCCGGCGTTGCTGACCAGCAGGTCGACCGGGCCGAGGTCGGCCCTGACCGCGTCGAGCATCGCGAGCACGGCGTCCGGGTCGTCGACCGGCGCCCGGTAGGCCCGCGCGGTGCCGCCAGCCGCACCGATCTCCCCGACGGTGCGCTCCGCGGCGTCGGCGTCGCGGCGGTAGTTGACCGCGACGACCGCCCCGTCGGCGGCCAGGCGCCGGGCGATCGCCGCGCCGACCCCGCGCGACCCCCCGGTGACCAGCGCGGTGCGACCGGCCAGCGGCGGTCGCGGATCGGTGTGGGTCATGGGGCTCCTCCGCCTCGGTTCCCGCTGCCTCCGGGAAAAGGACACTCTAACCCCGAACGGCGCCGGGATCCGCAGCTCAGTCGCGGTCCTGCCACGTGCTGACGCACGCCTCGTTGCCCTCCGCGTCGGCCAGCACCCACCACGCCCTCGCCCGCGCGTCCGACACCAGGGTGCCGCCCGCGGCCAGCGCGGCGGCGACCCTGCCCTCGGCGACGTCGTGGGCCACGACGACGTCGACGTGGATGCGGTTGCGCTGCGGGCGCGGGGCGTCCATCTGCTGGAACCACACCGCGGGCCCGCGCCCGAGCGGGTCGACCAGGTAGCCGTCGACGTCGCGGTAGCCCAGCACGGCGGCCCAGAACGGCCGCACGGCGGCGACGTCCATGGCGTCGATGGCCAGCTCGGTCGCGGCGGCCCGCTCCGGGCGCGCGACCGCTCCGGCCGCGGCGGCGAGGGCGGAGACCGTGCGGGCCAGGTCGACGTCCGCGGTGGTGACGGAGCCGGTGGCGTGCGTCGTCAGCACCACGCGGACGGTGCCCGGGTAGCGGAGGTCGACGTCGGGGTGGTGGTCGGCGGCCTCGGCCGCCCCGGCCACGGCGGCGACGAGCGCGGCCGCGGCGGCGTAGTCGGCCGCGGTGAACGTGGCCTGGATCGAGTCGAGCAGGTAGCGCCAGTCGTCGAGCCCGTCGAGCGCGGCGAGCCGGGGCGCGGGGACGGGCTCGGGGCCCGGTCGGTGAACCATGGCCTCATCCAAACAGCTCGCACCGACGACTCAGCGTCGCATCGCGATAGGCCGAGCGTGGTACAGAGGGCGCGGCCGTTCACACCTTCGGGTGTGACGCCAACCCGCCAGTAGCGGAGTGTGCGGGGGCAATTAACCTGGCACGGCGCCGCGCCCACGCGAAACCGCGCGGACGTCTGGAGGAATCATGAGCTGGGACGCTCCCCGCCCGGCCGGTCGCCGCGGCATCGCCGCGGTCGCGCTGGCCGTCTCGCTCGCCGCGTGCAGCCAGGCCGCGCCGACACCCGACGCGGCCGCCGCCCTGGCCGCCGACAGCCCGATCATCGCCTTCCTGATGCCCGACCAGGCCTCCACCCGCTACGAGCGCTACGACTACCCGCTCTTCCAGAGCCGGGTCGACAACCTGTGCGTGCGCTGCGACGTCATCTACAGCAACGCCGAGGCCAGCGCGGACAAGCAGCGGGAGCAGGCCATGGCCGCGCTGGACCGGGGCGCGGGCGTGCTGGTCATCTCCGCGGTGGACCCCGCGGTCGCCGCCGACATCGTCCGCCAGGCCCACGACCGCGGCACCAAGGTGGTCGCCTACGACCGCCCGATCGTCGACGAGCCTGCCGACCGCTACATCTCCTACGACAACGAGGCCATCGGCAGGCTGATCACCGAGTCGCTGCTCGACCGGCTGGAGGGCGCACCGGCGGGCGGCGGGCTGCTCCAGGTCAACGGCGCCCCCGAGGACGCGGCGGCCGACCTGGTCCAGCAGGGCATCGCCGCGGCGCTGGAGGACAGCGCGATCCCCGTGCTGGCCAGCTACGACACCCCCGGTTGGGACCCCGACAAGGCCGAGGCGTGGGTGCGCGAGCAGATCGACCGGTTCGGGCCGCAGATCATCGGCGTGATCGCCGGCAACGACGGCACGGCGGGCGGCGCGGCGGCGGCGTTCCGGGCGGCCGGGGTCAGCCCCGTCCCGCCGATCACCGGCAACGACTCCGAGCTGGCCGCGGCCCAGCGCATCCTGCAGGGCCAGCAGTTCAACACCATCTCCAAGCCGATCAAGATGGTGGCCGAGGGCGCGGCCGCGACGGCGGTGCAGATCGTCAACGGTGGTGAGCCGCGGGCCGGGGAGATGCTGTTCGGCACCCCGACCGAGCTCTACGAGCCGACGATCGTCACGGCCGCCAACCTGCGCTCGGCGCTCATCGACACCGGGGAGCTGGAGCTGGGCACCGTGTGCACCCCGGAGCTGCTCGACGCCTGCGAGCGGGCCGGCATCGAGAGGTAGGGCCGGGTCAGCGGTGGTGGTAGGTGGGCGCGCTGCGCCCGCGGTAGCTGGCCATCGCCTCGGCGGCGTCGGCGGTGGCGCTGGTCAGCACCTGCTGGCGGTTCTCCATCTCGACCGCGGCGTCGAACGAGGGGATCTCCAGCGACAGCCACATGCCCTGCTTGGTCAGCGCCAGCGACAGCGGCGGCGCGGCCAGCAGGTCCGCGACCGTGCGGTCGACGCGGGTGGCCAGCTCCGCGCCGGGCACCACGTCGGCGAGCAGCCCGATGCGCAGCGCCTCCGCGGCGTCGAACCGGCGGGCGGTGAGCATCAGCTCGTGCGCCCGCCCGGCCCCGACCAGCCGCGGCAGCATCCAGGACACGCCGATGTCGCAGCCGGTCACCCCGATCCGGATGAACGACGAGGCGAAGATGGCCTCCGCGGCCGCGATGCGCACGTCCGCCGCGCACACCAGGGCCAGCCCCCCACCCGCGGCCGGGCCGTTGACCTGGGCGACGACCACCTGCGGCATCCGCCGGATGCGCTGCACGAGCGCGGCGATGTCGCGCTGGGTGCCCAGCGTGCGGTGGATCCGGCCGGGGTCGACGGCGGCGTTGGGCGGGTCGCCGTAGCCGTTGAGGTCCAGGCCCGCGCAGAACCCGCGCCCGGCGCCGGTGAGCACCACGACCCGGCAGCGCGGGTCGCGCTCGGCGTCGGCCAGTGCCTCGTGCAGCTGCCGCACGAGCTCGTCGTTCATCGCGTTGAGCCGCTCGGGGCGGCGCAGCTCGATGCGGCGCACCTCCGGGCTCGGCCGGGAGACCCCGACCACCTCCTCCACCGTCGGGGGTGGCGTCGTCGGTGTCGTCGTCGGTGGCGTCCTCACTGCGTCCCCTCCGCGATCCGGCTGCGGTTGCGGGCCAGCACCGCGAGCCTGCGGGCCTCCAGGCCCGCCACGTCGGTGGTGTGCGCGCCGGCGATGCCGCGCTCGACCTCCAGCGCCGCGCCCACCCCACCGCCCTCCACGTACATCCGCTTGATCGGCGCCATGACCTCGCCGGGCACCTCGGCCGCCGCAGCGGCCAGCGCGACCGCCCGCGCGCGCACCTCCTCGTGCGCCACGACCTCGGTGACCAGGCCGATCCGCGCGGCCAGCTCGGCCGGGACCGGGTCGCCGGTCATCGACATCCGCCGCGCCCAGCCCTGGCCCACCAGCGCGGGCAGCCGGGCGGTCATCCCGCCGCCGGGCAGCACGCCCACCCTGGCGTGGGTGTCGGCGAACACCGCCCGCTCGGAGGCGACCAGGAAGTCGCAGCCCAGCGCCACTTCCAGGCCGCCGGTGAAGGCGGCCCCGTTGATCGCCCCGACCACCGGCTTGCGCATCCGCCCGACCTGGCCGATGCAGTCCTCGCGGCGGTAGCGCGCGAAGTAGGCGGCGCCCTCGGCGGCGGCCTGCTTGAGGTCGACCCCGGCGCAGAACGCCGGGTCGGTGCCGGTCAGCACCACGGCCCGGACGTCCGGGGCGTCGTCGGCGGCGAGCAGCGCCGCGTACAGGGCGCTGATGAGCTCGCCGCTGAGCGCGTTGCGGGCGCCGGGGCGGTTGAGGGTGAGCACCCGCACCGCCCCGACGTCCGCCACGAGCAGGACGCGCTCGCTCACCGCGATCTCGGGCCCTCGACCGGGGTGAACTCCTCCTCGCGCCACCAGGGGAAGAAGTCGGGCATGTCGGTGGACACCCGGTTCGGGTAGCGCGGCTGGCGCTTCTCCAGGAAGGAGGTGACCCCCTCCTCGGCGTCCTCGGACTTGCCGCGGGCCTCCACCGCCCGCGAGTCGAGCTCGTGGGCGGCCATCGGGCCGTCGGCGCCGAGCATCTTCCACATCATGTGCCGGGTGAGCGCGACCGACACCGGCGCGGTGTTGTCGGCGATCTCCCGGGCGAGCGCGTGCGCCGCGGGCAGCAGCTCGTCGGGCTCGTGCAGGGAGCGCACCAGCCCACCCGCCAGCGCCTCCTGGGCGTCGAACACGCGGCCGGTCGTGGCCCACTCCAGCGCCCGGCTGATCCCGACCAGGCGCGGCAGGAACCAGCTCGACGCGGCCTCGGGCACGATCCCGCGGCGGGCGAAGACGAACCCGAAGCGGGCCGCGGTGGAGGCCAGCCGCACGTCGGCGGGCAGGGTCATGGTGACGCCCACGCCGACCGCCGGGCCGTTGAACGCCACGATCACCGGCTTGAGCGAGGCGTAGACCCGCAGCGACACCAGGCCGCCGCCGTCGCGGCGCGGGGCGTCCTCGGGGTAGTCGAAGGTGGAGCCGCCGCCGGAGAGGTCCGCGCCCGCGCAGAAGCCCCGACCCGCACCGGTGATCACGATCGCCCGGACCCGGTCGTCGGCGTCGGTCCGGTCGAAGGCGTCGATGATCTCACCGGCCATCCGACCCGTGAACGCGTTGAGCCGGTCGGGCCGGTTCAGCGTCAGGGTCGCGACGCCGTCGGCGACGTCGAGGACGATCTGCTCGTAGTCCGGTCCCGCACCGGTCGGCGACTCCCCCACGTCAGGCCTTCGGTCCGCCGGCGGCGTAGATGACCTGCCCGGACACGAACCCGGACTCCTCGGAGACCAGGTACGACACCAGTGCGGCGATGTCCTCCGGCTGGCCGACCCGCCCGACCGGGATGGTCTTGGCCGCGCCCTCGATGAACGCCTCGAACGGCACGCCCACCCGCTCGGCGGTCGCCTTGGTCATCTCGGTCTGGATGAAGCCGGGGGCGATGGCGTTGGCGGTGACGCCGAACTTGCCGAGCTCGATGGCCAGGGTCTTGGTCAGGCCCTGCAGACCGGCCTTGGCCGTGGAGTAGTTGGCCTGGCCGCGGTTGCCCAGCGCCGAGACGCTCGACAGGCTCACGATCCGGCCGAACTTCGCCTCCACCATGTACTTCTGCACCGCGCGGGAGAGCAGGAACGCGCCCTTGAGGTGCACGCCCATGACCGTGTCCCAGTCGGCGTCGGTCATCTTGAACAGCATGTTGTCGCGGGTGACGCCGGCGTTGTTGACCAGCACGGTGGGTGCGCCCAGCTCGGCGGCCACGCGCTCGACCGCGGCCTGCACCGCGTCGGCGTCGGACACGTCGGCGGCGACGGCGAGCGCCTTGCCGCCGTTCGCGGTGATCTGCTCGGCGGTGCCCTTGGCCCCGGCCTCGTCCAGGTCCAGCACGCCGACGGCCAGCCCGTCGGCGGCCAGCCGCAGAGCGGTCGCGGCCCCGATCCCGCGCGCGCCCCCGGTGACGATGGCGACGCGGCTCGTCGCAGTGGTCATGCGTTCTCTCCTCGTTCGGTTCGTGCGGTAATGGGGCCCGTGCGGACGGGCCCGGTCAGCCGCTCGATCATGCCCCGACCGGCGCCGCTGGTTCCAGCGCGGAGGCCAGCCGCTCCCGGATGACCGCGCCGGCCTCCCCGATGATCCGCTCGACCAGCTCGGCGCAGGTCGGGATGTCGCGGATCAGGGTCTGCACCATGCCCGCCGACCAGATGCCGTGCTCGACGTCACCGGTCTCGTAGACCTTCACCCCGCGCGCCCCGGCGACGAGGTCGCGGACCTCCTCGAAGGCGGCTCCCTCGTTGAGCCGGCGCACCACCTCGCGGCTGACCTCGTTGTCGGCGACGCGGGCGGTGTTGCGCAGCTGGCGGAAGATCAGCTGGGTGTCGCGCTCCTCGGCCTCGACGAGGCGCTGCTTGACCTTCTCGTGGATGCCGGACTCGACGGTGGCCATCCACCGGGTGCCCATGCTGATGCCGTCGGCGCCCAGTGCGAGCGCGGCGACCAGGCCGCGGCCGTCGGCGAACCCGCCGGAGGCCAGCATCGGCACGGTGATCCGGTCGGCGGCCGCCGGGATCAGCACCAGGCCGGGGATGTCGTCCTCACCGGGGTGCCCGGCGCACTCGAAGCCGTCGATGCTCACCGCGTCCACGCCGAGCGACTGCGCCTTGACCGCGTGCCGCACGCTCGTGCACTTGTGGATGACCTTGATGCCGTGCGCGTGGAAGTGCTGGAGGTGCTCGGCGGGGTTGGAGCCCGCCGTCTCGACGATCCGCACGCCCGAGTCGATGATCGCCTGTCGGTACTCGGCGTAGGGCGGCGGGTTGATCGTCGGCAGGATGGTGAGGTTGACGCCGAAGGGCTGGTCGGTCAGCTCGCGGCAGCGGGCGATCTCGGCGCGCAGCTCGTCGGGGGTGGGCTGGGTGAGCGCGGTGAGGAAGCCGAGCGCGCCCGCGTTGGCCACCGCGGCCACCAGCGGCGCCCGCCCCACCCACTGCATCCCGCCCTGCACCAGGGGGTAGCGGACCCCGAACTCCTCGGTGAACCTCGTCCTGACCACGCTGCCAGCCCTTCTCCGCACTCGGTCCCGCCGGCCGCGGCATCGGTGCCGCGCCCGGTCCCCTCTCCACCCCTCGACGGGGAGGGTCAGAGCAGCTCGAGGATGGTGGCGTTGGCCTGGCCGCCGCCCTCGCACATCGTCTGCAGCCCGTACCGGATCCCGTTGTCGCGCATGTGGTGCACCAACGTCGTCATGATCCGCGCACCCGACCCGCCCAACGGGTGACCCAGCGCGATCGCCCCGCCGTTCGGGTTGAGCGCCTTGCGATCGGCCCCGATGTCGGCCAACCACGCCAGCGGCACCGGCGCGAACGCCTCGTTGACCTCGAACGCCCCGATCTCGTCGATCGAGAGCCCCGACTTCGCCAACGCCTTCTGCGTCGCCGGGATCGGCGCCGTCAACATGATCACCGGATCCGCCCCGGCCAGCACCGCCGTGTGCACCCGCGCGATCGGCGTCAGACCCAGCTCCGCGGCCTTCTCCGAGGTCATCATCAACAACGCCGCCGAGCCGTCGGAGATCTGCGAGGAGTTGCCCGCGGTGATCACCCCACCCTCGGGCTTGAACACCGTCTTCAGGTTCGCCAGCGTCTCCACCGAGCTACCGGGCCGGATGCCCTCGTCCTTGCTGATCACCGTGCCGTCGTCCAGCGTCACCGGGGCGATCTGGGCGTCGAAGCGGCCCTCCTGCTGCGCGGCCGCGGCCTTCTCGTGCGAGCCCACCGAGAACTCGTCGACCTGGGTGCGGGAGAAGCCCCACTGCTCGGCGATCATCTCCGCCCCGACACCCTGGTTCGGGAACACCCCGCCGTAACGGGCCAGGTACCGGTCGCCGAGCGGGTTCTGGCCCTCCCGGCGGGTCGAGCCCATCGGCACCCGGCTCATCGACTCCACCCCGCCCGCGACGACCACGTCGTACTGCCCGGCGATCAGCCCGGCCGCGGCGAAGTGCACCGACTGCTGGCTCGACCCGCACTGGCGGTCGATGCTCACGCCGGTCACGGTCTCCGGCCAGCCCGCGGCCAGCACGGCCGTGCGGGCGATGTCCATCGTCTGCTCACCGGTCTGGGACACGCAGCCCCAGATGACGTCGTCGACCAGCGCCGGGTCGACGCCCGAGCGCTCGGCCACCGAGTTCAGCACGTGCGCGGACAGGTTGACCGGGTGCACCCCGGACAGACCGCCGTTGCGCTTGCCGACCGGTGTCCGGACGGCCTCCACGATCACTGCGTCCCGCATGGTCCGCGCCCCTCTCCCGACTCCCGCTCCGCCTGCCTCACCGTACGTCCGATTCCGTGCCCTGAATAGTGTGAGGTGGGGCATCGCCCAGCAGCTCGGTGCGTCCCGGCGGGGGCTGTACGGGACGCCGTTGTGCGGCCCGCACCGACCCACCCGATCGCGTCGTTCCCGGCCGCCGGCGGTGGGAGCGGTCCCTAAACTGGGCCCCACCCCCACCCGCCGAGGAGATGGCCCATGTCGGCAGCAGGCGTCGACACCGGTCCCCCGGTCCGGTGGTCCGCCCCGCCGCCGTGCGTGCCGCCCGGCACGCTGGCCGCCCACGTCGCCCGCGGCATCGAGGCCGAGGTGCTGCGCCGGGGCTGGCCCGTGGGCGCCTCGCTGGGCTCGGAGCCCCAGCTGCGCGAGCGGTTCGGGGTCAGCCGCGCCGTGCTCCGCGAGGCCGTGCGGCTGGTCGAGCACCACCAGGTCGCCCGCATGCGCCGCGGCCCCAGCGGCGGGCTGTTCGTCACCGCGCCCGACGCCGGACCCGCCACCGGGGCCACGGTCATCTACCTGGAGTACGTCGGCACCACCGTCTCCGACCTGCTGCACGCCCGGTCGCTGGTCGAACCGCTGGCCGTCGCGCTCGCCGCCGGACGGGCCGACGAGCACGGCCTCGACCGCGCCCGCACCGCGCTCGACGCCGAGCGCGCCGACGCCCCCGCGCCGCAGGCGTGCGACCGGCTGCACGTGCTGCTGGCGCAGCTGTCGGGCAACCCGGTGCTGGAGCTGTTCGTCGACGTGCTGACCCGCCTCACCAGCCGCTACGCGCACGAGGCGACACGCACCGGACGCACCGCAGGCCCGGCGGAGGCACTGCGACGGCGGGGCTCGGTGGTCGCCGCGGTCGCCGACGGCGACGGCGAGCGCGCCGCCACCCTGATGCGCGAGCACCTCGCCGCCGAGGCGGCCTGGTTCGCGGAGCACCGCCCGCCGGGCGCCGTCCGCCCGCCGCTGCGCCCCGGCCCGCCCGAGCCGTCGGCCGCGGGCCGGGCGAAGCTGGCCGAGGTGCTGGCCACCCGCATCCGCACGGACATCGCCGTGCGCGGCTGGCCGCTGGGCACGGTGCTGGGCTCCGAGGCCGACCTGCTCAACCACTACCGCATCAGCCGCGCCGTCCTGCGCGAGGCCGTCCGGCTCCTCGAACACCACGCCGTCGCCCGCATGCGCAGAGGACCCGGCGGCGGACTCGTCGTCACCCGCCCCGACCCGCAGGCCAGCATCGCCACCATGGCCCTGCACCTGGAGTACCGCAAGGTCACCCGCGACGACCTGCGCGTCGCCCGCGACGCCGTCGAGCTGGGGGTCCTCGACCTGGCGCTGGCCGAACGCGCCCGGCGTCCGCTCGACCCGGACACCGTCGCCGGGCTGCGCGCGGCCGCCGCCCACGTCACCGACGGCCCGATCGGCGACGCCACCCGGGCCGACCCGTTCCACACCGAGCTCGCCGAGCTGGCGGGCAACCCGGTGCTGGCGCTGTTCCTGCGGGTGCTCACCGAGCTGTTCCGCGCGCACACCTCCGCCCAGGAGCGCCCACCGCCGGTCGACGAGGTCGCCGCCGAGGTGCGCGCGGTCCACGAGCGGATCCTGCAGGCCGTGCTCGACGGCGACGCCGCGGCGGCCCGCCGGCGCATGCGCCGCCACCTCGACGCCCTCTCTCCCTGGTGGGACTGAGCGCCCTGTCGCGACTCGCCGCCGCCGCGAGACCGGCAGCGCGGTGGGCGAGGCCGGGGCAGCGCGTACAGTGACCTCTTCACGCGACCTCTCCGCGGGTGGGCTGTGCGCGGACCGCGTACCGGTAGCAGTGAGGAGAGCAGGCCGCCATGGCGACACCCGGGATCGACCTGCCGCCGGGTGAGGCGCGTCCGACCGGCCCGCCCGGCGCGGGGGGCGTCGTCGCCGTCGAGCCCGCGCCGGTCGAGGCGACCGGCACCGGCAAGCTGGCCTCCCAGGTCGCCCGGGGCATCGAGGCCGAGGTCGTGCGCCGCGGCTGGCCGGTCGGGCTGTCGTTGGGCTCGGAGATGGACCTGCGCGAGCGGTTCGGGGTGAGCCGGTCGGTGCTGCGCGAGGCCGTGCGGCTGGTCGAGCACCACCAGGTCGCCCGCATGCGCCGCGGCCCCAACGGCGGGCTGTTCGTCACCGCCCCGGACACCGGCCCGGCCACCCGGGCCATGGTCATCTACCTGGAGTACGTCGGCACCACCGTCTCCGACCTGCTGCAGGCCAGGGTGCTGCTGGAGCCGCTGGCCGCCGGGCTGGCCGCCGAGCGGATCACCGAGGAGGGGATCGACCGGCTGCGCGCGGCGCTGGCCGCCGAGGTCGACCGGCTCGACGAGCCCGGCATCCGCTCGCAGGACGCGCTGCACGTGCTGCTGGCCGAGCTGTCGGGCAACCCCGTGCTGCGGCTGTTCGTCGACGTGCTCACCCGGCTCACCACGCGCTACGCGCACACGTCGCAGCGCACCCCGAAGACCAGGGTCCGCGCGGCCAAGGTCGACTCCCACACCGAGCACTCCGCGGTCGCCGCCGCGGTGATCGCCGGCGAGGGCGCGCGGGCGCAGACCCGGCTCACCCGCCACCTGCAGGCGGTCGCGGCGTGGATCGCGGAGAACCGGGTGCGCCGCGTGCCCCGCGGACCGGCCGCGCCGGGAACGGCCGAGCCGGCGACGGGGCCGGTGGAAGGGCCCCGGGCCAAGCTGGCCGAGGTGGTCGCCGCCCGCATCCAGGACGAGATCGCCCAGCAGGGCTGGCCGGTCGGCGCCGTGCTCGGCTCCGAGGCCGACCTGCTCGCCCGCTACCGCATCAGCCGCGCCGTCCTGCGCGAGGCCGTCCGGCTGCTCGAGCACCACGCCGTCGCCCGCATGCGCCGCGGCCCCGGCGGCGGACTCGTCGTCACCCGCCCCGACCCGCAGGCCAGCATCGCCACCATGGCGCTGCACCTGGAGTACCGCAAGGTCACCCGCGACGACCTGCGCGTCGTGCGCGACGCCGTCGAGCTCGGGGTGCTGGCGGCCGTGGTCGACCGGCACACCGACCCCGAGGTCGGCCGCCGCCTCTCCGCCGCGGTCCGCTGGCCCTCCGAGGGCCCCGCCGACGACCCGGCCAAGCCCGACGCCTTCCACACCGAGCTGGCCGAGCTGTCGGGGAACCCCGTCCTCGCGCTGTTCCTGCGGATCATCACCGAGCTGTTCCGCAGGCACACCGCCGTCCAGGACGAGCCGCCGCCCGGCGACGAGGCCGCGGGCGAGGTGGAGAAGTTCCACCAGCGGATCCTCGACGCGATCCTGGCCGGCGACACCGGCCTGGCCCGCCACCGGATGCGCCGCCACCTCGAGGCCGTCACGTCCTGGTGGCACTGAGCCCACCCGCGCCGGGGGCGGGCAGACCCGCGCTTGCCAGCAGCCACCACGGCCGTTCTGGTCACAGAAGTCCCCAATCCGTCGCATTTCGGTGACCACTGTCGGTCTACAACGGGCTGACCGGAGACGCAGGATCCGTCGCACGATTTCGACTCGCCGGCGCGCGCATCCGTGCATCAATTCTGCGATTCGTTGCATCGGCATCGCAGATCGCGACCGGTCAATCACACCGAGCCGATCGGTCGCTCCCCTTCACCTCACACGGACCGGCCACACTTCGTCCACTTCAGAGCGCCGGAGCAGCGAGGCACGTACCCCTGACGCCCACTCCGGTACTCGCGGGTACTCGCCGGACGTATTGCCAAACGCACGCGCCGTAACCATTTCTCGGACTACGGAACCAATCGTCGCTCCAGGGCGATCGTTCGTCGCCTGATTCCTGGAAATCGCCGGGAAATGGAACGGCCGAGCGCGGCGCACCGTTGACGAAGCACCCCGACCGGCCGACGGTGAAGGAAGAACGTGTACGAACGAACCGAGCTCGCGGACGTCCTCGACGCCCTGCGGGACGGACCGCCCGGCGAACTGCCCGCACGGCCCCGGCACCCGCACCGGCACGACCGGTACGCGCCGCCCGGCATGGGACGCGCCCGCGGGGGCGAGAACGGCATCGGGCACGAGGGCGGCTGACGGACCGCCGACCACGGCGCGTTCGCGCGGATGGCCGACGCCGGTCTGCGCGCGGCCCGAGTATGTTGACACCGTCGTCGTGACGCTCTGAAGCGCCCTGAACACTCAATGTCAACTGGCGTGTCCCGGGGCGAGTGCGTCCGCTACGGGGGTGGGTGTGGGCGATCGGGACAGGCCCGACTTCTTCATCAGCTTCACCTCGACGAACGAGACCTGGGCCCGGTGGATCGCCGTCGAGCTCGAGCAGGCGGGCTATCGGACCGTCTCCCAGACCCTGGACTTCCGTCCCGGCCAGGACTTCGTCCACGCGATGCACCGTGCCGTGAGCGCGGCTGCTCGCACCCTCGCGGTGCTGTCGCCCGCCTACGTCGCCTCCGAGTTCGGTGAGGCCGAGTGGCGGTCGGCCTTCGCCGCGGATCCCAGCGGCGAGTCGGGGCTGCTGATCCCCGTCCGGGTCCAGCCGTGCGACCCGCCCGGCCTGCTGCGGACCCGCATCCACATCGATCTGGTCGACGCCGACGAACGGACCGCCCGCCGACGCCTCTTGGACGGCGTCGCCGCGGCCGCACCCCGATCGGCATCCACCGCGTTCCCCGGCGGGCCACCCAGGCGCCGCCCCGCGGACCCGCCCGAGGGCGAGCGCTTCCCCGGCGCCGGACCCGAGGTGAGCAATCTCCCGTGGCGCAACCGCGGCTTCACCGGCCGTGACGAGCTCCTGCAGCGCCTGCACGACCGGTTGCGCGACGCGACCCTCGCCGCAGTGCTGCCGGTCGAGGCGGTGCACGGGCTCGGCGGCATCGGCAAGACCGAGCTCGTGCTGGAGTTCGCGCACCGGTTCTCCAGCGACTACGACGTCGTGTGGCTGGTCGCGGCCGAGCAGCCGACGGTCGCGGCCGCCGACCTCGCCGCCCTGGCCCGCCGGCTGGGCGCGCCGGCGACCGCAGACCAGAGTGCCGCCATCGAGCACCTGTTCGACCTGCTGCGCGAACGCACCCGCTGGCTGCTGATCTACGACAACGCCGAGCATCCCACCGCGCTCCGCGGTCTGCTGCCGCCTGCGGGTCGGGGGAACGTGCTGGTGACGTCCCGGTGGGCGGCCTGGAGCCGGCTGGCCGAACCGCTCCGGCTCGACGTGCTCGCCCGTGCCGAATCGGTCAGGTTCCTCGGCTCGCGGGTACCGACCGCGGATACCGCGGAACTCGACGACCTGGCCGAACTGCTCGGCGACCTCCCGCTAGCGCTGGACGAGGCCGCCGCTTACCTCGAGGCCACCAACCTGCCGCTGAGCGACTACCTCCGCCTGGTCCGGCACCGTGTCCGCGAGCTCTTCGACCTGGCCCCGCAGCACCCGCGGCCCGCGATGGCGATCTGGACCGGGCCCGACGCCGACCAGCGCCGCGTGGCCACGACCTGGTCGGTCTCGCTGGAGAAGGTGCGCGCCCAGGCGCCGCTGGCCGAGAAGCTGCTGGCGCTGTGCGCCCTGCTCGCCCCGGAGATCCCCCGATCCATGTTCGTCGAGCACGCCTCGGCACTGCCCGGGGAGCTGGCCTCGGTCGTGCGCGACCCGATCGCCTACAACGCGATGCTGGCCTCGATCGGCCTCTACTCGCTCGCCGCGGTGGGCCCCTCGGTCGTCGGACTGCACCGGCTCGTCCAGGCGGTCATCCGGGCCCGCCTCGCTCCGGCCGAGGAGCGGGAGTGGGCGCGGGCGGCGGTCGTGCTGCTCCGGGCGGCGTTCCCCGACGACACCCGGGACGCGCGACGGTGGGCGGACTGCGAACAGGCCCTGCCACACGTGCTAGCCGCGGCCGCGCACGCGGAGCGGCTCGGCGTCGCGGGCGAGCCGGTCGGCTGGCTCTACGGACACGCGGCCGCCTACCTGCGAGCACGTGGTCAGTACCGGCGAGCGCTGGCACTGTCCCGACGCGCGGTCGAGCTCACCGAGGCGGCCCTGGGCCCGGAGCACATCGAGGTCGCGGCACGGCGCGAGGAACTGGGCCTGGTGCTGTGGAACAGCGGCGAGCTGGCGCAGGCCCGCGAGCAGGTGGAAGCGGCCCTGCGGACCGCCGTCCGCGTCCTCGGCCCGGACCACCCCGACGTCGGCACGACCCGCAGCCACCTCGGCCTGGTGCTGCAGGACGTCGGCGACCTCCCCGCCGCCCGAGCCGAGCACGAGCACGCGCTGCGGATCAGCGAGAACGCTCTGGGACCCGAGCACCCCGACGTCGGCACGCGGCGGAACAACCTCGGCCTCGTTCTGCGCGCCCAGGGCGACCTCGACGGGGCGCGCGCGCAGTTCGAGCGCGCGCTGGAGATCGGCGAGCGGACGGCCGGACCGGACGACCTGGACATCGCCACCCGCCGGAACAACCTGGCGCTGGTCCTACGCTCCCAGGGCCGACTCGCCGAAGCCAGGACCCACTACGAGCGGGCACTGAGAATCTGCGAGGCGGTGCTGGGCCCGTGGCACCCGAAGATCGGCACCCTACGCAACAACCTCGGCGGGCTGCTCCGCGCGATGGGTGATCTCGCGGGCGCGCGCACCGAACTCGACCGGGCCCTTCGGATCAGCGAGAACGCGCTCGGACCCGGCCATCTCGACGTCGCCGTTGTCCGCAACAGCCTGGGCCTTGCGCTGTTCGAGGCCGGAGACCTCGACGCGGCGAGAGCGGAGCACGAGCACGCCCTGCGGATCAGCGAGGACGTCCTCGGACCCGACCACCCCGATGTCGGCGCCCGCCGGATGAGCCTCGGCCGAGTGATCCACGCGCAGGGGGACGTCCCGGCGGCGCGCGCGGAGTACGAGCGCGCGCTGACGATCAGCACGGCGACGCTTGGCGCCGGCCACCCCCAGGTCGCGGCCGCGCGCGAGGCACTCGACAGCCTGGCGTGAGCCCGTGTGCCGCGCTCGCGGTCGAGCAGCGACGCGCCCAGGTGACTAACGGCCCTTCCAGACCGGGGCGCGCTTCTCGGCGAACGCCGTGGCGCCCTCGCGGGCGTCCTCGGAGGAGAACACCGGGGCGATCAGCTTCGACTGCTCGGCCCAGCCCTCGGCGAACGTCCAGTCGGCGCTGCTGCGGGCGACCTGCTTGGTCGCGGCCACGGCGAGCGGGCCGTTGCCGGCGATCAGGGTGGCCAGCTCCACGGCGGCGTCCAGCGCCCCGCCCTCGTCGGTGAGCCGGTTGACCAGGCCCACCTCGGCGGCGCGCTCGGCACCGAGCGGCTCGCCGGTCAGCAGCATCTCCAGCGCGATCGCGAACGGGACCCGGCGGGGCAGCTGCAGCGCCGCGCCGCCCGCGGCGACCAGCGACCGCTTGACCTCGGGGACGCCGAACCGGGCGGTGCGCGCGGCCACCACGAGGTCGCAGGCGAGCAGCAGCTCGAAGCCGCCGGCCAGCGCCCAGCCCTCGACGGCGCCGATCAGCGGCTTGCGCGGCGGGGTCTGGGTGATGCCGCACAGCCCGCGGCCCTCGATCGCCGGGCTCTCCCCGCGCAGGAACGCCTTGAGGTCCATGCCGGCCGAGAACGTGCCGCCGGCGCCGGTCAGCACCCCGACCCACAGCTCGTCGGAGGCGTCCAGCTCGTCCACCGCCTCGGCGACGCCCTCGGCGACCGCGACGTTCAGCGCGTTCTTCGCCTCCGGGCGGTTGATGGTGATGACCTGAACGGCGCCGCGGCGCTCGACGAGGACCTCGTCCGACACGTTCTCCTCCTTCGCAGAACCTGAACCCGCCGAACAGTAACCTGATTTCGGCGCGCCGGGAGCGGGCGTCGATCAACCGGTCGTGGCCAGCTCGCGCTCGATCCGGGTGGCGGTCTCGGCGAGCTCGCCCGCCCAGCCGGCGAGCCGGTCGCGGCGGAAGCGCGACGTCGGCATGGCCAGCGACACCGCAATCGAGGCCGCGCCCCGCGGCCCGCGCACCGCGCGCCCGATGGCGGTGACCCCCGCCTCGGTGCCGCGGTCGTTGAGGGCGAAGCCGCGCCGGCGCACGCGGCGCAGCTCCCGCAGCAGCGCGGCCGTGTCGACGACGGGCGGGACGGTCGGGTGCGGCCCGGCGTAGAGGGCGAGCACCTCCTCGTCGGTGCGGGAAGCGAGGAGCGCCTTGCCACCGGAGGCCAGGTGCGCGGGCAGCGCGCGGCCCTCCCGGTCGCCGACGCGCAGCACCCGGGCGGCCTCCACCGTCACCACGAACCGCACCTGGTCGCCGACCAGCACCGTCAGGTTGCTGGTCTCGTCGACGCGCTCGGTGAGCGCGCGCAGGTGCGGCAGGGCCAGGCTGCGCAGCTCGGCGACGGGCTCGGTCGGCACCGGACGACCCAGCGCCGGCCCCGCGACGTAGCGGCGGCGGGCGTCGCGGGCGGCGAAGTCGCGGTAGACGAGCATGGCCAGCAGCCGGTGGGCGGTGGAGCGGGCCACCCCCAGCCGGAGGGCCGCCTCGCTCACGCCCAGCGGCCCCTCCTGGCGCAGCAGAGTCGCCAGCCGCAGCGCGTGGTCGACCGAGTCGATCGCGTAGGCCGGCCTGTTCTGCACAGCAGAACGATAGCTCGCGGACCGCGGAACGGACGTAGCGTCGCCGGGTCGGTTCCGACCGAGCCGGAAGGTGCGCCGTGACCTCCACCATCAACCCGACCGACAGCTCCGCCGACAGCCCCGTGGTGTCGCCGGTGAGCCTGCGCGCGGTGGACGCCCCCGGGCAGCCCACCCCGTCGCCCGAGCTCGAGGAGCTCTACCGCGGCTTCGAGTCGGAGCTGCTGGTGCCGCTGTGGACCGAGATCGGCGACCTCATGCCGACCAGCCCGCGCCCGGCCGCCGCCGCGCACGTGTGGCGTTGGCAGGGCCTGCTGCGACTGGCCGAGCGCGCGGGCGACCTGGTCCCGGTGGGCCGCGGCGGGGAGCGCCGGGCCATCGCGCTGGCCAACCCCGGCCTCGGCGGCGCGCCGTACGCGACCCCGACGCTGTGGGCGGCGATCCAGTACCTCAACCCGCGCGAGGACGCGCCGGTGCACCGCCACACCCAGAACGCCTTCCGGTTCGTGGTGGAGGGCGAGGGCGTGTGGACCGTGGTCGACGGCGACCCGGTGGCGATGCGCCGCGGCGACTTCCTGCTCACCCCGGGCTGGCGCTTCCACGGCCACCACAACCGCGCCGACACCCCGATGGCCTGGTTGGACGGCCTGGACATCCCGTTCGCGCACATGATCGGCTCGGGCTTCTTCGAACCCGGCCCGGAGGCCGTGCCGGACCGTTCGGCGCCGAGCCGCTCGCGCGCGGAGCGGCTGTGGGCCCATCCGGGCCTGCGCCCGGTGTCGGCGCCCGGCCCGCGGCCCAGCTCCCCCATCGCGGCCTACCGCTGGGAGCACACCGACGCCGCGCTGGCCGACCAGCTCGCGCTGGAGGACGAGGGTCACCCGGGCGTGCTGGAGGCGGGCCACGCGGCCGTGCGCTTCAGCAACCCGACCACCGGCGGCGACGTCATGCCGACCATGCGCGCGGAGATGCACCGGCTGCGCGCGGGCGCGCGCACCGCGACCCGGCGCGAGGTGGGCTCGTCGGTGTGGCAGGTCTTCGACGGCGCGGGCGCGGTGCGGGTGGGTGAGCGCGAGTGGCGCGTCGAGCGCGGCGACCTGGTCGCCGTGCCGTCGTGGGTGCCGCTTGCGGTGACGGCGGAGTCCGCGCTGGACCTGTTCCGGTTCAGCGACGCCCCGATCTTCGAGCGCCTGCACGCCGATCGCGTGCAGGTGGAGCCCGCCGGCTGACCCCAACTCCACCGGCGGTCCCGCGACGGGTCCGCCCCGGTGGACCGGTGCCCTCGACGATGCGGCGCACCGGTCCACCGGGGCGGGTCCGACGCAGTACTCCGCAGGCGGATCGCTCCATACCACCTCCTCGAATCCCGCGAAAAGCGCAATGAATGACGCCGTTCGGCGGCGCAACGGCTTTTCGATCACCGCATTCGACACGGCGCGGGGAGCCGGCGGCAGAAGATCCAGGCGGTCGATTACCGTTGTCGACCGCTCCCCACTCCGATACGCGCGTACTGACGCGGACCCGGAGCGGTCGAGCGCGACCGCCGTCCCCGTCGAACCCGGAGCGACCATGCCGCGCGCAGCCGGTGGCGTCTTCCTCAGCTACCGCAGGCAGGACAAGCACGTGGCGGGGCGCCTCGACGACCGCCTCGTCCAGCGGTTCGGCCGCGAGCGGGTGTTCCTCGACGTCGAGAACATCACGCCGGGCACGGATTTCGTCACCGCGATCACCACCGCCGTGAGTCGGTGCGACGTCCTCATCGCCGTGATCGGCCCGCAATGGCTGGCCGCGACCGACGCGCGGGGTCGGCGCCGGCTCGACGACCCGCACGATTTCGTAGTACTGGAGATCACGACGGCGCTGGAACGGCGGATCCGGGTCATCCCCGTGCTGGTCGACGACGCGCGGATGCCGGCACCCGAGGACCTCCCCGAGTCGCTCCGCGAGCTCTCGCGGCGCCAGGCGGTCGAGGTGGAGCACAGCTCCTTCCACCTCGACCTCGAACGGATCCTGCAGGCCGTCGCGGACGTCCTGGAGCCGCGCCCACCCGCGGGCCACCCGCCGAGCGGGCCCCAGGCGCACGGCCGACCGCGACCGGCCGCTCCCGCGCCGGGGGCCTTCCCGACCGACGGCATCGGGCGCGGCGACCCGGTCGGGTTCCAGGCCGCGGCCGGCCGGGCCCCGGTGGTGGAGTCGCCGACCGAGGCGATGGCGGCCGTGCCGGAGGGTCGGCGGCCGGGCCCGCGCGCTCCGGCGGCGGGGGCGCGCGGCGCCGGGATCCCGCCGATCAGGGTCGTCGCCCGCACCGGGCTGTGGTGGCTGATCCACGTGCTGTCGATCCCGGGGGCGATGCTCCTGGCCACCCCGGTGCGCATGCCGTCCTGGTCGAACGCCGCCATCGGCCTGGTGCTGGCCGGTCTGCTGGCGGTCGCCATCCGCGGCGCCGCCAACGTGCTGCGCCGCGAGATCGGACGGCAGCGCGCGATGCTGGGCGTCGGTCCGACGGCCCCCGCGCCGCGGCCGCTGCGCACCACCTGGATCCGCGGGGTCTCGGCGGCGTGCGCGACCGTCGCCGTCGGCATGGCGGTCGCCTATGCGCTCACCCCCGTCCTGCCGACCTGACGCGCCCGGACGACGACCGTCCCGCCCGTGCTCCCGGCCCGAGGAGCGGGACCGGGGCACGGGCGGGACGGCGATCGTCGCGCCGCACCGGGTCGGGGACCGGGGCGGTGGGCTCAGTGGTCGCCGGCCTCCTCGTCGGCGGGCTGGGCCTCGTCGGCCTCATCGGCCTTGTCGGCCTCGTCGGCCGCGGCCTCGTCGGCGGCGTCGGCCGCCGGGGGCTCGGGGGCGGCCGCACCGCGGGCGGGCGGCGCGTCCTCGGCGTCGGCGTCGTCCGCCGCGCCCTGCCCGGCGGCGTTCTGCACGGCCGCCGAGTCCTCGGCGGCGGCGTTGCCGGCGTCGGCGTCGTCGGCGGCACCCTCGGCGGCGTCGTCGGCGGCACCCTCGGCGGCATCGTCGGCGGCACCCTCAGCGGCATCGTCGGCGGCGGCATCCTCCGCCGCGGCCACATCCGCGGCCGCGGCCTCGACCTCGGCCACGACCGCGGCCGCGTCGCCACCGGCGGCGGTCAGCGCGGCCTCCGCCGCGGTCACCCCCTCCTGGGCGGCCAGCAGGGTGACGTGGGCCGCGGTCAGGCTCTCCTCGGCCGCCGCGACCACCTCGGCGTCGTCCGCCTCGGCCGCGTCCTGGGCCGCGGCGTCCTGCGCGGCCGCGTCCTCGACCGCCGCGTCCTGCGCGGCGGCGTCATCGGCGGCCGCCGCGGCGACCAGCGCCTTCAGCTCGTCCAGCCGCGCCCTGGCCGCGGCCAGCGGATCGTCGGCGGCGGCCTCCGCATCAGCGGCGTCCTCGGCGGCGGCGTCCTCCGCCGCGGCATCCTCCGCAGCGGGATCGGCGGCGTCCTCCGCCGCGGCGTCCTCCGCCACGATCGCCTCGGCCGCCTCCTCTGCGGCGGCCACGTCGCCGCCCACCGCGGTCACGACGGCCTCGGCCGCGGTGACGCCCTCCTCGGCGGCGAGCTCGGTGACCAGCGCCGCCCGCAGGCCGGCGTCGGCGGTGGCGGCCGGGTCGGCCGCCGGGTCGACGGCGACCTCGGCGACGGTGTCGAAGCTGACGCCGTTGCCGGTCGCGGCCCCCACCCCGACCACCGTGACGGCACCCAGGCCCACGGCGACGACCGCCGACAGGACCCTCTTCTTCGCGCGTGTGTCCATCATTCCTCCACACCCCGAAGGGCCTTGACTCGTAGTGCGTGTAGTGCTGGGGAGCGACTACGCGAGGGGATGCTACAGAAAACCGGGAATGGCGCGATTCGAATGCGAACGCCGGACGCAGTGCACCGGCCGCGGTCCGCCGCACGGCCCGCGACACGCATCAGTTGATCACATCACGGGACCTGTCGGGCACTGTATTCGCAGCTCAGGGTCTGCGAGCACGCCGCGCCACGCCAGGCGAGATCCCGTCGTGATCACGCTGCGTCCACCCTCTCCGACGCCACGGTTCATCCGGTCGGCCCAACAGCGACCGCGCGGGAATTCGTGCCGCCCGGCGCTGGGAATGGCGTCCGCGGAGGGGGCGCACGAACAATTGCCGCGCACGGTTCTGGCACGTTCCCGCCGCGTCGACCGGTCGCGGCGCGGCGCGTCCGCATCGACACGCCGCCCGCCTCCCGGGATGATCGTCACCCGACCCGGCTCCCGCACCCGACGATCGGCGGCACCCCTGTGATCAGCGACGACGAGCGCATCGCGTTGTTCCTGGACTACGAGAACCTCGCGATCGGAGCCCGCGACGGGCTCGGCGTGAGCCCGTTCGCCTTCGGGCCCATCGCCGACGCGCTGGCCGAGCGCGGCCGAGTCGTCGCTCGCCGCGCGTACGCCGACTGGTCCTACTTCGACGAGGACCGCAGGCTGCTGGCCCGCGCGCAGGTCGAGCTCATCGAGATCCCGCAGCGGCTGGGCGGCTCGCGCAAGAACGCCGCCGACATCAAGCTCGCCGTCGACGCCGTCGAGCTGGCCCTGGAGCGCGGCTTCATCACCACGTTCGCCATCGGAACGGGCGACTCGGACTTCACCCCGCTGGTGCACAAGCTGCGCGAGCTGGACAAGCGGGTCATCGGCATCGGCGTGCAGTCCTCGACCTCGGCGCTGCTGCCGCCGGCGTGCGACGAGTTCCTGTTCTACGACCGGCTGCCCGGCGTCGAGCGCTCGATCCCGCCGGCCGGGCCGCGGCGGGGGCGCCGGCCCACCGCGGCTCCGCCCGCCGGCGCGACGCCGGTCGAGGCCCCGCCGACCCCGGCCGCGACGCCGGTCGAGGTGCTGGCCCCTGCCGCCGACGAGTCGGTCGAGGACGACGACCGCGACCTCGGGGCGCTGGTGGCGCGCACGCTCGCCGGCCTGCAGCGCCACGCCGACGGACCGGTGCTGGCGTCCCGGGTCAAGCGGGCCATCCTGCGCAAGGACCCGACCTTCGACGAGGCCGACCACGGCTTCCGCAACTTCTCCGAGCTGCTGCGCAGGCTGGAGACCGAGCGCGTGGTGGAGCTGCGCCCGGGCTCGGCGCAGGGCGACCCGGAGGTCACCTTCCCGCAGGGCGAGTCGGCCGAGGCCGCGGAGGCGGCGGCGTTCCGGCTGCTGGTCGAGGTGATCACCCGGCTGCGCACGCCGTCGTCGCGCCCGCAGCTGAGCGGGTTGAAGAACCAGATGCGCAAGCGCGAGCCGGGCTTCAGCGAGAAGCGCTACGGCTTCAACAACTTCCTGTCGTTCGTGCGCGCCGCCCGGGCCCGCGACCTGGTCGTCATGGAGTGGGACGAGGACACCGGCGACTACGTCCTCGACGTCCCGGCCGGCTGAGCGCGCTCAGCTGCGCGGGGGTTGGACTCCGGCTGGTCGAGCAGGCGCAGCCAGCTGCCGTCGGGCTGGCGGCGCACGACCTGGGCCCGGACGCCGGTGCCGTCGCGGGCGGGGGTCGAGGTGAGCGCGATATCGCCGCTGACCAGTGTCGGGAACGGGTCCTCCTGCTCGAAGCGCGGCGCGTGCGCGAGCACCTGCTCCCACAGCGCGCGGATGGCCTCGCGGCCCACCGTGCGCTCGCCCGGCGGGTAGGCCATGACGGCCTCGGGCTCGTAGAGCGCCGCGATGCCGGCGGCGTCGCCGGCGTTGGCCCGTTCGACGAACAGCCGGGTGAGGTCCTCGGGGGTGCGGGCCTTCTCCTGCGCCGTCACGTTCGATCATCTCCTCGGGTGTGCGGACTGGCTTGCCCCTCCACCTTGGGCCCCGGACGTCGAGAAGTCCAAGAGATGGTTCTTCTCCGAACTAGAATCACCGGTTATGGAACTTCGGCAGCTGGAGTACTTCGTGGCCGTGGCCGAGGAGGCCGGCTTCACCCGCGCCGCCGACCGCGTGCGCATCAGCCAACCCGGGGTCAGCGCGCAGATCCGCCGGCTGGAGCGGGAGCTGGGCGCGCCGCTGTTCGACCGCTCGACCCGCACCGCCACGCTGACCCGGGCAGGCGAGGCGGCGCTGGTCCACGCCAGGGCGGCGCTGGCCGGCGCCGCCGCGGTGCGCGCCGCGGTGGACGAGGTCAACGGGCTGGTCCGTGGCCGGCTCGTCGTCGGGATGGTCACCGCCTGCGAGGTCACCCCGCTGTTCGAGGCGCTGGCCGCGTTCCACCGGGCGCACCCCGGCATCGGGATCACCCTGCGGGAGGACGGCTCCGACCGGCTGATCGAGCTCGTGCTGTCCGGCGAGGCCGACGTCGCCCTGGTCGGCACGGACGGCGATCCGCCGCCCGGGCTGAGCGCGTTCACCGTCGTGCGCGAGCGGTTGGTCGCCGCCGTCCCCGACGGCCACCCGCTGCTCGACGGGCACCCGCCGGCGCTGGCCGCGGTGAACCGGCACCCGATCGTCTGCCTCCCCGAGGGCACCGGCATCCGCACGGTCCTCGACCGCGCCTGCGCCGAGCGCGGCCTGCGCCCGGGCATCGCGCTGCAGGCCGCGGCGCCCGGCGCGGTGATCGACCTGGCCCGCCGCGGGCTGGGCGTGGCGATCCTGTCCGAGTCGATGGTCGGCGGGGCCGACGGCCTGCGCGCCCGGCTGATCGACGACGTCCCCGACCTCGCGGTGCTGGCGCTCGTGTGGGCGGACCGCCCGCCCGCCCCGGCCCTGCGGGAGCTGGTCCGCCACGCCCGGCGGGCGTTCGGGGGCTGATCCCGGCGCGCTCGGACCTCAGCGTCGCCGGCCGAGCAACCGGTCGGCGGCGTCCCAGTCCGCCGCGTTCCCGGTCGGCTCGTGGCGCACCAGCTGCTGGGTCCGGCGCAGCAGGGCGCGCAGCTCCCCCGACCCGCCCGGCACCGCGCCCAGCGCCCGGGCCTGCACCAGCGCGTTGCCCAGCGCCGCGGCCTCCACCGGCCCGGCGACCACGGGCAGCCCGCAGGCGTCGGCGGTGAGCCGGCAGAGCAGCGCGTTGCGCGCGCCCCCGCCGACGACGTGCACGACGTCGACCTCCCGCCCGGACAGCTCGGCGGCGTCGCGGACGGTGCGCCGGTGGGCGAGCGCGAGGCTGTCCAGCACGCACCGGACGGTCGCGGCCCGGGTGGACGGGGGCGGCTGCCCGCGGCGGGCGCACGCGGCGGCGATGCGGGCGGGCATGTCGCCGGGGGCGATGAACGCCGGGTCGCCCGCGTCCACCACGGCCCGCAGCCCGGGCTGCTCGGCCGCGGCGGCCAGCAGCGGTCCCAGGTCGGGGTCGCCCCACTCGCGCAGGCACTCCTGCAGCAGCCACAGGCCCATCACGTTGCGCAGGTAGCGCACCGTGCCGTCGACGCCGAGCTCGTTGGAGAAGTTGGCCGCGCGGCTCGCCCCGGTCAGCACCGGCCCGTCGAGCTCGACGCCGACCAGCGACCAGGTGCCGGTGCACACGTAGGCGAAGCGCTCCCCCTCCGCGGGCACCCCGACCACCGCCGACGCGGTGTCGTGCGAGCCGACGGCCAGCAGCGGCACGGGGCCTTCCAGACCCGTCTCGGCGAGCACGTGCGCGGCCAGCTCCCCGACCCGCTGCCCCGGCTCCACCAGCGGCGCGAACAGGGCGCGGTCGATGCCGGCGCGGGCCATGACCCCGGTGGCCCAGTCCCGGCGCCGGGCGTCGAGCAGGCCGGTGGTGGAGGCGTTGGTGACCTCGGCGACGCGGGCGCCGGTGAGCCAGTACCCGAGCAGGTCGGGGATCATCAGCAACCCGCGCGCCGCGCCGAGCTGGGCCGATCCCGCCGCGGCGACCAGCTGGTAGATGGTGTTGAACGGCAGCACCTGCACGCCGGTGGCGGCGTAGAGCTCGGCCGCGGGCAGCGTCTCGTGCAGCCGGTCGGGCACCCCGTCGGTGCGGGAGTCGCGGTAGTGCACCGGGTTGCCCAGCAGCGCGCCGGACCGGTCGAGCAGGCCGTAGTCCACCGCCCACGAGTCGATGCCGACGCCGGCGACCGGACCGGCCGCGCGCAGGCCGTCGAGCACGCCGCGGTAGAGCGCCAGGACGTCCCAGTGCAGGGTGCCGCCCAGCCGCACCGGTCCGTTCGGGAACCGGGCCACCTCGGTGAGCTCCAGCCGACCGGGCGCGACCTCGGCGGCCATCACCCGGCCGCTGGAGGCCCCCAGGTCGACGGCGGCGACCCTCATCGCACCCGCCCCGTCCCGCTCACACCGCCACGAACTCCAGCCCGACCAGCTCGGCCACCGCGGCCAGCTCGGCCAGCCGGTGCCCGGTGCCCAGCGCCCAGTGGTGGTCGACGCCGGACGCGCTCCAGGCGTCGGTCCACTCGCCCGGGTCGACGCCGAAGTCGACGCGCGAGGTGGTGTTGCCGATGCTCAGGTGCGGGCCGTCGACCACCTCGCCCTCCGCGGCGACGAGCACGTAGCGCCCGTCCCGGCGCTGCCCCAGCCCGCACAGCGTGACCGGCCCGTGGCGCACGTCGAACTCGACCGAGACGCCCCACCCGCGCTTGCCGTGGTAGACCCCGAGCCCGCGCAGCCGCGGGCGGGCGGCGCTGATGCCCAGGTGGGCGGGCCCGTCGTGGCCCATCTCCACCACCCCGGCAGTGAAGTCCAGCGCCTGCAGCTCGGTGAACGAGCCGCCCGCCCCCAGCCGGTCCATGACCAGCATCGCGATGGAGTTGCGCAGCTCGTACTCCCCCGCTGCCGGCACCCCGCGGGCGGTCAGCAGCGACGCGCCCAGGATCAGCCCGGCGCCGAGGCGCTCGTGCTGCTCGCCGTCGAGGCCGCGGTGGTAGTAGGCCAGCGAGTCCAGCGCGAAGTCCTCGACGAGCCGGTCCAGGCCGACCGAGACCCGCGCGCCCCAGGCGAGGTCGTCCGGGTCGACGCCGGCGTCGACGTCGAACACCGCGCGGGTGAGCGCGACCCGCTCGGCCACCTGGGCGTCGGTCGCCGCGGCGGCCCGCACCCGCAGGTCGTCGATCTCCAGCACCTCCACGTGCCCACCGAGCTGGGTGCAGACCGAGGTCAGGTCGGTGGAGACGTCGAGCATGCCCGGGTAGAGGTGGCCCATCAGGCCGTGGCGGGCGTGCCGCAGCGCGCCGCGCACCCCGGCGGCGTGCACCCACCGGGCGATCCGCGCCCACGCCCGGTCGTCCTCCAGGAACCCCGAGACCGACCGGAACGCCACCCCGGCGCGGTCGAACGCGTTGGCCATCTCCGGCAGCGGGCAGGCCCCGCAGTAGGCCAGCCACGCGCCGGTGTCGAACGTCGCGTGGTCCATCCGCTCGGTGGGCTGCAGGTTGATCAGCAGCACCGGGGCGCCGCTGCGCTGGGCCACCGGGACCAGCATCGAGGCGGTCATGTAGGTGGTCAGGAAGCCGACGATGAGGTCGCAGCCGGCCACCCGCAACCGCTCGGCGGCCGTGGCGCCCTCCTGGGCGTCGGAGATGAACCCGACGTCGACGACGTCGACGTCCCCCAGCCCGCGCATGCGCTCGGCCACCCGTGCCGCCGAGCGCCGCAGCTGCGGGAGCAGGTCGGGGAACTGCGGCCAGTACGCGCCGAGCCCGCCGGCGACCAGGCCGACGGTCGTGGGGCGGGGGGGGGCGCGGGGGGGGGCGGGGGGGGGGGGGGTGGGGGGGGGGGGGGGGGGGGGGGGGGCGGGGCCGCCCCCCCCCGGGACCCGGGGGCC
>NZ_JAGSOV010000005.1 GCF_023898865.1 Pseudonocardia humida
CGGGGGCCCGCCCGCGCCGCGCCCGCCGGCGCCCCGGCCGCGGGGCGGGCGCCGCGGCGCGCCGCGGCGCAGCGCGGGGGTGTCGGAGCTGTCGGAGCTGGTCAGGGTGCTGGTCACGGCTCCTCCTACCGCAGGAACGCGGCGGCCACGCCGCTGTCGACCGGGATGTGCAGGCCGGTGGTCTGCGCCAGCTCGCCCGCGGTGAGCGCGAACACCGCGGCGGCCACGTGCTCGGGCAGGACCTCCCGGCCCAGCAGGGTGCGCTTGGCGTAGTAGGCGCCCAGCTCCTCCTCGGGCACGCCGTAGACCTCGGCGCGCTTGGCGCCCCAGCCGCCGGCGAAGATCCCCGACCCGCGCACCACGCCGTCGGGGTTGATCCCGTTGACCCGGATGCCGTGCGGGCCCAGCTCCGCGGCCAGCAGCCGCACCTGGTGGGCCTGGTCGGCCTTGGTGGCCCCGTAGGCGACGTTGTTCGGCCCGGCGAACAGCGAGTTCTTGGAGGAGATGTAGACGACGTCGCCGCCGATCCCCTGCTCGATCATGACTCCCGCCGCCGCCCTGGACACCAGGAACGAGCCCTTGGCCATCACGTCGTGCTGCAGGTCCCAGTCGGCGACGGTGGTCTCCAGCAGCGGCTTGGAGATCGACAGCCCGGCGTTGTTGACCACCAGGTCGAGCCCGCCGAAGGCCAGCGCGGCCGCGTCCACGGCCGCCCGCACGGCGTCCTCGTCGCGCACGTCGGCGCCGACGCCGATCGCGACGTCGGTGCCGCCGATCTCGGCGGCGGCCGCCGCGGCCTTGCCCGCGTCGAGGTCGGCGAGCACGACGCAGGCCCCCTCGGCGGCCAGCCGCTCCGCGGTGGCCCTCCCGATGCCCGACGCGGCCCCGGTCACCAGGGCGATCCGCCCGGCCAGCGGCCGGGGGGCGGGCATCCGGGCGAGCTTGGCCTCCTCCAGGGCCCAGTACTCGATGCGGAACTTCTCCGACTCCGGGATCGGGGCGTAGGTCGAGATCGCCTCCGCGCCGCGCATGACGTTGATCGCGTTGACGTAGAACTCGCCGGCCACCCGAGCGGTCTGCTTGTTCGCCCCGAAGCTGAACATGCCCACGCCGGGGACCAGCACGATCGCCGGGTCGGCCCCGCGCATGGGCGGCGAGTCCGCGTCCGCGTGGCGCTCGTAGTAGGCGCGGTAGTCCTCGCGGTAGGCCGCGTGCAGCTCGCGCAGCCGGGTGATCGTCCGGTCCAGCGGCGCGTCCGCGGGCAGGTCGAGCACCAGCGGGCGGACCTTGGTGCGCAGGAAGTGGTCCGGGCAGGAGGTGCCCAGCTCGGCCAGCCGCGCGAGCTCCTCGCCGGCGAGGAACTCCAGCACCACCTCGGAGTCGGTGAAGTGGCCGACCTGGCGGCGGTCGGTCGAGGCCAGCCCGCGGACGACCGGGGCCAGCGCGGCGGCCCGGGCGCGGCGCTCGTCGGGCGCCAGTGCGGCGAAGCGGGGGCGCACCGGGCCGAACGGCTCGGCCCCGCCCGCGCGGGCGTCGATGAAGGCCTGCGCGGTGCGGATGATCTCCAGGGAGTTGCGCTCGCACTCCTGGCTGGTGGCGCCCCACGCGGTGATGCCGTGCCCGCCCAGGACCACCCCGATCGCCCGGGGGTGCGCCCGGTGCACCGCGGCGATGTCCAGGCCGAGCTGGAAGCCGGGCCGCCGCCACGGCACCCAGACCACCCGCTCGCCGAAGATCTCCGCGGTCAGCGCCTCGCCGTCGGCCGCGGTGGCCACGGCGATCCCGGCGTCGGGGTGCAGGTGGTCGACGTGCGGCGCGTCGACGAGCCCGTGCATGGCGGTGTCGATCGAGGGCGCCGCCCCGCCGCGGCCGTGCAGGCAGAAGTCGAACGCCGCGACCATCTCGTCCTCGCGCTCGACGCCCGGGTATACGCCGGGCAGCGCGCGCAGCCGGTCGAGGCGCAGGGCGGCCAGCCCGCGCTCGGTCAGGGTGCCCAGGTCGCCGCCGGAGCCCTTCACCCACAGCAGCTCGACCGGGCCGCCGGTCACCGGGTCGGTCGCGCTGCCCTTCGCCGAGGTGTTGCCCCCGGCGTAGTTGGTGGTGGTCGGGTCGGCGCCGAGGCGGTTGCTCCGCTCGAGCAACTCCTGCACGGTGGCGTGGCTCATGGTTCCTTCCGGTGTCGTCGGTCCGGCCGGTTCAGGAAAGCCACGTTCAGGTCCGCTGCGGGCAGCATCGTGGCTTTCCTGGACGTCGGGGCGGGCCGGGTCAGGCGCCCCAGCCGGCCTGGGTGCCGCCGACCCGCTCGGCCACGATCCGCTCCTGGTAGCCGGAGCGGCGGTAGGCCGCGACCGGGTCGGGGTCCAGGCCCATCTCCTCGCGCAGCCCGCCCAGCAGCGGGCGCACGTCGGTGGAGAAGGCGTCCATCAGCGCGGCGTTGGCGCCCAGCACGTCGCCGCCGGACTGCGCGGCGGCCAGCGCGTCGGTGTCGACCAGCAGCGCCTTGGCCGTGGCCTCCTGCACGTTGAGCACCGAGCGGATGATCGCCGGGATCTTCGCCTCGATGTTGTGGCACTGGTCGAGCATGAAGGCGATCGGCGCGCCGCCGGAGGTGTAGCCGGTGCCGAGCGCGTCCGCGGAGACGATCTCGAACAGGATCCGGAACAGCTGGAACGGGTCGGCCGCGCCGACCATCAGGTCGTCGTCGGCGTAGAAGCGCGAGTTGAAGTCGAACGCCCCCAACCGCCCGGCCCGCAGCAGGAACGCCACGATGAACTCGATGTTGGTGCCCGGCGCGTGGTGGCCGGTGTCGATGCAGACCGTCGCCTTCGGGCCCAGCTCCAGGCAGTGCGCGTACGAGGTGCCCCAGTCGGGCACGTCGGTCGTGTAGAAGGCCGGCTCGAAGAGCTTGTACTCCAGCAGCATCCGCTGGTCGTCGCCGAGGCGGTCGTAGACCTCGCGCAGCGCCTCGGCCAGCCGGTCCTGGCGGGCCCGGATGGAGTCCTGACCGGGGTAGTTGGTGCCGTCGGCGAACCAGAGCTTGAGGTCGCGGCTGCCGGTGGCGTCCATGATGTCGACGCACTCCAGCAGGTGGTCGGTGGCCTTGCGGCGCACCCCGGGGTCGGGGTTGGTGACCGAGCCGAGCTTGTAGTCGTCGTCCTGGAACACGTTGGCGTTGATCGTGCCGATGCCGATGCCGTGCTCGCCCGCGTACTTCGCCAGCGCCCCGTAGTCCTCGACCCGGTCCCACGGGATGTGCAGGGCCACGGTCGGGGCGACCCCGGTGAACCGGTGCACGGTGGCGGCGTCGGCGAGCTTCTCCCACGGGTCGCGCGGCACCCCGGCCTGGGCGAACACCTTGAACCGGGTCCCGGAGTTCGCGTACGCCCACGACGGCGTCTCGATGCGCTGCTCGCGCAGCGCCCGCCGCGCCGCCGCTGCTCGATCCGTCACGTCCGTGCCTCCGTTCGGGCCAGCTGGTCCTCCAGGTGGAAGACCTCCTCCAGGACTTCGAAGCCCTCGTCGGGCGGACCGCCGTCCAGACCCGTGAAGAACGGGGCCATCTCGGCCTGCCAGCGGGCGTTCACCGCGGTGGCGGCCATCGCCCGCCGGGCCGCGCCCAGGTCGTCGGCCTCGACGTAGCCGACGAGCAGGCCGTCGGGACGCAGGTGCAGCGAGTAGTTGCGCCAGCCGCTGTCGCGCAGCGCCGCGAGCATCTCCGGCCAGACGGCGCGGTGGCGCTCCCGGTACTCGGCGAGCCGGTCGGGCCGGACCTGGAGCAGGAAGCAGTAGCGCACGGGGCACCCCCTGGAGCGCCGGGGCGGGCCGGTGCGCCGGCCCGCCCCGGTCCGGTCAGAAGTCGAACTGGTCGATGTTGCTCGCGTCGAACACCGTGGGCGGGCCGAGCACGACCTCGCCGTCGGCGCCGATCGTGTACTCGCCGAGCTTGCCCGCGGTGAACGTCTCGCCCTCGGCCCCGGTGATCTGCCCGGAGGCCAGCGCGGCGCCGGCGTACCCGGCCAGGTAGCCGATGTCGGCCGGGTTCCACAGCGCGAACTGGGCGACGGTGCCGTCCTTGACGTACTCGCGCATCTGGTTGGGCAGGCCCAGCCCGGTGACCGCGACCCGGCCCTTGTACTCCGAGCCGGAGATGTAGCGCGCGGCCGCGGCGATGCCGACCGTGGTCGGCGCGACGATGACCTTCAGGTTCGGGTGGGTCGCCAGCAGGCCCTGGGCCTCCTGGAACGACTTCTGGTCGTCGTCGTTGCCGTAGACCGTGGCGACCAGCTCCAGCCCGGCGTTCTCCGGCTTCTGCAGCTCGGCGTTCACCACCTCGATCCAGGCGTTCTGGTTGGTCGCGTTCGGGGTGGCCGACAGGATCGCGATCTCGCCCTGGCCACCGGTCAGGGCGGTGGCCATCTCCACCAGCTTCTGCCCGATGCCCTCGGTGGTCGCCTGGTTGATGAACACGTCGCGGCACTCCTTCGCCGCGTCGGAGTCGAAGGAGACGACCTTGATGCCGGCCTCGCGGGCCTGCTGCAGCGACGGGCACACGGCGTTGGCGTCGTTGGCCGCGATGCCGATCACGTCCTGCTGCTGCTGGATCAGCGTGTTGATGTAGCTGACCTGCGAGGAGGCGCTCGCGTCGTTGGGGCCCACGAGCTTGTACTCGCCCTTGAGCTCGGCCACGGCGGCCTCGCCGCCGCCGGTCTCGACGTCGCTGTAGGGGTTGTTGAGCTGCTTGGGCAGGAAGGCGATCTTGAGGCCCTCCTTGATCGGGGCGTTCGGGTCGGCGGTGGCCGCCGGCTCGCCGCCGCCCGCTCCCGGTTGCTCGGACTCGACGCTGTCGCGGGTGGTGCCGCCGCAGGCGGTCAGGCCGAGCGCGACGACGGCGCCGAGGGCCACGGGCGCGACGGTGCGCCGCAGGTGTCGGAACATCGGACTTCCTCTCAGGAGGGCCGGGCGGAGGACGGGGACGGGGCGACCGACGCGGACGTCGTCGGCGGGGTGGAGCCGGCCGGCGGGGGGTCGGCGGGCGGCGGGTCGGCGGCGGGCGGGGTGGGCCCGGAGCGGCGGCGGGCCAGGGCCGGGCGGATCGCGCCGGCCGCGTTGGGGGCGATCACCGAGGCGATCAGCAGCAGGCCGGTGACCACGGTCAGCGCCTCGGTGGACACGTCGGCCAGGCGCAGGGCGTTCTGCAGCGCCGCCAGCAGGGTGGCACCCGCGGCCACGCCCCACAGCGTCCCGCGCCCTCCGAAGATCGAAACGCCGCCGAGCAGCACGGCGGCGACCACGGCGAGTTCGAGGCCGGCGCCGTTGTCGGCGCGGGCGCTGGCGTATCGCAGCGTCCACAGCACGCCGGCCAGCGCGGAGATCCCCCCGGTGAGCACGTAGAGCCAGAACTTGGTGCGCGCGACGCGGATGCCGGCGAAGCGGGCGGCGTCCACGCCCGCGCCCATGGTGAACAGCGAGCGCCCGAGCGGGGTGGCGTGCAGGACCACGGCGAACGCGACCGCGAGCACCAGCAGCGGCAGCAGCAGGTTGGGCAGCCCGAGGGTGCGCCCGGTGACCAGGTCGGTGTACGCGCTCGGGAACTGGGCGACCGCGGCGTCGCCGAGCACCACCAGGGCCAGCCCCCGGTAGAGCGCCAGCGTCCCGATGGTGACCGCCAGCGACGGCAGCCCGAACACCGTCACGAACAGCCCGTTGACCGCGCCCAGGACGAGCCCGAGCAGCAGGCACAGCGGGATGATCGTCTCGATCGGCAGGCCGCCCTGCCACATCGCGCCCATCGCCGCGCTGGACAGCCCGAGCGTGCTGGCCACCGACAGGTCGATCTCGCCGGTGATCACGACCAGGGTCATGGGCAGCGCGATGAGCAGGATCGGGGCCAGGTCGAGCACCAGGAACGACAGGTTGCGGCCGGTGCCGAAGCCGTCGACGGTCAGCGCCGCGACGACCAGGAACAGCACCAGCAGCGCGATGACCGCGCGGTCCCACCCGGCCAGCCGCCGCCGGACCGGCGGGCGCCCCTCCGCGGTGCGCTCAGCCATGGTGGGCCTCCCTCCGGCGCAGCCGCGCCGCCACCCGGGCCGCGACGGCCCGGTCGGTGCCGATGGCGGCCAGGATCAGCGCGCCGACGATGGCGCCCTGCCAGAACTGGTCGATGGCCAGCACCGGCAGCGCGCTGCCGATGGTGGTGAGCAGCAGCGCGCCGATCGCGGCGCCGTAGACGGTGCCGCTGCCGCCGAACACCGCCACCCCGCCGACCACGACGGCGGCCACGACGTCCAGCTCGTCGCCGGTGCCCGAGGCGGCGTCGACGGTGCCGAACCGGGCCGCGAACAGCACCCCGGCCAGTCCGGCCAGCGCCCCGCTGACGGCGAACGCGGCCAGCAGCCGCCTGCCCACCGGCACCCCGGCCAGCACGGCGGCCTGCGGGTGGGAGCCCATCGCGTAGAGCTCGCGGCCCGACCGGTAGTTGCGCAGCGCGTACCCGGCGACCAGCACCACCGCCAGCGCGATGAGCAGCAGCCATGGCACCCCGAGCACCGTCGCGGTGCCGAAGGCCAGGAACGCCGGGGGCAGCTCGTCGGCGTTGATCTGCTGGCCGCCGGCCCAGAAGAAGCAGACGCCCCGGTAGACGTAGAGGGTGCCCAGGGTGACCACCAGCGCGGGCACGTTGCCGAAGCGCACCAGCGCCCCGTTGACCAGCCCGCACAGCCCGCCGACGAGGGTGCCGACCAGCAGCGCCACCACGACGGGCGTGCCGGGCGCGGCCTGCAGCAGCGAACCGGTGGCGAACGCCGAGAGCCCGAGCACCGAGCCGACCGACAGGTCGATGTTGCGGGTGATGACCACGACGGTCTGCCCGACGGCCAGCACGACCAGGATGGCCGCGCCCAGGGCCAGGTCGCGCACGCTCTGCGCGGACAGGAACCGCGGGTTGATCGCGGCGGTCACCGCGACGAGCGCGCCGAGCGCGAGCACGATCCCCAGCTCGCGGGCCCGCAGCAGCACGGCCACCCGGGACGCCGCGGCGTCGTCGGGGGTCCGCCCGGTGGGCGCCGCGGCCTTCTCCGGCGCAGTCACGCCGCCGCCCCCTGCCCGGTGGCCGCCCGCATCACGCTCTCCTCGTCGGCCCGCTCGCGCGGGATCTCGGCGACCAGCCGGCCCTCGCGCATCACCAGCACGCGGTCGGCCATGCCGAGCACCTCGGGCAGCTCGGAGGACACCATCAGGACCGCGACGCCCTCGGCGGCGAGGTCGGACATCAGCCGGTGCACCTCCGCCTTGGTCGCGACGTCGATGCCGCGGGTCGGCTCGTCGACGATCAGCACCCGCGGCGCCGTGGACAGCCACTTGGCCAGCACGACCTTCTGCTGGTTGCCGCCGGAGAGCCGTGACACGGGGTCGTCGAGGTCGGCGTACTTGGTCTGCAGCCGCGCCGTCCACTCCCGCGCCGCGCGGCGCTCGGCCCCGCCGAGCAGCAACCCGAACCGCGCCAGCGAGCGCCAGCGGGTGGTCGTGGCGTTGCGCGCGACCGAGGCCTCCAGCACCAGCCCCTGCTGGCGGCGGTCCTCCGGGACCAGGGCGACGCCGGCGGCCATCGCCGCGCGCGGGTCGCCCGCCCGCAGCTCGCGCCCGCCGACCCGGACCACGCCGGTGTCGCGCGGGTCCACGCCGAACACCGCCCGCACGACCTCCGAGCGCCCGGCCCCGACCAGTCCGGCCAGCGCCACGATCTCCCCCGCCCGGACCTCGAACGACACCTCGGAGAAGACACCGCGCCTGCCCAGGTCCCGCACGGCGAGCAGCACGTCGCCCGCGGGCACGTCCCGCTTGGGGAACAGCGTGGACAGCGGCCGGCCGACCATCCGGCGGACCATCTCGTCGACGGTCAGGTCCTCGATGGGGTCGCTGGACACGAGCGCGCCGTCGCGCAGCACCGTGACGCGCTGGCACAGCGCGGTGATCTCCTCGAAGCGGTGCGAGATGAACAGCAGCGCGGCGCCGCCGTCGCGCAGCGCCCGGGCCACCGCGAACAGCCGCTCCACCTCCACCGGCGACAGCGCGGCGGTCGGCTCGTCCATGACGATGACCCGGGCGTCCAGCGACAGCGCCTTGGCGATCTCGACGATCTGCTGGTCGGCGATGGACAGCCCGCGGGCGGGGCGGTCGGGGTCGATCGCCACGCCGAGGCGGGTGAAGAAGCCCGCGGCCAGCGCGTTCATCGCCGGCCGGTCGACCCGGCGCAGGGAGCGCCGCGGCTGGCGACCCATGACGACGTTCTCGGCGACGGTGAGGTCGGGGAAGAGCGTGGGCTCCTGGTAGATCACCGCGATGCCGGCGGCGATGGCGGCGGCCGGGCCGTCGAGGGTGAGCGCGCGCCCGTCCAGCTCGATGGTGCCCGAGTCGGGGCGGTGCACGCCGGCCAGCATCTTCACCACGGTGGACTTGCCGGCGCCGTTCTCCCCGACCAGTGCGTGCACCTCGCCCGCGTGCAGGTCGAGCGACACCTCGCGGACGGCGGCGACCGCGCCGAACGACTTGGTGACCGCACGGACCGCGAGCCGCGGCGCCTGCTCGGTGCTCATCCACCCTCCTCGGCTTCGGCGATGAAACGTTTCAAGAGGTGGCTCCGGACCGTACGGTGGCCCACCGGGCCCGTCAAGGGGATGTCAGTGCACCGGTCGTGGCGTGCGCCTTCGCCGGGCCGGTCCCGGCGGTGTCGTACAGTCTGATCACGTTTCACTCACGGGAGGCTGCGGTGTCCGGACCAGGCGCGCCGAGCATGAAGGACGTCGCCGCGCGGGCCGGGGTCTCCCTCGGCACGGTCTCCAACGTGCTCAACCACCCCGAGCTGGTCAGCGAGCGCACCCGCCGCCGGGTGCAGTCCGCGATCGACGCGCTGGGCTTCGTGCGCAACGAGTCGGCCCGCCAGCTGCGCGGGGGCGGCAGCCGCACGGTCGCCTACGTGGTGTTCGACGCGGCCAACCCGTTCTTCACCGACGTGGCCGCGGGCGCGCAGGCCGCCACGGACGCCGCGGGGCTGGCGCTGTTCCTGTGCAACAGCGGCGAGGACCGCGAGCGCCAGGCCGCCTACCTCGACCTGCTGGAGCAGCAGCGGGTCGAGGGCGTGCTGATCACCCCGGTCGACCCGGCCGACCCGCGGCTGGCCGCGCTGGCCCGGCGGGGCACGCCGGTGGTCCTCGTCGACCGCGGCGCGGGCCCCGAGCACTGCTCGGTCACCGTCGACGACGTCCTGGGCGGCGACCTCGCCGCCACCCACCTGCTCGACCTGGGCCACCGCCGGATCGCCTTCGTCGGCGGCCCGCGCAGCATCGGCCAGGTGGCCGACCGGATCACCGGCGCCGAGCGGGCCATCGCCCGCGGCGGCGGCGAGCCGCTGACGGTGCTGGAGACCGAGAAGCTCAACATCGCCGAGGGCCGCCGCGCCGGCGAGCGCTTCCTCGGGCTGCCCGCCGCCCGCCGGCCCACCGCCGCGTTCTGCGCCAACGACCTGCTCGCGTTGGGCCTGCTCCAGCAGCTGGTGCACCTGGGCCTGCGGGTGCCGCAGGACGTGGCGATCGTCGGCTACGACGACATCGAGTTCGCCGCCGCCGCGGCCGTCCCGCTCACCTCGGTCGCCCAGCCGCGCCAGCGGCTCGGGCGCACCGCGGCCGAGCTGCTGCTCGACGAGGCCCGGGGCCCGGCCGGGCACACCCACCAGCACATCCTGTTCGCCCCGGAGCTGGTGGTGCGGGCCTCGACGGGCCTGCACCGAGCCGCCACCGTCGCCTGACCACTCCCCGCCCGTCCCCGTCGGGCGGGCGGGTCAGGCCGGGCGCAGGGCGCGCAGCAGCTCCGCGGCCACGGCGTCGGGCTGCTCGAGCAGTGCCAGGTGGCCGGCCCCGGGCAGCGCCACCGACCGGGCACCGGGCACGTGGGCGGCGGTGGGCTCCGCGCCCCCGCCGACCAGCGGGTCGTCCGCGCCGTCGAGGACCAGCAGCGGCGCCGTGAGCTCCCCGGCCCGCAACCGCTGCCACGGGGTGGGCCGCACGGCCGCCACCGCCGGGACGTCGGCGAAGTTCTCCGGCACGAACGCGGGCGCGCGCAAGGTGCTCGTCACCTGCGCGTGCACGGCCGCGGCCAGGGCGGGGTCGGGGATGCGGTGGGCGAAGGCCACCGTCTCGGGCAGGCCCGCCAGCAGCGCGGGCAGCCCGTCGCGGGCCAGCCGCAGCACCTGCCCGGCCCACGCCAGGAACGCCGGCGCCGGCGGCTGCCCGGCGACCGGGGCACCGAGCAGGGCGAGGGAGGCGACCCGGTCGGGGTGGGCCAGCGCGACCTGCACGGCCACCATCCCGCCCAGGGAGTGCCCGACCAGGTGCGCCGGGCCCGGTCCGACCGCGTCGAGCACGGCCACCACGTCGGCGGCCAGGTCGGCCAGGCGGTAGCCGCTCGACGGGGCGTCGGACGGGCCGTGGCCGCGGGTCGACGGGCGCACGACCCGGTGCCCGGCGCCGACCAGCCGGTCGGCGACCGGGTCCCACCCGGCGGTGCTCATCGCCAACCCGCTGAGCAGCACCACCGGCGCGCCACCGGTGGGACCGCTGTCGTCGACGTGGAGCCGGACGCCGTCCCGCTCGACGGTGCGCCGGCCTGTGCGGTTGCCTTCGGACACCAGCCGATCATGCCCGTCCGGCGTCAGCCGTCCCAGCCCGGACGGACCAGCCCGCTCTCGTAGGCCATCACCACCACCTGGGCCCGGTCGCGCGCGCCCAGCTTGGTCATCGCCCGGCTCACGTGCGTCTTGGCCGTGGTGGGGCTCAGGAACAGCTCCCTGGCGATCTCCTCGTTGGTGCGCCCGGCCGCCACGTGGGTGACGACCTCGCGCTCGCGCTCGGTCAGGCTGGCGATCAGCGCGGCGCGGCGCCGGTCGACGCGGGCCGGGCGGGCCCGCGCGGCGAACTCGGCGATCAGGGTGCGGGTGACCGCGGGCGCCAGCAGCGCCGCTCCCCCGTGCACCACCCGGATGGCCTGCACGAGCTCGGCCGGCTCGGAGTCCTTGACCAGGAACCCGCTGGCCCCGAAGCGGATCGCGTCGAAGACGTAGGAGTCGTCGGTGAAGGTGGTCAACACGATCACCCGGGTACCGGACAGCCCGACGTCGGCGGCGATCTCGCGGGTCGCGGCCAGCCCGTCGTGGCCGGGCATCCGGATGTCCATCAGCACGACGTCCGGGCGCAGCCTGCGGGCCAGCCGCACCGCGACCTCGCCGTCCTCGGCCTCCCCGACGACCTCGACGTCGCGCTGGGCGTCCAGCAGCGCGCGGAAGCCGCTGCGCACGAGCGCCTGGTCGTCGGCCAGCAGCACCTTGATCACACGGTCGCTCATCGGACCACCCGCTCCCCGATCCCCTCGCCGGCCGCCCGGGGGCCCCGGTCCCCCGACAGCGGCAACCGCACCTCGACCCGGAACCCGCCGCCCGGGCGCGGTCCGATGCGGCTGGTGCCGCCGAGGGACTGGGCCCGTTCGCGCATGCCGGCCACCCCGCTGCCGCCGCTGCCGGTGTCCTCGACGTCGACGGCGCCGTGCGGACCGCCGTCGTCGTCGACCTGGACGGTCAGCTCGTCGTCGGCGTGGATCAGCCGCACCGTGGCGGTGGCCGCGCCGGAGTGGCGGCGGGTGTTGGTCAGCGCCTCCTGCACGATCCGGTAGGCCGCCCGGTCGACCCCGGGCGGCAGCTCGGCCGGCAGCCCCCCGGTCTCCACGCGCACCGCCAGCCCGGCGGCCCGCGCGTCGCCGACCAGCGCGTCGAGGTCGGCCAGGCCGGGCACCGGGTGGTGCGGGGGCGCGACGTCCACGCCGCGCAGCACCCCCAGCGTCGCGCGCATCTCGCGCAGCAGGTCGCGGCTGGACTGCTTGATCGCGGTGAGCGCGGTGCGGGCCTGCTCGGGGTCGTCGTCCATCAGGTACAGCGCCACCCCCGCCTGCACGTTGATCAGCGACACGTGGTGGCCCAGCACGTCGTGCAGCTCCTGGGCGATGCGCAGCCGCTCGTCGCTGCGCCGGCGCAGCGCGGCCTCCTCGCGGGCCGCGCCGGCCTGCTGGATGCGCTCGCGGCGGGCCCGCCAGCCCTCGCAGGCCGCGATCACCGCCACCAGCGCGGCGATCCAGGCCGCGGTGCCGGCCAGCGGCAGCGCGCCGGGGTTGCGCAGCATGTGCACGGCGGCCAGGGCGGGCACCGCGAGCGCGGTGGTCGTGTACGGGACGCGGCGCCGACCGGCCAGCACGGCCGAGCACAGCGCCACCAGCGGAGCCAGGAACAGCGGACCGAACGGGTAGCCCAGCACCAGGTAGGCGAGCACGAGCGCCGTGGCCGCCACCAGCACCGGCGACGGGTGGCGGCGGCGCAGCGCCAGCACCAGCGCGCTGGCGAGCAGCAGGGCGTCGCCGAGCAGGTCGAGCGGGCGTGCGGTCGGCTGGACGAGCGCGGCACCCCGCGTGCCGACCAGCAGGACCACCGCGACCAGCACCGCCGACACCGCAGGCCAGGCCCGGCCCGCGAGCCGGCCCACCCGGGCCCAGCGGCCCGCGACCCGTCCCGCGGAGAACGTCACCCGCTCACGGTAGCCAGCGCGCGGCCCCCGGGGCGTCGTCCGCGGGGAGCGCGGGCGGCTACTCCCCCGGCAGTAGCCGTTCGACGGCCTCCCGGAGCGCCCGCGGCGCCCGGACCAGGAAGCTCTCGGTCACGAGCTCGCCGACCTCGGCCCAGTCGACGCTCGGCCCGAGCACCATGCCGACCACGTCGGGGCCCCACGGGGCGGGGAAGAACGGGGGGCCACCGGCGCGCAGGACCTCCAGCTCGGGACCGGACGAGCGCAGCATGAGCACCGTGACCGGGCCGTCGGTTCCGGCCGCCCGGGCGAACGCCTGCGGGCGGCCGCCGACGATGGTCAGCAGGTGGGCGAAGGTGCGCCGGCGGACCTGCCAGCGCACGCCCTCCCAGGCCGCCTCCTCGCGCACCTCGGGCAGGGCCAGGCAGGCGGCCCGCACCGGAGCGAGGAGGTCGGGCGGGACGTCGTCGGGGCCGCTCACCGGTGGGCGGCGCGCGGCTCAGTCGTCGTCATCGTCGTCGTTCTCGCCGTTGTCGTTGTCGTTATCGTTGTTGTCGTTGTCGTCGTTGTCGTTGTCCACCGGCGGCTCGCCGACCCGCTGGATGTTCAGCGAGCCGAACGCCCCGCTGGCGTCGACGACGACGTCGCGGGTGCCCGAGCCGTCGCACGCGGCGTTGCAGTTCGTCCCGCTGAAGATCCGCACGCCCTCGACCTGCACCCTGGCGTCGGCCGGCACCACGACCCGGGTGCTGCCGAAGACGAACCCGACGTCGACCCGGTCGTCGCCGGGGACGACGTTGACGACCGAGCTGCTGAAGGCCGAGAAGCCGTCGTCGGCCACGAGCACCTGGCTGGCGCCGAACACCGCGGCGCCGAGCACGGCGAGCCCGACCAGCGCCTGGACCGGACCGCGGTGCCCCGACCGGGCCGGCGGAGCGGGGGCGGGCTCGGGCTTGTCCACGACGGCCTGCGCGACCGGCTGCGCCTCGGCACTCGTGTCGGGGTCGGGGAGGTCGGCGACGAGCGGCGCCAGCTCGCTGCGGGTGCGCGCGGCCCAGCACCGCCCGGAGCGCTCCTCGTACTCGGTCATCGTGAGCACGCCGTCGGCGTAGGCCTGCTGGAGGCGGGCGTCGACCTCCCGCCGCTCGCGGTCGCCGATGCGCACCTCGGGTCGCGACTCGTCCACGACCTCATCCTGGCAGCAACCCGCGCCGGCACGTCGCCCGGTCGGTGGACGAGCGGTCACGCGGTGGCGTCAGCGCCTCCGGTCGTGCCGGTGGCGTCACGTTCCCCCCGCCGGCGGTGGCCGGCCGGCGGAGCGGCGCACCCGTCCCCATGGCTTCACCACCGCCAGCACCGTGGCCACGACCAGCGCGGTGAGCGAGACCGCGGGCGGGAACGCCAGCGCGCCCAGGCCCGCGGCCGGGTCGGGGCCACCGGCGGCGCCGCGCGCGGCGGCGTCCTGCAGACCCGCCCGCAGCACCAGGGCGACGAGCGCGACGAGCACGAGGTTGAGGGCCAGCTTCACCGCGACCCACCAGTAGCGCAGCAGGCCGTAGCGGGTGCCCAGGCCGAGCACCACGCCGCTGAGCAGGCTGAGCAGCCCGGCGCCGAGCAGCGGCCAGAACAGCAGCGGCGACACCTGCAGGCACAGGGCGGCTGTCCGCGCGTCGCCCAGCAGCGCGCCCAGCACCAGCACTCCCAGCACGACGTCGACGCCGACCCACCCGCCACTGGCCAGCAGGTGCACGACCAGCCACGCCCGGCGGCCGCCGCGGCTCAGCGGTCTGGTCACCGGCGGGCCGGCGATCGGGCGGGCGGAGCGGCGCATGTCGCCATGCTGGGCGTTCCGCCGGACCGCGGCGTCGGGCCGCGGGCCCGTTCCGGCTACCACCGCGGGTGTACCGACGCCGCCGGCCCGTACTCCCGCGGGAGCACGGGTGATCCCCGATCCCGACCCCACCCCGAGCGGGCTCGCTCGGGGTGGGGTCGGGATGCCCGGGTCGTCCCGTGCGCCCGGCGACGGACCCCGGCTGACGTCCGTGGGCGGATCCGGCGCCGCCCCCGCGTTCCTAGCGTTCCCGGCGTACCGAGCACGACCGAGCACCGAGACCCGGGAGAGACCATGGACCTCACGACCGCGACCCCGACGCCCGCCACCCGCCCGGACGGCGCTGACGGCCTGCGCCGGCACGCCCCGACCCTGCTGCGCGTGGCGCTCGGCGTGGTGTTCGTCTGGTTCGGCGCGCTCAAGATCGCCAACGTGACGCCGGTGGCCGCGCTGGTCGCCGACACCCTGGCGTTCGTCCCGGTCCCGCCCGAACTGCTGCTGCCCGCGCTCGGCGCGTTCGAGGTGGTCGCGGGCGGCCTGCTGATCGCCGGGCGGCTGCTGCGCCCGGTGCTGGCGGTGCTGGTCGCGCACCTGGTCGGCACGTTCCTGGTGCTGGTGACCCTGCCGGGCGTGGCGTTCCAGGACGGCAACCCGCTGCTGCTGACCACCGAGGGCGAGTTCGTGGTGAAGAACCTGGTGCTGGTGGCCGGCGCGCTGGCCGTCGCGGCGGTCCTGCCGCCGAGAAGTCGCTGACCGCGTCGGGGCTGATGACCTCGGTGGGCGGGGTGCCGCGCAGGATGCGCTTGATCGGGGTCTCCGGCTTCTTCCCGGTCAGCGCGCGCGGCACCGCGGGCACCACGACGATCTCGTCGGGCACGTGCCGCGCCGACGGCTCGCGGCGCGGCGCGCCGGCGCTGCGGCCCTTCAGCGCGTCGTCGAGCGATGAACGTGTGCGCCTGGCTCAACCGGTGGCGGCGGGGACCCGGGCGCGGACCAGGACGTACGCCTCGGTCCCCGGGAACGCCATCCCGGCCCGCAGCGCCCCGTCCTCGCGCAGCCGCTGCAGCACCGCGCCCGCGAGCTCGGCGGCGCCATCCGCAGCCCAGACGGTGACGAGCAGCCCGACTCCCGCGCCCCGGTCGACCAGCACCTCGCCGCCGGCGAACCCGGCGCAGGACCGCAGCCGCGGCAGCGCGTCGCGGAGGAACTCCAGGGCGGCCGGCACTCGGGACGGGTCGACCCGCACCCGGGTCAGCCGCACCGCGGCACCCGGGGCGGCGACCGGAGCGCCCTCGCGGAGCGCGACCTCGTAGCCCTCCACCACCAGGTCACCGCCTGCCGCCGCGGCCGCGATGTCCCGGGCCCTGGTCAGGGCGGCTTCGGAGGAGTGCGTCGACTCGTCCCAGTAGGACACCGCCACGATCACCCCGCCCGCCCGGTCGACCATCGTGACCAGGCCCCGGTTCCCGGCCGCCGCCTCCACGGCGGCCCGGTCCGCCTCCTCCAGGCGTGCGACGCCGTCCTCGACCCGGTCCCGCTCCCCGAAGATGATGTTGACCCGCGCGTGCATGTCGACCTCCTCGACGTACCGCCGTCACCCGGACACCGCGTCGCTCCGACCCGATGAGTCAGCGACTTAAACAACTCTGCAATTGCGATACTATGCAGGAATGGGTCGACCCGGGGCCGGACCGGGCGTGAGACGAATGACCTCGACGGCGTCGAGCAGCCGGGCGAGCGCGAGTGCCGAGGCGGCGCGAGGCCCGGCCGTCAGGGGGCGGCCAGGCGGGCGAAGGCGGTCACCGCCGAGAAGTCGCTGACCGCGTCGGGGCTGATGACCTCGGTGGGCGGGGTGCCGCGCAGGATGCGCTTGATCGGGGTCTCCAGCTTCTTCCCGGTCAACGTGCGCGGCACCGCGGGCACGACGACGATCTCGTCGGGCACGTGCCGCGGCGACAGCTCGCGGCGCAGCGCGCCGGCGATGCGGCCCTTCAGTGCGTCGTCGAGCTCGGCGCCCCCGCGCAGCGCCACGAACAGCAGCAGCCGGCCAGGGCCGCCGCCCGCGGCGTCCTCCAGGTGCACGACGAGGCTGTCGGCCACCTCGGGGAGGTCCTCGACGACGGAGTAGAACTCCGCGGTGCCCAGCCGCACGCCGCCGCGGTTGAGGGTGGCGTCGGACCGGCCGGAGATCACGAAGCTGCGGTGCTCGGACATGGTCACCCAGTCGCCGTGGCGCCAGACGCCGGGGTAGGTCTCGAAGTAGGACGACCGGTACCGCTGGTCGCCGGGGTCGTTCCAGAACCGCACGGGCATCGACGGCATCGGCTGCCGGATCACCAGCTCGCCCAGCTGCCCGACGACCTCGTTCCCGTCGGGGTCGAACGCGGTGACGTCGACGCCCAGGCACGGCCCGGACAGCTCGCCGCGGTACACCGGCAGCCAGACGTTGCCCGCGACGAACCCCGAGCACACGTCGGTGCCCCCGCTCATCGAGTTGACCAGCACGCGGCGCCCCAGCAGCCCGTCGAGCCAGTCGAAGCCCTCCGGCGGCAGCGGCGAGCCGGTGACACCCAGCATCCGCAGCCGCGACAGGTCCAGCTCCGCGGTCGGGTCGACGCCGGCCTTGCGGCAGGCCATCAGGTAGGCCGGGCTGGTGCCGAGCAGGGTGGCACCGGTCTCGGCGGCCACGCGCCACTGGGCCAGGAGGTCGGGGTGCAGGAAGTCGCCGTCGACCATGACGACCGTCGCGCGCCGCAGCAGGCCGGAGACCAGGATGTTCCACATCGTCCACGCGGTGGTGGTGAACCACAGGAACGTGTCGCCGGGCCCGATGTCCAGCTGCAGGGCCGCGCTCTTGAGGTGCTCGAGCAGGATGCCGCCGTGGCCGTGCACGATCGCCTTGGGCAGGCCCGTGGTGCCCGAGGAGAACAGCACGTAGAGCGGGTGGTCGAAGGGCACCGGCTCGAACGCGAGCGGCTCGTGCCCGGCCAGCAGCTCCTCCCAGGTCAGCGCGTCGGGAAGCGGGCGCGGCCCGTAGGGCACCTCGACGACGCGGCGCACGGTGGCCAGCCCGGCCCGGATCGTGGCGACGTCGTCGGACTTGTCGATGCTCTTCGCGCCGTAGGTGTAGCCGCTGACCGCGAGCAGCACGGTGGGCTCGATCTGGGCGAAGCGGTCGACCACGCTGCGCGCGCCGAACTCCGGCGCGCAGGAGGCCCAGACGGCGCCGAGCGAGGCGCAGGCCAGGAACGCGACCAGGGCCTCGGGGATGTTGGGCAGGTAGCCGACGACTCGGTCGCCGTCGCCCACGCCGAGCGCGCGCAGCCCGGCGCGAGCCCTGGCCACCCGGTCGGCCAGCTCGCCGAAGGTCAGCTCGACCGGGTCGCGGGTCTGCGAACGGGCGATCACCGCGACCCGGTCGGTGTCCTCGGGGAGGCCGAACATGTGCTCGGCGTAGTTGAGCCGCGCTCCGGGGAACCACCGCGCGCCGGGCATCTCCCGCGAGCCGAGCACGGTGTCGTAGCCGCCTCGGACCCCGAAGTGGTCCCAGACCGCGGCCCAGAAGCCCTCGACGTCGTCGACCGACCAGCGCCAGAGGGCGTCGTAGTCGTCGAAGCGCAGCCCGCGCTCCGCGGCGAGCCGGCGCACGAACCGGCCCAGGGACGTGGTGTCCAGGACGTCGTCGTCGGGGCGGCGCATGATGTCGGCCAACGGTGCCCTCCAGCCATGGTCGTCAGCGGACCGTACTGCGCGGGGCCCGCCCCGCGCCCGTGCCGCCGACCGACGCCACACCGACGGCCACGACAATCATCCGGTGCGCCCCCGCGACAGGTCGTCCCGTTCGTCCGGTGCCCGCCACCGCCGCGCCGCGGAACCGGAGCAGCCGCCGGAGGCCGTGCCCCAGCACGGCCACCAGCACGGCCACGGCCACGGCCCGCCGCCCCGGGCCGACCGGCGGGTGCGCACGCTGCTGTGGGTGCTGCTCACGCCGTGCGTGCTGGCCACCCTCGTCGGGCTGGTGCTGCTGTACCCGACGACCGACCCCACCGCCGACGTCGAGGCCGCGGGCCCGCGCGTCGACGGGCACGTCAGCGCGGCGGTCGAACGCGCCTGCGACGAGGAGGCCGCCCCGGACGCCGGTCCGCCGGACTGCATGGCGCTGACCGTGCAGCTCGCCGAGGGGCCGCTGGCCGGGCGCACGATCGAGGTGCTGATCTCGGCGCCGGGCGGGCGGGCGCCGTTCGGGGCGGGCGACGACGTGGTGCTCACCGCGGCCGGCGGCGACCCCGCCGACCCGGCCGCCTACGTCGTCGTCGACCTGCAGCGGGAGGTGCCGCTGCTGACGCTGTTCGCGGTGTTCGCGGTGGCCGTGGTCGGGCTGGGCCGGATGCGCGGGCTGGCCGCGCTGGCCGGGCTCGGGCTCACCGTCGCGGTGCTGGTGGGCTTCGTGCTGCCCGCGGTGCTGGCCGGGCGCAACGCGCTGCTGGTCGCGGTGGTCGGCTGCTGCGCGATCATGTTCGGGGCGCTCTACCTGACCCACGGGGTGTCCGCGCGCACGTCCACGGCGGTGCTCGGCACGCTCGCCGGGCTGGTGCTGATCGCGCTGATGGGCATCACCTTCGCCGAGCTGGCCCACCTCACCGGCGTCGACGAGGACACCGCGAGCCTGGCCGCCACCCTGGGCACCGAGGTCGACGGCCGCGGGCTGGTGCTGGCCGGGCTGGTGATCGGGGCGCTGGGCGCGCTCGACGACGTCACGGTGACCCAGACGACCGCGGTCTGGGAGCTGCGCGCGGCCGACCCGCGGCTGCCCGCGGCGCGGCTGTTCGGCTCGGCCATGCGCATCGGCCGCGACCACCTGGCCTCCGCGGTCAACACGCTGGTCCTGGCCTACGCGGGCACCGCGCTGCCGCTGCTGCTGCTGTTCTCGGTGGCCGAGCGGGGCCTGGGCGACACCCTCACGACGCAGGTCATCGCCACGGAGGTGGTGCGCACGCTGGTCGGGAGCATCGGCCTGGTGATCTCGGTGCCGGTGACCACCGCGCTGGCCGTCGCGGTGGCGACGCGGGGTTCGCTGCGCCTGCCCGACGCGGACGAGCCGACCACCGGGGCCGTCCCGGACACGGCCGCCGAGACCACCGGGCCGATCCTGCGGCAGTCCTGAGCCTCGGCGGGGCTCAGGCGGGCAGGCGCTCTCCGGCTTCGACGGGGACCGTGATCCGGTTCTGCGCGGGCGGCAGGGGGCAGGTGGCGTAGGCGGTGAACGCGCAGGGCAGGTTGACGGTGCGGTTGAAGTCGATGCGGACCCGCCCGTCGGCGTCGGGCTCGTCGACGGTGAGCGTGCGCCCGCCGCCGTAGTGCTCGTGCCGGAGGTGGCGTCGCGGAAGTGCAGCCGCAGGCCGGCGGTCTTGGCGGTCAGCGCGACCAGCTCCTGCTCGACGCCGCCGAGGGTGAAGCGGAGCACGCCCAGCGCGGTCGGGAAGTGCGAGAGCCCGTCGACCACGGCCCCGACGGTGATCCGCCGCGGCTGCGGGTAGGGCTCGCAACACCCGTCCACCACCCACGCCGGGTCCACCGGGAAGGCGGGCACGCCGGTGAAGGAGGTGCGGGTGGGCGCCTGCGGGTCGCGCACCCGCAGGGCGTAGTCGTCGGTGCGGCGCCTGCGTCCGGTCCTGCACTGCGACACCGCCGCGGCGGCGGGCATTCCGCGAACGGCGGTCCCGGATATTCCCGCCGGTGGCTGTGCCGTGCTTCACGGCACCGATTCCCGGCGCGACCGTGGCTGCCCGCCGGGGCCGCTGGTTACTGTGGACGGGCTGGTCCGCTCCGGAGGTCCGTGATGCCTGGTCGTCGCCGCGCTCTGCGCGCCCGCGTGCTCGTGGGCCGGCGCTGGCTGGACGGCGTCGGCTCGCCTCCCGGGCACTGTCGCCGCTGACCCGGGCCGCCTCCCGGTCGCCGTGCGGACCCCGCGTCCGCCACGGGCACCGCCGCGCCGAGCGAGCACGCGCCCCGCACGCCGCCACCCGCCTCCGGCCGACGAGGAGCGTCACGAGCATGCCGAGCCACGACCCCGCACTCCACCTGGCCCTCGCCCTGGACGGCACCGGCTGGCACCCCGCGTCCTGGCGCGAGCCGGGCGCGCGCCCCACCGAGCTGCTGTCCGCGGCGTACTGGACCGAGCTGGTGCAGGAGGCCGAGCGGGGGCTGCTCGACCTGGTCACCCTCGAGGACGCGATGGCGCTGCAGTCGGCCCACCCGTCCCGCCCCGACGACCGCACCGACCAGGTGCGCGGCCGGCTCGACTCGGTGCTGGTGGCGGCCCGGGTCGCCCCGCTCACCCGGCACATCGGCCTGGTCCCGACCGTGCAGGTCACCCACACCGAGCCGTTCCACGCGTCCAAGGCGATCGCCACGCTCGACTACGTCAGCACCGGGCGCGCCGGGGTGCGGGTGCGCGTGTCGGCCCGGCCCGACGAGGCGGCGCTGTTCGGCCGGCGCGACGCCGTCGCGATCGACCGCACCCGGCCCGACGACGCCGGGCTCACCCAGCTGTTCGCCGAGGCCGCCGACTACGTCGAGGTCATGCGCAGGCTGTGGGACAGCTGGGAGGACGACGCGGAGATCCGCGACGCGGCCACCGGCCGGTTCGTCGACCGGGCCAAGCTGCACTACATCGACTTCGTCGGTGAGCGGTTCTCGGTGCGCGGGCCCTCGATCACGCCCCGCCCCCCGCAGGGCCAGCCGCTGGTCACCGCGCTGGCCCACCAGACGGTGCCCTACCGGTTGGTCGCCGGATCGACCGACCTGGGCTTCGTCACCCCGCAGGACCCCGGGCGAACGGCCGCGATCCTCGCCGAGGTCCGCGCCGAGCAGGCCGCGGCCGGTCGCGGCGCCGAGCCGCTGCCCGTGCTCGGCGACGTCGTGGTCTTCCTCGACGAGGACGCCGCGGCGGCCGCGACCCGCAAGGCCCGCCTCGACGAGCTGGCCGGGGCCGAGCTGCACAGCGACGCGCTGGTGTTCGCCGGCACCCCGGCCCAGCTCGCCGACCTGGTGCAGGAGTGGCACGCGGCCGGGCTGGCCGGGGTGCGGCTGCGCCCCGGCGGCAACGCCCACGACCTGCCGCTGATCACCCGGGCGCTGGTGCCCGAGTTGCAACGCCGCGGGGCGTTCCGCACCGCCTACGCCGAGTCCACCCTGCGCGAGCGCTTCGGCCTCGCCCGCCCGGCCAACCGCTACGCCGCCGTCTGAGGGGTCGAGGAATGAGCACAGGCACGCGCGCTCGCAAGCAGATCCACCTCGCCGCGCACTTCCCCGGGGTCAACAACACCACGGTGTGGAGCGACCCGGCGGCCGGCAGCCACATCGAGTTCTCCTCGTTCGCGCACCTCGCGCGGACCGCGGAGCGGGCCAAGTTCGACTTCCTGTTCCTGGCCGAGGGCCTGCGCCTGCGCGAGCAGAACGGCCTGGTCTACGACCTGGACGTGGTCGGGCGTCCCGACACCTTCACCGTGCTGGCCGCGCTGGCCGCGGTCACCGACCGGCTCGGGCTGGCCGGCACGATCAACTCCACGTTCAACGAGCCCTACGAGGTGGCCCGCCAGTTCGCCACGCTCGACCACCTCTCCGCGGGCCGCGCGGCGTGGAACGTGGTCACCTCGTGGGACGAGTTCACCGGGGAGAACTTCCGCCGCGGCGGCTTCCTCGCCCAGGACCAGCGCTACGTGCGCGCCCGGGAGTTCCTGGCCGCCACCGCGACGCTGTTCGACTCGTGGTCGGGCGACGAGATCGTCGCCGACCAGGCGTCCGGGGTGTTCCTGCGCGATCCCGACGCCGGGCGCTTCGCCGTGCACTCCACCCAGTTCGACATCTCCGGGCGCTTCGCCGTGCCGCGCAGCCCGCAGGGCCGCCCGGTGATCTTCCAGGCCGGCGACTCCGAGGAGGGCCGCGAGTTCGCCGCGGCCGGCGCCGACGCCATCTTCACCCGGCACGGCACGCTGGAGGCCGGGAAGGCCTTCTACGCCGACGTCAAGGGCAGGTTGGCCCGCCACGGCCGCACGCCGGACTCGCTGAAGATCCTCCCGGCGGCCACGTTCGTGCTCGGCGACACCGACGCCGACGCCCAGGAGAAGGCCGACGTCATCCGCCACCAGCAGGTCAGTGGGCAGACCGCGATCAAGTTCCTGGAGCAGCTGTGGAACCGCGACCTGTCCTCCTACGACCCCGACGGCCCGCTGCCCGCGGAGGACCCGTTCGTCGGCGACAGCCACATCGCCCGCGGCCGGGCCAGCGTGCGCATGCACCGCGACCCGCTGGCCACCGCGAGGCAGTGGCGGGAGCTGGCCGAGGCCAAGAACCTCTCGATCCGCGAGCTGATCATCCAGGTGACCGGGCGGCAGTCGTTCATCGGGACGCCGTCGGCGGTGGCCGCGGCGCTCGACGAGTTCGTGCAGGCCCAGGCCAGCGACGGGTTCATCCTGGTCCCGCACATCACCCCCGGCGGGCTCGACGAGTTCGCCGACACCGTCGTGCCGCTGCTGCAGGAGCGCGGCGTGTTCCGCACCGAGTACGAGGGCACGACGCTGCGCGAGCACCTGGACCTGCCGCCGCTGCCGACACCGCGGCGCGGGTAGGCCGCGACCGCGTGGACCGCTCACGGGCCGTCCCCGCCTTCTCACGGAGAAGGAGTAGTCGGGTCAGCGCGAACGGATTGTGCCGTCGGCGATAACGGACGGAGCGCGTGCGACGATCCGACCAGTGTCTGCTGCTCCCCACGCCGGACCGTCCCCGGGGCCGGCGACAGCGACGTGGTCGGGTGGGTGAACGCGGTCCGCCGCCTCTCCGGCCGGATCGGAGAACCGTGCGCATCCTGCTGCTCTGCTCGGCCTTCAACGGTCTCAGCCAGCGGGTCTGGACCGAGCTGCGCCGCGACGGGCACCACGTGGTGGTGCAGACGGCCGACTCCGACGACGCCGTCCGTGCCGCCGTCGCCCGCGCCCGGCCCGAGCTGGTGCTGTGCCCGTTCCTCAAGGAGCGCGTGCCGGAGGACGTGTGGCGCCGGCACCCGACGGTGATCATCCACCCCGGCCCGATCGGCGACCGGGGCCCGTCCTCGTTGGACTGGGCCATCGCCGAGGGCGCAGACCGGTGGGGGGTGACGGCGCTGTCGGCCATCGACGAGATGGACGGCGGCCCGGTCTGGGGCACCCGGACCTTCGCCGTCGACACCGCCGACCCGCCCCGAAAGAGCAGCCTCTACGGCGGCGCCGTCACCGACGCCGCCGCCGCGCTCGCCCGCGAGGTCGTCGAGAAGGCCGCCGACCCGGCGTTCACCCCGCTGCCGCTGGCCGACCACGCTCCCGGCGCCGCGCGGGGACGGCTGCGCCCGCTGATGACCCAGGTCGAGCGGGCGTTCTCCTGGGAGGACCCGACCGCCGACGTCCTGCGCCGCATCCGGGCCGCCGACGGCTTCCCCGGCGTGCGCACGACGCTGGCGGGCCTGGACGTCTCGGTGTACGACGCCCATCCCGACCCGCACTACGGCGCCGCGCCCCGGGTGCGCCCCGGCGAGATCTCGCTGTGCCAGAACGGGGCGGTGCTGGTGCACACCGGCGACGGCGCGCTGTGGGTCGGGCACGTCCGGGTGCGCGGCGGGGGCAGCACGCCGAGCGTGAAGCTGCCGGCCACGACCGCGCTCGGCGCCCGGGTCGCGCACCTGCCCCGCCGCCACGAGCCGTTCCCCGGCCGGCCGGGCCAGTCGAGCTGGTCGGGCTACCGCGAGATCGGCTACGACCGGGTGGGCCCGGTCGGGGTGGTGAGCTTCGACTTCCACAACGGGGCGATGTCCACCGCCCAGTGCGAGCGCCTGACCGCGGCCCTGCGCTACGCGGCCGGCCAGGACACCGCGGTGCTGCTGCTGCAGGGCGGCGACTCCTTCTCCAACGGCGTCCACCTCAACGCGATCGAGGCGAGCCCCCGGCCGGGCCCGGAGGCCTGGCGCAACATCAACGCCGTCGACGACGCCTGCGCGGCCGTGCTGGACTGCACCCGCCAGCTCGTGGTCGCCGCGGTCGGCGGCAACGCCGGGGCCGGCGGGGTGATGTTCGCCCTGGGCGCCGACATCGTCCTCGCCCGCGAGTCGGTGGTGCTCAACCCGCACTACAAGAGCATGGGCCTGTTCGGCTCGGAGTACTGGACCTACACGCTGCCGCGCCGGGTCGGCTCCGCGACCGCCACCCGGCTCACCGAGCAGTGCCTCCCGATCGGCACCGCGGAGGCCGCCGAGATCGGCCTGGTCGACGAGGTGCTGCCGGGCACGCGCGCGGAGTTCGAGGCGGCGGTACTGCACCGGGCCGTGGAGCTGGCCTGCGGCGCCGACCGCGTCCGGCTGCTCGCGGACAAGGTCCACCGCCGGGAGTCCGACGAGCGCCACCGCCCGCTGGCCGCCTACCGCCACCACGAGCTGGCCGCGATGAGCCTGGACATCTTCGAGAACCGCAACGGCTTCGACGAGCTGCGCCACGCGTTCGTCACCAAGCAGCCCTCCGGCCGGCCGGCCGCCGCGGCCCGCGCCCACCTGCTGCCCGCCCTCGTCCCCGCTTAGACCGCGTCCGGGTCCGACGGCCCCCGGGTCACGGCCGGACGCGGTAGCGGAGCAGGGTGCACCCGACGGCGAAGCCGCGCGACTCCAGCGGCTCGAGCCGGATCGCGGTGCCCTCGGGGAAGAGCCGCTGCCCGGTCCCGACCGCGACGGGGAAGACGAACAACCGCAGCTCGTCGACCAGCCCCTCGCGCAGGGCCTCCTGGGCCAGCCGCGGACTCCCGGTGATGACGACGTCGCCGCCCTCGCCCGACCTGAGCGCCCGGACGTGGTCGGCGGCCGGGCCGCGCACGACGGTGGTGTTCGTCCACCCGGGCTCGGTCAGCGTCGAGGACACGACGTGCTTCTGCACGCGCTGCAGGTAGTCCGCGACCCCGGTCGTGTCGTCGCGCAGGTGCGGCCAGAAGTCGCGGAACGACTCGAACGTGCCCCGCCCCACGAGCAGCACGTCGGCGGCGTCCTGGTGGACCCGGTTGACCTCGACCAGGTCGCTCTGGTCGACGCCCTGGGCGGCCGGGTCGAACCACCCGCCGGACATGTCCATCACGCCGTCGGCGGTCAGGTTCTGGGTGATCACGATCTTGCGCATGCGGCTCCGTCCCTCGGCGTCGTCTTCCGCGGGTAGGACCCGGGCGGGGCCGGGACCTCATCGGCGGACCATCGACGGCGGGACATCCGGCACCCGCCTCTGATCCTGCTCACGAACCCCTGAGCCGGGACAGCAGGCGCTGCAGCGTGGCGCGCAGGGCGTCGATCTCGGCCGCGCTGGTCAGCCCGGTCCAGCGCTCCTCGACGCGGCGGCCCGCAGCGATCGCGACCGCGCGGACGGCCTCGCCGCGCTCGGTCAGCAGGACCAGGCGGGCGCGGCGGTCGTGGGGGTCGGGCCGGCGCTGGACGTAGCCGGAGCGTTCGAGCTGGTCGACGGCCTCGGCCATGGACTGCTTGCGCATGTTCGCCCGCCGGGCCAGCTCGCTGACGGCGATCCCCCCGGCCGGGACGAACGGGAAGACGTTCGCGTGCGGCGCCCGGATGCCGTCGAGCCCGGCGGCGCGCAGGGCGGCGTCGACGTCCTCCCCCCAGTGCTGGTGCAGCAGCCGCAGCAGCAGGCCGAGCGCGTCCGGCTGCCCGTCGCCCACGACATGGACAGGCTCCTGTCTTTCTGTGCTAGCGTCATGTTCGTCAGGCACCTGTCTACTTTACCCCGGAGGCCGCGATGCCCATCGCCGACGTGCTCGACTCGACCATCTCCTACACCGACCGGGGCACCGGCACCCCGATCGTCTTCCTGCACGGCAACCCCGGCTCCTCGCACGTGTGGCGCAAGGTCCTCGACCACCTCCCCGACGAGCTGCCGGCCCGGCTGCTGGCCCCCGACCTGATCGGCATGGGCCGCTCGGGCAAGCCGGACTCGGACTACCGCTTCGGCGACCACGCGCGGTACCTCGACGCCTGGTTCGACGCTCTCGAGCTCGACCGGGCGGTGCTGGTCGGGCACGACTGGGGCGGCGCGCTGGCCCTCGACCGCGCCGCCCGGCTGCCCGACCGGGTGCCGGGCGTCGCGTTCTTCGAGACGGTGCTGCGCCCGATGAGCTGGGCCGAGCTGCCCGCGGGCGGCCGCGAGCGGTTCCAGGCGCTGCGCGAGCCCGGTACCGGTGAGCGGATGGCGCTGGAGGAGAACGACTTCATCACCGTCGCCCTCCCCCGCACGATGATCACCGAGCTGTCCGCAGCCGAGGCGGCGGTCTACGCCGAGCCGTACCCGGACGCGCGGAGCCGCCGACCGCTGCTGGCGTGGGCGCGGTCGATGCCGGTGGACGGCGACCCGCCGGACGTGCACACCAGGGTCGAGGCCTACGACAAGTGGTTGGCCACCAGCCCGGAGGTGCCCAAGCTGCTGCTCACCTTCTCCGGGCACCCCACCCTGATGGTCGGCCCGGAGGCGGTCGACTGGTGCCGCACGAGCATCGCCGGTCTGGACGTCGTCGACGGCGGGGTCGCCGGGCACGTCGCGCCGGAGGACCGGCCCGCGGAGATCGCCGCCGCGATCAGCGCGTGGGTCACCGGCCACGGGCTGGTGCGGCGATGAGCGACGAGCTGTTCCGGATCGACCGGTTCGACGTGCCCGATCCCGCGTTCGACGAGTTCCTCACGAGCCTGCAGCCCACCCACGACCTGCTGCGCGAGCTGCCCGGCTGCGGGCAGAACGTGCTGCTGGAGGGTCCGCGGGAGAACGGCTCCACCCGGCTGCTCACGCTCGTGACCTGGACGGACGACGCGGCCATCGCCGCGGCCCAGCGGGCGGTGCGGCGGCTGCACGAGGCCACCGGGTTCTCCCCGGCGCGGACGGTCGCCCGGCTCGGGGTCACCGCCGACCTCGGCCTCTACCGGGTCCGCCCCTGGCCGCAGGCCCGGTGACCGGCCCATGGGGAAATCCCTACCCGCCTCCGCGGGCTGGCCTGCTGGGAGACGATCTCCGCCGGCTCGATGCTCGGCGGCATGCCGAAGCTCGCCTCCACCCCCGTCGAGGGGTCCGTCCACCGGGTGCGCTCCGGCGCGTCCTCCGTCCTCACCGGGGTCCGCCGCGGGCACCCGGCGCTGTTCTGGTTCGCCGTCGCCGCGGGCGGACTGGTCGTCGCGGCCGCCGTGGGGCTCGTGGTCGACGACCGCGTCCTGCTCGGTGCCCCGCTGTGGCTCAAACCGCTGAAGTTCGCGCTGTCGTTCGGCATCTACGCCCTGGCCCTGGCCTGGATGCTGTCGCTGGTCGACGGCGGGCGCCGGACCGGGGCGGTGCTCGGGTGGATCGTCGCGGTGGGTTCGGCCGCCGAGGTGGGGATCATCTTCGCGCAGGCCGCGCGCGGCGTGCGCAGCCACTTCAACGAGGACACCGACATCGACGCGCTGCTGTTCTCGATCATGGGGATGACGGTGGCGGTCATCTGGCTGGCCACCGCGTGGCTGGCCGTCGGGGTGCTGCGCCGTCCAGGGGTCGACCCGGTGGTCACGTCCTCGATCCGGCTCGGCCTGTCGGTCGCGCTGCTCGGGATGCTGGTCGGCGTGGTGATGTCGGTCAACGGCGGGCACGCCGTCGGGGTGGCCGACGGCGGGCCGGGCCTGGCGGTGTTCGGCTGGAGCACGGCGGGCGGCGACCTGCGCGTCGCGCACTTCGTCGGGATGCACGCCCTGCAGGTGCTGCCGCTGCTGGCCGCGGTGCTGCTCGCGGTGCCGCGGCGCACGCTGCCCACGGGGGCCCGGCTGCCCCTGGTCCGCCTGGCCGGTGCCGCCTACCTGGTCCTGCTCGGGCTGCTGACGTGGCAGGCGCTGCGCGGCCAGCCGCTGACCGCACCCGACGGCGCCACGCTCGCCGTCCTGGGCGCGCTGCTGGTCGCGGTCGGCGCCGCGGCGGTCGTGATCGTCCGGCGCGGGCGAGCGCCGGTCAGCCGAACAGTTCGTGCACCAGCGCGGTGATCGGCACGACGGCCGGCCCCCCCGTCGCGGACCAGCTCCCGCACCCGGCGCCAGCCGTACGCGGTCCCCGCGGCGGGGTCGTCGCCGGCGAGCGCCTGGTCGAGCTGGTCGAGCTCGAAGCGCAGCATCGTCGCCTCGACCTCGGTGGCGACCGCCCCCACCAGCTGCCGACGCGCCGCCCGCAGGCGCGCGCAGCTCGGCGACCAGGGCGGCCACCGCATCGGGGTGCCTGGAGGGCGGGGTCCGGTCGCCACCGGGATCGGCCGGACGACGATCGGGGGGCGCTCGGGTGGGCGGGGGCCGGGAAGGCGCGGACGGTCTCAGCGGGCATCGCGGGGCTCCTGGCGAAGGGAGTCCGGCCGGCGGGCAGCTGCACCGGCGGGAGTGTCGGACACCGGTGGCGTCGCGATCACGACCCGTGGCGCTGACCGGCCCCATGGCGTTTTCACCAACACTGGGGACGGATCATCGCCGGACCGGCCGACCGGGCAGCGCGTCCGGCACGAGCCGCCCGTCGCGCACCACGGCCGTGCCGTTGACCAGAACGTGCACGATGCCGGCCGAGGGCAGCGTCCCGTCGGCGTAGGTGGCGCGGTCGGCGAGGCGGTCGGGGTCGAGCACCACGACGTCGGCGTCGCTGCCCGCGCCGATGCGCCCCTTCCCGGCCATCGCCGGCACCGCCGGGCGCAGCACCCGCGCGGGCACCGAGGTGCAGCGCGCGATCGCCTCGGGCAGCCCGAGCCCGGCCCCGGTGAGCATCCGCACGGCGCGCGCGAACGTGCCGGCGCCGCGCGGGTGCCCCACCGCCCCGGGCGGCAGCGGCCAGGTCATCGGGTCGGGCGCGGGACCGGTCCAGGTCAGCGGCATCGCGTCGCTGGCCACCGCGGTCCCGTCGAACAGCAGGGCGCGGTGCAGGAACGCCGCGTCGGCCGGGTCGTCCTCGTCGAGGAAGTGGACCAGCACCAGCCCGCCCGGGTCCTCGGCGCGCAGCTGCTCCAGCCGCCGCGCGTCGGCGACCCGCTCGCCGGTGCGCACGTAGGTGAGCGAGTCGGGGCGCAGGCCCTGGGCGGTGAGGCGCTCGGGGGCCAGGAAGGCCGCGCCGATGGCGGTGGACCCGGCGCCGTAGGGGTAGGCCTCGGTGGTCACCGCGGAACCCTGCGCGCGCACCCGCTCGACGAGGCCCAGCACCCGGTCGACGTGCCGGGTGGAGGTGCTGTTGACGTGGCAGTAGTGCATGGCGGCGCCGGTCTCACCGGCGGCGCGCACGATCTCCTCGGCCCCGTCCACCGGCAGTCGCGGGTCGACCTCCACCAGCGGCCGGGCGTGGGTGAACGTCGGCGAGCCCGCCTCGGCGGCCAGCGCGGCCACGGCCAGGTACTCGTCGGGGTCCAGGCCGGGCGCGTAGCCGGCCAGCACGCCGATCCCGAGCGCGCCGACGTCCAGGTCGGCGCGCAGCCTGCCCAGCACCGCGGCCCGCTGGGTGGCCGAGGCCGCCGCCTGCCAGCGCGGGTCGCCCAGGTTGCGCAGCACGCTCGCCGTGCCCCCGCCGACCGGCACGCCGGCCAGCTCGACCATCCGGGCCAGCGCCCAGGAGGTGGCGTAGCCGTAGTTGATCGGACGCCCCTGCGCGGCGGCCGCGGCGTAGGCGGCGGCCACCGGGAGCGTGCCCGCCTCCAGCTCCAGCGCGGTGGTGACGCCGTCGAGGGCCTGCAGCCGCTGCTCGGGGATCGCCTGGCCGTGGCTGTGCAGGTCGACGAAGCCCGGGCAGACCACCAGCCCGCGGACGTCGATCCGCTCGACGCCGGCCAGCGGTCCGGTGGAGATCGCCGCGACCGCGTCGCCGTCGAGGGCGACGTCGGCCACCGCGTCCAGCCCGCTGTCCGGGTCGATGACCCGGCCACCGGCCAGGACCAGGGGGTACTCCGCCACCGGCGCTCCCGTCGTCGTCCCCGCCGCTGCCCGTGCCGTCGTCCGTGCCGTCGTCCGTGCCACCGCCCGCACCGATCATCCTGCCCGCCCGCTCAGGCCGCCCGCAGCACGTGGCTCCACGAGCCGATCACCAGCCCGTAGAGCCGACCGGCCGTGGCGGGCGGCACCCGGCGATAGAGCGCGGCGACCACCCGCGCCGGGGGACGGTTGGTGACCTGCGACGCGGCCAGCCGCGACACCCGCCGCACCCGGCGGGCCCGGCGGCGCTCGTAGTCGCGCAGCGCGGGCACGACCGCACCGCCGCGCAGCGCCCGGCGCAGCAGCCAGGCGTCCTCCAGCGCCTGGTTCGCCCCCTGGGCCTGCGACGGCGGGAAGGCGTGCGCGGCGTCGCCGAGCAGGGTCGTGGGTCCGGCGCCCCAGGCGTCGGGGACGCGGTGCAGGACGTGCGGGTACAGCGCGACGTCGGCGTCGGTCACCGCGGCGAGCAACCGGCCCACCGGCTCGGCGTAGCCGGCGAACCGCTCGCGCAGCATCGCCACCGGCGAGCCCGGGAGCGGGTCGGCGGCGCCGCGGCGCACGTCGAACCACCACTGCAGGCGCCCGGACCCGGCGGGCAGCAGCCCGACGAAACCGGCCGGACCCACCAGGCACCGGCCGCGGTGGCCCCCGGCGAGCTCGGGCAGCACCGGCGAGAGCCCCTGCCAGGTGGCCCAGCCGGCGTCGCGGGCCGGGGGGCCGCCGAGCACCGCGCGGCGCACCGCGGAGCCCTGGCCGTCGGCCCCGACCACCACGTCGGCGTCGAGGCACGCGCCGTCCGCCTCCACGACGGCCCGCCCGCCCCGCACCCGCACGTCCTCGACCCGCCGCCCGAACCGCACGGTGCCCTCCGGCAGCCCCTCGGCGATCCGGGCCACGAGCTCCTGCCGGGAGACCGACACGAAGCCGAAGCCGGTGCGCTCGCGCGGCACGCGCAGGTCGACCGCCGAGGTCGGCCGGCCGGTGTGGTCGCCGAAGTCCAGGCGGTCCAGCGGGGTGCCCGTCCCGTCGAGCGCGACGCCGAGCCCCGCGAGGGCCGCGGTGCCGTTGCTCGCCAGCGTGACGGCCGCGCCGCCGGCGCGCAGCGACGGCGCCCGCTCCAGCACCCGCACCCGGTGGCCGTCCGCGACGAGGCCCCGGGCCAGCGCCAGCCCGCCGACCCCGGCTCCCACGATCAGCACGTCCACGTCACCCTCCCCCGGTTCACTACGCTCGTCGTGAACCGACGGTGCCATACTCGTGGTCCGTGCCGCCACCCAACGAGCCCCGGCGCCGGGCGCTGGCCGACGCCGCGATCGCGCTGCTGGCCGCGGCGGGCGTCCACGGGGTCACCCACCGCTCGGTCGAGCGCGCCGCCGGGCTGCCCCCCGGGACCTCCTCGAACTACTTCCGCGACCGGGAGGCGCTGCTCGTGGCGGCGGCCGAACGGGTGGTGGACCTGCACCACCGCGACCTCGACGCGGCCGCGGCCACCGCTGCCCCGCCGACCGCGCCCACCGCGCAGCGGGTCGCCGACCTGCTCACCGACTCACTGCTGCTCGCCGCGACCACCCACCGCGACCGCTACCTCGCGGTCTTCGAGCTGCGCCTGGAGGCCCGCCGCCGCCCCGCGCTGGCCGCGGCGCTGGACCGGCTGGTCGACGGGTCGCGCGGCGTCGTCGCCCGCCACCACGCCGAGCTCGACCTGGCGATCCCCCGCGACCGCATCCCCGAGCTGCTGGTGCTCTACGGCGGCGCGTTGTTCACCCTGGTCACCGCCCCGGAGGCGGCGGTCACCAGTGACGCCGCCCGGACCGCGGCCGAGGCGCTCACCCGCGTCGCCCTCGCGACCGCGCCGACCTGACCCCGGACACGACCGGGGCCCCGCGGGGTTGGACCGGTCGGAGCCGGGTATCGCGCCGGCATGGAGCAGACCCCCATCGAGGACCCCCGCGCGCGCGCCTTCGCCGAGACCCTGCAGGAGTTCGAGCGCTCCGCCGACCCGACCGCCCTGGTCGCGCTGTTCACCGACGACGCCACCCTCACCCGGCTCGACGCCCGCGGCGAGCGCGACGACCCCGAGGGCTTCTGGCGCGAGTACCGCGACCAGTTCGACGAGCTGCGCACGACCTTCGAGCACGCCGTGGAGGGCGAGGACCGGTGCGCCCTGGAGTGGACCAGCAGCGGCACCCTGGCCACCGGGCGGTCCGTGGAGTACCGCGGGGTCACCGTCGTGGAGTTCGCGGGCGAGTCCGTCTCCCGGCTGCGCACCTACTACGACACCGCGGCGTTCACCGCGGTTCCGGCCGGCACGGCGTGAGCGGGCCGGCCGCCCGGGATGGCGCCGACGGCCCCGCCGCAGTTTCCCCGTCCCGGTAGATTCCGCCCGGTGGAGGACCAGCGGGATCCGGACGCGACGCGGGGTTCGCTGGTGGAGTCCGCGCCCGTCGGCCTGCTGACCCTCGACGTGGCCGGCCGGGTCGCGCAGGCCAACCCGGTGGCCGCGGAGCTGCTGCGCACTCCGCGGGCCGCGCTGCTGGGCGTCGAGCTGCACGCGCTCGTGCACGACGCCGCGCACGGCTGGCGCGACTGCCCGTTCCACCGGGCGGTGGACGGCGACGGTCCGCTGCGCGGCGAGGAGCTGTTCCACCGCCCGGACGGCAGCACGCTGGCGGTGGGCTGGAACGCCGGCCCGCTGCTGCGCGACGGGCGCGGCGTCGGCGCCGTCGTGGTGCTCGACGACATCTCCGAGCGCGCCGACGCCGCCGCGCGCGACCGCTTCCTGGCCGGGCTGGCCCGCGACCTGCAGCCGCTGGAGGACCCGGACGAGGTCATGGCCACGGTCGCCCGGCTGGTCGGCGAGCACCTGCGGTGCGACCGCTGCGCCTACGCCGAGGCCGAGGCCGACGAGGACCACTTCACGATGACCGGCAGCTACGCCCGGGGGCTGCCCGAGCTGGTCGGCCGGATGGCGATGTCGCAGTTCAGCGCGGAGACGCTGCGCTGCATGCGGGCCGGTGAGCCGTACGTGGTCGGCGACGCCTTCACCGACCCGCGCATCCTGCCCGAGCAGCGCGACATCTACCGGCGCACCGGGATCACCGCGGTCATCTGCGTCCCGCTGCGCAAGCGCGGGCGGTTCGTCGCGGCGATGGCGGTGCACCACGCCACCCCTCGGGTGTGGACCGACGCCGAGGTCGACCTGCTCAGCACGGTCGTCGCCCGGTGCTGGGACTCCCTGCAGCGGGCGCACGCGCTGGCCGCGGTGCGCGAGAGCGAGCAGCGGTACCGGCTGCTGGTGGAACGGGCCAGCGACGCCATCTGGCTCAGCGACGAGCACGGCCGCTACGTCGAGGTCAACGAGGCCGCCTGCGAGCTGCTCGGCTACTCCCGCGAGCAGCTCCTGCAGATGTCGGGCGAGGACCTGGTGCGGGCACCGGACCGGGAGCGGCTCGCCGCGCTGCCGGGGCGCCTGGCCGACGGCAGGGCCCTGACCGAGGTGTGGGAGCTGCGCCGGGCCGACGGCAGCACGGTGCCGGTCGAGGTGAGCACGCGCTCGGCCGGGCGCGGTCGGCGGCAGTCGATCGGCCGCGACATCACCGCCCGGCTGCGCGCGGAGGCCGAGCGCGAGCGCCTGCTCGACCGCGAGCGCGAGGCCAACCGGAACCTGCGGGTGCTGCAGGGCGCCACCGCCGCACTCGCCATGGCCGACACCCCCGACCAGGTCCTGGAGGTGATCCTCGGGCAGGCCGGGCGGTTGGAGCCCGCGGGCGCCGTCGTCGTGCTGGGCCGCGGCGGTGCCTTCGACCTGCTCGTCGAGCGCGGCAGCACGGGTCCGCTGCCTGCGGCGACCGCCGCCGAGCACCCCCTCGCCGAGGCCGTGCGCACCGGGCAGCCGCAGTGGACGACCGAGCCGCTGGCACTGCCGCTGGTGGTCTCCGACCGGGCGATCGGCGCGGTCGGCCTGTGGTTCGACGACCGGCCCCCGCCGCTGACCGCCGAGCGCCGGGCCGCGGTGATGTCGGTGGCCGGCCAGTGCGCGCAGGCCCTCGACCGCGCCAGACTGCACGAGGCCGAGCACGAGGTCGCCGACGTGCTGCAGCGCAGCCTGCTGCCCGCGCGGCTGCCGGCGCTGGCCCGGCTGGCCTGCGCCGCCCGCTACACCCCCGCCGCCGAGCACGCGCTGTCGGGCGGCGACTGGTACGACCTCATCCCGGTGGACGGGTCGCGCGTCGCGCTGGTCGTGGGCGACGTGGTCGGCCACGGACCGGCGGCCGCGGCGGTGATGGGGCAGCTGCGCAGCGCGCTGGCCGCCCACCTGCTCGACGGCCACTCCCCCGCCGCCGCCCTGGAGCGCCTCGACCGGTTCGCCTCCCGCATCGCCGGAGCCGCCGGCAGCACCTGCGCGTGCATGGTGCTGGACTGGTCGACCGGCGAGCTGACCTGGTCACTGGCCGGACACCCACCGGTGCTGCTGGTCGACGACGACAGCGCGTACTTCCTGGAGGGCGGCGACGGCGCGGTGCTGGGCGTCCCCGGCCGGGCGCCCTACGCCGAGGCGAGTGCGACGGTGCCGGCGGGCGCCTCCGCGGTGCTCTACACCGACGGGCTGGTCGAGCGCCGCGGCGAGACCCTCGACACCGGTCTGGACCGGCTGGCCCACGCGGCCGTCCGGCGGGCCGCGTCGGACCCGGACGCGCTGGTGGCCGGCCTCGTCGAGGCCGTCCTGGACGCCGAGGGCCCGGCCGACGACGTCGCGCTGCTGGTGGTGAGGGCGATCCCGGCCCCGCTGTCGGGCCGGCTGCCGGCCGCGCCGACGAGCATGCGGGCGCTGCGCCGCGAGGTCGCCGGCTGGATCGCGGCGGCCGCGTTGGCCCCCGACACCGCGGAGGACCTGGAGCTCGCCCTCGGTGAGGCCGCCGCGAACGCCGCCGAGCACGCCTACCCCGAGGGCGGGGGCGAGTTCGAGTTCGCGGTGGCGCGCACCGACGACGGGTCCGTCGAGGCCCGGGTGCGCGACCACGGGCGGTGGCGCCCGGTCCCCGAGGACAACGGCTACCGCGGGCACGGCCTGCGGGTCATCCGCGAGCTGGGCCAGGACGTGCGCGTCGACCGCGGCGAGGACGGCACCGAGGTCCGGTTCCGGATCCCGGCCGCGCCGGTGCGCCCGGGCGCACCGGCCCCTCGCCGGCCCGGCCGCGGGCGGGCCGGCGAGCCGGCGACGGTGCAGGAGTGGCCCGGCGGGTTGATCGTGCTGCGCGGCGACGTCGACTTCGCCGGGCGGGAGACGGTCGCCCCCGCGCTGCTGCGGGCGGCGAAGGGGCCGGGTCCGCTGGTCGTGGACCTGACCGCGGTGCGCTACCTGAGCAGCGCGGGTGTCGCGCTGCTGGCCCAGACCGCCGCCACCGGGGTCGCGCTGTCGGTGGTGGTGGCGGCGGGGTCGGCGCCGGCGCGGGTGCTGGAGCTGACCGGCCTCACCGGTGCGCTGGCGGTGACGGTGCGCGACGCGGAGGGGCCGTGACGGCGGGGCTCAGTCGACGGCGACGTCGACGGTGACGTCGATGTTGCCGCGGGTGGCGTTGGAGTACGGGCAGACCTGGTGGGCCGCCTCGACCAGCTCGGTGGCGGTTGCCCGGTCGACGCCGGGGATGTCGGCGTGCAGCGCCACGGTCAGCCCGAACCCGCCCGCGTCGTTCGGCCCGATGCCCACCTCGGCCGACACCGCGGAGTCGGTGAGCTCCAGCTTGCGCTGGCGGGCGACCACCTTGAGCGCGGAGTGGAAGCAGGCCGAGTAGCCGGCGGCGAAGAGCTGCTCGGGGTTGCTCGCCCCGCCCGCCCCGCCCATCTCCTTGGGGGTGGCCAGGTCGAGGTCGATCAGGCCGTCGGACGAGCGGACGTGGCCGTTGCGGGCGTCGCCGGTGGACATGGCGGCGGCGGTGTAGAGGACCTTCACGGTGGCGGCTCCCTAGGTAGAACGTTCGGTCTCTTTCTGTCTCCGAGAGTGGCACGCGCGCTCGGGTAGCGCAAGACCGAACGTTCTCCCTGTTAGGCTGGTCGCGTGTCCACCACCACCGTGCGGCGCGTGTCCGAGGCCCGCGAGCGCCTGCTGCGCACCGCATCGGCGCTGTTCTACGCCGAAGGCATCCGCGCCGTCGGGGTCGACCGGGTCATCGAGGAGGCCGGGATCACCCGGGCCACCTTCTACCGGCACTTCCCCAGCAAGGACGACCTCGTCGTCGCCTACCTCACCGTCGTGCACGAGGCCGTCCGCGACGCCGCGGGCGAGGAGGTGGGCGAGCAGCGGCTGCGCCGCACCGTCGGCACGATGGGCGAGATGGTGTGCTCCCCCGGCTTCCGCGGCTGCTCGTTCATCAACGCCGCCGCCGAGTTCGCCGACCCCGACAGCCCCGTGCACCGGGCGGTCACCGCGCACCGCCGATGGCTCGGCGCGCTGTTCGCGGCCGACCTGACCGCCGCGGGCCACCCCGACCCCGCCGCCGCGGCCGCCCACCTGATGATGCTGCGCGACGGCGCGATGGTCGCCGGCTACCTGGCCGACCCCGAGGTCGCCCGGACCACCCTCGGCCGCGGGCTCGACGCGATCCTGGCCGAGGCCCGATGATCTGCCGGTGACCAGCCCCCGCGAACGCGCCGCCGCGTTCTGCCGCCGCTACGGCCTGCGCGTCCCCGTCCTCGAGGCCCCGATGGCCGGCGCCTGCCCGCCGGAGCTGGCCGTGGCGGTCGCCGAGGCCGGCGGCATGGGCGCGAACGGCGTCGTGCTCGACCCGCCCCCGCGCATCACCGAGTGGGTGCAGCGCTTCCGCGCGGCCGGCGACGGCCCGCTCCAGCTCAACATCTGGATCCCCGACCCTCCGGTCGACGCCCCGGCGCGCGTCGCGGCGGCCGAGGCGTTCCTGGCCCGCTTCGGCGAGCCCGGCGAGCCCGGCCGGGCGGCACCGGTGTTCAGCGAGCAGTTCGCCGCGATGCTGGCGGCCCGGCCGACGGTCGTGTCCTCGATCATGGGCCTGTTCGAGCCCGACCAGGTCCGCGCGCTGCACGAGCGCGGCATCGCCTGGTTCGCCTGCGCCACCACCCTCGACGACGCCCTGGCCGCCCAGGACGCCGGGGCCGACGCGGTGGTCGCCCAGGGCATGGAGGCGGGCGGGCACCGCGGCACGTTCGACCCGGACGCCGCGGAGGCCACCACGGTCGGGCTGTTCGCGCTGCTGCCCCGGTTCGCCGACGCGCTGCGGGTCCCGGTGGTCGCGGCCGGCGGGATCGCCGACGGGCGCGGTGTGGCCGCCGCCCTGGCGCTGGGCGCGAGCGCCGTGCAGGTCGGCACCGCCCTGCTGCGCTCCCCCGAGGCCGCGATCGCGCCCGCATGGGCGGCCGCGCTGGAGGGGCTGGCCCCGGAGGACACGGTGCCCACCCGCGCCTACTCCGGGCGGCTGGGCCGCGCCGCGCCCACCCCGTACGTGACGGCGTGGACATCGTCCGACGCGCCGCCGCCCGCCCCCTACCCGCAGCAGCGCAGGCTGGTCGGGCGCTGGCGGGCCGGGCGGCCCGACGGGCTCGACGCGGTCAACTTCTGGTCCGGCCAGAGCGCCGCCCTGGCCACCGCCGAGCCCGCGGGCGCCATCGTGTCCCGCATGTGGCGCGAGGCGCAGGCGCTGCTCGGCTGAGGGGTCGGTACCGCAGGTCGGCGACCACACCGAAGTGGTCCGACCCGACCAACCTCGTAGGCGCGTGGGAGCGCTCACATCCGTACCCCCACTCGGGGGACGGGGCCGTCACTCCCCGTGCTAGCCTCCCCGCGTGCTGGTGGGCCGCGGCGGGGAGTGCGGCCGGCTCGACGACGTCCTGGTGGCCGCGGCTGCGGGAGACCCACGCGTCGTGGCGCTGCGCGGTGATCCCGGGATGGGCAAGACCTGCCTGCTGCAGTACGTGGCGGAGCAGGCCGGTGGCTTCCGCGTGGTCCGGGCCGCCGGGCACGAGGCCGAGCGGGAGATCCCGTTCGCGGCGCTGTCGATGCTCGTCGGCCCCCTGCTGGCCACGGTGCCCCGGCTGCCCGACGCGCAGGCCTCCGCGCTGGAGGGCGCGCTGAACCTGGGCCCGGCCGTGCACGGCGACCGGCTCGCCGTCGGCCCGGCCACGCTGGCCGCGCTGGCCGCGGCGGCCGAGCAGGGCCCGGTGCTGCTGGCCGTCGACGACGTGCACCTGTTCGACATGCCCTCGCTGGAGACGCTGTTCTTCGCGCTGCGCCGGCTGCACTCCGAGCGCGTCGCGGTCGTGATGACCGCCCGCTCGGAGGCCGACGTGCTGCCGGTCGTCGAGCAGTGGCTCGAGCCGATCGAGCAGATCCGCGTCGAGGGCCTCGACCTGGAGTCCGCCCGGCAGCTGACCGCCGAGCGCGGCACGCTGTCGGTCGCGACGTGGGAGGCCGCGACCGGCAACCCGCTGGCGCTGCTCGAGATGACCGCGTCCACCAGCGCGGACGTCCTCGACGAGCCGCTGCAGCTCTCGGCACGGCTGCTGCGCGCCTACGGCAGGCGCCTGGTCGGGCTGCCCGCGCGCACCCGCGACGCCCTGCTGCTGCTCGCGGTGGCCGGCCGGGCGGGCGACATGCTCGACGGGGCGCTGGCCCAGCGCGGGCTCGACCGCTCCGACCTGGAACCGGCCGAGGACACCGGGCTGATCGTGCAGGACTCGGGCACCACGGCGTTCACCCATCCCCTCGTCTGCAGCGCCGTGTACCACTCGGCCTCGCCTGCCACCAAGCGCTCCGCGCACCGCACCCTGGTCGAGGTGTACTCCGGGCGCAGCGCCCCCGGCGCTGCGGAGCGCCGCGCGTTCCACCTGGCCGCGGCCACCGCCGGGCCGGACGAGGCGGTCGCCGCCCAGCTCGCCGAGTCCGCGCGCACCGCCGCCGCCCGGCACAGCCACACCACCGCGGCCGTGCTGTTCGAGAAGGCCGCCCGGCTCAGCCCGCCCGGACCCGACCGCGCGGCCCGCATCCTGGAGGCCGCCCTGGCCGGGCAGGCCGCAGGCACCCTCGACGTGGTCGCCCCCCTGCTCGACGCGGCGATCGCCGAGACCGAGGACGAGGACCTGCTCACCGCGGCCCAGCACCTGCAGTGCCGGATCGCGATGTGGAGCGGGCACCCCGCGCAGGCCCGCGACCAGCTGCTCGACCTGGCCGAGCGCACCCGGACGCGCTCGCCGCAGTGGTCGGCGGTGATGCTCAGCCAGGCCGCGGTCGTCAGCATCACCCTGGGCGACCAGCGCGCCGCGGGCGACATGGCCGCCCGCGCCGCCGAACTGGTGCGCGGCGTGCCCGACGAGCTCGCGCTGCAGGTGCTGCTCGTGCGCGCGCTGACGATCGCGATGAACGACGACCCGGCCCCGGCGCGGGCCCTGCTGCAGCGCTGCGAACCGCACCTGCGCGCGGTCGATCCGCTCTCGATCGATCAGCTCCCGGTGGTGGCCGCGCTGGCCTACGCCTCCTTCGAGGAGACCGCGCCCGCCCGCGCGCTGCTGGAGGGCTCCGTGCGCGCCACCCGCAACGCGCAGGCCGTCGGGCTACTGCCGTTCCAGCTGTCCTGGCTGGCCTGGCAGTGCTGGCGCGACGGCGAGTGGGTCAGCGCGCTGGCCCACGCCCAGGCCGCCGTCCAGCTCGCCGAGGAGACCGGGTGGGCCACCGAGCTGCCCAACGGGCTCATCGTGCAGGCCACCGTGGAGGCCGCGCTGGGCAACGCCGAGGACGCCAGGACGCACGCCGAGCAGGCCGCCCGCATCGGCGCCGGCCAGTCCGACTCGAGGATCTTCGCCGCGCACGCCGCCCGGGTGCTGGGCCTGCTGGAGCTCGGGGCCGGGCACCCCGAGCAGGCCGCGGAGCACCTGGAGGCGGCGGGCGGGTTCGCGCTGGCCCACCGCATCGGCGACCGGGTGCTGTTCAGCTGGGCCGCCGACCTGACCGAGGCGCTGGTCCGCTCCGGGCGGGTCGAGCAGGCGCGCACGGCGTCGCTCGCGGTGGCCCGGGAGGCCGAGCGCACCGGCGGGCCGAACGCGATGGCCGTCGCCGCCCGCTGCCGGGCGCTGCTGGCCGAGTCCGACGAGGACGGCCTGCGCGCCTTCGAGGAGGCCCTGCGCCGGCACACCTCGGCGGGCAGGCCGTTCGAGCAGGCCCGCACCCAGCTCTGCTACGGCGAGTTCCTGCGCCGCCAGCAGCGCCGCGTGGACGCCCGCCCGCACCTGACCGCGGCACTGGCCACCTTCACCCGCCTCGGCGCGGCGCCCTGGGCGCGGCGGGCCGAGGCCGAGCTGCAGGCCACCGGGATGACCTCGCGGCGCAGCGCCGCCCCCAGCACCACCGAGCGGCTCACCCCGCAGGAGCTGCAGGTGGCCACCGTCGTCGCCGACGGGGCGACCAACTCCGAGGCCGCGACCCGGCTGTTCCTGTCGGCCAAGACGATCGAGTACCACCTGTCCAACGTCTACCGCAAGCTCGGCATCCGCTCCCGGGTCGAGCTGGCCCGGCGGATGATGGAGGGCCCGGAGCAGCCCGCGCCGACGCCCCGGGCCGCGCCGTCGAGCCCGCCGTCGAGCCCACCGTCGCACCCCCCGGCCCAGTCGCGACCGCGCTCGGGGCCCCGGGCCACCCCGCCCGCGGCGCCCCGCGCCGCGCCGCCCGGCGCCTCGGACGCGCTCAGCCCTGGTCCCGCCGCGGCCAGACCGCCCGCCATGGCCTGACCGCCTTCTCCGCCGCCTCGGCGCCCACCGCCACCGGCTCGACGCCCGGCCCGACCAGCGGTTCGACCGCCGGTGCTGCCGGTGCTGACGGTGCCGCCGACTCCGTCGGTCGCGGCGGCAGGACCGACGGGACCGGCGCCCCGAAGGAGATGGCCAGCTGGGCGGGCGTCACCTTCACCACGTCCTGGTTGAAGATCGCCCCGACCGCCAGCAGGCACCGGGCCACCAGCCCCGAGCACGTGTAGGTGCCGTCCATGAAGAAGGTGATCCGCCAGCCCAGGAACGCCCACAGGGCGATGCTGACCGTGGACAGCGCGCTGTACTGCGCCTTGCGCTCGAGGATGTCGACCGCGACGTCGACGACCTGCTGGCGGTCCTCGGGCGAGGCGTCGATGTGCACGATCGTGTACGGCTCGTCGACGTAGTCGGCCAGCGTCGCGTGGCGCACGCCCGACCCGACCGCCTCGACCAGGTCGCCGTCGGCGGAGATGATCAGGGCGGCGTGGGTGTACTCGCGGTAGACGCGGTGGTCGCGGCGCAGGCGGCGGGCCTGGCCGAACCGGATCAGCCGGTGGCGGAACCCGTGCGCGCGGCTGAGCAGGAAGTCGCCCGGCTGGACGGCCTTGGCCGTGCCGCCCCCGGGGACCCGCTCGATCGTGACGTGGTCGAGGGAGAGGGCCGGGGGGACCTCGCGGCGGGGTGGGTGCGTCGCGGCCATCGCTGTGCTCCTGCGGGACGGGTCCGGCCGCGGGCGCGGGCGCGGGGAGCGCGCGCCGGGCGGCGGGACGGGGTGGTGCTCGCGACATCGCCGCGCACGGCGGCGCGGGGGCTGTCCACCGCACCATAGAACGGCGCGGCGCGCGGCGGGGTCGCCCGCCGCGGCGCTGGGGTGTCCGGTTCACGCCGGGCGGTCACCGGCCAACCCCCTCGAACGGTCGGTGGGGCCCGGGCGGGCGCCACGGGGTGCTCCACCCGCGGTGACGGACGGGTCGAGCGGCCCACCGGCGGCGACGACCAGCCGGGGCAGGTCGCACAGGTGCTGGTCGTCGACCGAGAACGTGGACCCGCCGGTACCGCCCTGGTCGAAGGCGACGAGCCGGTAGTACAGCAACCCGGAGGCGCCCAGGCGGCGCCAGGCCTGCACGGGCACCGTCCACCGGTCGCCGGTGCCGAAGACGCCCTCGATCTCGCCGCCGAAGTAGTAGTTGTCGCCCGAGCGGTGCTCGATGGTCTCCATCAGCGTGCGGGAGGTGGCCATCTCGACCATCCACAGCGGCAGCCCGGCGGCGTCCACCCGGAACTGCGGGGGCGCCCCGGCGGCCGGCCAGGTGGCCGGTCCGACGATGCGGGGCTGGACCGCGGCGAGGGCGGTGGGCAGCGGGCGGGGCGTCGCGCGGGACACGGTCGCCGCCCTAGCCCGCGGCCAGCGGCAGCGGCCGCTCGACGTCGGCCACGGGGCCGGGGTGCAGCGGCACCGCGCGCGGCCGGGAGGGCCGGCGCCGGGCGGGCACGACGACGCGCGGGCGCGCCTCGATCCCGGCCGGGCCGAAGCCCGTGCGTTCCAGCGCGGTGCGCAGCGTGCCCAGCACGCGGGCCCGGGTGGGTCCGATGCTGCCCACCGGCATCTCGGTGAGCTGGGAGACGACCGCGTAGTCGCCGTGCTGCTCGTAGAACAGGGCGTCGACCAGGCGACGGCGCCGCCCGCTGAGCGCGTCGACCGCGTCGCGGACGGCGCGGCCCGCCTCCTCGTCGAGGAAGACCGCCTCCGGGCCAGGGGTGGCCTCGACGATCTGGTCGGTGAGGATCTCGTCAGGCACCTCGCGCCGGGTGAGGGCGGGCAGCGCCAGGCACTCGCGGCGGGCCGTGGTGCGCAGCCAGCCGCCGAGGCGCTCTGGCTCGCGGACGGTGTCCAACCGCTCGACGGCGCGCAGCCAGGTGTTCTGGGTGGCGTCGGCGGCGTCGGCGTCCTGCAGCCGGAACGAGCCGACGACCCCGCGCACCAGCCCGCTGAACCGCGTCATGATCTCGGTCCAGGCGCGCTGGTCGCCGGCTCGCGCCGCGTCGACCAGCTCGGTGGTGCTGCGTTCGCTCCACGGCTGCGGCATGTCGGCGTGCTCCCCCCTCGGTCGTCACCGACCGTAGGGAGGACGGGCCCGGCACGGATTCCGGAGAAACCCCGGGATGATCCGCGGGTGCCCGCGCGGGCGACCCCGGGGTGCGCCGGGTGCCGCCCGCGCACCCGGCTCCGCGGGTCAGCTCAGGTGCCGGCCCAGGAGGCTGAGGTCGGCCGGGCCGAGCCGGTCGCGCGCGGTCTTGGCCTGGTGCCAGTACGGGTAGCGCAGGGGCTGCGCGCTGACCGCGTCGAGGCGGGCCACCTCGTCGTCGGTGAGGGCGAGCTCGGCGGCGGCGAGGTTGTCGGCGAGCTGCTCCTCGGTGCGCGCCCCGACGATCACCGAGGTGACGGCGGGCTTGGCGATGAGGTAGGCCAGCGCCACCCGGGCGGCGGACACGCCGCGGGCCTCGCCGATGGCCACCAGCTCCTCGATGGTGTCGTAGAGCTTGTCCTCGTCGTGCACGGGGGGCTCGTCCCAGTCGGTGAGGTGGCGGCTGCCCTCGGGGGCCTGCGCGCCGCGGCGGTACTTGCCCGAGAGCAGGCCACCGGCGATCGGGCTCCACACCAGGATGCCCAGGCCCTGGTCGATCGACAGCGGCACCAGCTCGTCCTCGGCGTCGCGGGCCTGCAGCGAGTAGTAGATCTGCTGGCTGGCGAACCGGGCGGTGCCGGTGCGCTCGGCGACCCCGAGCGCCTTCATGAGCTGCCACGCCGCGTAGTTCGACGCGCCGATGTAGCGGACCTTGCCCGAGCGCACGAGCGCGTCGAGCGCGTCGAGGGTCTCCTCGAGCGGGGTCTGCCCGTCCCACTCGTGGACCTGGTAGAGGTCGATGTGGTCGGTGCCCAGCCGGCGCAGGCTGGCCTCGGCGGCCCGGATGACGTGGTGGCGGGAGAGCCCGGCGTCGTTCGGGCCCGCGCCCATCGGCATCCGCACCTTGGTGGCCACGAGCACCTCGTCGCGGTCGGCGCCCAGGGCCTGGCCCAGGATCTCCTCCGACAGCCCGGACGAGTACACGTCGGCGGTGTCGATGAGGTTGACCCCGGCGTCGCGGGCCAGCGCGATCTGCCGCCGCGCGTCCGCCACGTCGATCTTGCCGACGACCTCGGCGAACCCCGTCCCGCCGAAGCCCATCGTGCCCAGGGTGATCGTCGAGACGCGCAGGCCGGACCTGCCCAGCTGTCGGTACTCCATGCCGGTCACCCTATGACCGCGGGCCGCGCCCCGCCCGCGGATCAGTAGTGGATCACTCCCGGCTGCCCGCCGCCGACCGCGACGGCGTCGCCGTTGATCGCCACGCTGCGCGGCGAGGCCAGGAACGCCACCACGTCGGCGACCTCCTCGGCGGTGACCATCCGCCCGATCGTCGTGGACCGGCCGAACCGGGCCACGGCCTCCGCCTCGTCGACCCCGTCGCGCTCGGCCCGCTCGGCCACCATCGCCGGCGTGCGCTCGGTGACCGTCAGCCCCGGGTGCACGACGGTGGCGTTGACGCCGCTGGGCCCGAGCTCGGCGGCCAGCGCGGCGGTCATGGCGGCCACGGACACGTTGCGCACCGACCCGACCAGCGACGACGAGCTGCGCGCGTTCAGCCCGCTGATGCTGATGATCCGGCCCCAGCCCGCGGCGACCATGTGCGGCGCCACGGCACGGGCGCAGCGCAGGTAGCCCAGGACCTTGGTCTCGAACTGCTCGCGCATGACGTCGTCGCCGGTGGTGGCGGCCGACGCGGCCCCACCCACCGAGCCCGCCGGCGTGGCCGCGGCGTTGACCAGCACGTCCACCCCGCCGAACTCGGCCACCACCACCTCGACCGCCGTCCGCACCGAGGCGTCGTCGGCGGTGTCGGCGGGCACCGCGAGGACGCGGCGCCCGGAGCCCGCCAGCCGCTCGGCGGCGGCCCGCAGCGCGTCCGCGTCGCGCGCCACCACCGCCGCGTCCGCGCCCTCCGCGGTCAGCGCGGCCGCCACCGCGAAGCCGATCCCCCGGCTGCCACCCGTCACGATCGCGCGCTTGCCCGTCAGCCGTAGGTCCATGTCGATCAGTCTGCCCGCCCGTCCGGCACCACGACGCGGCGTGCCCGCCGTCACCCGTCAGTGGGTACTTCGCCCGGCGACGGGCCCCGTCCGGGGGTGTCCGCGTTTATCCGCACCGCCGACAGCCGATCGTCTTCCATGTGACCACGAGGTCGCCCACCGCACTGGGCCCTGCTCGCGTCGCGGCGATCCTGGTGGGCTCCGTGGCCGCCCTGCTGGGCCCGGCGGCGGGCCTGCTGCTGGAGGGCCCGGCACTGGACGCCGTCGTCGACCTCGCCCTGCTGCTCTTCTCGACCACCGCCGCGCTGCTGTGCCTGCGCGCGGCCCGGCTGGCGAGCGGGCGCACGCGGCACGGCTGGGCGGCGATCGCGCTCGGCTGCGCGGCGTGGGCGGTGAGCCAGGCGCTGTGGAGCGCGTCGACCGCGGCGCTGGGCGCGACGCCGCCGCACCCGTCGCCGGTGGAGCTGGGGTTCATGGCCTTCCCCGTGGCCGCGGTCGTCGGCCTGCGGTGGATCACCGAGCCCGCCGCGGCCGAGGGTGGCAGCGCGTTGCGGCGGGCGCTGGACCGGCTCATGATCGCCTGCGCGCTCGCCCTGGTGACCTGGGTGACCGTGCTGGACACCGTCGTCGACGCGAGCACCGGCGAGGTGCTCGTCGACGGCCTGGCGCTCTACTACCCGCTGGCCGACGTCGTGCTGGTGACGGCGGCGGTGATCACGGTCGCCCGGCTGCGCCACGACATCGCGCGCCACCTGCTGCTCGGCGGCGGCCTGGTGCTGATGGCGGTCACCGACCACGTGTTCGCCCACGAGCTGGCGGTCGGCTCGCCGCGCGGGACCACGGCGTTCGCGTGGGGGTGGTGGATCGCCTTCGCGATGGTCGGCGCGGCCGCGCTCGTCCCCGGCAGCGGCCGCCCGCCGGCGGGCGCTCGCCGAGCGGAGACGCTGCGGGTGCTGAACCAGCTGGCCCCCCACGTCCCGCTGGCGGCCGCGGCGGTGCTCGCCGCGGTCGACCTCGTCGTGGCCGTCGAGGACGACGCCGTGGCCGGGTTCCTGCTGGCGGCGCTCGTGCTGCTGGTGCTGGTGCGGCAGTACGCGATGCTGCGCGAGAACCTGGCGCTCGACGCGGCCGTGCGCCTGCGCGAGGAGCAGCTGCGCCACCAGGCCCTGCACGACCCGCTCACCGGGCTGCCCAACCGGGCGATGTTCCTCGACCGCCTCGCGCGGGCGCTCGACCTGGCCCGCCGCGAGGGGCGCGCGGTGTCGGTCGCGTTCCTCGACCTGGACGGCTTCAAGGCGGTCAACGACGCCCTGGGCCACGCGGCCGGCGACGCGCTGCTGGTGCGGGTGGCCGAGCGGCTGCGCGGGGCGGTCCGCCGGACCGACGCGCTGGCCCGCCTGGGCGGCGACGAGTTCGCGGTGCTGGTCGAGGACGGCGACCCGGCGCGGGCGGCCGCGGGGTTGGTCGAGGCGCTGCGGACGCCCTTCGCGCTGGCGGAGCGCACGGTCGCGGTCTCGACCAGCGTCGGGGTGGCGACGGCGGAGCCGGACGGCCCGGACGACCTGCGGGCCCCGAACCTGCTGCACCGCGCCGACGTGGCGATGTACGCGGCCAAGACCGCGGGCCGGGGCCGCGTGCGGGTGCACTCCCCCGCGCTCGACCTCGCCCGCCGCGACGACCGGCCGCCGCTCGAACGGGCCTTCGCCCGCGCGCTGTCCGCGGGCGAGGTGCGCGCCGACTTCCAACCCGTCGTCGACCCCGTGACCGGACGGATCGCCGCGCTGGAGGCGCTGGCCCGGTGGACCCACGACGGCGTCGACGTGCCGCCTGCGACGTTCATCCCGATCTGCGCCCGGGCCGGGCTGCACCACCAGCTCACCGCGGCGGTGCTGGAGCAGTCCTGCGCCCGGCTGGCCGGGTGGAACGCCGCGCTGGGGCACCGGCGGCTGCGGGTGGCCGTCAACGTCGACCCCACCGAGTTCTCCGACCCCGCGCTGGTGGAGCGGGTGGTCGGGCTGCTCGAACGGCACCGGCTGGCCCCGGCCCAGCTGGCCCTGGAGATGACCGAGATCGCCTTCGGCAACCGGCCCGACACCGTGCTGGAGGTGATCCACCGGCTGCGAGGGCTGGGCGTGCGCCTGGCCCTGGACGACTTCGGCACCGGCTACAGCACCCTGGCCCGGCTGCTGGCCACACCGGTGGACACGGTCAAGATCGACCGGGTGTTCGTCACCGACGTCGACCACGACGACCGCCAGCGCGCCTTCCTGGCCGCGCTGCTGGAGCTGGCCCGCGCGCTGGGGATGCGGACCGTGGCCGAGGGCGTCGAGCGGCCGGGCCAGCTGCGCGAGCTGCGCGCGCTGCGCTGCGACCTCGTGCAGGGCCACTTCATCGCCCGCCCCGCCGACGCCGCCACCACGACCGGGCTGCTGCTCGCCGGGCGACCGCTGCTGGGCCCCGAACTGCTCGACCCCACCCCCAGCCCGGCCTGATCGCGCCGCTCAGCGGCGCCCGGGAGCCGGCAGCGGCCCGAACAGCTCGACGAGCTCCTCGAACCGCACGAGCACCGCGGCGAGCGTCAACCCGGCCACCACCCCGACGAGCACCCCGACGACCGGCGGGAGCGCGCCCGGCGCCGGTGGCCCCGCGTCGAGCAGCCCGGCCACTCCGCCGGCCAGCGCCACGGCGCCCAGCACGGCGTTGCGCACCACGTGCACGCGCCCGAGGGGCCGGCGGGCCGCGCCGAAGCACCGGCACGGCTCGGCCAGGCCCCGGCGCACCGTGCGCACGATGCCGCCGGTCAGCACGGCGAGCAGGGCCAGCGCGAGCGCGGACCCCGGCCAGGACGGGCCGGGCAGGCACATCGCGACCACCACGGCCGCCTCGGCCAGCACGGTCGCCCCGGCCACGGCGGCGGCGGTGCGCGGCCCGGCCAGCCGCATCCGCACCAGCGAGGCGCCGAACTCGGTGAACGCGGCCCGGTCGCGCACCTTGCCCGCCACCGATACGGCGAAGACCGCGCCCAGCGCGACGCGGCAGCACAAGACGACCATCGGCAGCGCACTCACCACGCACCCGCCCGGCCGTCCGGGCGGGCCAGCACGAGCAGCTCGTCGCTGACCCCGAGCAGGGTCGGCTCGCCCTCCAGCTCGCGCAGCGCGTCGAGCAGCCGGGCGGTTCGCGGCCCGTCGGCCAGGATGCGGTCGAGCCCGTGCACCGCCCAGGCCGGGCCCTCCAGCGCGACGACCCGGTCGAGCCGGAGCCCGGCCTCGGCGAGCTCGCCGGCCAGCTCGTCGGGGCGGTGGCGGTGCCCGGCGGCGGGCCCGCGGTCGACGCAGCCGCGCCAGGACGGCACCCGCGGCCCGTGCGCCGCGCCGGGCGGGTCGTCCTCGACGCCGCCGCGCAGCAGGCCGTCCAGCGTCGCGGCGACCCGGTTGACGGTGGCCGCGACCACCACGCCGTCGGGGCGCAGCCGGCGCGCGGCCCGCCGCCAGGCGCGCACCCTGGCCGCCCGCTCCGCGCCGTGGCGGCGCGGGTCGAGCATGAGCACCCCGTCGAAGCCGCCCGCCGGGCCCGGGGGCTCCGGGCGCGCCCCGGCGACGTGGACCGAGTACCCCGCCCCGGCCAGCGGCCCGGCGAACCGCCCCGCGTCCTCGCCGAGGTCGAGCAGTGCCGCCGGGGCCCGGGGCAGCATCCGGACCAGCACGTCCCAGGTGCGCAGGCCCCGCAGCCGCACCGACGCCGGCCGGCGCCCCGGCCCGGCCCGCTCCGAGCGGTGCGGCTCGGGACGGTGCGGCTCGAGACGGTGCGGGAGGGACCGCGGGTGCGCCGGTCGGCTGGCCACCACCGGCGCGGGCCGCGCGGGCGGGGGCGGGGCGTCGTCGTGCAGCAGCGCCAGGTGGGCCGCGGCCAGCTCGGGGCACGGGTCGACGCCGAGCTCGCCCGCGAGGTCCTGGCGGACCCGCTCGAAGGCGGCGAAGGCGGCGTCGCGGCGCCCGACCGCCCGGTAGGCGCGCAGCAGCCGGGCCTGGACGCGCTCGTCGAGCGGGCAGTCCCTGGCCTGCTCCTCCAGCACCGGCAGCACCTCGTCCACGCAGCCGCGCTCCAGCGCCGCGTCGACGTACCAGGACAGCACCGCGTGCCACTCGGCGACCAGGGTGAGCAGGCGCGGGTGCCCGAGCAGCAGGGGCAGGTCCGGCGCCGGCGGACGCCACATCCGCACGGCCTCCCCCGCCGCCAACCAGAACCGCGTGCGGTCACCGGTGCCGCGGGCCCCGCGGGCCTGGGTCACCAGCGCGCGGAAGCGCAGCGCGTCGACCTCGGCCGGCCCCACCCGCAGCGCGTAGGCCGCCCCGAGCGCGGGCAGCAGCGCGCTGGCCGAGCGGCTGGGCCGGTCGGGCTCGAACACCTGGCGCAGGTGCTTGACGTGGGTCTGGATGATGTTGGTGGCGCGCGGCGGGCAGCCTTCGGGCCACAGCGCGGCGGTCAGCTCGTCGCGGGTGACCGGGTGCCCGCCGGCCAGCGCCAGCACCGCCAGCACCGCCCGGCGCTGCGGCGGCCCGGCGTCCAGCTCCGCGTCGCGGGCGGCCCGGACGGCACCGAGAAGTTGTATGCGCAACGGCACGGCTCGCTGACCCATTTCCTCCCACATCCGCCCCGAATCGGACGTTTCCGGTCGCGGGAATGAATGCCCCACCGCCACCGCGCCGTTCAGTTTGCCCACAACCGGCGACCAATGCCAAGCCGTTGTGGAACGGCACCCGCGCACGCTATAAAGCGCCCCCACGCGACCATGACCTGGCAGCCCGCCGCCATTCACGCCGCCTATTGCCGCCATCCGCGCCATCGACCTGCCGCCGTGCGGCGCCATTGCCCGGCGCACGGCTCCTCGAACTCCCCCGGACCGGACGTCCAGTCCGCGTCCAGTCGCCCTTCAACCGGTCGCCCGATCATTCGCCGTGCCACTCGAAAGGAGACGAACGTGAAGAGAACCATAAATTCGCTCGGTGACCGGCTGCTCGGCAGGCTCGTGCCGCGGGTGAGCGCGGCCGCCGAGCCCTGCGGGCCGTTGGACGCCCGCTACTGCGGCTGCGCGGGCAACTGGACCTACGAGCGGCTCTGCTGTCGCTACAGCGGGTCCTGCTACCCCTGCCGGCGGGCCTACCAGGGCTGCTGACCCCCTCCGGTCGGGCGGTGGCGTCGCCGCCCGACCGGCCGCCGCCCCGACCCACGCCAGCCCCGGAAAGGGAGCCCAGCCATGCTCTACCTGACCATCGCGGTCGTCCTCGTCGGCGCCCTCTGCGTGCTCGACCTGCTGCTGACCCTCGGCGTCGTCCGCCGCCTGCGCGAGCACACCGAACTGCTCTCCGCCCCGCGGACGGACATGTCCTCCGACGTCATCGCGGCCGGGCGACGCCCCGCCGCCTTCACCGCGGCCGACGCCGACGGCGTCCCGGTCGGGCTCGACGACCTCGCCGCGGACGCCCTGCTGGGCTTCTTCACCCCGAGCTGCCCGGCCTGCACGGAGCGCCTGCCCGACTTCCTCGCCCTGGCCGCGCGGGTGCCCGGCGGCCGCGACAAGGTCGTCGCGGTGGTCGCCGGGGGGCTCGGCCCGGACGGCTCCGTCGCGGGCGAGGCCGCCGACCTGGTCGCCCGGCTCGGCGGGGTCGCCCGCGTGCTCCCCGAGGCGCACGACGGCCCGGTCTCGGCGGCCTTCCAGGTCGTCGCCTACCCCTCGTGGGTGCTGATGGACGGGGCGGAGGTCGGGGCGAGCGCGGTCGGGATGGACCGGCTGCCCAGCCCGGTCCCGGCCTGACCCGGACCGGGCGCCCGGAGAGGCGGACGACCGTGGCCCAGCCGACGACGACCGACCACCGCGCCGAGCACCACGCGCCGGCGCCGGAGGCCGGCGAACCCCACGCGGGCATGATGCGCACCGCGGTGGCCGCCCTCGACCTCGCGTGGCGGGCGGCGCCGCGCTCGGCGGCCGCGGCCGTGCTGCTGGCCGTGCTCGGCGGCATCGCCCCGGTCCTGGTCGGCGTGCTGACCAAGCTGCTGCTCGACCGGCTGGCCGGGGAGCCCGGGGCGGGCGGCTGGGGCGCGCTGGTCGGCCTCGGGGTCGCGCTGGCGGCCTGCGGGCTGGTGACCGCGTTGCTGCCGCACCTCACCGGCCACGTGGAGGCGGGCTGGGGCCGGGCGGTCGCGCTGCGCGGCCAGGGCGTGCTCTACGCCGCGGTGAACCGGCTGGTGGGCCTGATCCGGCTGGAGGACCCGGCGTTCCGCGACCGGCTGCGACTGGCCGAGGAGGCCGGCCGGACCGGGCCCGTCGTGATCGCGGGCGGCACGCTGGAGATGGTCCGCGGCACGCTCACCGTCGGCGGGTTCGCGGTGACGCTGGCCGCGCTCAACCCGTGGATGGTGCTGCTCGTCGCCCTGGTCGCGGTGCCGACCGCGCGCGCGGAGCTGACGATCTCGCGCCAGCGCGCGGACACCGACTGGCGGCTGAGCCCGGCCGAACGCCGCCAGATCTTCTACGCCGACCTGCTGACCGGCCTCGCCGCGGCCAAGGAGATCCGGCTGTTCGGGCTGGCCGAGCTGTTCAAGGGACGGATGCTGGGCGAGCTGCGCACGGTCAGCACCGAGCTGGCCGCGCTGGACCGCCGCGAGCTGCGCGCGCAGGTCGGGCTGGCGGTCCTGGGCGCGGCCGCGGCCGGTACCGGGCTGGTCTGGGCCGTGCTCGACTGCGCGGCCGGACGGCTGAGCATCGGCGACGTCGCACTGTTCGTCGCCGCGACCGGCGGCGTGCAGTCCGCGGTCGGGGCGGCCATCAGCCGCTTCGCCGGCACCCACGGCGCCGTGCTGCGCTTCGGCCACTTCCGCCACGTCGTGGGCATCGGACCGGACCTGCCCCTGCCCGCCGACCCCCGACCGGTCCCGCCGCTGCGCCGGGGCATCGAGCTGCGCGACGTGTGGTTCCGCTACGGGCCCGACCGGCCGTGGGTGCTGCGCGGGCTCGACCTGACCGTCGCCCGCGGCGAGACCGTCGCGCTGGTCGGGCTCAACGGCGCCGGCAAGAGCACGCTGGTCAAGCTGCTGCTGCGGTTCTACGACCCGCAGCGCGGCGAGGTCCGCTGGGACGGCGTCGACGTGCGCGAGCTCGCGCCCGACGGCCTGCGCGACCGGGTCGGCGCCGTCTTCCAGGACTTCATGAGCTACGACCTGTCCGCCGCGGACAACATCGGACTCGGCTCGGTCGACGCCCTCGACGACGGCGCGGACGGTGCGGCCCGCATCCGCACGGCCGCCGAGCGCGCAGGCAGCCACGACACGATCGCGGCGCTGCCGCACGGCTACGCCACCGCGCTGACCCGGATGTTCTCCGACTCCACCGACGCCGCCGACCCGACGACCGGGGTGCTGCTCTCCGGCGGGCAGTGGCAGCGGGTGGCGCTGGCGCGCTCGTTCATGCGCGCCGACCGCGACCTGCTGATCCTCGACGAGCCCAGCTCCGGCCTGGACGCCGAGGCCGAGGCCGACGTCCACCGGCGGCTGACCGGGCTGCGCCGCGACCGCACGACCCTGCTCATCTCCCACCGCCTCGGCGCCGTGCGCGACGCCGACCGGATCGTCGTGCTGCGCGACGGGCTGGTCGTCGAGCAGGGCAGCCACGCGCAGCTGATGGCCCGCGACGGCGACTACGCCGCGCTGTTCCGGTTGCAGGCCACCGGCTACCGCGAGGAGGAGCCCACGTGACGCGGCTGCGGGGCGCGCAGGCCGCCGCGGCGGTCGCCGCACTGGCCTGCGGGGCCGCCGTCGTCCGGCTGCGCGGGCGCTGGCTGCACGTGACCGTCGACGGCCCGTCGATGCTGCCCACCCTCGCCCCGGGCGACCGGGTGCTCGCCCGCCGCGGGCCCGCCGTGGTGCTGACCGGCGACGTGGTGGTCGTGCACCGCCCGACCGGGGACCGCTGGTCGCCCGACCCGGCCCCCCGGCCGGCCCCGGCGACCGGCCCGCTGATGATCAAGCGGGTGGTCGCCGGGCCGGGAGACCGGGTGCCCGCGCTCGTCGCGTCCGGCTGGGACGCGCCGGCCGGCACGCGCGTGCCGGCGGGGCGCTACGTGCTGCTCGGCGACAACCTCGACGACAGCCTCGACTCGCGCATCCTCGGGTCCTGCCCGGCGGGTTCGATCGTCGGGGTCGTCCCCCGGCTCAGCCCTTCGCGCGCACCCGCGGCGGCACGATCATCCGCTTCGGGTCGACCAGGGCCAGCGCCAGCAGCCCGACGACCGGCAGCAGGGTGAGCTGCACCAGCCCGGCGCCCGCCCAGCCCATCCCGGCGACCAGCCGCGCGAAGATCAGTCCGGACGCGGCCGCGGCCACGTAGTAGGTGAGGATGAACAGCCCCGCGCCGCGCCCGACGTGCTCGGGGCGCACCGCCCGCTGCAGCGCGGTGCTGCAGTTGGTGAACAGCACGCCGCTGGCGAAGGTGCCCATCAGGAACGCGAGCACGTACTGCGCGGCCACGCCGTCGGCCACCTGGTAGGCCAGCAGCGCGGTGAGCGCGGAGCCGACGAACCCGACGGCGAGCAGGAGCCGCTGGTCGACCCGGTCGGCCAGCCAGCCCACGGGCAGCGCCATCATCGCCCCGAACCCGACCAGCGACGCGGCCAGCGCGGCCTCACCGGGGCCGAACCCCAGCTGCTCGCGCAGGAAGGTCGGGTAGAGCCCGAGGAAGCCGTAGAACACCAGTCCGGAGACCGCCGAGGCGATGCCCAGGCCGAGCGAGCCGCGGTTGTACGGGCTGGCCGGCACGTGCTCGTAGCTCGCGGTGTCGGCGGTGCCCGCCCGGCCGGTGACCGCCTCGCTCATCGAGCGCGGGACCGCGACCAGCAGGATCGCGGCCATCACCAGCCCGGCCACGCCGAACACGTAGAACGGGGTGCGCCAGGTGCCGCTCGCCTCGACCAGCGCCTGCCCGAGCACCGGGCCGAGGAACACGCCCAGCCCGAACGCCAGCCCGATGAACCCCGCGGCCAGCGCCCTGCGGTGGAAGAAGTACGCCCCGATGACCGCGTAGATCGCGGTGGCCTGCACACCCTCGCCGATCCCGGAGACCAGCCGGTAGACCGCCATGTCGACGAAGCCGGAGGCGAGCGGGATGGCCACGGTGCCCAGCGAGTACACCAGCACGCTGACCACGACGATCGTCCGGCGGGACATCCGGTCGAGCAGGTAGCCCGCCGGCAGGCCGGTCAGGGCCAGGCCCAGGGTGAAGCCGGTGGCCAGCAGGCCGGCCTGGTCGAGCGAGAAGCCGAACTCCTCGCGGATCGGCGGCACCAGCGGGTAGAAGACCTGCCGGTCCATCGCGTTGAGCATGTAGGACACGCACAGCACGGCCAGGCCGATCACGGCGGCCCGGCTCACCCCGCCGTCGGGGGGCGCCCCCGCCGGTCCCGCCCCTTCCCCGCGTGCGCCCTGCTCACCGGAGACCGCCGGCTGCGCCATCGAAGCTCCCGACCTGCCAGGTGTCCGCTGTGCGGACAACCGTCCGATATTGGTGGGGATGAGCCTGACCCGTCCGGTGGCGGCAGTCAAGGTCGTCTTCCCGGAGGTGGAAGGCCCGGGCACGACGACGGCCCGCCGGCGTGCTGCCGGCGGGCCGTCGCGGGGTCGGCTCAGACCACCTCGGGCTCAGCGCGCGGTGCCGCCGCGGCGCTTGTTGTAGATGTCGAAGGCCACCGCGAGCAGCAGCACCAGGCCCTTGACCACCGACTGGATCGACTGGTCGACGCCCATCAGCTGCATGCCGTTGCTCATCACCGCCATGATCAGACCGCCGACCATGGCGCCGACCACGGTGCCCACGCCACCGGTCACGGCGGCGCCGCCGATGAACGCCGCGGCGATGGCGTCGAGCTCGAACATGTTGCCCGCCGCGGGCTGGGCGCCGTTGGACCGCGAGGAGTAGATGATCCCGGCGACGGCCGACAGCAGGCCCATGTTGACGAAGATCCAGAAGTTGACCGTGCGGACCCGCACGCCCGACAGCTGGGCCGCCGACAGGTTGCCGCCGATCGCGTAGACCTGGCGGCCGAACACGGTGCGGCGGGTGACGACGCCGTAGGCCAGCACGAGCGCGGCCAGGATGATCAGCACGACGGGCAGGCCGCGGGCGTGCGCGAGCTGCCAGGCGAACGCCATCACGACCGCGCCGACGAGCACCACCCGCGCCACGAACAGCGGGAACGACTCGACCGGCTGCATGTAGGTGATCCGGGCCAGCCGGGTGCGGAAGCCGCTGACCGCGTAGCCCGCCACCGCGATCGCCCCGATCAGCAGGGTGAACGCGTCGAAGCCGTCGCCGCCCAGCAGGCCGTTCAGGAAGCCGCTGGCGACCACCTGGTACTCGGGGGTGAACGGCGAGAGCGAGATGTTGTCCAGCACCCGCAGGGTCAGCCCGCGGAACAGCAGCATGCCGGCCAGGGTCACGATGAACGCCGGGATGCCGACGTAGGCGACCCAGAAGCCGTGCCACGCGCCGACCACCAGGCCCACGGCGAGCGCGGCCAGCACGCCGACCCACCACGGCAGGCCCTGCTGGATGACCAGCACCGCCGAGACCGCCCCGGTCAGCGCGACCACCGAGCCGACCGAGAGGTCGATGTGCCCGGCGATGATCACGATCACCATCCCGATGGCCAGCACCAGGATGTAGGAGTACTGCAGGACGATGTTGGTGATGTTGATCGGGCTGAGCGACGTGCCGCCGGTCAGGATCGCGAACAGCGCCACGATCGCCACGAACGCGATGTAGATGCCGCTCTGGCGCAGGTTGCGGGTGAGCAGCGTGCGGATGTCGCTGGTCCCCGTGTGCAGGGCCGCGGCCGGTGCGGCCTGCTCCGGGGACGGGTCCGCCTTGGGCGCGGTCTGGGTCATCCGGCGAGCTCCCGGTCCTGGGTCATGAGGGCCATCAGGCCCTCCTGGGTCGCGTCGCCGACCGGAACCTCACCGGTGATCCGACCGGCCGACAGGGTGTAGATGCGGTCGCAGATGCCGAGCAGCTCGGGCAGCTCCGAGGAGATCACCAGCACCGCCTTCCCGGCCGCGACCAGCTTGTTGACGATCGTGTAGATCTCGTACTTGGCGCCGACGTCGATGCCGCGCGTCGGCTCGTCCAGGATGAGCACCTCGGGATCGGTGAACAACCACTTGCTCAGCACGACCTTCTGCTGGTTGCCCCCGGACAGCTTCCCCACCACGCTCATCACGGTCGGCGCCTTGATGTTCATCGCCCGACGGCTCTCCTCGGCGACCTTGGTCTCCTCGTTGCCGTTGACCCAGCCGCGCTTGGACAGCTTGCCCAGCGCGGCGGCGGAGATGTTGCGCCGGATGTCGTCGATGAGGTTCAGGCCGTAGCGCTTGCGGTCCTCGGTGGCGTAGGCGATGCCGTTGTCGATCGCCTCGGCGACGGTGCGGGCCCGCACCTCCTTGCCGCGCACGAAGACGCGCCCGGTGATGTTGCGCCCGTAGGAGCGGCCGAACACGCTCATCGCCAGCTCGGTGCGCCCGGCGCCCATCAGCCCGGCGATGCCGACGACCTCGCCGGCCCGCACGGTGAGCGACGCCCCGTCGACGACCTTGCGGTCCTGCGTGGGGTGCCAGACCGTCCAGTCCTCGATCCGCAGCACCTCCTCGCCCGCCGCGGACTCCCGGTCGGGGTAGAAGCTCTCCAGGTCGCGCCCGACCATCCCGCGGATGATCCGTTCCTGGCCGGCGTCGGGCTCGCTCATGTCCATCGTCTCGACCGTGCGGCCGTCGCGTATGACGGTGGTCCGGTCGGCGATGCTGACGATCTCGTTGAGCTTGTGCGAGATCATGATGCAGGTGATGCCGCGGTCCTTGAGCGTGCGCAGCAGGCCGAGCAGGTGCGCCGAGTCGGTGTCGTTGAGCGCGGCGGTCGGCTCGTCCAGGATCAGCAGCTTCACGTCCTTCGACAACGCCTTGGCGATCTCCACCAGCTGCTGCTTGCCCACGCCGAGCTGTCCGACCGGGGTGACCGCGTTCTCCTGCAGCCCGACCTCGTCGAGCAGCCGCGCGGCCTCGGCGTTGGCCTTGTTCCAGTCGATGAGCCCGCCGCGCCCGGTGAGCTCGTTGCCCAGGAAGATGTTCTCCGCGATCGACAGGTGCGGCACCAGGGCCAGCTCCTGGTGGATGATCACGATGCCGACGTGCTCGCTGTCGCGGATGCCGGAGAAGCGCACCGGCTGCCCGTCGAAGGTGATCTCGCCGTCGTAGCTGCCGGTCGGGTGCACGCCGGAGAGCACCTTCATCAGCGTGGACTTGCCGGCGCCGTTCTCACCGCAGATCGCGTGGATCTCGCCGCGGCGCACGGCCAGGTTGACGTCCTCCAGCGCGATGACGCCGGGGAACGTCTTGGTGATGCCACGCATCCGCAGGATGTCGTCGTCCATGGGACCTCGTCGTCGACTCTCTGGTCGTTCCCGATGTGGTGCCGGCCGGGCCCCGCAGCTCGTGCTGCCGGGCCCGGCCGTGGTTCTGGTGCTGTCGCTCAGCTGGACTGGCCGCTGGCGACTTCCTCCGCGGTCCAGTAGCCCGAGTCGATGAGGGACTCCTGGATGTTGTCCTTGTAGACGGTCTCGATCGGGAGCAGGTACGACGGCACGACCTTGACGCCGTTCTCGTAGGTCGTGGTGTCGTTGGCCTCGGGCTGGGTGCCGCCGAGGAACGCCTTGGCCGCGACGACGGCCTGCTCGGCCAGCAGCCGGGTGTCCTTGAAGATCGTGGAGCTCTGGACCCCGTCGTTGATCAGCTTGACCGAGGCGATCTCGGCGTCCTGGCCGGTGACGACCGGCATCGGGTCGGCGCCGCCGTAGCCGGCGTTCTGCAGCGCGGTGATGATGCCGCGGGAGATGCCGTCGTAGGGCGAGAGCACACCGTTGATCTTGGTGCCGTCGCTGTAGGCCCCGGTCAGCAGGTCCTCCATGCGCTTCTGCGCGGTCTCCTGCTGCCAGCGCAGGATCGCGGCCTGCTCGATGCTGGTCTGGCCGCTCTTGACGACCAGCTGGCCGCTGTCGATCAGCGGCTGGAGCACCGACATCGCGCCGTTGAAGAAGAAGAACGCGTTGTTGTCGTCCAGCGAGCCGGCGAACAGCTCGATGTTGAACGGCCCGGTCGCGGTACCGGCGGACCCGTCGGCGGTCTTGATGCCCAGCCCGGTCAGCAGGGCGTTGGCCTGGGCCACGCCGACCTGGAAGTTGTCGAACGTGACGTAGAAGTCGACGTTCGGGCTGTCGCGGATGAGCCGGTCGTAGGAGATGACCGGGATGTTGGAGTCCTTGGCCGCCTGCAGCTGGCTGCTCAGCGCGGTGCCGTCGATCGCCGCGATGACCAGCAGGTCGGCACCCTGGGTGATCATCTGGTCGACCTGCTGGGACTGGGTCGGGATGTCGTCGTTGGCGTACTGCAGCTCGACCTGGTAGCCGGCCTGCTCCAGCTGCTCCTTCACGGAGTTGCCGTCGGCGATCCACCGCTCCGACGTCTGGGTGGGCATCGACACGCCCACGAGCAGGTCCGCCGGGGCCTGGGTGGCGCCACCGGCGGCGGGGGCATCGCCGCCGCTGCCCGCACCGCCGCCGGAGCAGGCCGCCAGTGCGACCGCCAGTACGCCGGCCGCGGCGACCGATCCGAGCCTTGAGAAACGCAAGCCCATCTCCTCCTCGAGACGCATTCGCCGCTGACCGTGCCATGCGACTGTGCTGTGACGAGGGCCCAATGTGAGCGCTAACAACCCACACGTCAACCCCGACCCGACACCGTGATCGTCACGGTTGCGTAACAGGGCCGTGTAACACCGAGATCATGCCACGGCGACCTGCGGGAAATCGTTTCGACGACCGGATCGGGACGGGGCCCCGACGGAGGTCACAAGTCGGTCAAGAGATCACCCGTCCACAGCAGGCGACTACGACGAACAGCGCTACCGAGGGGTCGGCACCCTAGACGCTGCTACTCACCGGTAGGTCGACGCTCGCGGCCTCCTGGCGGCGGAGGTGGTCGAGGAGGTTCGCCGCGAACCGATCACCCATGAGCCGCATGGTCGCCTCCATGACCCGGCGCACGGCCGGCGCGGCCAGCCGCGGCAGCGGCAGGTCCACGTGCAGCGCGAGCCGGATCGTCAGCCGGGTGCCGCCGGGGACGTCGGACAACTCGTAGCAGCCCTCGGCGCCGGCCTGCTCGACGACGCCGGGCGGCGGCTCGTGGGTGTAGTCGATGCGGGACTGCGGGGTGAACCGCATCCGCTCGGTGAACACCGGGCTGATCCCCACCCCCAGCACCTCGAGACCGGTCATGTGCCAGCGCCAGCGGTCGCCGTCGGCCTCGATGCGCCGCAGCAGCGGGGTCAACCGCGGCAGCAGGTCGGGATCGGCCAGCGCGCGCCAGATCGCCCGGCGGGGGGCCGCGACGATGGCGTCCGATTCGGTGGACGCGGAGAACCGGGTCATACCGGGGGACTTCCCGGGCGGGGGCGGCCCGAATCGCGATCCGGGCCACGCCGTGCGGACCGTCGCCCGTGACTTCACGGACAGGTCATCCCGGCCGGTCGGCTCGTTGGTGGCCACTCGGGTCGAGCAGGCCGGTTCCGCATGCAGGTGGTCCCGTTGCGATAACAAACGAATAGTGTGGTTGCGCTGGCGGCCGTCCCCGGCCCGAGGTGCCGGTTGCGATTGTGAACACTTCACCTGCGAGCGCGGCGACTATCCTATGGTCCCGATTCCTCCTCGACGTCGTACGAATGTTCGAGTAGAATCGACGCATGTCTCCGGCCGAACTCGCCGCCACGGCAGACCGCATTCGCGCGGTCACCGTCGGGCTGCGCGAGAACGGTTCCGATCAAGACGCGCTGGACGCACTCGCGGCCACCCGGGAATTGACCCGGGCGATATCGCAACTGCAGGTCGAGGCCGTGGCCGTGTTGCAGCGCAGCGGCGCGTTCGCCGCCGCCGGACACCGGCGACCCGACTCCGCGGTGGCCTCGGTACTGACTGTCGATCGGGGGCGGGCGCGGGAAATCGTGCGGGCTGCCGAGCACGTCGCCGCCCGAGTGGATCTGCAGGGGCAGGTGCTGCCGCCGGTGCTGCCCGCGATGGCTGCCGCGTTCAGCGCTGGTTCGGCCAGCCTGCAACAGGTCGACCTGATCGCCCGACTCCTCGACTCACCGGCGGCGCGGCGGATCCCGCCCTACGCCTGGACCGGGATCGAGGAGCAGATCGCCGCGGTCGCCGACACGTCGACACCGACGGAGTTGGCCAGGTTCGGAGCCGAACTGGTGCGCGCCTACGACCAGGACGGCGCCGAACCCGACGACCGGGAACCCGTGCAGGTCAACGAACTACGACTCACCCCACTACCCGGCGGCGGCGGGAAGATCAGCGGGGTGTTCACCGACCCGGTCCGCTACGCCATGATCGCCACCGTCGTCGACGCCAAAGCCACCCCGCGCACCGCCCAAGACCCGCGCAGCGCCGCCGAACGCAACGCCGACGCGTTGACCGAGATCTGCGGGTTCGTCGCCACCCACGGCGACACCATCCTCCCCACCACCGCCGGCGAACGCCCCCACATCGCCGTCACGGTCAGGCTGGCCGACCTGGAGAACCGCGCCCGCGCCGCCTGCCTCGACCTCGGCGACACCCCCACCCCCGCCGCACTCCGAGCACTCTGCTGCGACGCCAAGGTCATCCCCATCGTCCTCGACGGCGACAGCCAACCCCTCGACATCGGGCGAGAAGCCCGCACCATCCCCCTCCCCATCCGCCGCGCGATCGTCGCCCGCGACCACGGATGCGCCCACCCCGGCTGCGACCGCCCACCCAGCTGGTGCGAATCCACCACATCAAAGAATGGGCCCGCGGCGGCCACACCAAAACCGACAACCTCGTCATGCTGTGCTGGACACACCACCAAGAGATCCACTCCACGGAATGGGCCGTACGCATCGCCCGCGACGGCCTACCCGAATTCATTCCGCCCGCGTGGCTCGACAAAGAACGCAAACCCCGGCGCCACCCCAGAACCGGACCACCCGGACGCCTCGACTCGACTCGACCAACACAGAACACCAACCCCGGCCGGAGTGTGTCCCGTGTTCCGCGCCGACCCCGTGGGCACAGGTGCCCACCCCGGTCCCGAAGCCCCTGCCGTCACGTCGGCACGCGCAGGCGCCGCCGGAGGCAAGCGAGACACCGCCGAAGCCAGCAGCAGCGCAGGCAGCAGCTCAGCCCGAAGATCGCACCGAGCAGGAGTTGCCCCACCGCCCCCGCCACCGGAAGGTGGGGTGCGCACCCACCCAGACGAGTTCCGGAGGAGCGCAATGAGCAATCACGTCTACCACGTCACCGAGGTCGTGGGCACGTCGCCGACCAGCGTCGACGACGCGATCCGGTCCGCGATCTCGCGGTCCTCGCAGACGTTGCGCAACCTGGACTGGTTCGAGACCACCGAGATCCGCGGGCACCTCGACGGCGGCGAGATCAAGCACTTCCAGGTGACCCTGAAGGTCGGGTTCCGGCTCGAGGAGCTGAGCTGAGCACTGCGGGGGCGCCGGCCCGCGACGTCGCGGCGGCGATGGCCGGGGCGGCGCGGGCCTGGCTCGACACGCTCGAGCCCGACCAGCTCGGCGTCGCCACCGGGGCGGCGCCGAGCGGCGGTGACGACGGCGGCGGCGGCGACGGTGGGGCCGACGCCGAACGCAGGCGCTGGTTCTACACCCCTACCGACCACGGCGGGCTCACCGTGCACCAGCAGCGCCCCGCGCAGCAGCGGGCGGCGATGCGGCTGGTCGCGTCCGGGCTGTCGGAGGCCGCCTACACGACCGTGGCCTCGGTGATGGGGCTGGAGAACGTGCTCGACCGCACGGAGGGCTTCGTCGCGCGGTTCGACCGCGAGCGCGGCCGCGACCCGGGCCTGTACTACCTGCGCGTGTTCGGCGAGCCCGGCGAGCGGGGGGCGTGGGGGTGGCGGTTCGGCGGGCACCACGTGTCGCTGAACAACCTGGTCGTCGACGGGGCCGTGGTGGCCACGACGCCGTGCTTCCTGGGGGCCGACCCGGCCTCCGCGCCGCTGTTGGGCGGGGCTCGGCTGCGGCTGCTCGGGCGGGTCGAGGACCTGGCCCGCGAGCTCGTCCGCTCGCTCGCCCCGGAGGCGGCGGCCCGCGCGGTCCTGCTCGACCGGGCCCCGGCCGACATCGTGGCCGGCAACCGCACCCGGCTCACCGAGGGCGACCGGGCCATCCCGCTGACCGGGGTCTGGCGCGGGCGCTTCGCCGACGCCGCCGAGCAGCAGCGGCTGCAGGCGGCCAGCGACGCCATCGACGAGGCCAGCGGCCTCGACGGCGACGACCACCGGGCCGTCGCGCTGACCGACGCGCCCAAGGGGCTGGCGGCCGCCGAGCTCGACCGGGGGCAGCGGGAGGTCCTGCGGGCGCTGCTGGCCACCTACCTCGACCGCGTGCCCGCCGCCGTGTCCGCCACGGCGCGCTACGCGGACGACGCCGCGCTCGGCGCCGTGCACTTCGCGTGGGCGGGCTCCACGGCGCCCGGCGACCCGCACTACTACCGGCTGCAGGGCCCGCGGCTGCTGCTGGAGTGGGACAACACCCAGCGCGGCGCCAACCACGCGCACTCCGTGTGGCGCGACCCCGACGCCGACTTCGGGATCGACGCGCTCGCCGCGCACCGCGCCGCGCACCACCGCTGAGCCGCCCGACCGGGCATGCTGCTGCGGTGGAACCCGTCACCGCGGTGGTGAACCCGGCAGCCGGTCGCGGGGCGGCGCTCGTCGTCGCCCGGCGGCTGGTCGAGGCCCTGCCCGCGGGCGGCGTCGAGGTGGCGCAGACGCGCGACCCCGCGCACGCCCGCGAGATCGCCGAACAGGCCTGCGCGCAGGGGCGCACCGTGCTCGCCGTCGGCGGCGACGGGTTGGCCGGCTGCGTGGCCGGGCCCGTCGTGGCGGCGGGCGGGGTGCTGGCCATGGCCCCGGCCGGGCGGGGCAACGACTTCGCCCGCCAGCTGGGGCTGCCCACCGACCCGGCCGCGGTCGCCGAGGTGCTGCTGACCGGGCGAATCCGCCACGTCGACGTCCTGGAGAGCGGCGGCCGGGTGGTGCTGGGCAGCGTCTACGCCGGCGTCGACTCGGCGGCCAACGCGATCGCCAACGCCCGACCGGGCGTGCCCGGCGCGCTGGTCTACCCCTACAGCGCGGTGCGCGCCCTACTCACGTTCCGCCCGGCCGGGTTCCGGCTCGGCGTCGACGGCGAGGAGTGGTCGGCGCGCGGCTACTCGGTCGTGGTCGCGAACTCCGGCTTCTACGGCGCGGGCATGCACATCGTGCCCACCGCCGAGGTCGACGACGGGCTGCTGGACGTGCTGGTCATCCCCGACTCGTCGCGCTGGACGCTGATCGCCTCGATGCGCGAGGTGTACTCGGGCACCCACCTGCGCCGCCCGGACGTGCGGGTGCGCCGCGGTCGGGAGGTCGAGCTGAGCATCGACCGGCCGCTGCCCGTCTACGCCGACGGCGAGCCGTTCGCCGACGCCCCGCTGCGGGTGCGCGTCCGACCGGGCGCGCTGCGGGTGCTGGTCCCGCGGGGCGGCTGAGAGCGGGGCGCCTGGAGCAGGATGTGCGGGGTGGAACCCCCCACCGACCCCCGGCTGGACGTGGTCGCGGAGGTGGTCGAGCTGCACGCCGGGCGGATCGCGTTCGTCCGGCCGCGCGACGCCACGGCCCTGCTCTACGAGGACGACGCGGACGCCGACCAGGCCTACCCGCCCTACTGGGCCGAGCTGTGGCCCAGCGGGGTGGAGCTGGCGCACGCGGTGTCGACGCGCCCCTGGCCCGGCGCGGCGGTGCTGGAGCTGGGCTGCGGGCTGGGGCTGCCGGCCATCGCCGCCGCCCTCGGCGGGGCCCGCGTGCTGGCCACCGACCGCTCCCCCGACGCGGTCACCTTCGCCGCCGTCAACGCCGAGCACAACGGGGTGGCCCTGCAGACCGCGGTCTGCTCGTGGGACGAGCCCGCCGCCCTGCTGGAGCGCGGCCCGTGGGACCTGGTGCTGGCCGCCGACGTGCTCTACGGGCAGCGCAACGTCGACGAGCTGCTGGCGCTGCTGCCCCGGCTGGTGGCCGCCGGGGGCGCCGTCTGGATCGCCGACCCGCGGCGCCCGCTGGCCGAGGAGTTCCTGGCGGCGGCCCGGCAGCGCTGGGACGCGGTCGAGACCGTCCCCAGCCGGGAGCCCGACGTCGACATCCACCGGCTGCGCGGGCCCCGTCGCCGCTGACGGGCGCCGGCGGGGTGCTGACCGGGCGCTACGGTCGGCGCATGCCGCGTCGTCGCCGGGCCGCCCGGCTCGGGCCCGTCCTGGTCGCCCCCGCGCTGGTGCTGGCCTGCTCGACGGGCGCAGGGCCCGCCGCCCCGGTGCCCCCGGCCGTCCCCACGACCACTGCCCCGCCCGATCCGGTGCTCGTCTGCGCGGGCCAGCTCGTCTACTGGGCCGAGCAGGACCTCGCCGGTGTCCCCGGCGAGGCCTACGACTACCAGCACCGCGGCCTGACCAGCGAGCAGAACGACGCGCTCGGGGTGCTCGAGGACCGGGCCAGGGCCGAGGGCTGGACCGCGGCGCAGCTCGCCGAGCAGGCCAGGGCCGCGTGCGTGGGCGTCGTCGCCGCGAACCCCCAGGGGTTCTGAGGCGGCTCAGCCGGGCTCGCCGTAGAGCGCGGGCCGGCGGTCGGCGAGGGCGTCGTTGTGCGGGCCCAATGACTTGTCCCGCGCCGCGGCCGGGTCGAGCTCGGCGGTGAGCACCGTCCGCGCGGCTGTGGCGCCGGTGGCGGTGGCCGGCCCGGCCAGCAGGTAGCCGGTGGCGGCGCAGACCACGCTGCCGCCGATCCAGTCGACCCCCCGCTCGGGCCCGCAGCGGTCGGCCACGACCACGTGCACCCGATACGCACCGGCCGCGGCCTGCGCCCTGAGCACCTCGAGCGGGCGCTCGCCGTCGGGGCGGGCCAGCCACGGCCAGTTCGCCGGCACCGCGACGACCTCCGCCCCGGCTTGCGCGGCGATGCGCACCCACTCCGGGAACTCCAGGTCGTAGCAGATCATCAGCGCGACCCGGCCGACCGCGGTCTCGACGACCGGGGGCGGCTCGTGGCCGGCCCGGAACAGCTCGGGCTCGCGCCCCCACAGGTGGACCTTGCGGTAGCTCGCGCGCAGCCGGCCGGCCTCCACGAGCACCGCCGAGTTGTGGACGGCCCCGTCGGCGCCGCGCTCGGCCAGCCCGGCCACCAGCACGCACCCCAGCTCCGCCGACAGGTCGCGGAGCAGCGCGACCGTCGGACCGTCCAGCGGCTCGGCCGCGGCACGGGCCTCCGCGGCGTCGGCGAAGGCGTAGCCGCAGACCGCCAGCTCCGGCAGCACGACCAGGCGCGCCCCCCGAGCGGCGGCCTCCCGCACGGCCGAGACCAGCTCCGTCGTGTCTCCGGTGCCGAGCCGGGCCGGGACCTGGCAGGCCGCGACCGTGAGCACGTCAGTCGTCGTCGGTGGCCGCGGCCAGCACGGCCGCCGGGGCAAGGTAGCCGTTCGGGTCGAGCACCCGCCCGCGCTCACGGGCCGCCGCCACGACCTCGGGCGCCCACTCCAGCCTGGTGCGGCCGTCGCCGTTGTTCACCACCAGCAGCTCGCCGGTCCCCGACTCGGCCGCCCGCCCGCCCGCGGTGTCGAGGAGGGTGAACGACCGCCACGCCCCCGCGGGCACCGACAGGGTGTCCAGCGGACCCAGCTCCACGACCCGCTCGTCGGCGCCGGTGTTCAGCCGCACCTCCCACCGCCCGGCCTTGGCCGTGACGACCTGCGAGCCGGGGTGGCGGTGGGTCAGCACGCCCTCCCCCGGCACGGCGCGCAGCCAGGCCAGGTCGAAGCCGTGCGGGTCGTGCAGCGCGGGCGCGGCCCGGCGGTCCTCGCTCATGCCGTAGCCGATGACCAGCGCGAGCTCGGCGCGCCCACCGGCCAGCGTGGAGCACAGGAACGGCTCGGCCAGCCAGCGCCGGTCGGCCGGGGTGACGACGCGGGCCCGGAACTCCTCGACGGTGAACGCGTCGAGCCGGTCGATCTCCTCCTGCGGCATGGGCTGGATGAGCGTGGCGCCGTCGGGCACCTGCTCGCCCTGCACCGTGTCGATCAGCCGGTTGTCGGCGGTCAGGTACAGGCCGTGGCCCGCGGCCTCCTCCAGCACCGTCGGGCCCCAGATGATGCCGCCGGTGTCGTCGCGGCCCAGAACGGTCAGCAGGACGCCCTCGTCGTCGCCGGTGTTGGTGAACCCGCGGAAGATCCACGTCGGCACGGAGACGACGTCGCCGTCGGTGCTGCGCAGCTCGCCCTGGCGGCCGTCGGCGCCCCAGCGCAGCTGGTAGTCGCCGCCGAAGTTGATGAACACCTCGGCGGTGAAGTGCAGGTGCAGGCTGTTGGTCGTGCCGCGGGGCATCCCCGCGGCGCCCAGGTTGAACCCGTGCGGCTCGCGCAGGTTGACGTACTGCTCGGCGCTCTGCGAGACGCCGGGCCCGATGAACGAGTAGTTGTCCTTGCGGTCGGAGCCGGGGGTGCGGCAGTCGATGAACGCGACCTTGCTGGGCACCCAGTCGGTGCGCCGGATGGTACGGCGGTCGACCTCACCGGGTGGGACCACGGTGTCGGGCATGCTGGCTGTTCCTCTCGGTACTGCTCAGTAGATGTTGGTGTCGGTGAACGCGAGGTCACCGCGCGTGGCGTTGATCTGGGCGCGCAGCGCGATCTCGTCGAAGACCCGGACCTCGCGCACGATGCGCCCGCGCTGGACCAGGAACTGGGACACGCCCAGCAGCTCGACCGGCGCGTTGGTGAGCTGCCCGAACGCCGGGATGCCGTGGTAGCTGCCCTGCATGGTCCACATCACGGCCACCCGCAGCCCGGCGTAGCGCTCGGCGTGGTTGGTCTGCACGTCGCGCACCGCGAACCGGGCGTCCGGGAACGGCGCCACCAGCGAGAGCAGGTCGCGCTGGTAGCCGTCCGGGCGCACGATCGTGGTGTCGCCGACGGTGTGCAGGAACAGGTCGCGCTCCATGTACTGGGGCACCTTGTTGAGCCTGCGCTGGTTCCAGACCTCCTCGATGAACTCCAGCACCATCTCGCACTCGGGCCGGAAGTCGTCCGGGCGCGGCCCGCTGTCGCCCGCGGTGAGCACGTCCACCGGGGCCGGCTTGGTCATCGAGCCCTCGTAGCCGCGGAACCGCTGGGCGCGGGCCACCTCGTCGGGGTCCAGGCCGTGCTGCAGGCAGTCGGCCAGCTCGTCGCGGACCACCCACTCCTCGACCATGCGCCCGCGCCGGTAGAGGCAGTTGGCGATGGTGCGCTTGCGGATGCGGGTGGGCCGCCCCCCGACCACGTGCTCGTCGGAGGTGAACACCAGGTGCGAGCTGAGGAAGGCGTCGTCGCCGCGGGCCTCCCAGACCACGTCCTCGGCCTGGCCGACGTGCTGCGGGGTGGTGGCGATGCGCATGAGGCTGCCCTCGATGACGCCCTCGCGACCGACCACCGTGCCCAGCCCGCCGTGCACGATCGAGTCCGGCTCGTAGTTGTCGACGATGTAGGAGACGTCGCGCTGGACCCAGATCCGGTCGGTCACCTCGCGGATGAAGTCGTCGGGGTCCTCGTACGGCCGGTACGCGACCGGGTCGAGCGGCATGTCGGCTCCTGACGGCGGGGGTCGGGGACGACGGCCACTGTATGCGTATGCACGACCAGGAGCAAGGCTACCCTGACCGCCGGGGGCGGCCGGTCACGCGCGGGGCGCCGCCACCGTGGCCCGCGCGATGTAGCGCGTGGGGTAGACCGCGCGCACCGGCTCGGCGTGCGGGTCGTCGACCCGGCGCACCAGCAACCGGGCCGCCTCGCGCGACATCGCGTCGAGGTCGTAGGCGACCGTGCTCAGCCTGACCAGCGCCCAGCTCGAGGTGGGCAGGTCGTCGAAGCCGGCCACCGAGACGTCGCCGGGCACCGCCACCCCCAGCTCGGCCGCGGCGTTGAGCGCGCCGAGCGCCACCACGTCGTTGGCGCAGAGCACGGCGGTGGGCGGGTCGTCGCCGTCGAGCAGGGCATGGGCACCCTCGTGACCTGCGCGGAAGTCGAACGGCCCGTGCCGGACGTCGCGGTGGGCCAGCGCGATGCCGTACTCGTCGAGGACGGCGCGCACCACCTGCTCGCGCTGCTCGCCGGTGCTGGTGTTTCGCGGGCCGAAGATGGCCCCGATCCGCCGGTGGCCCTGGCCCACGACGTCGGCCAGGAGGTCGCGCACGCCCCGCTCGGGGTCGACCGTGACCGAGTCGGCGGGCACGGCGAGCGCGGTGCGGTTGAAGTAGACGAACGGCACACCGCGGTCGCGCAGCCTGGTGGGCAGGACGGAGTCGACCGTGGTGGTGGCCAGCACCACCCCGCACAGGCCGTGGGCCAGCACGTGCTCGGCCACCGGCGCCGCCTCGGACGACTCGGTGATCAGCACCAGCTCGTGGCCCAGCCGCTCGAGCTCCTGGTGCATCGGGGCGATGACGTGGGCGTAGAACTGGTTCTCCAGGTCGGTGACGACCAGTCCCACGCGCGTGGAGCGCCCGACCGACAGCGCCCTGCCGATCGCGTTGGGCGCGTAGCCGAGCGCGGTGGCGGCCTCCCGCACCCGCTGCTTGGTGGCCTCGGAGACCTTCGGGTCGTCGCGCAGCGCGCGCGACACCGTCGGCTGGGAGACACCGGCGAGCCGCGCCACGTCCCGACTGGTGATCATCCCGCCCCCTTCCGGCGGCGAGCATAGCCGCGACCGCCGCGGGGCCCCTGCCGTCGACCTCGACCTTGACACGGATCCGCCGCCGCGGGTTCACTGCCGCGCATACGTATGTTACCTGGATCTGGGAGAGGCATGCCGCACGAGCTCAAGCCAGCCGCCGCGACCGACCGCACCGACCGCACCGCCGAGGACGTCGCCGAGCGCGTGCGGGCGATCATCGCCGACGTGCGCGCCCGCGGCGACGCCGCGGTGCGCGAGTACTCCGCCCGGTTCGACGGCTGGGAGCCCGAGCGGTTCCGGCTCTCGCCGGAGCGGGTCGAGGAGCTGGTGGCCGGGCTGCCCGCCCAGGTCGTCGAGGACATCCGGTTCGTGCAGGACCAGGTGCGCTCCTTCGCAGGCGTGCAGCGCGAGTCGCTGCGCGACGTCGAGGTGGAGACCCTGCCCGGGGTGGTCCTCGGGCACCGGCACGTGCCGGTCGCCGCGGCCGGCGCCTACGTGCCCGGCGGGCGCTACCCGCTCACCGCCTCGGCGCACATGACGATCGTGACCGCCAAGGCCGCGGGCGTGGACCGGGTGGTGGCCTGCACGCCACCGATCCGCGGCGAGGTGCCCGCGGCCACCGTGGCCGCCATGCACCTGGCGGGCGCCGACGAGATCCACCTGCTCGGCGGGGTGCAGGCGGTGGCCGCGATGGCGCTGGGCACCGAGTCGGTGGCCGCCGTCGACCTGATCGCCGGACCGGGCAACGCCTACGTCGCCGAGGCCAAGCGACAGCTGTTCGGCGAGGTCGGCATCGACCTGTTCGCCGGGCCGACCGAGATCCTGGTCGTCGCCGACGACACCGCCGACCCGCTGACCACCGCGGTCGACCTGCTCTCCCAGGCCGAGCACGGCCCGGACTCCCCCGCCGTGCTGGTCACCACCTCCGAGTCGCTGGGCCGCGAGGTGCTGGCGCTGGTCGAGCGGCTGCTGCCGGGCATGCCGACGAACGACATGGCCGGGCCCGCCTGGCGCGACCACGGCCGGATCGTGGTCTGCGCCGACGAGGACGAGATGTGGCGCGTGGCCGACGACCTGGCCAGCGAGCACGTCCAGGTGTTCACCGCCGAGCCGCGCCGGGCGCTGGAGCGCATGCGCAACTACGGCGCGCTCTTCCTCGGCGAGGGCACCTGCGTGTCCTACGGCGACAAGGTGATCGGCACCAACCACGTGCTGCCCACCCTCGGCGCCGCCCGCTACACCGGCGGGCTCTGGGTCGGCAAGTACCTCAAGACCGTCACCTACCAGGAGGTCCGCGACCCGGTCAGCAGCGCATCGCTCGGCCGGGTGTGCGGGCGCGCGTCGCGGGTGGAGCTGTTCGAGGGCCACGCCCGCTCGGGCGACCTGCGGGCCTGGCGCCACGGCGGCGACCGGTTCGACTGGATCGACGAGGTCACCGGGACCCGCCAGGAGCAACCGGCGTGAGCGAGCCCGCGAGCTCGCTCGCCGGGCGGACGGCGCTGGTCACCGGCGGCGGCAACGGCCTGGGCGCGGCGATCGCCGCGCACCTCGTCGGCGCCGGCGCCGGCGTGGTCCTGGTCGGGCGCCGCCCCGAGCCGCTGCGCGCGACGGCCGACCGCTTGGGCCCGGCGGCCCGCGTCGAGCCCTGCGACGTCGCCGACCCGGCGCAGGTCGACGCCCTGGCCCGGCGGCTGGACGGGGTGGCGGTCTCGATCCTGGTCAACAACGCCGGGATCGCCGGCCCGGTGGCCCCGCTGACCGAGATCGAGCCCGTCGAGTGGGACGAGGTGTTCGCGGTCAACGTGCGCGGCACCTACCTGATGTGCCGCGCGTTCCTGCCCGCCATGGTGGGACGCGGCGACGGCGACGTGGTCAACGTGGCGTCGGTGTCGGGCAAGCGCCCGCTGGCCCGGCGCACGCCGTACTGCGCGTCGAAGATGGCGGTGATCGGGCTGACCTCCACGCTGGCCTTCGAGGTCGGGCCGGCCGGGGTGCGGGTCAACGCGCTGTCCCCCGGCCCGGTCGAGGGCGACCGGATGGAGCGCAACTTCCGGCTGGAGGCCCAGCGCACCGGCACCTCGGTCGACGGGGCCCGCGAGGCGTTCGTCGGGCGCGCGGCGCTCGGGCGCATGGTCACCGCCGACGAGGTCGGTCGGGCCGTGCTGGCGATGCTGGCCATGCCCGGTCTCTCCGGGGCCGACGTCGACCTGTCCGCCGGGATGGTGGCCTGATGGCGGCCCCGCTGCGGGCCCGGCTGCTGGCCGGTGAGCAGGTGGTCGGCGGGCTGGTCCGGATGCCCTCCGAGGAGCTGGTCGAGATGCTGGCCGTGGCCGGGCTCGACTTCGTGCTGGTCGACTGCGAGCACGGCCCGGCCGACGTCGGGCTGCTGCGCCGGCACCTGGCCCTGGCCGACGCGCACGCCCTGCCGGTGCTGGTGCGCATCGGCGAGGGCGAGCACCACCTGGCCCAGCGCGCCCTCGACCAGGGCGCGCAGGGCATCGTCGCCCCGCACGTCGAGTCGGCCGCCGAGGCCGAGGCGCTCGTCCGCGCGGTGCACTACCCACCGCGGGGTGTGCGCGGCTTCGCCACCTACCCGCGGTCGGGGCGGTTCGGCACCGTCGACGCCGCCGAGCACCGCGCGTCGGCGGCCGACTCGACGCTGGTCGTGGCGATGCTGGAGTCGCCGGCCGCGATGCGTGAGGCCGCCTCGATCGTCGCCGTCGACGGGATCGACGCCTACCTGGTGGGCGTGGCCGACCTGGGCGCCTCCCGGGCCCCGGACGACCCCACGGTCGCCGAGCTGCTCGCCGCGGTCCGCACCGACCCCGGCACCGCCGCCGTGGCGCGCGCCGACCTGGCCAACGACGCGGCCGCCGCCGCGGCGTCCCTGGCCGACGGCGCCGCGATGGTCGTCTACAACGTCACCCACGTCGTGATGACCGCCCTGCGCGCCCTCCGCCCCTGACCCGCCGCCCCCCGGCGCTCTCCGCCCCGCCCCGCCCCGACGCGACCTCCCCGCGCCCGAGTGTCAGGAAAGCCACCATCAGGACGCCAGGTGTCCTGATGGTGGCTTTCCTGACATGGGGCGGGCGAGGGAGGGACGGGCGAGGTCAGGGGTGGACGGCGGGGGTGGCGAGCCAGGAGCGCAGGGCGGTGGCGACGGCGGCGGGGGCTTCGAGGGGTGCGAGGTGGCCGACGCCGTCGAGGACGTCCAGGCGGGCCCCGGGGATGCGGGCGGCGATCTCCTCGTGCCGGTCGAGCGGGCAGAGGCGGTCCTCGGCGGCCGCGAGCACGAGCGTGGGCACCGAGACGGCGGCCAGGGCCGGGCGCTCGTCGATGCGGGTCGCCTGGGCGGCGAGCTGGTGGTCCAGGACGGTGGCGCCGACGTCGTCGGCCATCGCCAGGGTGGCGGCGTCCAGGTCGGGGGTGCGCCGGTGCAGCAGCACGGGCAGCAGGTCGCGCTGGAGGTCCCGGGCGCTCGTCCCGGCGGCCAGCGCGGCGCGCTGAGCCGCCCAGGCGGCGCGCTGCTCGGGGGTCGGGCCGCGGGCGTTGGTGGACAGCAGGGCGAGCCGGGTGACCCGCTGCGGGGCCCGGCGCACCAGGGCCATCGCCACGATGGCGCCCAGGCTCAGCCCGGCCAGGGCGAACCGTGGCGGCAGGCGCTCCAGCAGGGCGTCGACGCAGCCGTCCAGGGTCGGGGGGGGGGGGGGGGCCGGGGGCGGGGGGGCGGGGGCCGCCGCCCCCCCCGGCCCCGCCCCCCCCCCGGGCGGGGGGGGGGGGCCCCCCCCCCGGGGGGGGGCCCCCCCCCCCCCCCGACCCGGCGAGCACTCCGCCCCACAGCCGCGACGAGCAGTTCATGCCGGGCAGCAGGACCAGCGGCTCGCGGATCACGCTCCCCCGCCGCGGCCGGTCGGCGTTCTGCGGGGGTGCTGCGCCCGCGGTTCGCCCGCGAGCTCGCTCACCCCTTGACCGAGCCCGCGTTCAGCCCGGCCACCAGGTAGCGCTGGGCGACGAAGGCGAACGCGATCACCGGCAGGGTCAGCAGCATCGCCGCGGCGCCGGCCTGCTGCAGCATCGGCAGGGTCTGGCCGAGCTGGGTGGCGATGAAGACCGGCACGGTGCGGGCCTGCACGTCGGTGAGGATGTTCGCGGTCAGGTACTCCTGGAAGGCGAACAGGAAGATGAAGATCCCGGCGGTGAGGATCCCCGGACCCATCAGCGGGATCATCACCCGGCGCAGCGTGGCGAACCGGCTGCAGCCGTCGAGCATGGCCGCCTCGTCGAGCTCCTTGGGGATCTCGGCGAAGAAGTTGCGCAGCAGCCAGATGCTGAACGGCTGGTTGATCGCCACCAGCGCGGCGGCCACCGCGAAGGTCGTGTCGTAGATGCCCAGCGCCCGGGAGATGTCGTACATCGGCAGGACCACCGAGAACCGCGGCAGCGCCCGGAACACCAGCGCCAGGATCAGCAGCACCGCGCTGATCCAGCCGGGGAACCGCGACAGCGCGTATGCCGCCGGGATGCCGATCACCAGCGCGGCGATCGTGCTGATCACCGCCACGATCAGCGTGTTGGCCACGTACTGGTAGAAGAGCGTGGTCTGCCACAGGTCGACGAACGAGGTGAACGACGGCTCGTAGAAGAACTGCGGCGGGTTGAGGAAGGCGACATCGGTCGGCTTGGTGACCGTCATCGCCGTCCACAGCACCGGGCTGAGCATCGCCAGGCAGACCAGCACCAGGATGCCGCCGACCAGCCAGCGGCGCCCGGAGCGCCCGGAGCGCCGGGGCGCCGGGTCGTCGGGGGCGGTGGCGGCGCGAGCTGCCGCGGTCGGAGGGGTCGTCTCGACGGTGCTCATGCTGTGGCTCCCAGCGCCTTCGGCGCGGCCCCTGCGGGGAACGCTATCGCGCTCATGCTTGTCGAGCCTCCTTGGCGACGCCGCGGATGAAGGGGAACAGCAGGACCACGATCAGCAGGATCAGCAGCACGTTCACCGCGCTGCCCAGGCCGAGCTGCTGGCCACCGTCCTGGAACGCGACGTTGAAGATGTAGAGCATGATCGACTCGTTGCCGATCTGCTCCGCCGCCGGGGACAGCGCGACGAGCTGGTCGTACGTCCGCAGCACATCCATGATCGAGATGATGGCGACGAACCCGAGCACCCCTCGGATGCTCGGGATGATCACGTGCCAGTGCGTGCCCCAGCCGGTGGCGCCGTCGATCCTGGCCGCCTCGATCAGCTCGCCCGGCACGCCCTGCAGGCCGGCGATGATCACCAGCATCGCGAACGGCAGCATGAACCACAGCGTGTTCAGCGCGACCAGCACCCGGTTGGGCCACGGGTCGGTGAACCACAGGATCTCCTGGCCGGAGAGCGCGGAGACCAGGTAGTTGACCACGCCGCCGAAGTTCGCGTCGAACAGCCAGGAGAACATCACCGCGCCCACCACGTGCGGGATCACGTAGGACACCAGCAGCACCCCGAGCACCCACGGCTTGGCCCGGCCCAGCCCGTTGACCAGCACGGCGAGCCCGTAGCCCAGCACGATGATGCCCACGACCACCGCCGCGGTGAGCCCGACGGTGAACAGCACGGCCTGGCCCAGCCGGGGGTCCGACAGCGCCCGGGCGTAGTTGTCCAGGCCGACGAACACCCCCGGGACGCCGTAGTTCACCTTCTGCAGGCTCCACTCCACCGTCCGGTAGAGCGGCAGCACCAGCAACCCGCCCATGACCAGCACGCTGGGGGTGACCAGGGCCAGGAACTCGCGCCGTCGCATGTACCCACCTCCTCGGGGGTCGTCCGACCCGGCGGGGGGGGGGGGGGGGGGGGGGGCGGGGGGCCCCGGCGGGGCCGGGGGGGGTGTGGGGGGGGGGCGGGGGGGG
>NZ_JAGSOV010000006.1 GCF_023898865.1 Pseudonocardia humida
CAGGAACTCGCGCCGTCGCATGTCCCCACCTCCTCGGGGGTCGTCCGACCCGGCGGCGGCCGCCCGGGGCTCCTCGGGCGGCCGCCGCGGCTGCTAGTTCTTGTACTCGGCCAGGATCTGGGTGGCGATCTGCTGCATCTGCGCGGTGCCGTCGGCGACCGGGGTGTTGCCCAGGATCACGTCGGCCACGACGGAGCGGGTGTCGTTGGCGATCCGCGAGGTCCACGGGAACGGCTCGGCGGGCGGGGCCTTGCCGATCGACTCCTGGGCCGCGGCGGCGTAGGGGCTGGACTCCGGGGTCACGATGCCCTCGCGGGCCGGGTAGGCCGCGGGTACCGAGGCCTTCGAGGCGTCCGGGCTGACCGCCGAGGCGATCAGCTCGAAGAGCAGCTTCGGGTCGGCCGCGGCGTTGGCCGGGATCGACCACCCGTCCACCGACAGCGTGTTGAACAGCGTGTCGCCACCGGCCACCGCGGGCGGCGGGGCGAAGGCGAACTCCTTGGCGAAGCGGCTGTTGGACTCCTGGCTCAGGTCGTTCATCCGGCCGGAGAACATGATCGCGATCGCCGCCGAGCCGTTGTACATCTGCTGCTGCACGCGTGGCTGGTCGAACGTGGTGACCTGCGGGTCCATGTAGGGCAGCAGCGAGCGCAGCTCCTCGAACGCGGTGGCGGCCTCGGGCTTGTCGAAGTTGGCCGTCATCGCCTGCGGGTCGGTGTAGTCGACCCCGAGGGAACCGAGCGTGGCGTCGTATACGGTGCCGATGTCGCCGCTGGCCAGCATGGGCAGGGCCAGCGGGTACTGGATCTGGCCGGCCTGCTGGATCTTCGCGGCCACGTCGCGCAGCTCGGCGAAGGTGGTCGGCGGCTGCAGGCCCAGCTGGTCGAACACGTCCTTGCGGTAGGCCATCACGTACATCTGGGCCTGCATCGGCAGCCCGTAGAGCTTGCCGTCGAAGGACATCGCCTTGCGCATGTCCTCGTTGATCTCGCCGAGGGCGTACTTCTCGTCGAACTCGGCGAGCATGTCGTCCAGGGGCATCAGCTTCTGCTGGGAGGCGTACTGCGGGACGACGAAGCTGTAGGTCTCGACGATGTCGTAGGTGCCGCTGTCGCCGGCGAGCGTGGCGGTGGTCTTCTGCACCTGGCCACCGAAGTCGATCGGCTCGTGGTTGACCGTCACCTGGTTCTTGCTGCAGCTCTTGACCATGGTGTTGGTGAACGGATCGATCGCCGAGGAGTTGTAGGCCAGCACGTTCACCGAGACCGGCTGGGCCGGGGCGGGGAAGTCGCATGCGACCTCGGTCGCGGTCTCGGCCGCTGTCCGCGAGCCCGCACCGCAGGCGGACACCAGCACGGCGGCGGAGAACGTCAGGGCGAGCGCGCGCAGCACGGTCGCTCGGGGTCTTCTCATACTCGGGCTCCTTCGGCTCCGGACACCGTCGTCCGGCGGATGAATACGGATGTACTGCGCGGCGAGGTAACGATCACTTGTCGAGGACGTCGAGGTGGATCCGGGCGCTGTCGCGGTGTCCGACGAGCCCCTCGTAGTCCGACACGACCACGGTGGGCTCGGCCTGGGTGCGGGTCGCCTCGCGGGTGGCCCGCTGGTAGGTGAGCTGCTTGAGGAACCCGGCGACCGACAGCCCGCCGGTGTAGCGGGCGCCGCGGGCGGTGGGCAGCACGTGGTTGGTGCCGGACATGCCCTTGTCCGCGTAGACGACCGTCGACCATGTGCCCAGGAACAGCGAGCCGTAGTTGCGCAGCGCGCCCAGCCACCAGTCCAGGTCCTCGGCCAGCACCTCGAGGTGCTCGGGGGCCAGCAGGTTCATCACCTCGGCCGCGGCCTCGCGGTCGCGGGCCAGGTAGACCGTGCCGAAGTCGCGCCAGGCCGCCCCGGCGACCTCCCCCGTGGCCAGGCCGGCGAGCTGCTTCTCGATCTCCGCGGGCACCTCCTCGGCGAGCCTCGGCGAGGTCGTGGCCAGGGAGGCGGGTGAGGTCGGGCCGTGCTCGGCCTGGGCCAGCAGGTCGGCGGCGACCATCGCCGCGTCGGCCGTGTCGTCGGCGATCACCGCGACCTCGGACGGGCCGGCCAGCACGTCGATGCCGACGCGCCCGTAGAGCTGGCGCTTGGCCTCGGCCACGTAGGCGTTGCCCGCCCCCACGACCATGTCGGCGGGGTCGCCGTCGAGCAGCCCGAAGGCCATCGCGGCCAGCGCCTGCACGCCGCCGACGGCGTAGACGGCGTCGGCCCCGGTGATCTTGGCCGCGTACAGCACGGCCGGGTGCGCACCGCCGTCGCGCGAGGGTGGGGTGGTGGCCACGATCCGCCCGACCCCGGCCACCCTGGCCACGCCGACGGTCATGAACGCGCTGGCCAGCAGCGGGAACCGACCGGCAGGCAGGTAGGCGCCCACGCGGTCGACCGGGACGAAGCGCTGCCCGCAGACCACCCCGGGCACGACCTCGTCCTCGAAGTCCTGCAGGCGGGAGCGCTGCATCCCGGCGAAGCGGCGGGTGCGCTCGGCCCCGGTGTCCAGCGCCTCGCGCAGGGCGGGCGGCAGCCCGTCGCCGGAGCGCTCCAGCTCGGCCGCGGGGACCTCGAGCGAGCGCCCGGTGAACCCGTCGAGCTCGCGGGCGTAGTGCAGGACGGCGTCCATGCCCTCGCGCTCGATGCGGCTCAGCATCGACGAGACGGTGGCCACGACCTCCGGATCGCGCCCCTGCACCGCCCCGGCACCGGTCGGTTCCTTGACGACCTCGACGGCGGCGCCGAGCCGTCGCTTCTCCGCATCCGTCAAATGCATACGCATACATTAGGGATGCCGGGAGCGGCTGGCAAGCCGGGTCGCGCCCGGCGCGCACAGCGATGCGGCGCCGTGACCCGGGTGTTACCTCCGTATCCGGTGCCCCGGTCAGCGCCGCTGGTGATCATCGTCGGGGACGGGTGGGGCGGAGCGCCACCGCAACGCGGGCGCAGCCCCCGGAGGGGTGGCGGACGGGTCGACCTCGCAGACCCCTGGTGTCCCCGCAGCACCGGGGTGGTCGTCGCAGCGCGCCGGCGGGCTGCGAAGACGCCGCCAGGGCTGCGAGGTGCCCCTCGGGGAGGGCTGGCGGAGAATCGCCGCAGGGAGCCGCCCGAGGTCAGCTCATGAGGCTGCGGTACCGGTCGACGACCGTGGCGATCACCTCGTCGCCGTCCTGTGCCCACACGTCGGCGTTGAAGATCTCCACCTCGACGTCGCCGGTGTACCCCGCGGCCCCGACGGCGGCGGTCAGCGCCGGGAAGTCGACGTGGCCGTCGCCGGGGTAGCCGCGCCCGAGCAGCACGTCGGCCGGGAGCGGGAGCACCCAGTCGGCGAGCTGGTAGGTCGCGATCCGCGCCCCCGCCCGGGCGATCTGGGCGTCGATCTGCGGGTCCCACCAGACGTGGAAGGTGTCCACCGCGACGCCCACCCGGTCGACCGGGAACCGCTCGGCCACGTCGAGCGCCTGGGCGAGCGTCGACAGGACGGCACGGTCGGCGCAGTACATCGGGTGCAGGGGTTCGAGTGCGAGGCGCACGCCGTGCGCCTGCGCATGCGGGGCCAGCTCGGCGACCGCGTCGGCGACGCGGCGGCGGGCGGCGGGCAGGTCGCGGTCGCCGGCCGGCAGCCCGCCGACCACCAGCACCAGCACCCCGGTGCCCAGGGTCGCGGCCTCCTCGATCGCGCGGCGGTTGTCGGCCAGCGCGGCCGCGCGCGCGTCCGGGTCGGCGGCGGTGAGGAACCCGCCCCGGCACAGGGTCGAGACCCGCAGCCCGGCGTCGCGCACCAGCTTGGCCGCCTTCTCCAGGCCGATGTCGGCCACCGGCTCGCGCCACAGGCCGACGGCCCCGATCCCGGCCCGCGCGCAACCGTCGACGACCTGGCGCACGCCCCACTGGTCGACGGTCTTCTGGTTGAGCGACAGCCGCTCCAGCCCGGGCGCGTTCACGACCGCACCCCCGCCACGGCGAGCAGCGACCGCATCCGGGCGGCGGCCAGCTCGGGGTCGGGCAGCAGGCCGGCCGCGTCGGCCAGCCGCAGGACCTCCGCCAGGTGCGGCAGGCTGCGCGCCGCGGTCATCCCGCCGACCATCGCGAACGCCTCCTGGTGCCCGGCCAGCCAGGCCAGGAACACGATCCCGGTCTTGTAGTGCGGGGTCGGCGCGGCGAACAGGTGCCGCGACAGCGCCACCGTCGGGGCCAGGGCGCGCTCGTACGCGTCCGCGTCGCCCGCGTCGAGGGCCTGCAGCGCGGTCGATGCGGCGGGGGCGATGGCGTCGAAGATCCCCAGCAGGGCGTGCGAGTGCGCGGTGCCGTCGCCGCGGATCAGCTCGGGGTAGTGGAAGTCGTCGCCGGTGTAGAGCTTCACCCCCGCGGGCAGCGCGGCCCGCAGCGCCACCTCGTGGGCCGCGTCGAGCAGCGAGACCTTGATCCCGTCGACGGAGTCGGCGTGCTCGTGCACCAGCGCCACGACGGCGGCGGTGGCCTCGTCGACGTCGCGGGAGCCCCAGTAGCCGGCCAGCGCCGGGTCGAACACCTCGCCCAGCCAGTGCAGCAGCACCGGCGCGGACGCCTGCCCGATCACCCGGGCGTAGACCTTCGCGTAGTCGTCCGGTCCGGCGGCGAGGCGGGCCAGGTCGCGGCTGGCCATCAGCACGACCCCGGCCCCGGCGCCCTCGACGACCTCCAGCTGGGTGAGGTAGGCGCCGACCACGTCGTCGAGCGAGCGCAGCTCGGCGCCGGTGTCGGTGCCGACCCCGCACACCAGCGCGCCGCCCACGGCGTGCGCCTCGGCCGCCGAGCGCCGGATCAGCTCGGCGGTGGCCGCCCAGTCCAGGCCCATCCCCCGCTGCGCGGTGTCCATCGCGTCGGCCACGCCCAGCCCCCACGACCACAGGTGGCGGCGGAAGGCCAGGGTGGCGTCCCAGTCCAGCACGGCCGGGGCGCCGGGGGCGTTGTCGGCCAGCGGGTCGGCGACCACGTGCGCCGCGGCGTAGGCCGTGCGGGAGGCGATCGGGCGGGTCGGGCGGGTCCAGTCCCCCGGCGCGCCCAGGACGTGCTCGCGCAGCGAGCCGTCGGCGCCGGGCAGCAGGAGACGGCTCACGCCCGCACCTCCGGCACCTCGAAGCGCCTGCCCTCCGCGGACGAGCGCAGGCCCAGCTCGGCGAGCTGCACGCCGCGGGCGCCGGCCAGGAAGTCGTGGGGGTGCGCGCCGCCCTCCAGGACGTGGCGCAGGAACTGCTCCCACTGCACCCGGAAACCGTTGCCCAGCTCGGCGTTGTCGGGCACCCGCTGCCACTGCTCGCGGAAGGGCTCGGTGACCGGCAGGTCGGGGTTCCACACCGGCATCGGGGTGGTGGCCCGGTGCTGCACGCGGCACTCGCGCAGCCCGGCGACCGCGCTGCCCTCGGTGCCGTCGACCTGGAACTCCACCAGCTCGTCGCGGAACACCCGCACGCACCACGAGGAGTTGATCTGGGCCACGACCCCGTCGGGCAGCTCGAAGATGCCGTAGGCGGCGTCGTCGGCGGTGGCGGTGTAGCGCTCGCCCTGCTCGTCGACCCGCTCGGGCACGTGCGTGACCGCCCGCGCCGTCACCGCCCGCACCGGCCCGAACAGGCTCTCCAGCACGTAGGACCAGTGGCAGAACATGTCCATGACGATCCCGCCGCCGTCGGCGCTGCGGTAGTTCCAGCTCGGGCGCTGCGCGGCCTGCCAGTCGCCCTCGAACACCCAGTAACCGAACTCGCCGCGCACCGAGAGCACCCGGCCGAAGAACCCGCCCTCGAGCAGCCTGCGCAGCTTCACCAGACCCGGCAGGTAGACCTTGTCGGCCACCACGCCGCAGCGCACGCCCGCCTGCTCGGCCAGCCGGGCCAGGGTGAGCGCGCCCTCCAACGACTCGGCCAGCGGCTTCTCGGTGTAGACGTGCTTGCCCGCGGCGATGGCCGCGGTGATGGCCTTCTCCCGGGCCGAGGTGACCTGGGCGTCGAAGTAGACCTGGGCGGTCGGGTCGGCCAGCGCCTCGTCGAGGTCGGTGGTCCAGCGCTCGACGCCGTGCCGGTCGGCGATCTCGCCGACGCGCGCCGCGCTGCGCCCGACCAGCACCGGCTCGACCGGGACCCGGGTGCCGTCGGACAGCAGCAGGCCGCCGTCGTCGCGGATGGCCAGCACGGAGCGCAGCAGGTGCTGGCGGTACCCCATCCGGCCGGTGACGCCGTTCATGACGATGCGCAGCGGGCGTCGTCCTGATGATCCGCTCGCAAGCTCGCTCATGCGATCTCCTCCGCGATGTCGGTTGGTGCTGGTCAGACCGGGGCGCCGAGCAGCTCGGCGAGGTCGACCGGCCGTCCGGTCTCCAGCGACTCGTTGGCCGCGACGCCCACGCCGACCGCGCGCACGCCGTCGCGCCAGCCGGCCGTGCGGCGCAGCGGGTCGACCGGCCGGTCGGGCCGGAACAGGTCGTCGAGCAGCAGCGCGTCGCCGCCGCCGTGGGCGCCCTTCCCCTCGGTGATCGGCACCCGGCGCGCGGGCTCCCAGTGGCGCTGCACGAGCAGTTCCGCGCCGGGGCGCCGGGCCCGCTCGCCGCCGTCGGCGTCCGGGTGCGCGCTCGGGTCGACGGCGTTGCGCGCGCCGGCCCGGGGGCCGTGCACCTCGGCGCGCTCGACGACGGCGAGCTCGAGGCGGCCCGCGGTGCCGTTGACCGACACGCGGTAGCCCTCCCACGGCGCGTGCGCGTTGAGCGAGTAGCTGAGGGTGGCGCCGCGGCGGTAGCCGACGAGCACCGCCATGTTGTCCTCGATGGAGATGCCCTCGGCGAAGACGTCGCGGTCGCGCAGGTAGCCGTCGTCGGCCTCGGCGTCGAGGTAGAGCCTGCGCAGCCGGGGGTCGGCGGCGAGGTCGATGCCGAACGGGTCCTCGGCCAGGCCCGGGTCGCCGTGGCTGCGCTCGGGCCGGCCGCCGACCCCGCGCCCGGCGGCCGCCCCGGCGCCGTAGAAGCGCAGCCCGCCCATCGCGACCACGCGCTCGGGCTCGTCGTCCAACCACCAGTTGACCAGGTCGAAGTGGTGGCTGGCCTTGTGCACCAGCAGGCCGCCGGACCGGGCCTTGTCACGGTGCCAGCGGCGGAAGTAGTCGGCGCCGTGCACCGTGTCCAGCACCCACTCGAAGTGCACCGAGGTGACCTCCCCGATCTCCCCGGCCGCGATCACCTCGCGGACCGCGGAGTTGCGCGGGGAGTAGCGGTAGTTGAACGTCACGACCACCGGCGCGGTCGAGGCCGCCGCGGCCTCGGCGATCCGCCGGCAGTCCCGCGCGGTGGTGGTCAGCGGCTTCTCGCAGATCACGGCCGCGCCCGCGGCGAGCGACGCGCACACGTACTCGGCGTGGGTGGCGTCCACGCTGGTCACGATCACGCCGTCCGGGCGCTGCTCGGCGAGCAGGTCGGCGAAGCGCTCCGGCGGGTACTGCGGCAGGTCGCAGGCGGCGGGGCGCGCCGCGCGGTGCAGGTCCTGGTAGTAGGCCATCCGCGTCGGGTTCGGGTCGCACAGGGCGACCAGCTCGCCCACGTCGGCGTGGCTGCCCAGCAGCGCGTCGACGTACATCTGCGCGCGGTGCCCGGTGCCGACGACGGCGTAGCGCTGGCGCGGCGTGGTCATCGGAGCTCCTCGGGGTGCGGTGGCCCGGCGGGCGGCGCGGGAGGGGTCGCGCCGCCCGCCGGGGTCTTCCGGCGACGGACGTCGGGCTCAGCCCGTCGCCGCGTCCAGCTCGCCCATGAACTGGTCGGCGGCCTGGTCGACGCTCAGCTGGTCGAACAGCACCTGCTCGTGCAGCTGCTGCAGGATCCGCTGCACCTCACCGGCGCCCTGCGGGGGCAGCGGCGGGGGGTCGGCCAGGGACGGGGTGATCTCCTCGACGAACGCCGCGGACCTCTGGTCGGCCGCCTTGAGCTTGGGGACGATCTGCTCGCGCAGCGCGGTGTTGATCGGCAGCCCGCGGTCGCTGAGCGCGAGCTCCGCGGCCTCCGGCGAGTTGATCAGGTAGTCGATGAACTTCGCCGCCGCCTCCGGGTGCTCGCTGCGCTCGGAGATCGACCAGAACATGGCCGGCTTGAGGTACATCCCGGCCCTGGGCGACTCGCCCGGCCAGCGCAGCAGCTCCATGTCCTGGCCGGTCGCGGTGCTCAGCGCGGGCAGCTGGTTGGTCCACCAGGAGCCGAGCGCGGCGCGGTTCTGCGCGGTCAGCGACCCGTCGACGCCGCCGGCCTGGGACTCCACGCTGATCGGCGGCGGCGAGGTGCCGCCCGTGTCGCGCAGGGCGACCATGGTGGTCCACCAGTCGACCAGGGTCTGGCGGGTGAAGCCCACGTCGCCGTCGGCGTTGAACAGCTCCTCCCCGCGCTGCCGGGCGAAGATCTCCAGGCTGGTCTCGTTGAAGCCCAGGTCCTGCACACCGAACACCTGACCGCCACCGGCCGCGCTGATCTGCTCGCTGAGCTGCACCATCTGGTCCCAGGTCCAGGTGGCGTCGTCGGGCAGCGCGACCCCGGTGTCGGCGAACAGCTTGGGGTTGGCCAGCAGGGCGAAGGCGTTGACGCCGGTCGGGATGGCGTAGGTCTTGCCGTCGAGCCGGCCGGTCTTGAGCATCGGCTGGTCGAGCTGCGCGGTGTCGATGACACCGGGCATGTACTCGGTCAGGTCGGCCAGCGCGCCGCGCTCGGCGTACTCGGCGACGTAGCGGGTGTCCTGCTGCATGACGTCCGGCGCGTCACCGCCGGCCGTGGCGGTGGCGAGCCGGTCCCAGTAGTCGTCGAAGCCGCTGAACTCGGCCTCGATGGTCACCCCCGGGTTGGCCGCCTGGTACTTGTCGATCAGCTCCTGGGTGTACTGGTGGCGGCTGTCGCTGCCCCACCAGTAGAACCGCAGGGTGACCGGCCCGGCCTCGGCGCCGGCCGCGGGCTCGCCGCCACCGCCGCCGCAGGCCGTCGCGGTGATCATGACCAGGCTCAGCGCCCCGGCGACCAGGGTGCGGCGCAGCCGGGACGCGGTGGGCCCGGGTGCGGGGGGTGGTGCTGCCACGGTGCAGTTCCCTTCGAGTGGGCGGTCACAGCTGGGTGGGTCACTTGAGCCCGGTCGTCGCGATGCCCCGGACGAGGTAGCGCTGACCGGCGAGGAAGAAGCCGAAGATCGGGGCGAGCGAGACGACCGACATCGCGAAGACCGGGCCCCACGGGGTCTGGGTGTTGGAGTCGACGAAGGTGCGCAGCGCGACCGGGACGGTGTAGAGGTCCGGGTCGGCCAGGAAGATCAGCTGGCTGAAGAAGTCGTTCCAGGTCCAGATGAAGGTGAAGATCGCCGTCGTGGCCAGTGCCGGCGTCGACATCGGGATGATGATCCGCCAGAAGATCCCGAAGTGGCCGCAGCCGTCGATCCGGGCCGCCTCGTCGAGCTCCTTCGGGATGCCCCGGATGAACTGCACCATCAAGAAGATGAAGAACGCGTCGGTGGCCAGCAGCTTCGGCACGATCAGCGGCCAGAAGGTGTTGATCCAGTCGAGCTGGGCGAACAGCACGTACTGCGGCACGATCACCACGTGGATCGGCAGCATGATCGTGCCGAGCATGACCGCGAACCAGAACCGCTTGAACCGGAACTCCAGGCGGGCGAACGCGTAGGCGGCCAGCGAGCAGGCCAGCAGGTTGCCCACGATGGAGCCGCCCACCACGATCAGCGAGTTGAGGATGTAGATGTGGAAGGGCCGGGGCAGCGCGGTCCAGCCCTCGACGTAGTTCTGCGCGGTGAAGTTCTCCGACCACAGCCCGGGCTGGCTGAAGATCTCCTCACCGGGCTTGAAGGAGCTCGCGAGCATCCAGATCAGCGGGTAGAGCATCAGCAGCCCGAACAGGATCAGGCACAGGTGGGCCAGCACGCGTGGGCGCCCACCGGGGCGGGCCAGGCCGCGCGGGGAGTCCAGGTCCGGACCCGGACCGTGCAGCTCCCCGGGTTCAGTCGTCGCCATAGAACACCCAGAACCTCGAGACCAGGAAGTTGGCCGCGGTCAGCACGCCGACGATGAGCAGCAGCACCCAGGCCAGCGCCGAGGCGTAGCCCATGTCGAAGTTGCCGAAGCCGCGCAGGTACAGGTAGAGCGTGTAGAAGAGAGTCGAGTCGGCCGGGCTGCCGCGACCGCTGCTGATCACGAACGCCTGGGTGAACGACTGGAACGACCCGATCAGCTGCAGCACCAGGTTGAAGAAGATGATCGGGCTGAGCAGCGGCAGCGTGATCGAGAAGAACCGCCGCAGGGCGCCCGCGCCGTCGATGGCCGCGGCCTCGTAGTACATCTGCGGGATCTGCCGCAGCCCGGCCAGGAAGATCACCATCGGCGAGCCGAACGTCCAGACGTTCAGGATGATGATCGTGCCCAGGGCGTAGTCCGGGTCGGACACCCAGCCGGGCAGGTCGGTGAAGCCCAGGTTCTCCAGGGCGGCGTTGATCAGCCCCTCGGCGCCGAACATCTGCCGCCACAGCACCGCGATGGCCACGCTGGCCCCGAGCAGCGAGGGCAGGTAGTAGACCGAGCGGTAGAACGCCAGTCCCCGCAGGCCCTTGTCCAGGGCCAGCGCCAGCGCCAGCGCGAAGGCCAGCTGCAGCGGCACCGAGACGAACACGTAGACGAACGTGACCTGCAGCGACTGGTAGAAGCGCGGATCGGTGACCATCCGCTCGTAGTTGTCCAGGCCGGTCCACTCGGGCGGGGCGAGCAGGCTGTAGTCGGTGAACGACAGGTAGAGCGAGCCCAGGATCGGGCCGATGGTGATGAGCGCGAGCCCGATGAACCAGGGCGCCAGGAAGAGGTAGGCCACCTTCCGCTCGCCCACCTGGGGCAGTCGCCACCGGCGGCGCCGGGCCGGGGCGGGCGGCGATGCGGACCGCGGCGGCGGGTGCGCGGGCACCGCGGCCGGGGTCCGGGTCTCGTCACTGAGCTCGGTCATCGTCACCTCTCGCCCGGGGCGGGGGCCCGGGAGCGGTAGCGGGAGGGGCGGGCAAGCGCTTTCTAGCGAAGCCGTCCGCGGGTCGCCTTGTCAACAGGCCACCGATCGCGGTGATCGTCTGTACGGCCGTTCCACGCTGGGTTGAGGCGGTCTGAGCTGGACTTATCCCGGACAGGTCACGATCTGGAATCCGGAGTGTCTCCGAGGAAGTGGTTGGCAACCGCTTTCCCGATCGGTACCGTCCCGGCCCGGACGCCCGTCGAGGAGGACCGCAGCGCATGCCCCCATCCCACCCGTCCCCCGCCCGGGTCCTGCTGGTCGGGGCGCACGGCCACGGCCGCTGGCACCTGCGCAACCTGGACCGCCTCCGCCGCGCGGGCGCCCCCGTGCGGCTGGCCGGCGTCTGCGAGCCGCGGCCGCTGGCCGACGACCAGCTCGCGCTCGTCGGCGGGGTGCCCACCGGCCCGCACCTGACCGAGCTGCTCGACGCGGTCCGGCCCGAGGTCACCGTGGTCTGCACCCCGATCCCCACCCACGTCGACATCGCCCTCGCCGCCGCCCGCGCGGGCTCGCACGTGCTGCTGGAGAAGCCGCCGACGCCGAGCCGGGCGGAGTTCGGCCGGCTCGTCCGGGGCGTCGCCGCCACCGGCCGGGCGTGCCAGGTGGGCTTCCAGAGCCTCGGCTCGGCCGCGCTGGCGCACGTGCGCGCCCTCGCGACCGGTGGCGCGATCGGCGAGGTGCGCGGCATCGGCGCCGCCGGGGCCTGGGTGCGCGACCACGCGTACTGGGCGCGCTCCCCCTGGGCCGGGCGGCGCAGGCTCGACGGCACCGACGTCGTCGACGGCGCGCTGACCAACCCCTTCGCGCACGCCACCGCCACCGCGCTGGCCATCGACGGCTCCGGTGCCGACCCGCTGCGCGACGTGCGCGTCGAGCTGTACCGGGCCAACCCGATCGAGGCCGACGACACGGCCTGCGCGCGGCTCACCACGGCCCGCGGCACCCCGGTCGTCGTCGCGGTCACGCTCTGCGCCGAGCGCCACCACGAGCCCTTCGTCGTCGTGCACGGCAGCCGGGGCCGGATCGTCCTGCACTACAAGAGCGACACCGTCCGGCTGGAGGCCGACGACCACGTGACCGTCACCGAGCACCCCGCGACCGACCTGCTGGAGAACCTGGTCGCGCACACCCGGGACCCGGCGGTGGCGCTGCTGGCGCCGCTGCCGGCCACCGCGGCATTCACCGATGTCGTCGAGGCGGTGCGGGTGGCGCCCGACCCGCGCCCGATCGGGCCCGGGCACCACCGCACCGACACCACCGGCCCGCACCCGCGCGAGGTGGTTCCCGGGATCGACGCCGCGGTCGAGCGGGCCGCCGCCGAGCTGGCCCCGTTCTCCGAGCTCGACCTGGCGTGGGCCGCCCCGGCCGTGGCGGTGCCCCGTGGCTGAGCTGGCCGAGCTGCGCGTGGCCGGGCGCGCCGTGGCCACCTACGTCGACGGCGCCGAGCTCGACCCCGTGCTCGCGCCCCGCCCGCACCTGCACCCGGTGCGCACGCTGGGCGGACGCGTCGTCAGCGACGCCGTGCCCGCGGACCACCGCTGGCACCTCGGCGTCGGCGTCGCGGTGCAGGACGTCGACGGGGGCAACTTCTGGGGCGGGCGCACCTACGTGCGCGGGCAGGGCTACACCTGGCGCGACGACCACGGCCGGATCGAGCACGCCGGCTTCGACGCCCGCGACGCGAGCGGCTTCGTCGAGCGGCTGCGCTGGGTGGCGGCGCGCGGTGAGGTCCTGCTGCACGAGCGGCGCACGGTCACCACCCGCAGGTGGGTCGACCGGGACGCCGACGGCTGGGAGCTGGAGCTGGTCACCGAGCTGGCCAACGCCACGGACCGGACGCTGCGGCTGGGCAGCCCGGCCACCAACGGGCGCACCGGCGCCGGCTACGGGGGCCTGTTCTGGCGGCTGCCGCCGGCCACCGCGCCGGAGGTGCGCGCGGGCGGCGCCGCCGAGGACGCGGTCGGCGAGGCCGCGGTGCACGGGGTGGTCGCGCCCTGGCTGGCCTGGACCGAGCGCGGGCCCGACCCGTTCACCCTGGCGCTGGTCGGCACCGGCGCGGCCACCGCGGCCGACCCGTGGTTCGTGCGGGTCGAGGGCTACCCCGGGATCGGCTCCCAGCTGGCCGCCGACGACCCCGTCGCGGTGGCGCCGGGAAGTACGGTCAGCCGAGGGTGGTGCGCCCTGGTGGCGGAAGGATCACTGAACCAGGCGGCGGTATCGCGCTGGGCTCGAACGCACCGCCCGGACGCGGTCGGTGTGCCATACCCTCCGCGGTGAACGGGATCGACCGGCCCGGGGACCACGGGGGTGGCCGGATCGGCGGGGAAGGGGGATCCGTGGCCGAGCCCGCAGAACCCACCGAGACAGCAGAGCCCGCCCCCGGCACCGATCCCTCCCCGCGCCGCGGCCCGGTCCGGCTGGCCGAGGTCGCCGCCGCGGCCGGGGTGTCGCTGGCCACCGCGTCCCGCGTGCTCAACGGCAGCCACCGCTCGGTCGGCGAGCCGCACCGCGGCCGGGTGCTGGCCGCGGCCGCCGAGCTCGGCTACCGGGCCAACCCGCACGCGCAGGCGATCGCGCGCGGGGCCAGCAACATCGTCGGGCTCGTCGTGCACGACATCTCCGACCCGTACTTCTCCGCGATCGCCGACGGCGTCATGCGCCAGTGCGAGCAGCGCGGGCTGGTCGTGGTCATGGCCAGCACCCGCCGCGACCCGGAGCGCGAGCTGGACTACGTGGCCACGCTGCGCGCCCAGCGGGCCCGCGCGGTGATCATCGTGGGCAGCCGGACCCGCAGCCGCGACCTGACCGCGCGGCTGGCCAAGGAGCTCGCCGGGTTCAGCGAGTCGGGCGGGCGGGTCGCGTGCATCAGCCAGAACCGGCTGGGCACGCACACCGTGCTGGTGCAGAACCGGGCCGGTGCCCGCGAGCTCGCCCGCGAGCTCGCCCGACTCGGGCACCGCCGCCTCGCCGTGCTGACCGGACCACCCGAGCTGCTCACCGCGCGCGACCGGCACGCGGGCTTCGTCGAGGGCCTGCGCGATTCGGGCCTGCCCGACGAGGCCGTGCGCGCGGTGCCCGGTCCGTTCACCCGCGACGGCGGCTACGCGGCCGCGACCGAACTGGTCACCGCCGGGCTCGACGTGACCTGCGTGTTCGCCGTGAACGACGTGATGGCCGTCGGCGCGATGGCCGCCTTCCGCGACCACGGGCTGGCCATCCCGCAGGACGTGTCGGTGGCCGGCTTCGACGACATCCGCACGCTGCGCGACCTCGTGCCCTCGCTGACCACGGTCGGGCTGCCGCTGGAGGAGATGGGCGAGCGCGCGGCCGCGCTGGCCCTGGACACCGAACCCGGCGAGCGGCCCCGCACCGTGCGGGTGCGCGGTGAGGTGGTGCTGCGCGACAGCACCAGCCGGGTGCGCTGAGTCGGCGCTGAGTCGGACGACGACCGACCGGGGTCGCGCGTACTACGTTCTGTGCATGCCGCTGCACGCTCGCGACGTCATGTCCAGCCGCGTCGTCACCGCCCGGCCGGAGGACGACCTCGCCCGCACGGTGCACCGGATGACCGAGCTGGGCTACAGCTCGCTGCCGGTGGTCGACGCGCGGTTCCGCCTGGTCGGGATCGTCAGCCTGCTCGACGTGCTGCGCCACCGCGAGGACGGCGGCGAGGACTCGGCGGTGGTCGGCGCGGTGATGAACCCCGAGGTGCTGTCCATGCCGCCGCGGGCGAGCCTGGCCCTGGTCGCCCACCGCCTGCGCACCTACGGCGAGCTGCGGGTGATGCCCATCGTGGAGCGGGGGGTGCTGGTCGGCGTGGTCACCCGCAGCGACCTGCTGCGCGTGCGCTCCCGGCCCGGCGCGCTGTCCCGGCTCGCCGACCGGCTGCGCGGCGCGTTGCCCGCCGAGGTCGCCCCCACCCGCCGCAGCACCGCCCGACCCGACGCCGCCCACGTCCGCGACGCCATGACCAGCGACGTCCTCACGGCGACCGCCGCGGACCCGGCCGACGAGACCGCGGCCCGGCTGGTCGCCGAGCGGTTGACCTCGCTGCCCGTCGTCGACGATGAGGGCAAGCTGGTCGGAGTGGTCAGCGAGGCCGACCTGCTGGGCGACGAGCCGCTGTCCCGGCGCACGGGGCGCACGGTGGGCGCGGTCATGACCCGCGACGTCATCACCCTCGACCCGGACGACACCATCGGGCACGCCCGCCTGCTCGTCGCCGAGCACGGGCTGCGGGTGGTCCCGGTCGTCAGCGAGGGCACGCTGGTCGGTGTGCTGAGCCGCAACGACCTGGTGTGAGGGACGGGGTCAACCGTCGCGGTCCCGCCCCTCCGGTGGGTCGTCCGGTCCGCGGAAGCTCACCTCGATCTCCTCGGACTCGCGGTAGCGCTGCGACGTCGCGTAGGAGGTGTAGCTGCGCCGGTCGGCCCGGGTGAGGTCGACGTCCTCGATGAAGGGGCCCAGCAGCGCCCGCGGCCACAGGCGCCCGGCCACGACGGCGTTGAGCTCGGCGGACAGCACCACGACCACCGCGGCGAGGTAGATCCAGGCCAGCAGCCCGAGCACGATGGCGAACAGGCCGTACACCTGGGTCGACCCGCGGAGTTGGCCGTCGACGTAGGCGGTGCCCACCGCCTGCAGCACCTGCCAGCCGACCGCGGCCAGCAGGGCCCCCGGCACCACCTCGCGCACCGTCACCGCCCGCACGGTGAGCGCCCGGAAGGCGACGATGTACAGCCCGCAGTTGACCGCGACGGACAGCACCACGACTCCTACGCGCACCACCGGGCCGAACCGCTCGCCGAACCCGCCGACCACGGTGAGCGCGGTGGTGAGCAGCACACCGGCGCCGAGCAGCCCGAGCATCGCCAGGCTGCGCAGCCGGGCCAGGAAGGGGTTGGGCCGCTTGTTCACCGGGACGCCCCACACGATGTCGAGGGCGTTCTGGATCGCGACGGCCGCGTTGAGGCCGCCGTACAGCGCGACCACGATGCCGGTGACCAGCCCCCACCCCGAGCCCCGCAGCGGCTGGGTGCCGCTGGTGAGCTGGTCGCCGATGATCGGGAACTGGGCCAGCGCGCTGTCGATCAGCTGCTGCTGCAGCTCGGGGTGGCCGGGCAGCACGAACCCCAGCACCGTGGCCATGATCAGCAGCAGCGGGAACAGCGACAGGAAGCCGTAGTAGGTGATCAGGGCGGCCAGGTAGGCGCCCTGGTCGTCGGCGAACTTGTAGACCACCGCGAGCGGCAGGCCCAGCCACTTGTGCTTGCGCTGATAGCGGTCGAGCGCCCCGAGCATCCCCACGCCGCGCGGGTACCCGATCGGGTGGCTCTCCAGCGCCCGCAGGACCGACGATCGGGACAGGATCGAGTCGACGTGCCGTCCTCGCTGCGGTCACCCGTCCTTGCCGCCGGATAGTGCAATCCGCCATACTGCGTCCTGCATCAACGTGAGGATCGGTCGGAGGTGGGGTGTGCACTTGCGTCGGGCCGACCGGGACCTGCCCGCCCTGACCGTGCTCGCGCTGCTGCTCACCGGGCCGCGGCACGCCTACGAGATGCACCGGCTGATCGTCGACACCCACAAGGACTTCGTCACCGGCCTGCCCCGCAGCATGTACCACGCCGTCGACCGGCTCCTGCGCGACGGCCTCATCGCGGTGCACGACGTGCGGCGCGAGGGCCCGCGCCCGGAGCGCACGGTGTACGCGCTCACCGACGCCGGGCGCGCCGCGCTGGCCGACCGGGTCCGCCGGCTGCTCGCCGTCCCGGACGCCGACGCCACGCTGTTCGTCGCCGCGCTGTCGTTCATCGGCGTGCTGTCGCGCGAGCAGGCGCTCACCGCGCTGCTCGCCCGGCTGGAGGTCCTCGCCGCCCGGCTGCGCGGCCTGGAGGAGGGCCTGGCCACCGTGCCCGCGGCCGTGCCCCGGCTGCTGCTCGTGGAGAGCGAGTTCGAACGGGCCCGCCTCGGCGCCGAGCACGACTGGGTGGCCGCGTTCGTCGCGGAAGTGCGCGCCGGCTCGCCCGCCTGGCCCGACGAGGACGGCGCGGCGTTCGCCGGCCTGGTCGACCTCCTGCCCGAGGGGCGGCGCATGGGCTGACCCGGGCATCGCGACGATGCAGCGGCCCGGGAGGGGCGCGCCAACGCCCCTCCCGGACCCGGAACCCCGCACGACCGACGCCGCGCACGGCTCACCGGAACAGCACCGCTGAGCGTACGCGCAGGCGCCGCGACCCTTCACGCTCAGACGGAGGACACCCATGTCCGCACCATCCGCACGCGCTGCCGCCGAGGCGGCGGTCCGCGCCACGCTCGACCGCCTCGCCGCGGCCTGGAACGCCGGCGACGCCACCGCGTACGGCGCCGGGTTCACCCCCGACGCCACCTACGTCACCTTCGACGGGCACGTGCTCGTCGGCCGCGACGCCGTCGTCGACGTCCACCGGTGGCTGTTCGACGGCCCGCTCAAGGGCTCCACGATGGGCGCCACGTCCACCGGGGAGGACTCCCCCACCGTCCGCTTCCTGCGCCCGGACGTCGCGCACGTCCTCACCGCGGGCGCCGTGCGCCCGGCCGACCGGCCCGGGACCACCGCGGACCGCGACTCCGTCCCGTCGTTCGTGCTGGTCGACGACGGCGACGGCTGGCGGGTCACCGCCTTCCACAACACCCGCCGCCAGGCGGTGGCGCGGTGAGGCTGCTGGTCGTCGGGGCCGCCGGGCGCACCGGGCGGCTCGTGCTCGAGCAGGCCGCGGCCCGCGGCCACGAGGTCACCGCGCTGGCGCGGCGCCCGGTCGCCGGCCCGCACGCGATGGTCGTCGGCGACGCCACCGACCCGACCGTCCTGCCCGCGGCGGTCGCCGGCCAGGACGCGGTGGTCATGGCCGTGGGCGGCAGCGCGATCGTGCGCGCGCTGGCGCCCGCGATGGCCGACGCCGGGGTGCGCAGGCTGGTCATGACGAGCAGCCGCTCGGTCGTGGCCACGCGGCCGAAGCTGGTGCTCGACCTGGTCTGGTGGCGCTTCCGCGGGCCCTACGCCGACCTCGCCCGGGCCGAGGGCATGCTCGAGGGCGGTCCGCTGGACTGGAGCGTGGTGCGGGCGACGATGCTCGCCGACGGCCCGGCGCGGGGTCGGGTGCACACCGACTTCGAGCCCGACGCCACCGGCGGCGACTGGCGGCTCACGCGCGCCGACTACGCCATGGCCCTGCTCGACGTCACCGAGGACACCGCGATGGTCCGGCGGGCCGTCGGGGTCGGCGGGCCGAAGGGCTGAGGTCGCTCCCCCGCCGCGGGCGCCGGAGGCGGAATTCGGCGCCCGCGGCGGGGGTTGGCCCGGACATGACGACCGCCACACCGTTCGACCCGCACGCCCTGCTCGCCGAGGCCCGCCTCGGCGTCCTGGCCACGATCCGCGCCGACGGCCGCCCCCAGCTCTCCCCGGTCACGCCCTTCTACGACCGGGCGGCAGGGAAGATCCTCGTGTCGATGACCGAGGGCCGCGCCAAGACGGCCAACCTGCGCCGCGACCCGCGCGCCGCGCTCGAGGTGACCAGCGCCGACGGCTGGGCCTGGGCCACCGCCGACGGCACCGTCACGCTGACCGGCCCGGGCACCGACCCGGACGGCCCGGAGGTGCAGGCGCTGGTCGACTACTACCGGGCCGCCGCGGGCGAGCACCCGGACTGGGACGAGTACCGCTCGGTGATGGTCTCCGACCGGCGCGTGCTGATGGCGATGACCGTCGAGAACGTCTACGGGGCGAAGATCCGCTGACCCCGCGGCCGGGGCGTCACCGGGAGGTCACCGGGGGCGTCCCGGCCCGCGTGGCCAGCCGCTTCGAGGTGCACATCGCGATGTCGGCGTGGGCGAGGATCTCCTCGGCCGATGGGACCGGGTCGCCGCGGCCCAGCTCGACCACGCCCACGCCGGCCGGTGCGCGTCGTCGCCGGTCTGGCTGCCGGCGTCGACATGCCCATGCCGACCGCGTACGCGGCCAGCCGGTCGTCGAGCCAGGGCAGGTCGGGCTGCAGGAGGACGACGATCGCCGGCACCGCCGCGGCGACGACACCCGGCCGCGCGGCGATCGCCGAACGGCCGGTCGTCGCGCCCATCGCCACCGCTTCTCGCCCGGGTCGATCCTGCTCCCGACCGGACCGCCCGACATCACACGGTGGAAGGGCGTCGGCGACCAGCCGGTGACACCGGCGGGGATCAGCGGGCGGGGATCAGCCGGCGTTGCCCGACGGGTCGGCCAGCGCGGCGTCGATCCAGCGCTCCTCGGCACCCGCCCGGTCGGCGTCCGGGGCCGCGACGGCCCGCAGCTCCACCTTGTTGATCTTGGCGAGGGTGGAGCGGGGCAGCTGCGACACCCGGTAGACCGCGCGCGGCCGCTTGAAGTCGGCCAGCAGTTCCGCGCAGGCCGCCTCCACCCGGGCCAGCACCGCGGGCGCGTCGCCCTCGGTGGTCACGAACGCGACGGGCACCTCGTCGAGCGTGGCGTCCGGGCGCCCGACGACGCCGACCTCCAGCACACCGGGCACGCCCAGCACGACCCGCTCGACCTCGGCGGCCGACACGTTCTCGGCCCCGACCTTGAGCATGTCCTTGACCCGGTTCTCGAACGTCAGGTGGCCGTCGGGGTGCGGGGTGACCAGGTCGCCGGTGGCGAACCAGCCCCCGGCGTCGAAGGCGGCCGCGGTGTCGGCGGCGCGGTTGAGGTACTCGGCGAACATCGACAGCCCCCGCACGCCGCGGACCTTCAACTCGCCGGACTCGTCGGGCTCGACCCGCTCGCCGTCCGGGCGCACGACCTTCACCTCGTAGTCGGTGCTGGGCCGGCCCATGCTCATCGGCCGGTTGGGCACGAAGGCGTCGCCGACGACCGGGTGCGAGATCGTCTCGGTCATCCCCCACCAGCCGAGCGTCTTGACCCCGTACGCGGCGTCGATGGGCAGGTCGCACACCCCGGCGCCGAACATCCGGTAGGAGTGCCCCGGCGGCGGGGCCGACTCGACCAGCGCCCGGGTCGACAGCCCCATCAGCGACATCCAGGTGCAGCCGTGGCGCACGGAGATGTCGGCGAACCGGCTGGTCGACCACTTGGGGACGAGCACGAACCGGGCCCCGACCCACAGGCTGGCCAGCATCGAGTAGGCCAGCGCGTTGGTGTGGAACAGCGGCAGGTAGACGAGGTGGCAGTCGTCGGGGCGCAGGGTCTCGTGCGCGGCGTTGACCCGCGCGCCCCACAGCGCGTTGGCCTGGGTCCACAGCACGCCCTTCGGGCGGGAGGTGGTGCCCGACGTGTACTGCACCGAGCAGGGGGCCAGCGGGTCGGTGGGTCGGGGCGGCAGCGCGTCCGGGTCGCCGCGCAGGGCCGCGAACGCCTCCGCACCACCCGCGTGGTCGGACGGCACGCCGCTGTCGTTGCCCGTGCAGGCGGCGAAGCGCAGCCCGGGCGCCGCGGCGGTGACGGTGTCGACGAAGCGCGGTTGGGTGATCACCCCGACGGCCGCCGAGTCCTGCGCGAAGTAGGCCAGCTCGTCGGCGGTGGAGCGGCTGTTCGTGGTCACCGCGACGGCGCCCAGCGCGGCGCAGGCGAACCACGACACCACGAACTCGGGGCTGTTCTCCAGGTGGATCAGCACGCGGTCGCCGGTGCGCACCCCGCGGGCCGCGAGCCCCGCCGCGACGGCGGCCGCCTCCGCGGCCAGCTCGTCGAACGCCGTGGTCACCGGCTCGGCGTCGAAGGGCTGCCACACCACGAACGGGCGCCCCGCGTGGGTGCGCGCCCGGGTGCGCAGCAGCTGCCAGACGTCGGTGCCGCCGAAGGGGTGCAGGCGGTCGCGGGTCAGGTGGTGCGCGGCGTCCATCGGTTCCCTCCCGACCGGGCTCCGCTGCCCGATCTTCGCGACGGTAACCGCCGGGGCGCGGGAACGGGGCGCCCCGACCGGCCTCAGCCCGGGACGTGGAACGCGCTCAGCGCGGCGGCGGTGTCGGCCGGGTTCTGCTCGGGGAAGAAGTGCCCGCCCTCGACGGGCCCGCCGACCACGCCCGGCGCCCACGCCCGCCACACCTCCAGCGGGTCGTACCAGGCCGGGAGCGCGCCCTGGGTGCCCCACAGGACCTGCGTCGGGCAGTCGACGGTGGCGCCCGCGGCGCGGTCGCGCTCGTCGAGCTCGCGGTCGAACCCGGCGCCCGCCCGGTAGTCCTCGCAGATCGCGTGCACGACCTCCGGGTCGGCCAGCGCCCGCCGGTAGTCGCGCACGGCCTCCTCCGGGAACCCGCGCAGCACCCCGTCGAACTGGGCGTCGAGGAAGAAGTACTCCGGGTCGGCGCCGATGAGGGTCTCCGGCAGCGGCGCCCGCTGGGCCAGGAACGACCAGTGCCAGTAGCCCAGCGCGAAGGACCGGTCCGCGCGCGCCCACACCTCGGCGGTGGGCACGATGTCCAGCACGCTGAGCCGGCGCACCGCGCCCGGGTGGTCCAGCGCCATCCGGTAGGCGACCCGCCCGCCGCGGTCGTGGCCGATCACGTGGAACGACTCGAACCCCAGCTCGCGCATGAGCGCCACGCCGTCGGCGGCCATCGCCCGCTTGCTGTGCGCGCCGTGGTCGGCGGTGGCGGTCGGCTTCGAGCTCTCGCCGTAGCCGCGCAGGTCGGGGGCGACGACGGTGAAGTGCTCGGCCAGCACGGGCGCGATCCGCAGCCACATCAGGTGCGTCTGCGGATAGCCGTGCAGGAGCAGCAGCCCCGGCCCGCTGCCGCCGCGGCGCACGCGCAGGGTGACCTCCCCCAGCTCCACCCGTGACAGCTCGAACCCCGCGAACCCCGCGCCACCGTCGGCCATGGTCCGACCCTAATGGCGCGTCCAGCAAGGTTCGCCGGGTATCTCGGCGGCCCAGGTGCCCGCCGGCTGCGGTGCCGGCCGACCCGAGTACGCCTGGTACGAGGGCCGACCGGCGCCTTGCCCGCGAACACCAGGATCCACCGACATACCCACCGACCTCGCTGGACGGGCCACTAGATCCGGCGGAGCTTCTCCGGGTTGCGGACCGCGTCGATGCGCGCGATCCGACCGCCCACGACGACGAACGAGAGTGCGGCGCGGTGGCCGTCTCCGCCGGCGACCACGAGCCCGAGCCGCCCGTTGAGCTCGACCTCGACCGGCCCGTCGGTGAACCCGCGGCCCAACGCCGCCCACGCCCGCCCGACGCGCTCCCCACCGCGCAGCGGCGTGCGCGCGACGACCGCCCGCCCACCGCCGTCCGACGTCCAGACGACGTCCGGGTCGAGCACCGCGACGAGGCGCTGCAGGTCGCCCCCGGACGCCGCCCGCGCGAACGCCCGCACGGCGTGGTCGTGCTCGTCGCGGGAGACCGCGAAGCGCGGGCTCGCCCGCGCGACGTGGCGGCGGGCGCGCGACGCGAGCTGGCGGACCGCCTCCGGCGAGCGGCCGACCACCTCGGCGACGTCGGGGAACGGCACGTCGAACACGTCGTGCAGGACGAACGCCGTGCGCTCCGCCGGGGAGAGCTGCTCCAGCACGGTCAGCAGCGCGTAGCTCACCGACTCGTCGAGGGTGACGCGGTCCGCCGGGTCGGGCGAGGGCACCGGCTCCGGGAGCCACGGGCCGACGTAGGTCTCGCGGCGCGCGCGGGCGGACCGCAGGCGGTCGAGCGCGAGCCTGCCGACCACCGTCGTCAGCCAGGCGTCCAGGTTCTCGATCACCCGCGCGTCCGCGCGCTGCAGCCGCAGCCACGCCTCCTGCACGACGTCCTCCGCCTCGCCGAGGTCGCCGAGCTCGCTGTAGGCCAGCCGCAGCAGCCGCGGGCGCGCCAGCGCGAAGCGCTCCGCGTCGTCGGGGTGTCCTCGGTCGGTCATCCGACGATCCGGGTCCAGGCCTGCGTGGCCGCGCGCATGCGCGGCGCCCAGCCGCCCGCCTCGCGCAGCCTGCGGCTCGACACGCGCTGCGAGCGCGCCAACGGACCGGGCTGCGGCGTCCCCGTCCGGAGGGACCCGACGCCGACGGCGGCGGCCAGCGCGGCGTCGATCTCGGCGTTGGTCGCCGGGTCGGTGTCGGCGACGTTGTAGGTCCCGGCCGGGACGCGCAGTGCCGCGGCCACGGCCGCCGCCGCGTCGTCGAGCCAGATCATCGGCCGGAACGCGCCGGGCGGCCCGACCGCGACCGAGGCGCCGCCGCGCGCGGCCTCCAGCGCCGCCAGCGCCGACTCGCTGTCGGGTCCCAGGAACAGCCCGAAGCGCAGCACGACGGTGTCGCCGTCGAACAGCTCGCGGGCGTTGCGCTCGGCCGTCAGCGCTGTCGTCGTCACGCCACCGCCGACGGCCGGCGCGTCCTCGTCGAGCCACGCGTCACCGCCCTCGGCGTACACGAACGCGATCGACTCCTGCACCAGCCGTCGCGCGCCCGCGTCCCGGGCGGCGCGGGCGATCGCGGCCGACGCCGCGGTGCGCAGGCGGTCGTTCTCCGCCCAGGCCGACGGGTCGGGCATGCGGTCGGTGCTCGGGATGTGCGTCAGCAGGTTGACGACGGTGTCCGCCCCGGCGAACGCGCGGCGCAGCGACGCCTCGTCGAGCACGTCGGCCTCGACGGCGTGCGCTCCGTCGGCCGCCAGCCGCGCCCGGCCGGGCGCGGAGCGGGCCACGCCGGTGACGCGGTGGCCGGCCTGGAGCAGCTCGCGCACCGCGCGTCGGCCGATGACGCCGGTGGATCCGGTGACCACGATCTCGTCCATGCCGTGCTGACGGCGCACCCGGCTCGATCGTGACACGGCCTCCCGCCGCGACGCGCTCACCGCCGGTCCCTCGCGCATCCTCAGTCCATGTGGAAGGCCTCGGCCATGTCGGTCCACGGGCCGCCGGGGCCGTCGGTGAGCCGGCGCTGGCAGGGCTCGGTGTGCGTCCACCAGTCCCGGGTGACCGGGTCGGCGGCGACGGCCGCCATGTCGGCGGCGAAGTCGTCGCCGGTGTACTCGAAGTAGCCGAACAGCAGGTCGTCGTGGATGAAGATCGTGTAGTTGCGGACGCCGGCCCGGGTCAGGGTGGCCTGCACCTCGGGCCAGACGGCCTCGTGCAGGCGCAGGTACTCGTCCCGCCGCTCCGGTCGGACGCCGATGACCTGGCCGATGCGCCGCACGCGCGGAGTGCTCACCGGGACATGATCGCCGGGCGGCTCCCTCGCCCGACCCCCACCCGGCCTCGAGCGGACGACGCGCTCGCGCAGGCAGGTGGGCCGAACGCGCCGCTCGGTCCTGCCCGACCCAGCGGGATGACGGGCTAGTGGGGCGACCAGGAAGGTCCACCGGACTAGACGAGCCGCCCGAGGTGGCGGACCGCGCGCGAGGCGACGGTGGCGCCACCGTAGAGCGCGGAGCGGGTGCCGGTGCGGGCGGCGCGCAGCCGCTCCCGCCCGGCCGGGCCCGCCTTGTGCCACGCCAGCAGCGACTGCCCCCACACGCTGCGGGCCAGCTCCGTCGTGCCGGCGGTCAGCGCCTCGCCCGCCCACCGGCAGGCGAGCTCGTCGAAGCCGTCGCGGTAGGCGAACACCGCCGGGCGCAAGTAGGCCAGCCCGGGCGGCAGGCGGTTCATCTTCGGGGCGTACTGGGCCAGCAGCCGGTCCAGCGCCTCGAACCGCGCCCCCCGGTCGGCGCTGATGCAGCCGGTGCGCATCAGCCGCATGTCGACCTGGTAGCGGCGCACGCCCCAGAACAGCGGGGTCGACGAGCGGGTGGCGATGCGCAGCCACATCTCGAAGTCGACCGCGCTGCGCATGCCGGGGTCGAAGAAGCCGAGCTCGTCGAAGCAGCTGCGCCGGATGAGCAGCGAGCTGCCGTGGTGGGGCGGGTTGTTCTCGACCAGGATCCGGTCGGCGTCGCACGGCCCGGCCGGCTGCCAGCGCAGGCCGACGACCTGCCCGCCCTCGGTCATCACCCGCGTGTGGCAGAACGACACCCCCACCTCCGGCGGGGCCGCGGCGATCGCGTCGAGCTGGCAGCGCAGGAACTGCGGGCCCCACCGGTCGTCGCCGTCGAGGAAGGCCACGAACGGCGCCCGCGCCTGCTCCAGCGCCACGTTGCGGGCGGCGCCGGACCCGCCGTTGGGCACCTGGACCAGCCGGATCCGGTCGTCGGTGGCCGCGCGGGCGCGCACCACGTCGGCGGTGGCGTCGGTCGAGCCGTCGTCCACGACGATGTACTCGAAACGCCCTTCGCTCTGCTGCAGCACGGAGTCGATGGCTTCACCGATCCACGGCTCGACGTTGTAGGCCGGGGTGATCACCGTGACGAGAGCCGACTGGTTTCGCACGCCGGTCAGCCTATTGCCGGAACGGATGGTGAACCGTCCGGTCACCCCGTCCTCATTCGTTCGCGTGAATTTCCGCCCGAGCGGGCGAGGACCGGCGACACTGGGTCACCGGCACCGTTCGCGCCGACTCGTTGGAATGAGGGGTCGACACATTTCGACGCTCCGCTATCTTTTCGGTCGTGTCTTTCTCTGTCCGGGTGAAGGTCGCGCGCCGACTGCGCTTCCTCCCGCACCCGCTGTTCGCATCGGCGATGCACGCGCTGTTCCAGGGCGAGCTGACCACGCTGCGCCGCCCGCGGACCTACTCCCAACTGCTCGCGGCCAGGAACCTGCGTCCGCAGCCCTCGCTCGTGCACACGACCGCCGACAAGTACGCCGTGCGCAGGCACGTGGCCGAGCGGGTCGGGGAGCAGTACCTGATCCCGCTGCTGCAGGTCGTCGACGACGCCGACGACCTCGACCTCGACGCGCTGCGGGGCCCCTGCGTCATCAAGGGGACCCACGGCTGCGACATGACGCTGCTGGTGCCCGACCCGGCCGCGCTGGACCACGAGGCGGTGCGGGCGACGGTGCGCGGCTGGCTCGACACCGACTTCTACCGGGCCGGGTGGCGGGAGAGCCCGTACCGGGGGCTGCCCCGGCGCGTCGTCGTCGAGGAGTTCATCGGCGACGGCCGCACGCCGCCCACGGACTACAAGTTCTTCGTCTTCCACGGCAGGCCGGCGATGGTCGTGGTCGACCAGGACCGGTTCTCCCGGCACACCTCGACGCTGCTCACCCCCGACTGGCGCGAGCTGGCGGTGACCGGGCGCTTCGACAGCGCCGCGGTGCTGCCCCGGCGTCCGGCGGGATACGCCGAGATGATCGAGGTCGCCCAGAAGCTGGGCACCGACTTCGACTTCGTCCGCGTCGACCTCTACGACGTCGACGGCCGGGTGTACTTCGGCGAGCTGACCCACAACCCCGGCGGCGGCCTGGTGCGGCTGCGGCCGCGCGAGTTCGACCGCGCGCTCGGTGAGCTGTGGCGCTTCGGCATGCCGCTGGCCGACCGGTTCGTCCGCCGCTGATCCGCCCGCGGCTGGGCCGACGGGTGCCGGCCCAGCCCCTCCGCGGGCCCGGCCTTCTCCCTCAGCCCACCGGGGCGGGGACCGCGCGGTCGCCGCGGTCGGAGCGCAGCCACGCGACCACCCGCGGGCCCACCGCCACCGCGAGCAGCAGCTCGACGCCCAGCGCCGACCAGCCCATGGCGTCCAGGCCCAGCGGCCCGCACAGCAGCACGGTGCCCCCGATCATGCCCACGGCCTGCACGAACTGCAGCACCGCCAGCGCCGCGGTGCGGTTGTGCAGCCGCGACATCGTGATGTAGAGCGAGACGACGACCCGCGGGAACGTCGAGACCATCAGCAGCTGCAGCAGCAGCGTCGCGTTCGCGCGGTACTGCGGGCCGAACAGCGCGAGCAGCAGCGGCGCCAGCAGCGCGACCAGCGCGGCGGCGGGCAGCACCGTCACCCCGATCCGGCGCAGCACGGCCCGCGCGTAGTGCGCCGCCCGCGCCTCGTCCTTGGCCGCCTCCACGACCAGCGACGACGTGATGCCCAGCGACAGCATGGTCATCGCCACGAACACCGTCTGCGCGGGCAGGAAGTAGGCGCCCTGCTCGGCCCCGAGCAGCACGACGACCAGCACCGGCAGGAACGACGAGGACAGCTGGGTGAAGACCTGGCCGGTGTAGTCGCCGGCCATGTAGCGCACCAGCACCGGGCGCGACGGGGTCCGGTCCTGCGGCGCGGCGTCGCGCAGGTGGCGCGGCAGCACCCGGCGGAAGATCAGCAGGTTGACCGGCACCAGCAGCGCCACCACCGGCAGCGTCCAGGAGGTGAACACGCCCTCGGCCAGCGAGGTCTGCGCGACCAGCACCAGCAGCCCCAGCTTGACCAGCCCGTACACGCCGTTCTCCAGCGGCAGCCAGACCGCGGCGCGCAGTCCGGTGAGCGCGGAGTCCTGCAGGTTGAACACCGACCAGAGCGCGGTCGAGGCGACGAACCAGCAGGCGAAGGGCAGCGAGACGTGCAGCGGGTCGCCCGGGTCGAGCGCCAGGTGGCAGTACGCCATGACCCCGCCCGCCCCGAGCACCGCGACCCCGGCCGAGATCCCGTAGGCCGCCAGCAGCAGCCCGCGCGCCCCCGCGCCCGAGCGCGGCAGGAACCGGATCAGCGCCTGCCCGAAGTTGACCTGGGTCAGCACCGAGACCATCAGCATCAGCGAGACCAGCGCGCTGCCGCGCCCCACCTCGGCCGGGGAGAACGCGTGCGCCGCGACGATCCAGTAGAGCAGCCCGAACCCTGAGTTCACGACGGTGTTGAGCATCAGCGCGTAGGCGTTGAGGTAGAGCGGGACGCCGAGCTCGCGGCGCAGCGCCCGCCCGGTCTCCCCGGCGGTCCGCGGGCCGGCGCTCACGCCGCCCGCCCGACGCCGACCCAGCTGAACCCGGCCCGGCGCACCACCGCGGGGTCGAGCAGGTTGCGGGTGTCCACCAGCGTCGGCCGGGCCACCGCGTCGGCCAGCCGCGTCCAGTCCAGCCCGCGGAACTGCGGCCACTCGGTGAGCACGACGACGGCGTCGGCGTCCTTGGCGGCCACGTACGGGTCGTCGACGACGGTGAGCAGGGCCGGGTCGACCGGCGCCGACCCGCCCGTGGCGAGGCCGGGGTCGTAGCCGACCAGCTCGGCTCCCGCCTGCTTGAGCAGCGCCGCGACCTCCAGGGCGGGCGAGGCGCGCAGGTCGTCGGTGCCTGCCTTGAACGTCAGCCCGAACAGCGCCAGCCGCCTGCGGGTCAGCGAGCCGCCGCGGCGCCCGGTGACCGCGGTGCGGATCTTCTCGACCATCCGCTGGAACTGCCGGGTGTTGGTGTCGATGGTGGCCCGCAGCAGCCGGAACTCGAAGTCGGCCGCGTCGGCGACCTGCAGCAGCGCGTGCACGTCCTTGGGCAGGCAGGATCCGCCCCAGCCCGGCCCGGGCACCAGGAAGGACTGCCCGATGCGCTTGTCGAAGCCGATGCCCTCGGTGACGTCGGCGACGTCGGCGTCGAGCCGCTCGCAGAGCTCGGCCAGCGCGTTGACGTAGGACAGCTTCATGGCCAGGAAGCAGTTCGCCGCGTACTTGATCATCTCCGCGCTGGCCGCGTCGGTCAGCACGGTCGGGGCGCCGAGGCGGGCGTAGAGCGCCGCGACGCGCTCGGCGGCGTCGGGCGAGGAGTTCGAGCCGACGACGATCCGGTCGGGGTTGAGGAAGTCGCGCACCGCGGAGCCCTCCCGCAGGAACTCCGGGTTGCTCACCACGGCGACGTCCTCGCGGTCGAGCAGCTCGGCCGTGCGGTCCGCGGTGCCGACCGGCACCGTGGACTTGTTGACCACCACGCAGCCCGGGGGGATCAGGTCGCGGGTCTCCTCGACGACGGCCTCCACGGCGCTCAGGTCGGCGACCCCGCCCGCGCCCATCGGCGTCGGGACGCACAGGAACACGACCTCCGCGGGCTCCCGCTCGCGCAGCGCGGTGGCCGCGCCGACGACGAAGGACAGCCGCCCCGCCGCCATTCCCTCGGCGACCAGCTCGGCCAGCCCCGGTTCGGATATCCGGACGTCTCCGGCTCTCAGCATTTCAACCTTGGCCGTGTCGATGTCGGCGCACAGGACCCGGTGTCCGAGGGATGCCAGACAGGCTCCGGTGGTGAGCCCCACATAGCCGGTGCCGACGACGACGATGTTGCGCGCGAACACTGAGAAACGCTCCCGTTCGTCTTCGATGTCGGAATCGGCGGATCCCCGCAATACCGACCGAGTGCGGCGTGACGGTAGTGCACGACCCTTTGCCCGCCGACACCGGTCGAATCGACTACCGGTGGTGATTCCGGCCGGCACCGGCATCGCCGGAACGGGTGAGCGGACCGACCGTTGCTATCTTCCGTTCCCCTCCGTTGCGGGAGCGGGAGGCAGGAGAAAATATGAAGATCGTCTGTGTGGGCGGTGGTCCGGCCGGGCTCTACTCCGCCGCGCTGGCCAGGTTGGCCGCGCCGGGTGATGAGGTCGTGGTCGTCGAGCGCAACCCCCCGGACGCCACCCACAGCTGGGGGGTCACCTTCGGCGAGGACTTCCTCGACGACCTGCACGCCAACGACCCGGAGAGTGCGCGGGCCATCCACGACGCGGCGACGGTGTGGACCGAGCAGGTCGTCCGCGTCGCCGACCGGGCACCGGTGCACCTGGGCGGCAAGTACGGCTACAGCCTGGGCCGGGCCCGCCTGCTGGACGTGCTGACCGAGCGCTGCCACCGGTTGGGCGTGCGCTTCGAGTTCGGCCGCGAGATCGGCTCGGCCGACGAGGTCGACGCCGACCTGGTCATCGCGGCCGACGGCGTCGGCAGCCGGCTGCGCACCGCGCACGCCGAGCACTTCGGCACCACGCTCACCACCGGGCGCAACCGCTACGTCTGGCTCGGCACCTCGCGGATCTCGCCGGTGTTCACCTTCGCGTTCGAGCCCACCCCGGCGGGCTGGGTGTGGTTCTACGCCTACCCGTCCACGGCCAGCGCCGGCACCTGCATCGTCGAGTGCGCCCCGCGGACCTGGACCGGCCTCGGGCTCGACACCATGGACCCCGCGGCCGGGCTGCAGATGCTGGAGGGGATCTTCGACCGCGCCCTGGAGGGCCACCGGCTGCTCTCCCCGCCCGACGGCCTGGGCCCGGCCCCGTGGCGGAACTTCCGCGAGGTCCGCAACACGACCTGGCGGCGGGGCGACATGGTGCTCGTCGGCGACGCCGCGCACACCACCCACTTCGGGATCGGCTCGGGCACGGTGCTGGCCGTGCAGGACGCGATCGCGCTGGCCGAGTCGATCCGGGCCTGCGGGGCCGACCTCGCGACCGCCCTGCCCGACTACGACGCCCGGCGCCGCCCGGTCCTCGACGGGGTGCAGGCGATGGCCCGGCGCAGCATGCACTGGTTCGAGAACGTCGACTCCGAGATCGCCACCGGCGCCGACCCGGTGCGCTTCGCGTACTCGTTGCTGGGTAGGCGGGGCGACCAGGCGGCGTGGCAGTTCCGGCTGCACCAGGCCACCCAGATCGACGGCCTGCGCCGGGCCCGGCGCACGATCACCGCCGCCCGCCGCTCGCTGCGCGGCATCCGCCGGAGTTCCTCGCGCTCGGGCGGCTGACCCCGCGCCGGACGGCCCTGTGCTCGCGCAGCGCCGCGAACACCCCCGGCGCGGATGCGGTCGGCGACGGGGTCGTCGTCGGCCGTGGGGGCGAGGTCGAGTCGGGCATGGGTGGGCTCCCTCCGGAGGGTCGGCGCCCATCATCGGGTCAGCCGCCCGCGCCCGGCGGCTGCGCCTCCCCGGCCCCGGTCACCGAGCTGACGTTGAACACCGGTGCCGGCAGCGTCACGTCGCCGAGGCCGTAGCGGACGATCACGTCGGCGTAGGTGCCGTCGTCGAAGAGCTCCTGGAACGCCTTGAGCATGACCGGGCCCAGGCCTCGTCCTTGGGCACGAGCATCGCCAGGAGGTCGGTGCTCGCGCCCTGGCCCTGCGTCTGGGTGACGTAGCTGAACACGCCCTTCCGCACCGTGGTGACGTCGATCGCGGCGGCCTGGGTCATGCCGGCCGCGTCGGCGGGCCCCGCCTGGGCCGCGTCGAGCGTGGCCTTGGTGTCGCCGACGAGCACCGCGGTCGCCTCGGCCGCCCCGCTGCGCCGGCAGAACGCCGAGAGCCGGGCGAGCCGGCCCTCCACCACGCTGCCGGCCACGACGGCCACCCGCTTGCCGCAGAGGTCCTCGGGCTCGGTGGTCCCCGCCGCGGAGCCGACCGGCACGACGTAGGAGGTGTGGGTGGTCATCCAGGTGATGGAGTCGAACTGCTGCTCGCGCTCGGCGGTCGCCTTGACCGGGCCGTTGAACGCGTCGAACCGGCCGGCGAGCATGCCGTCCAGGGCCGCGGGCAGGTCGTCGACCTGCTCCATCTCGACCCGCACGCCGAGCACGCGCGACAGGGCGTCCTGCAGGTCCTTGTCGATGCCGGTGATGGTGCCGTCGAGCCCGATGGTCCGGTACGGCGGGTGCGAGGCGGCGGCGAAGACGAGCACGCCCGCGTCCTTGACCTTCTGCGGCAGCAGGGCGTGCAGCGCGGGCGCGGCGTCGAGGGGCGCGGCGGAGGTGCTCGGGCCGCAGTTCGGAGTAGCCGCAGCCCGCGAGCGCGGTGGCCAGCGCGGTGGCGAGCGCGACGGCGGCGAGGTACCGCGCCGGGGCGGGACGGCGCATTCCTGGTCTCCCTGCGTCGGGTGGCGCCGGGACATCGAGCGGGGCGTCCCGGTTCTGCCGCCGGTGCGGTACGCCCGGCGTCAGAAGTCACCACAGGTGACGAGCGTCTGCCCCAGAGGCGTGCCACCACCCTCGGCAGGACCAACGAGGCGTCATGGTGCCACGGATATCACCGCAATCCGTGACCACCTCGGACGCAGGCTTCTCCGTCCGAGTGAGCGCAGGTCAGGGCGTACAGCGAGGACCGCCGACCGGTAGGCGCGTCGGACGGGGGCGCGGGGCGGACGAACGTCGATCCGATCGACGATCGTCGCCCGCAGCGACCGCGCCGGGATTCGCGGTCATCGCGACCGGGGGTCGACCTCGGCCAGCCGCCGGGCCTGCGCGGCCCGCTCGGAGGCCGTGTCGCCGCGCGCGCGCCGATCACCCAGCTGGGCGAACAGCTCGGCGACCGTGGCCGAGTCGTGGTGGCGGGCCAGCGCGGCGAGCTCCGGGGACACCGCCCCCAGCAGCTGGCGGAACCGCAGCTCGGCCAGCGGCCCGAGGCGGTCGTAGATCTGGGCGAAGACGCGCTGCGCGCGGGCCCGCGGGAAGTCGGGGGGCAGCAGTTCGGCGGGCAGGTCGGGATCGGTCTCCGGGAAGCGGCGCCAGTCGACCCGCAGCGCGGTGCGCAGCCGCAGCGCGTCGGCCGGACCGACCCGACCGGCCTCGACCTCGGCCAGCAGCGGGCGGTAGCGCTCGATGAAGGCGCGGTAGTCCTCGGCCAGCGGACCCAGGTCGAACGCGCCGACCGGGCCGCCCCCGCCCGCCCCGCCCGGGGGCTCGGTGGCGCGCAGGACCGTCGCCGTGGGCACGCCCAGCTCGGCGAGGGCCGCCCTGGCCTGCTCGACGCGGTCGTACGGGCAGACCCAGACCCCGTCGTAGAGGGCGGCGAAGCGCAGCACCCGCAGCCGCGCCCGCAGCGCCCCGCGGACCTCCCGGGCGTTCTCCGGGACCGAGAACGCCACCACGGTCCACTGCCCGTCCCACGCGGGCGCGCTCGCGCCGAAGGTCAGCATCCGGTGGGTGCGCTCGACGATCACCTCGGAGGTGCGGGCCGGGATGCCGTAGCCGGTGGTCCGCCCGCTGCGCGCCACCGTGAGCAGGCCGCGGGCGGCCAGCCTGCGCATCGCGGCGCGGGCTCCGTCGGCGGTGATGTCGAACTCGGCGAGCAGGCGGACCAGCGCGGCCGAGGGGATGTGCTCGTCGCGCCGGTACCAGAAGTCGCCCAGCAGCGAGGTCAGCAGCAGTTGCGGCTCGGCGCCGATCTGCGCGCGCGGCAGGTCGATCGCCACCATCGTCGCCACCTCCCCCGCACCACCGAACCGTTCCTCGCCACCCACCCTATCAGGAGACACTTAGAAGGACGCTCGCATAGTTAACTGTCGCATATTGAGAGGTGCGCCTCGCCCGGTGACCACGAGATCACTCGCCGCGCCCCACCGTCCCCGACCCGAACGGTCTCCGAGGACGCCCGGGGCAGCTGGTTGACCACCCGCGCGCTGCGCGACGCCGGCATCCCGGTGCTGAGGTCCCCCGCGAGAACGAACTCGTTGTCATCTGAATCGATTCGATCCGACGACAACGTCGTTCTCGACGGGGAGGGGCGGGGGGACGGGCGGGCTGCGCCAGGATGGGGGCCGTGCCCGCCGCCGAGAAGCTCAGCCGCGACCAGGTGATCGCCCACCGGGTGGCGGTGCACGGCCTGGTCGAGCGGGCTGAGCGGTTGACCGACCTCGCCGTGCTCGACCTGGGCGTGCAGGACACGCCCCCCGGGTCGCTGCGGGTGGCGCTGGCGGCGCGGCTGGCCGAGCCGCTCGCGCCGGACGCCGACGTCACCGCGGACGGGGCGCTGACGATCGTCTGGACCTTCCGGGGGGCGCCGCACCTGCACCGCACCGCGGACCTGCCGGCACTGGCCGCGGCCGGCTGGCCGCGCGACGACGCCGATGCCGCGGCCCGGCTGGGGTGGCAGCGGGCCCGGCTGGCGAAGGTGGGGATGGCCGCGCGGGCGGCGTACCGGGAGGTCGCCGGGGCGGTGGCGGCGGTGCTCGACCGCCCGCTGACCAAGTCCGAGCTGAGCAGCGCGGTGACCGGGCGGATCCGGCCCGAGCTGGCGCCCTACTGCCAGCCGTGCGGCGTCCACCACGTGTCCGAGCAGCTGCTGCGCCTGGCCGGGCTGGCCGGCGGGTTGCGCATCCGGCCCGACACCACCCCGCTGGTCGCCGAGCCGCTGCCCGACCCGCCGGGGACCCCCGCCGACGAGGGCGCCGACCTCGCCCGCGCGGTCGCCACCTACCTGCGGTTCTTCTCCCCCGCGGGCGAGTCCGACGCGGCGGGCTTCCTGGGCACCAACCGCCGGTCCGTGCACCCCGACTGGCCCGGTGACCTGGTCGCCGTCGAGGTCGACGGCCGGGCCGCGCACGTCCCGGCCGACCAGCTCGACGCCCTGCGCGCGGCCCGCCCGGCCGAGGTCGTCCGGCTCCTCCCGCCGTCGGACCCGCTGCTGCAGGGCCGCGACCGCGAGGTCCTGGTGCCCGATCCGGCGCACCGCAAGGCGCTGTGGCCCTCCCTCGGGGCGCCCGGCGCCGTACTCGCCGGCGCGGACGTCGCCGGCGCGTGGCGGACCCGCAAGCGCGGGAAGCGGCTCGCGCTCACCGTGCAGCCGTTCCGCGCGCTGCGCCGCGACGAGCGCGCGGAGCTGGCGGCCGAGGCGCGGCGGGTGGCCGTGGTCCGAAGGATCGCGCCGGACGACGTGGAGGTCGTCGTCGAGGAGGCGTGAGGGGCCGCGCAGCCCGCCCCCGCACGTCCGGCTTGACCTTCACACCGGTGTCAGACCCTAGCGTCGCGGCGTCGGACCGGGTGCGGAGAAGGAGCGGGACGTGGCAGGAGCGGTCGTGGTCGGGGTGGGTCCGGGGATCGGGCGGGCGGTGGCGCGGCGCTTCGCCCGCGAGGGCCTGCCGGTGGCGCTCGTGGCCCGGCGGCGGGTCGAGCCGCTCGATGCGGACACCGTCGTGCTGACCGCCGACGCCGCGGTGCCCGAGCGGCTCGGGGCCGCGCTGGACGAGGCCGCGGCCCGCCTGGGGCCGCCGGAGGTCGTGGTCTACAACGCCGCGCTCGTCCGCGCGGACGCCCTCGGCGAGCTGTCGGTCGACGAGCACCAGCGGGCGTGGGCGGTGAACGTGCTCGGAGCGCTCACCACCGCGGAGCACGTGCTGCCCGGCATGGCCGCACGGGGCCGCGGCTCGTTCCTGGTGACCGGCGGCATGCCCGAGCCGGTGCCCGGGTACGTCTCGCTCTCACTGGGGAAGGCGGCCGCGCGCACGCTGGTGGACCTGCTCGACCGGCAGTACCGACCGGCCGGGGTGCACGTGGCCATGGTGACCGTGGCCGGCGCCGTGGCTCCCGGGACGGCGTTCGACCCCGACGACATCGCCGAGCACTACTGGCGCCTGCACACCCAGCCGCGGGAGCGGTGGGTGCGGGAGGTCGTGCACGGGTAGCGGGGTCAGTCGCTGAGGTCCTGCAGGGCCCGCTGGGCGGCCTCCAGCTCGGCGCGCAGCCGCTCCACCCGCTCGAGCTGGCGCGTGCGGGCCGCTTCCAGCGAGGACTCGATGGCCTCGGTGACGACCGGCGGCAGGGCGCGCGCGGCCTTGGCCACCTCCCCCGGCGACACCGGCGTGGGCCGGACCGTGCGCTTCTTGCCCACGAGCACCTCCACCGACCACTCGCCCTCCGGCGTCGCGGTCAGCGTGACCACGACTCCGGCCGGCGGCCGCGCCGGCGCCCGGCCCGCGGACGGACGGGCGCGCTCGGCGGACGACGGAGCGGACGGCGGGGTGGACGACGGCGGCGCGGACGACGGCGGTGCAGTCGATCGTGCGGACGGCCCGTCGGCGGCCTGGGGCGGCGGGACGACCGTGAGGGCGGGGGCCGCGGGGGCCGGAGCGGACCGCGGAGTCGGCACCGGGGCCCGCGGCGCCGGGGCGCTCTCCTGCTGCGCAGGTGCAGGCGCAGGCACTGCCGCCTTCGGGGCGCGCTTGCGGGTCGGGCGCACGCGGGTGAGCTCGTTGGGCGCGCAGAACATCGTGTCGCGCGAGCCGGCCGGGCGGACCTGGACGAAGTCGCCCTCCGGCGGGTCCCCGATGGAGACGACCTTCGCCGAGCCCCCGGCCGGCACGCCCACCGCAGCCGCGGTGAACCACACGGTGACCGCCTTGCCCTCGCCCAGCTCGGCCCGCGCCCCCGCCAGGTCCTGCTCCGACAGCGAGCCCCCCTTCACCATGTGCCTGCCCCTCTCACCCGATCGCCCCTGCTCCCGACTGCGCGCATTGTGCCCGGGTGCACCGACAGCGCCGAACCGCCCGGACGTGATCTTCGTCCCGGGGCGGCGCCGGTCGGCAGGAGCACCCGACCGCGGCTGAACGGGGGCCGGATGCGCGGGAGCGCCGCGGACCGGGTAGGTCAACCGCGTGACGGAGCGCTTCGACGGGTTCATCGCCGGGCTGGGCACCGCGGCGGGCGTGCGGTTGGTGGTCGGGCACTGGCCGCGCTCGCCGTTCGGGCCGTTCACCGACGTCATGGTCGAGCAGCCGGACGGCCACCGGCTGCTGCTGGCCCCGACCGCGGCCGTCGCGGAGTTCATCGCGGCCACCTACCGGTTCGACGAGGTCCGGGTGGGCCCGGTGACCGCCCGGACGGACGGCGTGCACTGGCGGGTCGAGGCGCCCTCGCTCGCCCTGGCCTTCAGCACCGGCGGTCGGGCACCGCTGGGCAGGCTGCTGCGGCTGGTACCCCGCGCGCTGGCCGTGCGGCCGGGCTGGATCGCGACCGTCGACGTCGTGGCCCGGTTGGTGCTGCCCGGCGTCCGCACGCGGGGCAGCGCCGGGGCCGGCCGGGAGGAGTTCTACGGCGCCCTCGACCTGCACCGCATCGAGGCGGCCGGTGCCACCTGGGACGGCACCGACCTCGGTCCGCTCGCCCCGGTCGACCCGCCGGTCCGCTTCGGGTTCGGCTCGACGCCGCGCGCCCCGTCGCTGACCCGGGTGGTCACCCTCGTGCGCGGCGCCCCGGTCGTCAGGCCCTGACGGCGGTCCGGCGGCGGGCCCACGGGGCGCGGAAGCGGACCAGGAACCCGACCAGCACCAGCACCAGCAGCGCCGCCCCGGCGTCGGTGACCAGGGTCGGCAGCAGCCCGGGAACGCCGAACCGGTCGTGCGAGGCCTGCAGCACGACGACCGGCACGAGTCCGGCGACCACCCCCGCGGCCTGCGTGGCGTTCACGACGAGCACGACGGCGAACACCCACGCGCGGCCGGTGAGCGCGAGCAGACCGACGGCGTTGCCGAGCAGGTAGGCGAGGCCGGTGACGCGCAGCGCGGCGACGAAGCCGGGCGCGTCCCGCTCGGCCGCCGCCGCGGACGTCCCGGCCAGGCGCATCGCGTGCGCGACGAGGTCGGTGTCGATGACCAGGAACGCCTGCGCCGCCGTGCCGAGCACGAAGACCGCCGAGCAGACGACGGTGAGCACCTGCAACGGGCGGGTCCAGAGCGTGTCCACCCCAGTCCTCGCTCTATCACTGATAGAGCGATCCTATCACCGATAGAGTGCGGCGGTGGACGCACGCACCCCCCTCGACATCGACCGCATCACCCGGGCCGCGGTGGAGCTCCTCGACGAGGTCGGGCTGAGCGGCCTGTCGACCCGCAGGCTCGCGGCGAAGCTCGGCGTGCGGTCACCGACGCTCTACTGGCACGTGCGGGACAAGGCCGCGCTGCTCGACCTCGTCGCCGAGGCCGTGTGCGCGGACGCCTTCGACATCGACGCATCGCTGCCGTGGTGCGACCAGCTGGCCGACGGGCTGCGCCAGTTCCGCGCGCTGCTGCTGGCCCACCGCGACGTCGCCGAGCTGCTGCGCGAGCGCCCGCCCACCGGGCCGCACCGGCTCGGGCACGTCGAGACGACCCTGCGCATCCTGCTCGGGGCCGGCTTCGACGGGCCCGACGCCGCCGCGATCAGCCGGTTGCTCACCGCGCACGTGCTGAGCTCGGTGCCGCCGCCGCGACCCCGTCCGGACCCCGCCGAGCTCGCCGCGATGCGCGAGCGGATGGCGGCCTACCCGAGCCTGCGCCGGGTGGCCCCGGAGTTCGATCGGCAGGACCCCGGCGCGGTCTTCGAGCTGGGCGTCCAGGTCATCCTGGACGGCCTGGCCGCGCGGCTGGCGCAACCGCCGCCGCCGGGGCCTCCGCGTTGACCTCGCCCACCAGCTCCAGCAACCGGGCGAGCTGGGCCAGCCGGGCGGGCACGTCCGCCCCGGCCGGACCGGCCCGCAGGGTGGTGACACCGGCGTCGCGGTAGCGGCGCAGCCGCTTACGGACCATGTCGTCGGTGCCGACGAGGTTGGTGCCCAGCCCGATCGCGGTGGGCACCCGCGCCCGGGCCGCGTCGCGGTCACCGGCCAACCACAGCCGCTGGACCTCGCGCACGTCCTCGTCGAAGCCCTGGCGGGCGAACGCCTCGACGTAGAAGTTGGCCCCGGCCGAGCCCATGGCGCCGAAGGTGAACGCGTAGCCCTCGGCGTGGCGGCGGCCGGCCTCCTCGACGTCGTCGGTGAGCTCCAGCCCGACGGCCACGGTCAGCTCGACCTCGCCGGGGTCGCGGCCGGCGGCGGCCGCGCCGGCCCGGATGGGGTCGAGGAAGGTCGCGGCGGTCTCGGGGAGGAAGGAGTTGCCGATCCAGCCGTCGGCCAGCTCGCCGGTCAGCCGCAGGTTGGCCGGGCCGAGCGCGGCGACGTGCACCGGCAGCGGCGTGGGTGGCATCCGGGCGCGCAGGGCCCGGCCGGCGCCGCCGGGCAGCGGCAGCTCGTAGAGCTCGCCCCGGTACTCGAGCCGCTCCCCGGCGCTCACCCGGCGCAGGATCTCGATGGTCTCGCGGGTGCGCCGCACGGGCCGGTCGAACCGCACGCCGTGCCAGCCCTCCATGACCTGCGGCCCGCTGGCCCCGATCCCGAGCACGAACCGGCCGCCCGACAGCGCCTGCAGCGACAGCGCCGACATCGCCAGCATGGCCGGCGTCCGGGCGCCGAGCTGGACGATCCCGCTGGCCAGCCGGATGGTCGAGGTCGAAGCGGCCAGGAAGGCCAGCGGGGTCAGCGCGTCGCCGGCCCAGTACTCCGCGGCCCACGCCGAGTCGGCGCCCAGCCGCTCGGCCTCGCGCACGTAGTCGACCATGCCGGGCTGCTCGGGCTGGGCGTTCACCCCGACGCGCAGGGTCACCGCGGCGCCCCCTCGGCGAGGCGCTTGATGCCCTCGACGGTGGCCAGCATGTTCGCCTCGAACTCCCGCAGCCGCCGGGCCACGATCCGCTCCTCCTTGTCGGGCATGCGGTCGATGGCCAGGCTCAGCCCGGAGCGGGCCGGACCCATCCGGGTGCCCTGGCGCAGCCGGACGCCGTCGGGGCCGTCATCGAGCTCGAACCACCAGCTCGAGGAGGGGTTGTCCGGATCGGAGACGGCCCAGCCGAACGCCCGCGGCGGCTCGAACCGGTTCACCGTGGAGGTGGTCTCCCACTCCCCCAGCGCGTCGTGCCGGCTGCGCCCGACGAACCGCGCGGCCAGCCGCGGGCCCTCGTCCAGCCAGGTGGCCCCGACGAACTCCGCGGAGAACCGGGCCGGCAGGTCGATGTCGGTCACCAGCTCCCACACCCGCTGCACGGGGGCCTCGACCAGCACCTCGACCTGCACGGACGGCCCGTCGGCGTACCTCACCGGCCGCTCCTCCCGTCGGCACCGGCGTCGGCTCCGACGTCGGCGCGGAGTTGAGTTGCGAAACGCAACGGAGCGACCGTAGCAACGGTCCTACCCGGTGACAACCCGCTCGCGACCGGGCGCCGCCGCGGCGTCCGGCGACGGGACCGGGTCCCGGTACCAGGCCAGGGTCCGCGCCACCCCGTCCGCCCACGGCACGGGGTCGAAGCCGGGGAAGCGCGCGGCGAAGGCGGAGCCGTCGACCACGAACGGCATCTCGAACTGGTAGACCAGCTCGGCCCCCTCGCGGGCCAGCGGCCAGACCGCGGCCAGCCGGCGCGCCAGCGGGCTCCCGATCCGCAGCAGCGGGGCGCGCGAGCCCGTGCCGGCCCGGACCAGCCCGACCAGTTCGCGCCCGGTCAGCGGGGCCGGGTGCGGGACGTGCCACACGCGGCCCAGCAGCGGGTCCGCGGCGCGGTCGTCGGGCTCCTCGCCCAGCGTGGCCAGCACGCGCGCGAAGTCGCCGATGTAGGTCGGGGTCAGCGGCCGGTCCAGCGCGCCGATCCACCGCGGGGGGCGCCCGGCGACGGCCGCGCCGAACAGCCCGGCACCCAGCACCGACTCGACCAGCGGGCCGTACAGCTCGCCGGCCCGCCCGATCACGGTCGGGCAGGTGCCGCGGGCGTGCGCGGCCAGCACCGCCTCGGCGAGCCACGCGCGCAGCACGCCCTTGCCCCCGACCGGGCGCGCCGGGGTCGACTCGGTCATCGGCGCGTCGACCCGCCCGTACATCCACGTGTCGTCGGCGAAGACCAGCCGGGCGCCCGCCGCCGCGGCGCCCTCGATCGTGCCCCGCACCGCGGCCGGGAACGTGCTGGTCCAGGCGGCGAACGGCGGGTTGACGCAGTTGTAGACCGCCGTGGCGCCGCGGCAGACCTCCCGCATGGACGCGGCGTCGGTGGCGTCGCCCGCGGCCACCTCGACGTCGGCGCCGTGGCGCCCGGTGCCGCCGCGGTTGACCGCCCGGACCCGGTGACCGCGCCGGCGCAGCTCGTGCACCAGCGCGGTGCCGGTCCCCCCGGTCGCGCCCACGACGACGTGCAGGTCGCGTTCCATCTCGCTCTCCTCCCGATCGGTCGGCCCCACCGTCCCCGGCCCGGCTGGGAGATCACTGGGACGCCGCTGAGAGCGAGCTCCCAGTGATCTTCGGACGGTGCGGCGGGTACCGTCGGTCGGCACGCTGAGCAGGCCTGAGGAGCGTCGATGACCCGTCCGGCGGCGGATCCGGTGACCGGTCCCGCGGTGACGGCACCGGGGTCGGTCTCGGTGTCGGTGCTCGGGCCGCTCACCGCCACCGTCGACGGCCGCCCGGTCGACCTGCGCGGTCCCCGCCAGCGCGCCGTGCTCGCCGCGCTCGTGCTGGCCGGCCCGCGGGTCGTCACGGTCGACCGGCTGCTGGCCGACGTCTGGGGCGACGCCGCGCCGGGGGTCGGGACGCTGCACTACTACGTCTCGCAGATCCGGCACGCTCTGGAACCGTCGCGGGCGCGCGGCGAGCCGCCTGCGGTCGTCGTCCGGCAGGGGCCGGGGTACGCGCTGCGCCTGCCGGACGAGGCGGTCGACGCCCGGCGGTTCGCCCGGCTGGCCGCCGAAGGCGCGCAGGCCCTGGCCGACGGGCGGCCGCGGGCCGTCGAGCTGCTGGAGGCGGCGCTGGGGCTGTGGCGCGGGCCGGCCTACGCCGACGTGGCCGACGCCGGGTTCCTGGCCCCGGAGCTGACCCGGCTGGGCGAGCTGCGGCTGGCCGCCGCCGAGGACCTGATCGACGCCCGGCTGCGGGCCGGCGACACCGCGGTCGCGGTGGCGACCGCGCGGGAGCACACCGCCCGCCACCCGCTGCGCGAGCGCGGCTGGGAGCTGCTGGTCCTGGCGCTGTCGCGGGCCGGGCGCCAGGCCGAGGCGCTGGCCGCGGTGGCCACGGTGCGCCGGCTGCTCGCCGAGGAGCTCGGGCTCGACCCCGGGCCCGGTCTGCTGCGGGTCGAGGCCGCCGTGCGGGCCCAGGAGACCGCACCCCCCGCGCCTGCTCCGCGGGCCCCGGCGCCGAGCGCCGCGATACCGGTGCCCCTCACCGCGATGGTCGGGCGCGACGAGCTGCTCGCCGAGGTCGTCGCCGACCTCGGGGACCACCGGCTGGTCACGCTGACCGGGCCGGGCGGGGTCGGCAAGACGCGGCTGGCCCTGGAGGTCGCCGCCCGGCTCGGGCCGGCGACCGACGCCGTGCTCGTCGAGCTGGCCGTCCTGGACGACCCGGCCCTGCTGACGACGACCCTGGCCGCGGCACTCGGGCTGAGCGCGGCCGAACCGGCCGCGCTGGCCGGGCTGCTCGGCGGGCGAGCGGTGCTGGTGCTGCTGGACAACTGCGAGCACCTGGTGGGCGCGGTCGCCGGGCTGCTCGCGGACCTGCTGGCGCGCTGCCCCGGACTGCGGGTGCTGGCCACCAGCCGGGCCACCCTGGAGCTGCCCGGCGAGCTGGTGCGCGAGGTGCCGCCGCTGGACCCGGCCGGGGCGGCGACCCGGTTGTTCGTCCAGCGCGCGCGATCGGCGGCCCCGGGGTGGCGGCCCGACGCCGCGGAGCTGGCCGCGGTCGCCCGGGTCTGCGCGCAGCTCGACGGGCTGCCGCTGGCCGTGGAGCTGGCCGCGACCCGCATGCGGGTGCTCTCCGCCGAGGAGCTCGCGGCGGCGATCGACCGGTCGCGGCTGGCGCTGCCGTCCGACGGCCAGGGCGGCGCCCCGGCCCACCAGCGCGGGATGGAGCGCACGGCGGACTGGAGCTACTCCTCGCTCGACGAGCCCCAGCGGCGGATGTTCCGCAGGCTCGCGGTGTTCGCCGGGCCGTTCGACCTGGCCGCGGCCGCGGCGCTGGCCGAGCCGGGCACCGCCCGCCCGGACGACCCGTTCGACGACGCGGTCCCGCTGGTGGCCGGGCTGGTCCGGCGCTCGCTGCTGGCCACCGTGCCCGGAGCGGGGCCGCGCCGGTTCCGGATGCTGCGCACGCTGCGCGAATTCGCGCTGCTGCGGGCGGGCGCCGGGGAACGGGCCGCGACCGAGGCCGCGCACCGCCGGTTCGTGCTGCGCGCGGCGGTGGCCGCCGAGCGGGAGATCCGCGGTCCGGCGGCCGCCGCGACGATGGCCGGGCTGCGCCGCGACCGCGCCGAGCACCGCGCCGCCCTGGGCTCGGCGCTGGCCGCGGGCGACGCGAGCGCGGCGGCCGGGCTGTGCGCGGCGCTGTCGTGGTTCTGGTACCGCGACGGGGCGATCGGCGAGGGCCTGCGCTTCGCCGCGGCCGCGCTCGACCTGCCCGGCGCCGTCGAGGACGGCCTGCGCGCCCAGGTGCTGCACGGCACGGGCGGCCTGCGCTACCTCGCCGCCGACGCGGCGGGCGCGGCCCGGGCCCTGCGCACGGCCACCGAGCTGGCCGCGGCCGCGGGCGAGGCGGTGCTCACCGCCCACTCCGCGGCCTGGCTGGCGCACATGCGGACCTTCCTCGACCCGGCGGCCGAGGCGCTGGCCGCGGCCGAGGCGGCCGCCGAGGCGGCCGCCGGCACCGAGCCGTGGGTGCACGCGGAGGCGCTGATGATCGCCGGCATGGCCCGCAGGCGCACCGGGGCCGCGCCGGCGCGGCCGGTGCTGGCCCGGGCCGTCGACGTGGCCGAGGCGGCCGGGCACGGCTGGGCCGTGGTCTCCTCGACCTGGGCGCTGATGAAGGCCGCGGTCGACGACGGCGATCTCGACGCGGCCCTGGCCGCCGCGGCCCGCATGCGCGGGCCGCTGAGTGCCGACGGCGACGTCACGTCCTGGCTCGTGCTGGTGCACACGACGGCCGGGGTGCTCGCCGGGACCGGCCGGGCCGCCGAGGCGGCGACGCTGATGGGCGCGGTCGACGCGCTCGGCGAGCGGGTGGGGTTCCATCCCGGGCGGATGGACCCGGTGGACGGTCCGCGCGAGGCGGAGGCGGTGCGCGCCGCGCTCGACCCCGCCGACCTGGCCCGCCACCTCGCCCGGGGCCGCGACCTCGGGCGCGCGGAGGTCGACGCGCTGCTCGGGGAGCTGCTCGGCTGAGCGGGTGCCGGGCGCTCCCCGAGCAGCGGGGCTCACGGCTGCGGCGCTGGACCGGTGCGGTGCCGGTGCGCCGCCCGGGTCAGCATCGCGTCCAGCCACCCGCTCACGACCGGGCCGCCGTCCAGCGGGCCGCGGGGGCGAACAGGCCGCGCGGGTCGAGGGCGGCGCGCAGCGCGTCGAGTCGGGCGAGGGCGTCCGGGCCGAACGCGCGGCGGATGCGGGCGCCGGCCACCGCGTCGGGTGGGCCGGCGAAGTTGGGCATCGCGCCGCCGGTCGACCACGGCTCCAGCCGCGCCAGGACGGCGTCGACCGCGGCGGGCACGGCGTCGGCGATCGGCGGGGCGAGCACGCCGAGGGCGTGCAGGGTGAAGGCGGCGTCGCGGCCCGGCGCGGCGCTGGGCACCGCCGGGGGCCCGCCGACCGCCCCGCCGAGCAGCCGCAGCTCGGCCGCCGCGATCGGCAGGCCGGTGGCGACCGAGGTGACGTCGGCGAACGCCTCGACCGCGGCCGGGGGCAGGGCGGCGAGCAGGACCCCGCGCTCGTGCACCGGCATCGGGGTGGTCGGGTCGGCGTGGATGGCGCCGAGGGCGGCGTAGGGCAGCACGCCCAGGCCGTCGAGCAGCGGGGTGGCCGCGGCCCGCAGCGGCGCCACCAGCCGCTGCCCCTGCGCCGGGTCGCCGACGTGCGCGACCCGCACGTGCACCACCGGCCGCCCGCGCAGCGGCTCGGGCAGCTCCGGCGCGGACGGCAGGTTGAGCCGGGCCAGCGAGCTGCTCGTCGAGGCGGGCAGGGTCGCGGTCCAGTCGCGCCAGGCGCGCAGCACGGTCCGGGCGACGTCGGCGGAGAACCACAACCCGCCGCCGTAGACCTCGCGGATGCCGACCAGGCCCATGGTCAGCCCGGTGACGAGCCCGAACGCGGCCCCGCCGCCCCGGATCGCCCAGAACAGCTCCGGATCGCCGACGGCGTCGACGCGGCGGAACCCGCCGTCCGCGGTGACCACGTCCAGGGCCAGCACGTGGTCGGCGGCCAGCCCGAACGTGCGCGCGACCGGCCCGAGCCCGCCGCCGAGGGTGTAGCCGACCACTCCCACGCCGGGCGCGGAGCCGGCCAACCCGCCCAGCCCGAACGGCGCGGCCGCGTCGAGCACCTGCTGCCAGGTGGCGCCGGCCCCGACGGTGGCGGTGCGCGCGACCGGGTCGATCGAGACGTCGGCCAGGCCGGCCGTGTCGACCAGGATCGTGCCCGGCCCGGTGGGCCCGGCGCCGTGCCCGGTCGCGCGGACCGCGACGGTCCGCCCGGTCTCCCGGGCGAGCCGGACCGCGGCCACCACGTCGGCCGGCGCGGTGGCGCGCACCACGAGATCGGGGTGGTGGGGGGTCGAGGTGTTGAAGCCGGGGTCGATCCCGGCGGCTGCCGGGACGGTGGGGACGCTCATGCGGGCCTCCGAGGAGCGGGTCTGTAGCTGACCCGCCCAGCGGACCGCGCGCCGCTGGGAAGGCGCGCAGAACCGACTGAGAGCCCTCGCTCGCCGGCGCGGCCGGGATCCGCGGTGGTCGCCCGGCGCTTCCCGCGGCGACACCAGGCCGCTAACGTCGGCGTTGTCAATCGTTGAGGAGATCAAGCAAATCATGTCCCCGCTGGCCGACGACCTCGGCTTCCTGCTCTCCCGCGCGAGCGGGCTGGTCGTGCGGGCCACCAACGAGTCGCTGGCCGAAATCGGCCTGCGAGTGCGGCCCTACTCGGTGCTGGTCCTGGCCTGCGACCACGAGGGCGGCATCAGCCAGCGCGACCTCGCCGCCGCGCTCGGCCTTGACCCCAGCCAGGTCGTCGCGCTGGTCGACGAGCTGGCCGGGCGCGGGCTCGTGCGGCGCGCCCCCTCCCCCGACGACCGCCGCACGAAGCTGGTCGCCGCGACCGCGCGGGGCCGGGAGCTGCGCGAGCGCGCCGCGCAGCTGGCCGGCGCGGGCGGCCGACGGCAGCTGGGCCGGCTCACCGCCGCCGAGCAGGCGACCCTGCGCGACCTGCTCGCCCGCGTGGTCGCCGACCCGGCCTGACCCGCGGCGGCGAACGGCGCGGTGGCCACCCGCACGACCCCGGGCTCGTCGAACCGGTCCTGCCCGGGCACCTGAGCCGCTTTCAGGTGATGTCGCATCCGGCCCGCGCAGGCGATGATCGCCCATCGGCACGAAAGGAACGGTCGATGGGCGTACCACCGAGCCGGCACTCCGCACCGGCCATCCCCGCGGCCGTCGCCGTCACGGCGCTCGCCGTCGGTGCGCTCTTCCTGCCCGACCTCCCCGGCCTGGACCAGACGCTGGTGGCCAACCTGGTCGCGCTGGTCACCTCGGCGATGGCGGCCGCGTGCGGGTTCTGGCGCGCGTCGCGCTCCACCGGGCGCCGCCGCCACGCCTGGACCGCCCTCGGGGCCGGGCTCGCCTGCTGGGCCGTCGGCGAGGCGATCTGGACGTGGTTGCAGGCCACCGGCCGGGAGCCCTTCCCCTCGGTCGCCGACCTGGCCTTCCTCGGGTTCGGCCCGCTGACCTGCGTCGGGCTGCTACTGATGCCGGTCCGCGGCGGACGGGTGCGGCGGCTGCAGAGCGTCATCGACGGGCTCGCCGCGAGCACGGCGCTGCTGCTGATCAGCTGGGCCACCGCGCTGGGGGCCGCGGTGCGCACGGCCGAGGACGTCCGACCGCTGGCCTCGGCCGTGTCGGTGGTCTACCCCGTCCTCGACATCGCGGTCGCGGTGCTGGCGGTGCTCACGATGGCCCGCGTGCCGGCCGGGGCGCCCCGGCGGCCGCTGGCCCTGCTGACCGTCGGGCTGCTCGTGCTCAGCGTCGCCGACAGCGCGTTCGTCTTCCTCACCGCGACCGAGGGCTACGAGCCCGGGACCGTCCTGGACGTCACCTGGAACCTCGGGTTCGGCTGCATGGCCGTCGCGGCGCTGCTCGACCCCGGCCGCGACTGGCGACGGCGACGCCGCACGACCCGCGAGGCGATCGTGCCCTCCGGCGGGCTGCTGCCCTACCTGCCGGTCGCCCTCGCCCTCATCGTGGTCAGCGGCACCGAGGTGACCGGGCGGAGCTCGTCGCTGCTCGAGAAGCTGGCCACGCTCGTGCTGATCGCCCTTCTGCTGGCCCGCCAGTACCTGGCGCTGCGCCAGAACGCCGCGCTGGTGGCGCGCGTCGCGGCCCGGGAGGAGGAGCTGCAGCACGCGGCCCACCACGACGCCCTGACCGGCCTGGCCAACCGCACGAAGTTCCGCGAGCGGCTCGAGCACGCCCTCGGGCTGCACGCCCGCGACCGGCGCCCGGTCGGCCTGGTCTTCCTCGACCTCGACGACTTCAAGCTGGTCAACGACACGCTCGGGCACGCGGCCGGCGACGCGCTGCTGATCGGCGTGGCCGGGCGCATCGCCGGACTGGCCCGCGCCGGCGACACGGTCGCCCGCCTCGGCGGCGACGAGTTCGCGGTGCTGCTGGAGTCCGGCGACGACGCCGAGCGCTGCGCGGCGCGCATCGCCGATGCGCTGCGCGCGCCGTTCCCGATCGCGGGCCGGCAGCTCACCGCGCAGGTCAGCGCCGGGGCGGTGCAGCTCGGGGAGCCCGACGACCCGGTCGACGCCGACGAGCTGCTCGCCCGCGCCGACTACGGGATGTACACCCACAAGTACGCCCGCAAGCAGCTGCCGGGGAGCCGACCGCGCCGACCCGTACCCCTCGACCAGAGCTGATGCGGTGCCGCCGGGACCAGGGGGCCGCGCCGGAGCTCAGAGCCCGAAGGCACCGCCCTCGACCGGGATGAGCACCCCGATGCCGACCAGCAGCAGGAACACCGCGCAGAACACGGCCACCCCCGCGGGCCCGACGGTGGCGAAGACCGGCACCCCGAGCACCGCCACCCCTCCCCCACCGATCCCGGCGGGGTGGATCACACCACCCGCCGTCCGGTGGGGTCGGGGCGCCCCGCGGTCAGTCGGCCGAGGCGGTGGGCGCGAGCACCGCGTCGCCCGCGGCGGTCCCGGCCAGCTGCGAGCGCCGCCACGGGCCCTCGAAGAACAGGATCGCGATGCCGAACGCGGCCAGGCAGACCAGCGAGACGATCAGCCAGCCCGACCAGCCCACCGACGCCACGACCAGCGGCGCCACCAGCAGCACGACCACCGCGATGACCTTGGTGACGAACGCGAACAGACCCCACGCGGTGCCCTGCAGGCGCGGGTCGATGTCCTCGGCGTTCTCCGAGAAGTTCGCCATCCACGGCGCGTAGGCCAGCGCCAGGCTGCCGCCCAGCAGCATCCCGGTGATCATCAGCCCGATCGTCGAGGTGCTCTCCGGGTTGCCGGTCATCCAGATCAGCACGCCCAGCACGACCAGGGCGAGCGCGGTGCCGACCGCGGCGAAGGGGCGGCGCAGCTGGAGGCGGTCGGAGTACCGCCCGGCCGCGATGAGCACGACGATGTCCAGGATCCAGAACGCGGTCATGATCTGCGAGGCCTCGGCCGGGGTGACGCCGAAGGTCGCCACGAGCATCGTCTGGCCGAACACGAGCAGCGTGATGTAGATGACCAGCCAGGACGAGATGCCCAGCACGTGCGCCCAGATGCAGCGGCTGCGCAGCAGGTCGGCCATGCGCGGCTCGCGCGACTCGGTGGCCTTGCCCACGGCGGTGAGCTCGGTCTGGCGGATGGTGGCCTTGAGCGCCGGCGAGAGCTCGGCGATGTTGGCCGCGATCACGATCGAGACCACGAGCGAGACCGCGCCCATGATCACGAACTGGGACTGCCAGTTGCCGAAGAGGTTGAGCGTGGCCGCGGCGATGGCCGCGGACAGGAAGTTCGCCCCGACCGGGCCCCAGGTCCAGAAGCCGAACGCCGTGGCACGGCCCATCCGCGGGGAGAAGTCGCGCACGAGCGGGGCGGTGCAGGCGATCGCGATGCCGTCGACGAACGACAGCACGCACCGCACCACCAGCAGCTCGCCGGGGGTGGTCACCAGGGTCATCGCGAAGCACAGCAAAGCGGTGATCAGCATGGCCGGGACCAGGAGCTTGACCCGCCCGACCTTGTCGGTCATCCGACCGGCCAGTATCCCGGACACCGCCCCGGCGATCGCGGCCGCCGCGGAGATCGCGCCGTAGGTCGGCAGCGTCATCTGCAGGTCGTCGAGCAGCAGCGGGACCACCGGCGCGATCGCCGCCTCGTAGGAGGTGATGAGGCTGGCGAGCACGGCCATCGTGAGCAGGAACGCGCGGCGTCGCCCGGTCGGATAGCTGTCGAGGTACCGCACGTAGGACACCTTCACGACTCCCCCTGTCGTCGTTGACGTGTCGAGGACCATCCAGCCGGGACCGGATCCTAGAACCGGTTTCTGAGTCTGGGCCCCGGTGGCGGGAAGTCAAGAGTCGATCGGCCGCACCCCGAAGCGGATTCGGGCGAGCGGGGCGCTACCCGGCAGCGAGCCCCGTGAGCAGGGCCCGCGTGCGCTTGCGGGAGGCCGACCGGTCGTCCCCGACGGGGAACGGCGCCGCCCAGACGTCGGTCGCCCCGGCCTCGAACAGCGCCCGGATCCCCGCCTCGACGGCGGCCTCGTCGCCGACCAGGACGGCGTCGCCCGGGCCGGCCACCCCGCCGTGGGCCAGGATGCGCTGGTAGTTCGGGAGGGTGCCGTAAACGGAGTAGACCGAGGCGGCCTCCGCGCGGGCCTCGGCGACGTCGTCGTGCACGGCGACCGGCAGCCCGGCGACGATCCGGGGCTGCGCCCGCCCGGCGGCCGCTGCCGCCTCGCGGATGCGCGGGGCGACGTGCTTCTCGATGGCGGTGGCGGTGCCCATCCAGAGGATGGTGCCCGCGGTGCGCTGCCCGGCGACCCGCAGCAGCCGCGGCCCGAGCGCCGCCAGCAGCAGCGGCACCGGACCGCCCTCGGGCAGCGCGGGCGGCTGGGCCCGCACCCGGTACTCCTGCCCGTCGAACGACACCGCTTCGCCGCGCAGCAGCGGCGCCAGGACGCCGATGTACTCCTCGGTGTGCCGGCCGGGGGTCGCGAAGGACATCCCGTACCGGTCCTGGATGACCGGCCGGTGCGAGGGCCCGATCCCGAGCGTGAACCGCCGGCCCCCGATGGCCGCTGCGGTGCCGGTGGCCCGGCCGGCCTGCAGGACCGGGTGGCAGGTGTAGCTGGGCAGCACGGCGGTGCCCAGCTCGATGCTGGAGGTGGCCCGCCCGGCCAGCGCCATCGCGACCAGCGGGTCGCCCAGCACGGCGCTGGGGTACCAGAGCGCGGCGAAGCCGTCGGCCTCCGCCCGCTCGGCCTGGCGCACCACCTGCTCCACGCTCGTCCCGAAGCCGGTCAGTCCGATGCGCATCCGGGCACCATCCACTTCCTCGTGGGGCGGGCCCGAGTCGTCGTCGGGCACCTCGGCGACAACATAACAAGCGTTCAGGCCGCGGTGATCGTCCGACCGGGCCGACCAGTGCGCGGGCTCGCCGCACCGTGGAAGCCCACCGGAACGGCGATGTCCGCGGACCGCCGCAGTCCTCGGTGGTCTGGCCGCCGTTCGATGATGGTGCGATCAGGCCTCGTCGTCGTCAGGGTCCCGGCGTCGCCACCGTCGCAGTGCAGGATGCGTTCCCGCGATCACGGCCACCGCCAGCACGCAGGCCAGCCCGCCGCTGACGGCCGCGGCCGAGGCCGAGGCCAGGCCGGCGACGAGCCCTGCCCGCGCGTCGCCGAGTCCGGGCCCACCCGCACCGACGGCGTACTGCGCCGAGTTGATTCGGCCGCGGAATCCGTCGGGTGTCTCCAGCTGCACGAGCGTTCCTCCCGAGATCACCGAAACGCTGTCCGCGGCGCCCGCGATGGCCAGGCACGTCAGTGTCGCGGCGAGGCCGTCGACCAGGCCGAACCCGGCCAGCGCCAGCCCCCACACCCCGACCGAACCGAGCATCACCGCGCCAGGTCGGGCGGCGCTGGTGACCGCGCCCGACAGCAGCCCGGACGCTATGCCGCCGACCGCGACTGCGGTGAGGAGCAGTCCGAGGGTGTGCGGGTCGCCGCCGAAGCGCTCCTGGTTGATGGCCGGGAACAGTGCGACCGGGATCGCCAGCACGGTCGCGGCCAGGTCGGTCGCCAGTACCCCGCGCAGTGCCGGGCGTCGCCAGAGGAACGCGAGTCCCTCGCCGGTGGCGCGCAGTCCCGCCCGTGGTGTGCCGCCCTCGGGACGCATGGAGGGCAGCCGGGCCACCCCGTAAAGCGAGAGCAGAATCGCGAGGGCGTCGACGGCATAGGCCCAGCCCAGACCCCAGCGGGCCAGCACCACCCCGGCTACCGCCGGGCCGACGAGCATCGCCACCTGGAACGCGAGGATCTCCAGCGCCACCCCGGCCGCGACCTGGGGCCGCGGCAGCAGCCGGGGGATGAACGCCCGCCGCGACGCGAAGCCCAGCGCGGTGCAGGACGTCTGCGCGGCGACCAGGGCCAGGACCAGCGCCGCAGACTCGAGACCGGCCACCGCCTGCGCCGCCAGCAACGCCGCTGCGACGACCGCACCCACGCTGGTCAGCAGCACCACGCGGCGGCGATCGAACGTGTCGGCGATCGTCCCTCCGACGAGGCCGAGCACGATCGTCGGAACGGCCGTCGCCACACCGATCGCGCCGGTCCACAACGGGCTGCGGGTCAGCTCCCACACCTGGTAGAGCACCGCGACGACGGCCATCTGCCCGCTGAACCGGATCGCCACCGTCCCGCTCCACAGTCGGCGGAACTCCGGCGATGTCCGCAGCGGGCCGATGTCCAGAAGTCCCGTCCGCACTACGTCTCCTCGCGAAGTGAGACAGCGGCCGATGACCCGTGGCTGTGCCGACCCAGGCACGTCCCAGCCGGCCGAACCCGAATCCGCTGGGCCGCAACGGGCCGGCGCCGCGCTGTCGGCCTCGGCCCGGTCACCTGTTCGCACCAGGTCCCGATGTCGTCGAGCCGGCATCGGGATCAGCGTCGTCGTCCGGGCCGCCGGCATCGCCGGTCGTCTCCTGCCGTGCTGCCTTCTGGTCGTCCGGCGGCTGGGGAGGCATGGCGCCACCGATGAGGTCGGAGATCCGGTCCTTCATGCTGCGCCGGCGCAGCGCCTCCGTGGTGGCGATCACCGCTCGGCTCAGGGAGTGAGGCATGACCTCGTCGTCGAGCTGAGCAACCGCTTGTTCGGTGGCCCGCCACTCCGCCTCGAGGAACGGTACGAGCGAGCGGCCCCGCTCGGTGAGGGTGATCCGCCGGGTGCGCGCGTCCTCGCCGGGCTCGGAGTCGATCAGTCCTTCCCGGCGCATGCCGGCCAGGGTCTGGCTGATCGCCGAGTGGGTGCGACCGAGCGACTCGGCGAGCTCGCGGATCGTCAGTGGCCCGGTGTGGGCCAGTCGGATCAGGGGATGGACGTACCGCGGGCGCACGTCGTGCAGGCCCCGGGCTGCGTAGACGTTCTCGATCTCAGCCTCGATCTCGGCGAGCAGGTCCCGCAGCGGCTGCCACCGACCTCGGGACCTCGTGGGATCCGAAGATGTCACAGTGCTAATATAACAGCGCTGCCACATCCCGGGGACGCATGCCCTGGCCCTCGGGCGGTTGGCCCACCGCCTCCGCTGACCGGCGCCGCACGTTGGCGCCCCCCGCCACCGCCTGGGCGTCGACGAGCGGTGAGCGCACACCGGTGGACACGCGCACCGGCGCGGTACTGCAATGAACGGCATGTGGTCGATCGGCGACGTGGCGGCCCGGTTCGGGTTGCCGACGCACGTGCTGCGGCACTGGGAGGCGGAAGGGCTGCTGGCACCGGCGCGCGAGGGCGACCGCCGTCGCTACTCCGACGCGGACGTGCACCGGGTGGCGGCCATCCTGATCTCGAAGGAGGCCGGCTTCGGCCTCCCCGACATCCGGACGATGCTGGCCGCGCGGTCGGCACCCACCCGCCACGAGGTCATGACCGGGCACCGCGAGCGGCTGCTGGAGCGGATCGCCCGGGCGCGTGCCGCGCTCGACATGCTCGAGGGCGGTCTGGAGTGCCCGCACGACGACCTCATGGCCTGCCCGCACTTCCAGGGGTTGCTGGCCGACCGGCTGCGCCCGCCGCGCTGACGGCCGCGGGCCCGCTCAGCGCCCGACGTAATGCGGCTCGCGCTTCTCCAGGAACGACCGCACGCCCTCGCGGTGGTCCTCGGTGGCGAACAGCTCGCCCAGCGTCGTGCTGACCCACTCCCCCAGCTCGGACCAGTCCGGGTCCAGCGCCCGGCGCAGCCCGCGCTTGAGCGCCGCGACCGCCAGCGGCGGGTTGGCCGCGATCCGCCCGGCCAGCTCCAGCGCCGCCGGCAGCAGCTGCTCGTCGTCGACGACCCGGCCGACCAGCCCGATCCGCTCGGCCCGCTCGGCGTCGATCACCTCCCCGGTGAACAGCAGCTCGGCGGCCCGCTCGCGACCGACCAGCTGGGCGAGCCGGGCGATGCCCGCCACGTCGCTGCACAGCCCGCGCTTCACGAACAGCTCGCCGAACCGCGCCCGCCGCGCCGCGACCCGCAGGTCGGCCATCAGCGCCAGCTCCATACCCCAGCCCACGGCCGGGCCGTTGACCGCGGCGATCACCGGGACGTCGGACCCCAGCAGCGCGCCGGCCGCGGGGGTGAGCCGCGGCGCCGGTCGTGGGGCCGAGCTCGCCTCGCCGCCGCCCATCAGCTCGCGGACGTCGTCGCCGGAGCAGAACGACCGGCCGGCGCCGGTGATCACCAGCACGCGGGCGGTCGTCGTCCGGACGACCTCGGTCAGCTCGTCGTAGGTACGCCGGCGCAGGGCGTTGTGCACGTCCGGCCGGTCCAGCGTCAGGACGCCGACGTGGCCGTCCACCTCGTAGCGGATGTCCTCGTACCGGCTCACGATCTGCTCGACCTCCTCGTCGTCGATCTCCCGCTGACGGCGCTACCGGCCCGGCTGCTGCAGGTAGCGCGGGTTGGCCACGGCGAGCCGGTCGGTCACCGCGGCGCGCACGGCGCCCAGCACCGCCGGGTCGTCGGCGGCCAGCGCGCCCGACCGGATGGCCGCCGCCAGCCCGGCCTGGTCGTCGCGGGCCAGGGCGGCGAGCCGGCTCCGTTGCCGACCCGCCTGCTCGGGGCCCAGGCGCAGCTCGCGCTCGACGCCGTCGAGCACGTTCGCCGCGACCCGGGACAGGAAGTTCAGCCGGCCGTCGGTGGCCGCCATGACCTCCGTGCGCAGGAACTCGGCCACCGCGGCGACCAGCTCCGGTGAAGCGGGCCGACCGTGCAGGTCGGACCACGGCAGGGGCTCCCCCGACGGTGGCGGGCTCGGCTCGGCGGGCAGCCCCAGCGCGAGCAGCACGTCGTGCTCCTGCTCGCACACCCGGCGCCCGATCGCGGCCAGCTCCACCGAGCGGCTCTGCCCGGACAGGTGCCGCTCGGCCATCCCCCGGCAGCCCACGGCCCAGCGGGCGGTGCCGTAGACCTGCCACCACAGCACGTCGGCCGGGTCGGGACGCCAGCCCGCGACGCCGGCGTAGCCGTCGAGCAGCTGCTCGACGGAGCCGAACCCGCCCGCCGGCAGCGGCGAGCCGAACCGCCAGCACCTCACGCACAGCCAGCCCAGGTCCTCGCGGGGGTCGCCGCGGTGCACGATCTCCCAGTCCAGCACCGCGCGCAGGCCGTCCTCGGCGATGATCAGGTTGCCGGTGCGGAAGTCGCCGTGGACGACGGTGTCCGCCACCGGCTCCGGCCGGTGCTCGGCCAGCCAGTGCAGCGCGATCTCGATGGTCGGCAGCGGCTCGCCGAGCGCGTCGTAGGAGGCCCGCAGGTGCTCCAGCGGGTCGATGCTGGGCAGGCCCGGCACCTCGGCCAGCGGCAGCGCGTGGATGCGGGCCAGGGTGGCGCCCAGCTCGGCCGCCATACCGGCGCGGGCCGTGGCGTAGCGGTCCTCGCGCAGCAGCCGCCGGGCGATGGTCTCGCCGTCGACGTGCTCGGTGACCAGGTAGGGCGCGCCGACGACGGCCGGGTCGGTGCCGGCGTCGACCAGGTGGGGCACCGCGACGCCGGCCGCGCCCGCCGCGCCGATCGCGGCCGCCTCCAGGGCCATGCCCGCGGGCCGGCCCATGCCGGGCGGGTCGCGGCGCAGCACCAGCCGCCGGTCGTCGCCGTCGAGCCGCGCGGTGAACGACCAGGTCTCGCGGCTGGCGCCCCCGGTCAGCCGGCGCAGGTCGACGATCCGCACGCCCGCGCCGAGCACACCGCTCAACCGGGCGGCCAGCAGCTCGGCGAGCACCGCGGGATCCGCGGCGGCGGCCGGGTCGGCGCGCCGGGCGCCCTCGACCGGACGAGCCGTCATCGCCGGCCCCTCAACCCGTGTCGTCCTCCGGGGCGGGCCCGCCCACCATGGCCAGCGCCAACCGCTGGTAGCGCGCGACGAGCTGCCGTCCGGACAGCCGCCCGGACGGGGAGAACCACGCCGCCACGCCGGTGCACATGACCACGATCGCCCGCGACGCCTCCGACGCCAACGGCGTGGCGAACACACCCCGCTCCACGCCGTCGGCCACCACCGCGTCGAACAACCGCTGCTGCTGGGCGCGCTTGGCCAGGTGCCGGGTGCGCACCGGCTCCTCCAGCGCCCGCAGCTCGCTGGTGCCCAGCAGCGTGCCGCGCTGGTCCTGCAGGTGGAACAGGATCTGCACCTCGACCAGCGCGCGCAGCCGGGCGACCGGGTCGTCCCCGGCCCCGTCCAGCGCGGTGCGGGTGCGGCTGAGCAGGGCCTTGATCCCGCGCTCCATGATCGTGGCCAGCACCTCCTGCTTGGAGGCGAAGTGGTGGTAGAGCGCGCCCGCGCTCAGCCCGGCCCGCTCGGCGATGTCGCGCACCGAGGTGCCGTGGTAGCCGTGCTCGGCCATCACCGCGATCGCCGCCTGCAGGATCGCCGCCTCGCCGACCGGCGCCGGACGGGCGGTCGGGTCGGAGCCTGCCGCACCCGCCACCGGGCCACCTCCCGTCCGATCCGCCGGGGCCTGGGCGGCGGACGGGCCACGCTACTCGCGCGCGGGCGGCCATCACGTGACGGCCGGGCGGTCGGCCGACGGACCGGGCGCGGTCACGACCGCACCTTGCCCGGCCCGGCGAAGCCGAACAGGTAGCCGGCCACCTTGCGCATCTGGATCTCCTCGGCCCCCTCGGTGATCCGGTACCGGCGGTGGTGGCGGTAGATGTGCTCGAACGGCACGTGCCGGGTGTTGCCGAGCCCACCGTGCACCTGCATGGCGCGGTCGGCGGCCTCGCAGACCAGCCGGTTGGCCCGGTAGTTGCACATCGAGACCTTGTCGCTGATCTGCATGTGCGGGACCCGGTCGAGCTCCCAGGCCGTCTTGCGGACCAGCCCGCGCACCATCTCGGCCTCGGTCTGCAGCTCCACCAGCGGCCACTGGATCTCCTGGCGGGTGGCCAGGGGCCGGCCGAACGTCCTGCGCTCGCGCGCGTAGGAGACGCTGCGGTCGATGCAGTACTGGCCGGCCCCGACCCCGGAGGCCGCCTGCCGGATGCGGTTCTCGTGCACGATGATCCAGTCGCCACCATCGCGTACGGCGGTGGTCTCCATCCAGGTGGCGTCGCTGCCGTGCTCGGGCTCGGTCAGCCCGAATCCGATCCGGGTGGTCCGGGTGAGCATCGACTCCAGGAACTGCGCTTTCTGCTCGGCCGTTCCGTATTCCAGCATCATGTGCACGAACGGGAAGTTCCCGACCACCGACGACTCGTTCTGCAGGTCGTTGTGCAGGCCGAGCCCGCGGTGCGCGAGGTGCTCGCGGATGACCGCCATGTCCAGGTTGGAGCCGTCCGAGCCGCCGACCTCCGCGGGCAGGCCGTAGCGCAGCCACCCGGCGGCGTCGGCCCGGCGGAACATCTCCCGGAGCAGTTCCTCCCATTCCCGGCGGGGCACTCCGCCGTTCTCGAAGTCGGTGCGGGCGTACTCGCGGCGGTGGTCGAAGAATCGCTCGTTGTCGTCCTGGTGCTGCAGCGGGACGATCTCGGAGTCGATGAACGCGTCGAGCTCGGAGAGCCGTTGCGCCAGCTCCGTCGGAAGCGCGAAGTCCACGAACCCTCCCTAAACGATCGTTCAGCTAGCATGGCACCGCACCCCGGGCCCGGGGAAGAGGAGGCGGCACATGCGTGAGATCCGCTACGACCAGGCCGACGGCGTCGCCACGGTGACGATCGACCGCCCGGACAAGCGCGGCGCGATGACCTACGCGATGCTCGGCGAGTTCGGCGAGGCCGTGGCCAGGGCGGGCGCCGACCCCGACGTGCGGGTGCTGGTGGTGACCGGCGTGCCGGGCAGCTTCTGCTCCGGGATCGACCTCGCCGACCTGGCCGGGCGCCGCCCGGACGACCGCGGCCGCCCCGGCGGCGACGGCGGACCGACCGACGAGCGGGGCGGGCGCATCCCGCTGCTGGTCGGCTGCCCCAAGCCGGTGCTCGCCGCGGTCGACGGGATGGCCGTGGGCATGGGCGCGGAGTTCGCCACCCAGGCCGACCTGCGGATCGTCTCGGACCGGGCGCGGTTCCGGTGGAACTTCGTGCACCGCGGGCTGGTCAGCGACACCGGCGCGGGCACCTGGCTGCTGCCCCGCCAGATCGGCCTGGCCCCCGCCCTGCGCCTGCTCTACACCGGCGAGGACCTCGGCGCCGCGGAGGCGCTCTCACTCGGCTTCGCCACCGCCGTCGTGACCCCCGAGGAGCTGCCGTCGGCGGCGGCGGGGCTGGCCGCCCGGATCGCGGCGTCCTCGCCGTTCGCGGTCGCCCGGACCAAGCAGCTCGCCCTCGACGGGCTCGCCCGCGACCTACCGGCGCACGTCCGGGCCACCGGCGTCGCGCTCGCCGAGTGCTTCGCCTCCGCCGACCACGCCGAGGGCGTGGCCGCCTTCCTGGAGCGCCGCCCCGCCGACTTCCCCGGCCGCTGACCGTGGTCAGGGGTTGGCGAGGCGGGCGCCGGCGCGACCGAGGGCGAGGAACAGCTCGGTGGTGTCGCGCACGAGCCGGTCGCGCTCGACCGGGATCTCGCCGTCGAGCCAGCGCATCAGCAGCTCGCTGAACCCGCCGACCAGGAACGCGGCCACCACCCGGTGCGCGACGCCGGGCTCCTCGCCGCCGGTCTCGGTCGCGATCAGCCCGGCGATCAGCGAGCCGGACTCGAGCCGCCGGTGCAGCAGCTGCTCGTGCGCCCGGCCCTCGACGTAGAGCACCCGGGCACGGCGGCGGTCGGTGTCGACGAACTCGGCGGTCGTGGCCACGAGCGCGCGCACCCGGGCCACCGGGTCGGTCCCCGCCGCCCGCACCGCGGCGTCGCCCGCCTCGCGCAGCTCCTCCACGACCCGGTCGAACACCGCGACGACCAGGGCGTCGATGTCGGGGAAGCTCTCGTAGAAGTACCGGGCGTTGAGCCGGGCGGCGGCGCAGACGCCGCGGACCGTGGTGCCCGCCAGCCCGAGGGTGCCCAGCAGTTCGAGACCCGCGTCGAGCAGCAGGGCGCGGCGCTCGGCCACCCTGTCGGCCGCGGGCACGCCCGCCCAGCGGGCCGGCCTGTTGGTCTCGTCAAGTCTTGGCAACGCACGTGACCATACCTTAGGTTCCTGGCAACGACCGTTACCAGGAAGGTGGCACCGTGGCCGCTGAGCGCACAGTCGCTGTGAACGGAGTCGAGCTGCACGTCCTCGAGGACGGGCCGGCGGACGGGCCACCGGTGATCCTCGCCCACGGCTTCCCCGAGCTGGCCTACTCGTGGCGCCACCAGCTGCCGGCGCTGGGCGCGGCGGGCTACCGGGTCCTCGCCCCCGACCAGCGCGGCTACGGCCGCAGCTCGCGGCCCGAGGCGATCGGCGACTACGACATCACGCACCTGACCGACGACCTGATCGGCCTGCTCGACGACATCGGCGCCGAGAAGGCGGTGTTCGTCGGGCACGACTGGGGCTCGATGGTGGTCTGGCAGACCGCGCTGCTGCACCCGGACCGGGTGGCCGGGGTGTGCGGGATGAGCGTGCCGTTCAGCCCTCGCCCGCCCGCGCCGCCCACCCAGCTGTGGCGCCAGGTGTTCGACGGCAGGTTCTTCTACATCCTCTACTTCCAGGAGCCCGGGGTCGCCGACGCCGAGCTGAACGGCGACCCGGCCACGGCCATGCGCCGGATGCTCTGCGGCGTGCGCACCGACCGGGGCGGCTCGATCGACTCGAACGCCGACGACGGGCGCGGGTTCGTCGCCCGGTTCCCCGAGCCGGACGCGCTGCCGGACTGGCTCTCGCAGCAGGAGCTGGACTTCTACATCGCCGAGTTCACCCGCACCGGGTTCACCGGCGGGCTGAACTGGTACCGCAACTTCGACCGCAACTGGGAGACGACCCCGCAGCTGGCGGGGGCGAAGGTCGGCGCGCCGAGCCTGTTCATCGGCGGCGCGCTGGACCCGGTGCTGGTCATGGCCCCGCCCGACCGCCAGGGCGAGTGGCTCACCGACTTCCGCGGCAACGTGCTCGTCGACGACGCCGGGCACTGGGTCCAGCAGGAGAAGGCCGACGAGGTGAACACCGCGCTGCTGGACTGGCTGCGCGGCATCGGTTGGGGGAAGTGAGATGAGCCGTCCGCTGAACTTCGGGGTCTTCTACGCCCCGTTCCACCCCTACGGCCAGGACCCGACGCTGGCCTTGGAGTACGACCTGGAGCGCATCGAGGCGCTCGACCGGTTCGGCTTCGACGAGGCCTGGGTGGGCGAGCACCACTCGGGCGGCTACGAGCTGATCGGCAGCCCGGAGATCTTCATCGCCGCCGCCGCGCAGCGCACCAAGAACATCCGGCTGGGCACCGGCGTCGTCTCGATGCCCTACCACCACCCGTGGTTGCTGGCCGACCGGATCTGCCTGCTCGACCACCTCACCCGCGGCCGGCTGATCTTCGGCACCGGCCCGGGGGCGCTGCCCACCGACGCGTTCGTGATGGGCATCGACCCGGTCGAGCAGCGCCGCCGCCACGAGGAGGCGCTGGAGGCGGTGACCGCGCTGTTCTCCAGCGAGGAGCCGGTGACCCGGGAGACCGACTGGTTCACCATGCGCGAGGCGCGCCTGCAGCTGCGGCCCTACCAGTGGCCGCACCCGGAGATCGCGGTCGCGGCGATGGTCTCGCCGTCCGGGCCCCGCCTGGCCGGCCAGTACGGGGCGTCGCTGCTGTCGCTGTCGATGTCGGCGGCCGCGGAGGGCTTCGCGGCCATCGGCAACGCCTGGGGCATCGTCGAGGAGCAGGCCGCCAAGGCAGGCCGCCCGGCGCCGGACCGCTCCACCTGGCGGGTGCTGGGCCAGATGCACATCGCCGAGACCCGCGAGCAGGCCGTCGAGGACTGCCGGCACGGGCTGCGCGACTTCGCCAACTACTTCGGCGGCGGCGCCGGGTTCGTCCCGCTCGCCGACGGCGGCGACGGCGAGGTCTCCGACACCGCGTTCATCGAGCAGTACGCGGCCAGCGGACGCGCGATGATCGGCACCCCGGACGACGCGATCGCCTACGTCGAGAAGCTGCTCGACCAGTCCGGCGGGTTCGGCACGTTCCTGCAGCTCGGCCACGACTGGGCCGCCCCCGCGGCGACCATCGAGTCGTACCGGCTGTTCGCCCGGCACGTGATCCCGCACTTCAAGGGCCGGCTGGCCGCGCCGAAGGCCTCCCACGACTGGGCGGTCGGCAAGCGCGAGCAGATCTTCGGCCGGGCCGGCGAGGCGGTCGTCAACGCGATCAAGAGCCACGCTGTCGAGCAGGCCGGCGCGGCGCCGCAGCAGCAGGGGCAGGCCTGATGCGCGCCGCGGTGCTCAACTCCGGGGAGATCCTCGTCCGCGAGGACGTGCCGGAGCCCGTCCCGGGGCCGGGCCAGGTGCTCGTGCAGGTGAAGGCGTGCGGCATCTGCGGGTCGGACCTGCACTTCGCCAAGCACGGCGCGGACATGCTGGCGCTGGATCGGACCATGCAGGGCGTGCCGCGCATGGGCGGCGAGGAGCTCGACCTGTCGCGCGACGTCTACATGGGCCACGAGTTCGCCGGCGAGGTGCTCGAGGCCGGGCCGGGCACGACCGCCCCGCCGGCCGGGACGCTGGTCACCGCGTTCCCGGTGCTGCCCCGCCCGGACGGCTCGGGCATCGACGCCATCGTCTACTCGAACCGGATCAAGGCGGGCTACGGCGAGCGGATCGTGCTGTCGGTGCCGCTGCTGCAGGAGGTCCCCAACGGGCTGCCCGCCCACCACGCGGCGCTCACCGAGCCGATGGCGGTGGGCCTGCACGCGGTCAACCGCTCCGGCGTCGAGGCCGGGCAGAAGGCCGTCGTGCTGGGCTGCGGTCCGGTCGGGCTGGCGGTGATCGGGGCGCTGAAGGTGCGCGGCGTGGAGTCGATCGTGGCCGCCGACTTCTCCCCCGCCCGCCGCGCGCTGGCCGCCGGGCTGGGCGCCACCGACGTCGTCGACCCGCGCGAGGAGACGGCCTGGGCCCGGGCAGGCACGGGCGCGCCGGTGGTCGTGTTCGAGGCGATCGGCGTGCCCGGGATCCTCGACGACATCCTGCGCTGCGCGCCCGCGCAGTCGCGGGTGGTGGTCGTCGGGGTGTGCATGAACGCCGACACGGTGAACCCGTACTTCGCCATCAGCAAGGAGCTGAACCTCCAGTTCGTCCTCGGTTACACCCCCGAGGAGTTCGCCGCGTCGCTGCGCTCGATCGCCGAGGGCGAGATCGACGTGGCCCCGCTGGTCACCGCCAGGGTCGGGCTGGACCGCGTCCCGTGGGCGTTCGAGGCGCTCGGCGACCCCGAAGAGCACTGCAAGATCGTCGTCGAGCCGTGAACCCGGAGCCGTGAGATGACCGAGTGGACCAAGATCGCCACCCAGCTGGCCGAGGAGTTCGCTCCGCGGGCCGCCGAGATCGATCGGGAGGCCCGTTTCCCGTTCGAGAACGTCGAACGCATGAAGGAGGTGGGCTACCTCAGCTCGGTGGTGCCCACCGAGCTGGGGGGAGGCGGTGTCGACCTGGCCACCTTCGCCGCCTGCCAGAAGATCATCGCCGGGGCCTGCGCGTCGACCGCGCTGGCCACCAACATGCACCTGTTCGGCGTCGGCGCGGCCGCCGAGGGTTGGAAGGGCGGTGAGCGCGCCGCGGAGCCGATCTTCCGGATGGTCGCCGCCGGGGTGATCGTCGGCGGCAGCCTCACCGACGCCGCCACCGGCCTCAACGTCCGCACGTCCTCGACCCCGGCGCACCCCGTCGAGGGCGGCTACCTGATCAAGGGCCGCAAGTCGTTCTGCTCGCTGGCCCCGGTGCTGCAGTTCTTCTGGGGCACCGCGGCCGACACCGAGACCGGCCGGCTGCTGCTGTTCGGCCTGGGCCGCGACACGCCCGGGCTGAGGTTCGTCGACACCTGGGACACCATGGCGATGCGCGGGACCGGCTCGTGGGACGTCGTCTTCGAGGACGTGTTCGTGCCCGATGCCGCCGTCCAGCGCGGCAGCGACCCGAGCGCCCCGCCGGTGTGGGACGCCGCCCAGGAGCGCACGTTCGCCTGGTTCGCGGTCTCGATCGCCGCGGTCTACCTGGGCATCGCCCGCAGCGCCGCGCGGTTCGCCTACGACTACGTCGGCGGGCGGACCGTCACCGGGGCCTCGCTGCCGATGGCCCGCCAGCCCGCCCAGGTGAGCAGCGCCGCGGAGATCGAGCTGGCCCTGCGCCCGGCCGAGGCGATGCTCAACGACGTGATCACCCGCCGGGCCGCGGGGGAGCTGCTGCAGCCCTCGGACATCCAGGCCCTCAAGTACGTCTCGGTGAACGCGGCCGACGCCGCGGTCGACCGCTGCGTGCGGATGGTCGGGGGGCACGGCATCTTCCGGAAGCTGCCGCTGGAGCGCTACTACCGCGACGTGCGGGCCGGGCAGTTCCACCCGCCGTCCAACGACGTGGCGGTGGAGACGATCGGGAAGGCGGCGCTGGGCATCGACCCGGCGGCCGAGCCGCGCTGGCCTGCTGATTAGCCGCGGCACTGAGCGGGTGCACGCCGTCGTCGCAGCGCGGCACGGCGGCGTGCACCGTCCACATCAGACCGATCGGGACGCGGTCAGCGGGCGGTGGCGTGCAGCAACCACCCGGCGACCGCCCCGGAGCCCAGCAGCCGGCCCATCCGCTCCTGCTGCTCGCCGGCCTGGCCGAACCGCGGGTCGTCGCCGTGCGCGTCGGCGACGGCCCGCTCCACCCGGTCGATGCGCTCCTGCCACGAGCGCGGGGTGGCGGGCAGGTCGGCCGCCGCCACCTGCTGGACGACGTCGAAGCCGGCCACGTCGAGCGCGCGCGCCAGCTCGTCGTGGGTGGGGAAGGAGTTGCCCTCCGGGGCGTCCAGCACCGGCTGCCGCTCGGCCACCAGTACGAACAGCCCGAGCGGGCGCCCGGGCGCCAGCACCCGGTGCAGCGCGGCCAGCAGCGCGCCCTTCGCCTCGGTCGTGCACAGCACCCCGAGGCACCACACGGCGTCGGCGGTGCCGGTGGCCAGGGGCAGCCGGTCGCCGGTGCCGGCCGCCGTTGGGAAGCCGAACAGCTCGCGCGCCGCCCGGCAGGCCCCGACCATGGGATCCACCAGCACCGGGCGCACGCCGAAGCGCTCCGCGGCGAACGCCGCCGGGCCGCCGACCCCGGCGCCCGCGTCGACCAGCCGCGAACCGGCGGCCAGTTCGCACGCCTCGCCCAGCCAGGTCAGCGCGGGCGGGCTGGCGGTGCCGCGGCAGGCGGCCGGGACGGCGTGGTCGGGGCCGAGCGCGGCCACCGCGTCGCGGGTCCAGCCGGCCACCACGTCGAACTCGGCCTCCATCGCCGAGTCCTCCTCCGCCGGTCCCTCCTCCGCTGCGCCCCGCTCGGTCGCGTTCCCCGTCATGTCGCCCGCCCTCCGCTGATCCGCCGACCCACCTCGGCCTTGATCCCGGCCGCGAACTCCACCCCGCGGGCCGAGGCCGACCCGGACAGGTTGACCCCGACTACCCCGTCGACGGCGAGCAAAGCGCGCGCCTCGGCCACGGCGGCGGCGATCCCGGCGGCGACCGGGTCGGGCGCCCGCAGCACCGCGTCGACCTGCTCCGGGTCGAGGTGCAGACCCGGGAAGCGCTGCAGCACCGAGGCCGAGTGCTCGTCGGTGTAGACCGCGACCCCGGCGACGAGCGGCACGGTCGCCCCCGCGGCCCGCGCGGCGGCGGCGAATGCCGCCAGCCGGTCGACCGAGCCCACGTGGTTGAGCACGGCGAGCCGGGCCCCGGCGCGCTGCTTCTCGCGCAGTCGCGCCGGGCGGATCGGCACCGGGGGCGCGTCGGGCGCCTCGGGCACCGCCGCCACCAGCCCGGCCGCCGCGGCCAGCGCGGCCAGCCGGGTGCCGTCGACGTCGAAGACCTGGGTGGCGCCGAGGCGCACCCCGGGCGCGCGGCCGTCGCCGGTCACGCACAGCACCCCGGCCACCCCGACCTCGGCCAGCCCGGCGACCTCCTGCTCGAGCACCACCCGGTTGCGGTCGCGGCAGCTCAGGGTGATCACGGGCTGCCCGCCCATGTCGCGGATCAGCGTCGCCATCAGCGCCGGCGGGAAGTCCGGGCGCCCGTGGTGCTCGCCGACCAGCAGGGCGTCGCACGACCCGGCCAGGATCCGGGTCACGGCCCGCACGTTCGCCGCGTCGAACGGCCGGACGGTGAGGTCGGTCAGCACGACCGGGCGGGTCCGCGCCCGCTCCAGCAGGGCCGAGGGCCCAGGCGCCGGGGGTTCCTCGCCGTGCCAGGCCACGACCTCACCGCCCACCGCGAACGGGCACGGGTGGGCGGCCATCTCGCAGGTCAGGTCCGGGCGCACTCCACCGCACGGCCCGTACTCCATGCGCTTCGGGCAGCCGTCGTCCTCGGGCACCGGCCCAGTCTGCGACCGCGCGCGGCCACGCGCTGCCCGACCGGCGAGCCCATCCCGGAGGCCGATTCGAAGAATAAGTCGCCGCAGAGGGGTACACCGCGCGGTTGCGGGCATGGCAGTCCAGCACCACCGGGAGATCCGAACGGGCCGCCCGCCGCTGACGACGAGGAGTTCCTCGTGTTCCTGCACGTGCAGAAGCTGATCAACGAGATCGTGCCCGACGAGCCGGACCCGGCCGCCGCCAACGCCTTGCAGGAGGGGCTGGGCGGGCAGTTCGGCGAGATGCGCACGATGATCCAGTACCTGTTCCAGAGCTTCAACTTCCGCGGCGCGACCGGCAAGCCCTACCGGGACCTGCTCTACGGGGTGGGCACCGAGGAGATCAGCCACGTCGAGCTGATCGGCACCACGATCGCCCGGCTGACCGACGGCTCGCCCCGCTACAACGGCAAGGCGACCAAGCCGGTGGACGAGCCCGGCAAGGGCGGGGCCACACCGCTCTCCGACGCGCTGAGCATGGGCAACATCCACCACTACCTGGTCGCCGGGCAGGGCGCGCTGCCGGTGGACTCCGCGGGCAACCCGTGGTCGGGCTCCTACGTCTACAACAGCGGCAACCTGGTGCTCGACCTGCTCTACAACCTGATGCTGGAGTCGACCGGGCGGCTGCAGAAGTGCCGCATCTACGAGATGACCAGCAACAAGACCGCGCGGGCGACGATCTCCTACCTGATCGTGCGCGACCAGGCCCACGAGAACGCCTACGCCAAGGCGCTGGAGAGCCTGGGGATCGACTGGGGCAGGACGCTGCCGATCCCGAAGACCGACGCGGAGCGGTTCCCGGAGGTCAAGAAGCTGCTCGACCAGGGCCTGCACCTCAAGCAGTACACGTTCAGCGCCGACAACCTCTCCGAGGCCGGCAAGATCTACCGCGGCTCGGCCCCGGCCGCCGTGGGCGGGGGCACGCTGAGCACCGAGCAGATGCCCGACGGGTTCCCGATGGACATCGCGGTGGAGCGCCCGGAGGAGTTCGCCCCCGGCCTCGACCCCGACCTGCTCGCACTGGTGCAGGCGACCGCGGAGCTGGAGCTGGCCGACGCGGACGACCCCGGCTCGAACGGCGCCTCCGCGAGCCCGGCGACCGCGAGCACGAAGAGCGCGGTCAAGAAGAAGTGAGCCGCGCCGGGCGGGCGGCCCTCCCGGCCGCCCGCCCGGGCCCGGGTCGGCCCCGTCCGGGTGCGATCATCAGGGCCGGCCACGGCGACACCAGCCCGCGCGGCGACGGCGCCGGGTTCCTCCGCGTGCTGGACGGCGCGACCCTGGCGATCCCGGACCGGCGCGGGAACCTGCGCACCGACACCTCCCACAACGTGCTGTCCGACGACCGCGTCTCGCTCGCCGCCGCGGTGCCGGGCCGGACCGAGGTCGCGCACGTGGACGGCACGGCCGCCGTCACCGACGACCCCGCGCTGCTGGCCGCCGTGGCCGTGGGCGGGAAGCCGCCCGCGGCGGCGCTGGTGGTGCGGGGTGCGGCACGCGGGCGTGCAGCACAAGGAGGCGCTGCGCCGCTCCCGGGCGTGGGACCGGTCCGCGCACGTCGACCCGTCCACCGTGCCGGACATGATGGCGTTGGCCGCCCGGCACCCTGGCGGCCGACCGGGAGGTCGGCACCCTGCTGCGGGCCGCCGGGCGCGGGCCGGCTCGGCCGCCGGGGCTGGTGCGGCGCGGGATCGACCGGGATGCCTCGGTCACCAGCGGTTGACCTCGACCCGACTTCACCTCCTAGCGTCGGGGTGTGGACGTCGGACCGGACGAGGTCAGCCGCTGGGTGTCGGAGCACGTGCGACCGCTGTCGCTCGAGGGGGTGCCCGAGTTGCCGCCCGCGCTGTCGGGGAAGGCGGTGGTCGGCATCGCCTCGGCGGTGCGCTCCGCGCGCGAGCTGGTGCTGGCCACCCACGCCCTGCTGCGCGCCCTCGTCGCCGACGGCGTGCGCGCGGTGGCGATCGAGGGCACCGACCAGCCCTACCGCACCGCGCGGGCGCTCGACCTGTGGGTGCGCACGGGCGAGGGCGACCCGGACGCCCTGCTGCGGGCGAGCCAGGGCTTCCTGCACCACCGGGAGGCCGCCGCGGTCCTGCGGTGGCTGCGCTCCTACGCGCGCGAGCACCCCGAGGACCCGGTGCGGGTCGTGCACGACACCTCCGACGGCGACGACCCCGAGGACCTGGCGTCGGTGGAGCGCGAGCTCGCCCGCCGCGACCTCGCGTGGCACCGGCGCACCGGGCAGCGCGTCGCGCACTGGGGCGGCACCGCGCACGTCGTCGCGGCGCCGGAACGGGTCATCCCGACCTCGCCGTGGGAGAACCACCCCAACGCAGGCGGGCTCCTGCGGCAGGCCCTGGGCGACGGGTACGCCGTCGTCGCGCTGACCTTCGGGCGCGGCAGCGTCCCGTTCCCGGTCCCGCAGGTGGCCCCGGGCTTCACCGAGGCGCTGCTCGCCGGGGCCCCGGAGCCGGTGCTGCTGGCGCTGGACGACCTGGACGGCGCTCCGCGGGGCATCCGGAGGTGGGCGTCCGAACCGCTGGTGACCCGGATGATCGGCCCGGTGTACGACCCGGTCCGCGACACCGACTTCCGCGTCGAGGCGGGCCCGGTCGCCGAGAGCGTCGACGCGCTGGTGCACGTGCCGGTGGCCACCGCGGTCACGCCGCTCCCGGCGCTTGCCCCGTCCACCGACCGGGGCCACCATCGTCACCGGAAGATCGAGTTCGCGGCTCGGGAGGGCGAATGCCGGTCGCCGGGCAACCGCTGCGGCGGATGGGGTTCCTGACCATCGGCCTGTTCGACGCCGACGACCCCGCGGCGGGCCACGAGACCACGCTGCAGATCATCGAGCTGGGCGAGCGGCTGGGCTTCGACAGCGCCTGGTTGCGCCACCGGCACCTGCAGTTCGGCATCTCCTCCCCGGTCGCGGTGCTCGCCGCGGCCAGCCAGCGCACCCGGCGCATCGAGCTGGGCACCGCCGTCACGCCGCTGGGCTGGGAGAACCCGCTGCGCGTCGCCGAGGACTGGGCCACCGTGGACGTGCTGTCCGGGGGCAGGCTCAACCCGGGGTTCAGCGTCGGCCCGCCGATGAACTACGAGCGGGTGCGCGGGGCCCTCTACCCCGACACCGGCGACGTGGAGGACTTCACCACCGAGCGGGTGGCGCGGCTGCTGCGGCTGGTGCGCGGCGAGCCGGCCAGCGACTTCCGCGGCCGGCAGGGCTTCGAGGAGTTCTCCGAGCGGGTGCAGCCGCACTCCCCCGGGCTCGCCGGCAGGCTGTGGTACGGCGCGGCGAGCCGGAAGTCCGCGCGCTGGGCCGGTGAGCAGGGCCTGAACCTGTTGACCAGCAGCGTCGTCAAGGTCGAGAGCGGCGCCGAGGACCCGGACGCCCCGGTGGACTTCGCCGAGGTCCAACGCGCGTCGATCCGGGCCTTCCGCGCCGCCCACCCCGACGGCGACGCCGCGCGCGTCTCGCAGGGGCTGGTCGTCATCCCCACCGACAGCGCCACCGCCGAGCAGCGGGCCAGGTACGCCGCCTACGTCGAGGCCCGCACGCCCCGGACCGCGAGCCCGCAGGGGCCCGCCCGGATGCTCTTCGCCCGCGACCTGATCGGCACGTCCGAGGAGGTCGCCGAGCAGCTGCACGCCCACGCCGGGTTCCAGGAGGTCGACGAGGTGGCGTTCGCGCTGCCGTTCAGCTTCGAGCCCGACGACTACGTGCAGATCCTCACCGACATGGCCACCCGCCTCGGGCCGGCGCTGGGCTGGCGACCCACCGGCTGATCTGCGTCCTTCTGCACATCCGCGCGCGTCCTGCGACGCGGACACCCCGGTGCGGTCCCGGCATCGTGGCGCCGGGGGCGGGAGCCCGCCCGCACCGCGACCGGGGAGCCGCCATGACCGAGCCAGCCGCACCTCCCAGCGGGAAGGTCGCCGTGGTGACCGGGGCCGCGGGCGGCATGGGTCGGGTGCTGGTGACCGAGCTGGCCCGGCGCGGCCACACCGTGGTCGCGGTGATCCGCACCCCCGCCGACGGCGAGCGGCTGCGCGCCGAGGTGGCCGCGCGGATCGGCGTCGACCGGCTGGACGCGCGGGCCGCCGACCTCGCCGACCTCGCGGCCGTGCACGAGCTGGCCGCCGGGGTGCGCTCGCGCCACCCCGAGCTACACCTGCTCGTGAACAACGCCGGCGCGCTGCTCCGCCGGCGCGCGGTGACCGCGCAGGGCGTGGAGATGCACGTGGCGGTGGACCACCTGGCCGCCTTCGCGCTGACGGACCTGCTGCTCGAGCCGCTGCGGGCGGGGGCACCGGCCCGGGTCGTCAACGTGGTGTCGGCGACGATCGCCGACACCCGCCGGTTCCCGGTGCGCCGCCGCCCGCGCCCGGTGCTGCTCGACCCGTTCGAGGTCGCGGACCTGCGCCGGATGAACCCGGACGTGCGCTTCGCGCCGTTCCAGGCCTACGCCCGGGCCAAGCTGCTGACCGTGATGTGCGGCTACCTGCTGGCCGAGCGGCTGCGCGGGACCGGCGTCACGGTGAACGCGGTGCACCCCGGCGTGGTCGCCACCCGGATCGCCGCGGACGCCCTGCCCGCGGTGCTGGCGCCGCTGGCCGGGGCGCTGCGGCGGTTCCTGCTGACCCCCGAGCAGGGTGCCGCGGCCGTCCTGCGCGTGGCCACCGCGCCTGAGCTCGACGGCGTGACCGGCCGGTACTTCGTGCGCGACGCCGAGGCGCGCTCGCCGGAGGTGTCCTACGACCGGGACATTCAGGAGTGGCTGTGGGCCGCCAGTGCCGCGGTCACCGGTCGGGCGCGGGGGCTCACGCCGTGAGGTGGACCCCGCGCCCGGCCCGGTCACGCCGCCCGGACGCCCTCGTCCGCGCTCGCCGGGCGCTTGGCGCCCAGCTCGGCCATCGGGGTGCGGTAGGTCTCCCGCGCGCTGGCCGCGGCGAGCGCCGAGACCACGCACAGCCCGGCGGTGAAGATCGCCACCGGGAGCCAGCCCGACAGCTCCCCGCCGGCCAGCGACGCCGCGATGGTGGGCGCGAAGCCACCGATCGCGAAGCCGATCTGGGTGCCCAGCGCCATCCCGGACAGCCGCACCTTCGTCGGGAACATCTCGGCGTAGAAGGCGGGCCAGACCCCGTTGGGCGCGCTGTAGACCACTCCGGACAGCAGCACGCCGATCACGAAGATGAGCACGTAGGACCCCGTGGTGATGGACCACAGGTAGGCCCCGACGAGCACCGCGCTGCCCAGCGTCCCGGCGATGAACACCGGCTTGCGCCCGACCCGGTCGGCCAGCGCGGCCAGCAGCGGGATCGCGCCCAGCGCGACGACGTTGGCCAGGATCGCGACCCACAGCATGACCGAGCGGTCCAGACCGCCGGGTTCCACCGCGAACGCCAGCGCGAACACGCCGAAGATCGTGCTGACCGAGGCGACGGTGGCGGCCAGGACGACGCGCAGGACGTCGGCCCAGTGGTCGCGGAACAGCACGGCCAGCGGCAGCTCGGGGCGCTTGCCCCGCTCGACCTCCTCGGTGAACACCGGCGTCTCGTCGAGTGTGCGCCGGATGACGAAGGCGACCACGACGACGATCGCCGACAGCCAGAACGGCACCCGCCAGCCCCAGGACAGCAGGGTCTCCTCGGGCATCGCCGCGACCGGCAGGAACACCGCGGTGGCCAGGATGGACCCGGCCTGGGTGCCGCTGAGGGTGAAGCTGGTGAAGAAGGCGCGCCGGTGGTCGGGGGCGTGCTCGATGCTCATCGAGTTCGCGCCGGCCTGCTCGCCGCCCGCGGACAGCCCCTGCAGCAGCCGCAGCACGACCAGCAGCACCGGGGCCAGCGTGCCGATCTGCTCGTAGTCGGGCAGGCAGCCGACCAGGAAGGTGGCCGCGCCCATCAGCAGGATCGTCAGCACCAGCACCCGTTTGCGGCCGAACCGGTCGCCGATGTGACCGAGCACGATCGCGCCGATCGGGCGGGCGACGTAGCCGACGCCGAACGTGGCCAGGGAGAGCAGCGTGCCGACCGCCGGGTCCGAGGACGGGAAGAAGATCTTGTTGAAGACGAGGGCGGCGGCGGTGCCGTAGATGAAGAAGTCGTAGTACTCCAGAGCGCTGCCGATCCAGGCGGCCAGCGCCGCCTTGCGCGGCTTGCCCGCGGGTGGCAGGGGGACGGCGGAGCCGGGTGCGGGTGCGTGGGCGGGCTCTTCTGGCGAGGTCACGGAGGGCTCCCTGAGGAGGCGACGATGCGGGACAGGGCAGACCAGCGGGTGGCGCGTATGTACTGAACGGTTATGTACCGTTTAGTGAGGTACCGGATGGTGAGTTAACCCGGTCGGGGTTGTCAAGGGTGGACGCACGGGCGGGAGGTCAGCGCGCGGTCAGGTAGTCCAGCACCAGATCGCCCAGCAGCGCGCGGTAGTGCTCGCGGCGGGCCGGGTCGAGCATGTCGCGCCGGAAGATCGCGCTCCAGGTGTGCCGGTTGGCGATGCGGAACACGCAGAACGCGCTGATCACCATGTGCACGTCGAGCGCGTCGACGTCGTCGCGGAACAGGCCCTCGGCGCGGCCGCGCTCCAGGATCCCGGTCAGCACCTGCAGCGCGGGCCCGGCCAGCTCCTCCAGCATCGGAGAGGCCACCAGGTGCTCCGCGCGGTGGATGTTCTCGATGCTGACCAGTCGGATGAAGTCGGGGTGCGACTCGTGGTGGTCGAAGGTGAGCTCGGCGAGCTGGCGGATGGCCCGCACCGGGGGCAGGTGCTCGACGTCGAGCTGCCGCTCGAGCGCGCGGATGCCGGCGTAGGCCCGCTCCAGCACGGCCAGGTAGAGGCCTTCCTTGCTGCCGAAGTAGTAGTAGAGCATCCGCTTGGTGGTGCTGGTGCGGGCGGCGATCTCATCCACCCGGGCACCGGAGTAGCCCTGGTCGGCGAACACCCTCGTGGCGACGTCGAGGATCTCGGCGCGCGTGCGGTCGGCGTCGCGGGTGCGGTCCTCGGGCGGCACGGACGAGGCGACCAACGACGACCTCCCGGGACGCGGCGAAGAGCAGGCCTTGACTCTAGGACGGCCGCGGCGTCGGTGCGGCCCCGGCTACCGGGGCGTGCCGTCGTCGCGCGGGCCCGGGCGCCAGCAGCCGCGCCGGGTTGACCACCAGCATCCGGTGCAGGTCCGCCGCGCTCGCCCCGCCGGCGCGCAGCATCGGCAGCACGCGGCGGGACAGGTTCTCGTAGTGCCAGTGGGGGGCGTGGACCGCCCGCCACGACGGCGGGGTCACCCGGCTGAAGCAGGCCGCGTCGTGCGAGAGCACCATCCGGTCGGCGTACCCTTCGGCGAGCAGCGCGAGGACGGTGGCGACCCGCCGCTCGTCGGGGAGCACGTGCTCCATGCCGAAGCGGTCCATGCCGATCGTGGAGCCGGCGTCCATCAGCGCACGAAGCTGGTCGAGGTCCTCGCTGTCGCCGCTGTGGCCGATGATGATGCGCTCAGGCGGGACGCCGCGGGCGCCGAGGAACTCCTGCTGGGCCGGGCCGGTGCGGCTGGCCGGGCGGCTGTGCGTCGTGATCGTGACACCGGTGCGCACGTGCGCCTCGGCGGCGGCGGACATCACCCGCGCGACGTCCGGGGTGATGCCCGGCTCGTCCGTGACCACCTTGAGCATCCCGGCCCGGACCCCGGTGCCTGCGATGCCCTCCTCGATGTCGCGCACGAAGAACTCGACCAGCGGGTCGGGACCGCCGACCGGCCGACCCGGCCCGTGCGTGCCGAAGAACGCCGGTAGCACGTCCGCGGTGTAGTAGCCGGTGGCCGCGACCAGGTGCAGCGGGACCCGCTCGGCCACCGCGGCCAGCCGGGCGACGTCGCGGCCCAGGCCCAGCACAGTCAGGTCCACCACCGTGCGCACCCCCAGGCCGTGCAGCCGGGTCAGCCGCTCGACGGCGTCCTCGATCGCGCGGTCGGGGTCCCACTCGGGGTGCGGGTGGTTGAGGTCGAGCTCGGGGTGGCCGACGAAGACGTGCTCGTGGACGAGCGTCGGCCCCAGCGCGGCGGGGTCGACCGGGCCCCGGAAGGTGGGGACGGCGTCCCCGGGGCCGGTCCGCGACGGACCGGCCCCGAGGGCCGGGGACGAACCGCCGGTCACGAGGCCGCGTTGCGGATGGCCTCGTAGACGGGCAGCTGCTCGGGGCTGAGGTTCGCGCGCAGGTACTGCTCGGCCTGCGCGCGGAACGCCGCCACGTCGACGTCCTCGACGACCTGGAACGCACCGGCGGTGCGGTACTCGTCGAGGATCCGCGTCTCATCCTCGGCGACGCAGCCGGGCACCTGCTCCACCGCGCTGTCGACCGCCGCCGAGAGCGCCTGCTGCTGCTCGGGCGAGAGCTCCTCCCAGACCGGCCCGAGGATGACCAGGTTCGAGTTCTGCTGGTGGCCCGACAGGCTCAGGAAGTCCTGCACCTCACCGAGGTTCAGCGCGTCGATGTTGACGATCGGGTTCTCCTGGCCGTCGACGGTGCCCTGCTGCAGCGCCAGGTAGAGCTCCTCGAAGGCGACCTCCGTCGGGTTCGCGCCCAGCGCGCGGGCGTTCATCAGGAACTGCGGCGAGTTGGGGAAGCGCATGCGCAGCCCCTGCAGGTCGGCGGGCTGACGGATGGGCTGGTTGGCGGTGAACTGCCGGGCTCCAGCCGACCACGCGCCCAGCACCTGCACCCCGGTCGCCTCGGCGAAGCCGCTCTTGAGCTCGTCGGAGGCGGGGTCGGCGAAGAACCGGGCCAGGTGCTCGGCGTCGTCGAAGGCGTAGGCGGCGTCGACCACGCTCATCGGCGCGTGGGACGCGCCGAGCGCGGAGGCGCCCTGGATGTCGATGTCGATGTCCCCCGCGGCGACCGACTGGAAGCGGTCGGCGTCGCCGCCGAGCTGGCTGTTCGGGAAGATCTCCACGCTCAGCCCGACGTTCGCCGCCGCGACCTGGTCGGCGATCACCTGGGCGCCGCACCGATGCTGCGGCTGCTGGTCGGTGTAGCTGTGGGCCAGGGTCAGCTCCACCGGCGCTGGAGCGCCGGAGCCACCGGTGCCGCCCGTGTCGCCGCCCCCACCGCATGCCGTCGCCAGTAGCAGCGGCAGGACGGACGCCAGGAGCAGCGCGCGGGGCGGTCGGGGATGAGAGGACATGGTCATTCCCTTCGTTGGGCTCGTGCGTTCTGCGCTTCGGCGACGGGCGCGCGACCGGGATCGGCCGCGGTCCGGGAACCGGTCGCGCCGACCTCGTCGGCGACGAGCAGGTCGAAATCCGCGGCCATGGCCGCGCGGTCCGCCGGTCGACCCGTGACCAGCTCGAAGGCGTGGGCCGCCTGGTTGACCGCCATCGCCGCGCCGGTCAGCACCTGGCAGCCCAGGGCGCGGGCCGCGCGGACCAGCTCGGTGTGCAGGGGCCGGTACACGATGTCGGCCACCCACAGCTCGGGGCGCAGGAGCTCGGGCGGCACCGGCGAGCCGGGGTGCGCCACCATGCCCATCGGCGTGGCGTTCACCAGCCCCGCCGCGCCCGCCAGCAGCTCCGGCAGCCGGTCGGCGGTGGCGACGGTCACCGCCGTCCGGTCGCGGACCCCCTCGAGCGAGGAGGCCAGCCGCTGCGCCCGGGCGAGGTCGGTCTCGACCACCGACAGCTCGCCGACCCCCAGCCCGGCCAGGGCGTGCGCGACCGCCGTCCCGGCCCCGCCGGCACCCACCAGCACCACCCGGTCGCGGCGGACGTCGGCCAGCCCCTCGCGCATGGCCAGCGCGAAGCCGGTGATGTCGGTGTTGTGCCCGTGGGTTGACCCGCCGTCGACGACGATGGTGTTGATCGCTCCGATCCCGGCCGCCTCCGGTGCGAGGTCGTCGACCAGGGTCGCCATCGCCTGCTTGACCGGGTGGGTGGCGTTCAGCCCGTCGAAGCCGAGCGTCACCGCGTTTGCCAGCAACTCGCGCAGCCGGCCCGGGTCGAGCTGGGCGTCGCTCAGCTCGACCAGCTTGTAGGTGTAGCGCAAGCCCTGCCTGGCCGCCTCGCGTTCGTGCAGCTCAGGGCTCAGCGAGGGCCCGATCCCCTGGCCGAGCAGCCCCATGAGGTAGGAGCGGCGCGCGGGCGGCGCACCGGTCGGGACCTGCTCGCCGCCGCTCACAGGCCCAGCTCCCGCGGCAACCACATCACGGCGTCCGGGAAGGCGATGATGCCGACGAGCAGCAACAGCAGCGGCACGATGAACGGCAGCGAGCCGCGGAACACCTCACCGACCCGGGTCCGGGCCACCGCGCTGAGCACGTAGAGCACCGTCCCCACCGGTGGGGTCAGCAGCCCGATCATCAGCGAGACGATCATCAGCACGCCGAGCACGATCGGGTCCACGCCGAAGCCGGAGCTGATCGGCAGCAGGATGGGCACCACCAGCACCAGCACCGCGGTCGGGTCGACCACCGTGCCGAGGATGAGCATCAGCAGCGCGACCAGCACCATGAAGACCGTGGGGTCGTCGGTCAGCCCGAAGAAGCCCTCGGTCAGCGCCTGGGGGACCTGCTCGCGGGCCAGGATGTAGCCCAGCAGCGAGGCCGAGGACACGATCAGCATGATGCCTGCGGTGGTGACCACGGTCTCGGCGAGCACGCCGGGCAGGTCGCGCACGTGCAGCCGGCGGTAGGCGAAGCCGAGGACCAGGATGTAGGCCACGCCGACGGCGGCCGCCTCGGTGGGGGTGAACGCGCCGGTGAGGATCCCGCCGAGGATGATCACCGGGGCGCCGATCGGGGCGATGACCCGCCGGCCCGTCTCGCGCACCCGCGCCCAGGAGAACCCGACCGGGACGATGCCGGGCATGCGGCGGACCAGGACGAACACCACGACGCACAGTCCTGCGGCCATCAGCAGGGCCGGGATCACCGATGCCGCGAACAGCGCCCCGGTGGACACCGCCGCCGCCCCGGCGTAGATCACCGCGGGGATGCTGGGCGGCATGACCGGCGCGATGAGGGCCGCTGCGCCGGTCACGCCGAGCCCGAAGCGCAGCGGGTAGCCCGCGCGCAGCATCGCCGGGATCTGGATCTTCCCGAGGGCCGCGGCGTCGGCGACGGCCGACCCGCTCATCCAGGAGAAGCCCAGGCTCACCCCGACGCTGACGTAGCCCAGCCCGCCGCGCACGCGCCCGAGCACCGCCAGTGCGAAGTCGAACAGCAGGTCTGCGATACCGCCGCGGCTGGCGAGCACGCCCAGCAGCACGAACAGCGGCACCGCCAGCAGCGGGAAGCTGGCGGTCGCGTTGACCACCAGGCGCAGGCTCGATCCGAGCGACTGCCCGTCGAGCAGCAGGTAGCCCAGGCAGGGGCCGAGGAAGGAGAACGCCACCGGCACGCGCAGCGCCAGCAGCACGATGATCGCCAGGCTCAGCAGCAGCAGGTTCATGCGCGCCCCTCCCCGGTGCCCGGGGCGCCGGCCGGTTCCTCGTCGTCGTGGTCGTCGTGCGGCACCCCGTGCCGGGCGATGTGGACCGCGAGCACGGCGCCGCGCACGGCCGTGCTCACGAACCCGAGCAGGGGCAGCACGTAGAGCCAGCTCAGCGGCATTCCCATGGCGGGCGACCGGATCCGGGTCTGCGAGGTGACCAGGTCCCAGGCCTCGACCGCGAACCCGGCGCCGATCACCGCGACCATCAGCGCGGCGAACACCCGCACCGCGCGCACCAGCCCTTCGCGCGGGATCATGTCGGCCACCTGCAGGGCGATGTGGGAGTCGCTGCTCACCAGCGCCCCGGCCACCGTGAAGGTCAGCCACACCAGGCAGAACCGGGCCAGCTCGCCGGTCCACGCCCAGCCCTCCACCGGCAGGTACCGCTGTCCGGCCTGGACCAGCACCAGCAGGAAGAGCACGACGAGCGTCACCGCACCGATCCCGATCTCCACCCGGTGCAGGACGGTCGCGACGCTCGCCCGTCGCTGTCCGGTCCCGCCGTCGACGGGTTCACCCATCAGCTCGTCCTCCCGATCCGTGAGCTCCGCCGGCCACGACCTGGGGTCGGACCGTAAAGAAGCGCGTCAAGGGTGACAACCGGTTGCCAAGGGTTGCCAAAACCTCGTGACCGCACTGTGATGGGGGGGTGTCCGGTCCGACCATCTACGACGTGGCCCGATCGGCCGGCGTCGCCACATCGACGGTCTCGCGGGCTTTCACCAACCCGGCGCGGGTCGGGGAGGCGACGCGCACGCGCGTACTGGAGGTCGCCCGCGAGCTCGGCTACGAACCGAACCCGCACGCCAGGGCCCTGACGTCCAACCGGACCCAGACCGTCGCCATGGTCGTCTCCGACATCACCAACCCGCACTTCTTCGAGCTGATCCGCGGCGCCGAGATGCGCGCCAAGGCCGCCGAGTACACCCTCGTGCTGGTCAACGCGGAGGAGTCGCCGCGCATCGAGCAGGAGCAGATCCGCCGGGTCGCCCGGTCGGTCGACGGCTTCCTGCTGGCCGCCAGCCGCCAGCCCGACGCCGACCTGGCCGAGCTGGCCGCGAGCCGGCCGGTGGTGCTGATCAACCGGCAGGTGCGGGGGGTCCCCAGCGTGGTCGTCGAGCACAGCGAGGGCTGCCGGCAGATGGTCGCCCACCTGGCCTCGCTCGGCCACACCTCGCTGGTGTACCTGGCCGGACCCCGCAACTCCTGGATGGCCGGCAGCCGGTGGGCCGCGATCCGCGCCGCCGCCACCGAGCTGGGCGTGACCGCGCACCGGAGCGGGCCCTACGCGCCCACCGTCTCCAGCGGCGGAGCCGCGGCCGACGCCGCGATCGGCACCGGGGCCAGCGCGATCATCGCGCACAACGACCTGCTGGCCATCGGGGTGCTGCGGCGGCTGGCGCAGCGTTCGGTCCGGGTCCCCGACGACGTCAGCGTCGTCGGGTTCGACGACATCTTCGCCGCCGACCTGTGCACACCGGCGCTGACCACCCTGGGCGGGCCGCACGAGCAGGTCGGTCGGGCCGCGGTGGAGATCCTGCTGGACTCGCTGACGACCCGCCAGGACCGGCGGCCGGCACTGCACGTGGCGCCGCCATCGCAGCTGGTCATCCGGGACTCCACCGGCACACCGCTCGGGGCGGCCCCACAGCGACAGGGAGGTGCGGGATGACGACGCACGCGATCGCCACGGTCTGCCTGTCCGGCACGCTGGAGGACAAGCTCGACGCCGCGGCGGCGGCCGGGTTCGACGGCGTCGAGCTGTTCGAGCCCGACCTCGTCGCCTCGCCGCTGCCGCCGGCCGAGGTGCGCGCCCGCTGCACAGACCTCGGCCTGTCGATCGACCTCTACCAGCCCTTCCGCGACCTGGACTCCACCGACCCCGAGCGGTTCGCGGCCAACCTGCGCCGGGCCGAGCGCAAGTTCGACGTCATGGCCGGCCTGGGCACCGACACCGTGCTGGTGTGCTCCTCGGTCGGCGCGGACGCGGTGGCCGACCCCGACCTGATCGCCGAGCAGCTGCACGCGCTGGCCGAGCGCGCGCACGCGCGCGGGCTGCGGATCGCCTACGAGGCGCTGGCCTGGGGCACCCACGTCGACACCTACGACGGGTCGTGGGACGTCGTGCGCCGGGCCGACCACCCCTCCCTCGGGTTGTGCCTGGACAGCTTCCACGTGCTCTCCCGCGGCTCCGACCCCGCAGGCATCCGCGCGATCCCGGCCGCGAAGCTGTTCTTCCTGCAGCTCGCCGACGCGCCGCGGCTGCGGATGGACGTGCTGCAGTGGAGCCGCCACCATCGGCTCTTCCCCGGCCAGGGCGCCTTCGACCTGCCCGCCTTCGTCGAGCACGTGCTGGGCGCGGGCTACCCGGGACCGCTGTCGCTGGAGGTCTTCAACGACGTCTACCGCCAGTCCGACCCGCGGCGCACCGCGACCGACGCGATGCGCTCGCTGCTGGCGCTGCGCGAGCAGCTCGTGCGCCGCGCGGCCCCGCCCGACGGCACCGTCGCCGTCCGGCCCCCGGCACCGCCCGCGCTCACCGGGCACGCCTTCACCGAGATCGCCGCCGACGACGCCGGGGCCGCGCGCATCGCCGGCGCGCTGGAGGCGCTCGGCTTCGTCCGCTCCGGGCGGCACCGCAGCAAGCCGGTCGAGCTGTTCGAGCAGGGCGGGGCGCGGGTGCTGCTCAACACCGGGCCGCCCGCGGCCGGTTCCGAGATCGCCGCGCTGGGCCTGGAGTCGGCCGACCCGCCGCGCTCGGCGGCGCGCGCCGCCGCGCTGCACGCCCCGCTGCTGCCGCGCAGGCGCGGACCGGCCGAGGCCGACCTCGCCGCGGTCGCCGCCCCCGACGGCACCTCGGTGTTCTTCTGCCGCACCGACTCCCCCGACGGCTGGCGCACCGACTTCGTGGCCGCGCCCGGGGCGGGCGGCACCGGGGCGGGCGGCACCGGGGCCGGGTTCGTGCACGGGATCGACCACGTGGCCCTCGCCCAGCCCTACGACCAGTTCGACGAGGCCGCGCTGTTCTACCGCGCGGTGCTGGGCATGGAGCCCGAGCCCACCGCGGAGATCGCCGCCCCGTTCGGCGTGGTGCGCGACCGGGTGGTCACCGCGGGCGGGGTGCGGCTGGTGCTCACCGCCAGCCTGCTGCGCCGCGGCGGGTGGGCGCCGGGGGTGCCCGACCCGCAGTACATCGCGTTCGGCACGACCGACGCGCTGGGCACCGCCCGCGCGGCCCGCGCCGCCGGGGCGCCGCTGCTCGACATCGGGGACAACTACTACGACGACCTCGACGCCCGCTACGCGCTCGACCCCGACCTGCTCGCCGAGCTGCGCGAGCTCGGCGTCATGTACGACCGCGACGCCGGCGGCGAGTACCGCCACTTCGCCACCGAGCTGCTCGGCGGGCGGGTGTTCCTGCAGGTCGTGCAGCGCTCCCCCGGCTACGACGGGCACGCCGCGACCGACGCGCCGGTGCGCATGGCCGCGCAGCGCCGCCGCCGGCTGGCCGGGGCGGGGGGAGGCGGTCAGCGGACGAGTGCGGGGCGCTTCGGGTCGAACGCCCAGTCCTCGACGAGGTAGCGCATGGCCACGGCGTCGTCGCGGGCGCCGAGGCCGTGGTCGAGGTACAGCCGGTGGGCGCGGTCGAGCGCGGCCCGGTCGATGGTGACGCCGAGGCCGGGCCCGGCGGGGACCTCGAGGTGCCCGTCGCGGATGCGGGGCGGGTCGGTGAGCAGGTGCTCGCCGTCCTGCCATATCCAGTGCGTGTCCAGCGCGGTGATCGGCCCCGGCGCGGCCGCGCCGACGTGGGCCAGCATCGCCAGCGAGACGTCGAAGTGGTTGTTGGAGTGCGAGCCCCAGGTCAGGCCCCACTCCGCGCAGAGCTGCGCGACCCGCACGGAGCCGGCCATCGTCCAGAAGTGCGGGTCGGCCAGCGGGATGTCCACGGCGTCGGCCTTGACCGCGTGCTGCAGCTCCCGCCAGCTGGTGGCGATCATGTTGGTGGCGGTGGGCAGGCCGGTGGCGCGGCGGAACTCGGCCATGGTCTCCCGGCCGGAGAAGGCGCCCTCCCGCCCGCACGGGTCCTCGGCGTAGGCCAGGACGTGGCGCAGCCGGCGGCCGAGCCGCACGGCCTCGGCCAGCGTCCACGCGCCGTTCGGGTCGAGCGTGACGCGGGCGCCGGGGAACCGGTCCTTGAGCGCGGTGACCGCGTCGGCCTCGGCGTCGCCGGCGAGCACCCCGCCCTTGAGCTTGAAGTCGCGGAAGCCGTAGCGCGCCGCGGCCGCCTCGGCCAGCCGGACCACGGAGTCCGGGTCGAGGGCGGGGTCGCGGCGGATGCGGGCCCAGCCGTCGCCGTCGGGCTCCCCTGCGGCGTAGGGCAGGTCGGTGCGGGTGCGGTCGCCGACGTAGAAGAGGTAGCCCAGCACCGGGACGCGGTCGCGCACCCGCCCGTCGCCGAGCAGCTCGGCCACGGGCACGCCGAGGTGCCGACCGGCCAGGTCGAGCAGGGCGGACTCCAGCGCGGTGACGGCGTGCACGGCGGTGCGCAGGTCGAAGGTCTGCTCGCCGCGCCCGGTGGCGTCGCGGTGGCCGAAGCGCTCGACCACCCCGCGCAGCAGCGACCGGTACCGCGCGACCGGCTGCCCGACCAGCCCCGCCGCGGCCTGCTCGATCGTCTCCCGGATGGGCGCGCCGCCGGGGGTCTCCCCCAGCCCGGTGCGCCCGGCGCTGTCGGTGAGCAGCACGACGGTGCGGGTGAAGAACGGTCCGTGCGCGCCGCTGAGGTTGAGCAGCATGCTGTCGTGCCCGGCGACGGGCACGACCTCGACGGACTCGACGACCGGTCCGCTCACGCGAGCCCCTCGATCCGGCCGTCGACCCGGCGCAGCTGGCGCCACGGGTTGTCCGGGTGGACGGGCTCGGGCAGCAGCTCGGCGGGCAGGTCCTGGTAGGCGACCGGGCGCAGGAACCGCTCGATCGCCAGGGTGCCGACCGAGGTCGTGCGGCCGTCGGAGGTGGCGGGGAACGGACCGCCGTGCACCATCGCGTGGTTGACCTCGACGCCGGTGGGCCAGCCGCCGAAGACGATCCGCCCGGCCCTGCGCTCCAGCGCCGGCAGCAGCCGGGCGACGTCGGCGTACTCGGCGGGGGCGGCGTGCACGGTGGCGGTGAGCTGGCCCTCCAGCGCCCGGGTGGCCGCCAGCAGGTCGTCGACGCCGTCGTGGCGGACGATCAGCGCGGCCGCGCCGAACATCTCGGCCTGCAGCTCGGGTCGGGCCAGGAAGTCGCGCACGTCGACCTCGAAGACCGCCGGGGCCGGGGCGTTCCCGGTCGGGCCCGCGCTGCCGCGTCCGACCTCGCGCACGCCCGCCACCGCGGCGACCCGCGCCGCGGCGTCGACGAACGCCCGGCCGATGCCGGCGGTGAGCATGGTCTGCCCGGCCGCCGCGCCCACCTGGGCGCCGACGGTGGCGACGAACCGGTCGCCTGCGCCGCCGCGCGGCACGAACACCAGTCCGGGGTTGGTGCAGAACTGCCCGGCGCCCAGGGTGAGCGAGCCGACGAACCCGGTCGCGACGTCGTCGGTGAGCCGGTCGGGGAACAGGTAGACGGGGTTGATGCTGCTCATCTCGGCGTACACCGGGATGGGCTGCGGGCGCGCCTGGGCCACGGCCAGCAGCGCCAACCCACCGGCCCGCGAGCCGGTGAAGCCCACCGCGGCGATCAGCGGGTGGCCGACGAGCGCCGCGCCGATCTCCGTGCCCGCGCCGATCAGCGAGGAGTAGACCCCGCCGGGCAGCCCGCTGGCCGCGACCGCCTCGGCCACCGCCCCCGCCACCAGCATCCCGGTGCCCGGGTGCGCGTTGTGCGCCTTGACCACCACCGGGCAGCCCGCGGCCAGCGCGGACGCGGTGTCGCCGCCGGCGTTGGAGAAGGCCAGCGGGAAGTTGCTGGAGCCGAACACCGCGACCGGGCCGACCGGGACGCGCCGCTGCCGCACGTCGGGGCGGGGCGCGGGCTCGCGGTCGGGCCGGGCGGGGTCGATGCGCACGCCCGTGCTGCTGCCTTCGCGCAGCACCTCGGCGAACAGCCGCAGCTGGCCGGTGGTGCGCCCGCGCTCGGTGCGCAGCCGGGCCTCGGGCAGTCCGCTCTCCGCCCGCGCGCGCTCGACCAGCTCGTCGCCGAGGCCCTCGACGGCGTCGGCGATGCGCTCCAGGAACGCGGCGCGCTCCTGGGGGCTGGTGGCGCGGTAGGTGTCGAAGGCCTCCTCGGCCGCCCGCGCGGCCCGCTCGACCTCTGCCGCGCCGCCGGCGCCGAAGGCGGGCTCGAGCGCGGCACCGGTGGCCGGGTCGACCGCGCGCACCTCCCCCTCGGTGCCCACGACCGGCTCGCCCGCCACCAGCATGGCCCCGGTCAGCCGCCCGCTCACGCCCGCGCCGCCGGGGTCGCGATGCGCTCGACGAGCGCGGTCAGCGCGGTCAGCTCCGCGGCCGTCAGGTCGGTCAGCGGTGGGCGCACGGGCCCGCCGCCGCGGCCGACCGCGGTCAGCCCGGCCTTGATGATGGAGACCGCGTAGCCCTTGCGGCGGTCGCGGATGTCCAGGTAGGGCAGGACGAAGCCGTTGAGCTTGCGGTAGACGGCGTCGCGGTCGCCCGCGCGGACGTCGGCGTAGAAGTCCAGGGCGAACCGGGGCACGAAGTTGAAGATCGCCGACGAGTAGGTGGTGACGCCGAGCTGCAGGTAGGGCAGCGCGAACGTCTCCGCGGTGGGCAGCCCGCCGATGTAGGTGAACCGCTCGCCCATGCGCGCGTAGACCCGCGTCATCAGCTCGATGTCGCCGACGCCGTCCTTGAACCCGACCAGGTTGGGGCAGCTGTCGGCCAGCTCGGCCAGCGCGCTCACCCCGATGCGGGCGTTGGCGCGGTTGTAGAAGACGACGCCCAGCCCGGTGGCCGCGCACACCGCCTTCACGTGCGCCACGATCCCCTCCTCGGAGGCCTCGGTGAGGTAGGGCGGGAACAGCAGCACCCCCGAGGCCCCCGCGGCCTCGGCCGCCCTGGCCTGCCCGACGGCCTCCACCGTGCCGCGCCCGGCCGGGGCGAGCACCGGCACCGCCCCGGCGACCTCGTCGACCGCGGCCCGCACGACCCGGTCGACCTCGGCGGCGGACAGCGAGAAGAACTCGCCGGTGCCCCCGGCGGCGAACAGCCCGGCCACGTCATGGCCGGCCAGCCAGCCCAGGTGCGCGCGGTAGGCCGGCTCGTCGAACTCCAGGTCGGGGCGGAAGTGCGTGACCGGGAACGACAGCAGCCCGGCGCCGAGCTGCGCGGCCAGTTCGGTCGGGGCGAGTTCGGGCACGGGGGCCTACCTCCGGGGTCCACGGCGATGACGGCGCCACTGTAGGTCCGGGCCCGATACCCGTCTAAGTGCTTCTCGGCATCGAATGATGCGCCCGCGGCATGACGATCGGGGTCAGGACGCGGCCGGCTCGACGGGCCGCAGCGCGTCGAGCGCGTCGAGAACCCGGGTGAGCACGGGGTTCTGCACGTCGTGCCGCCACACCGCGCGCAGCTCCACGACCTCCCGGTCCCAGCCGGCCAGCGGGCGCAGCACCACGCCGTCCATCCGCAGGTGGTGCGCCGAGGCGGGCACGACGGCCAGCCCGCGCGCCGCCGCGACCAGGGCCATCATCGAGTGCACCTGGGTGACGCGGTGCGTCGAGCGGACGTGCACGTTGGCCAGCACGGTGGTCACCAGGTCGTGGAAGTACTTCGCGTCGCTGACCGAGTACGTGATCATGTCCAGGCCGTCCAGCTCGGAGACGGCCAGCGCCCCGGTGGCCGCGCCGAGCCGGTGCCCGGCGGGCACCGCGAGCAGCAGCCGCTCCCGGTGCACCAGCCGGCTGCGGTAGTGGTCGCCGCGGGGCGGCAGGCGCAGCAGGCCCAGGTCGAGCCGGCCGTCCTGCAGCCCGGCCAGCTGGCTGGCGCTCACCCCCTCGCTGAGCTCGACCTCGACGTCGGGCATCAGCTCGTCGATCTGGCGCACCAGCGGACCGAGCACCTCCAGCGCGACCGTGGCGGTGAACCCGATCGCCAGCCGCCCGGCCCAGCCCTCGGCGATCCGCCGGGCCGATCCGGGCGCGGCGTCGGCCAGCGCCAGCAGCCGGCGCGCCTCGACCAGGAACGCCTCGCCCGCCGGGGTGAGCCGGACCGAGCGGTTGTCGCGCTCCAGCAGCGTCACGCCCACGGCGCGCTCGAGCTTCTGGATCTGGCGGCTGAGCGGGGGCTGGGTCATCTTCAGCCGCTCGGCGGCCCGGCCGAAGTGCAGTTCCTCGGCGACGACGGTGAAGCTGCGGACCTGATCCAGCGAGAGCATGATGCGTGAAAGGTATCAGTTGATGCCGAAGTTGCGTTAGACAGGCATTCACGGGCTCCTTACTGTACGTGGCGATCGCCGGGCCCCCGGCCTCGCGGCGGGTGGCCATGCGCCACCGACACGAGTTCAAAGGAGAATCCCGTGGCAGACCGACATGGGCGCCGACCGGGGCGCAGCGGCATCCGGCGGGTCGGCGCGGCGCTGAGCGCCGTGCTCGCCTGCGCCGCGCTGGGCGCCTGCTCCGGCGTGCAGAACGGTGCCGTCTCCGCCGACTCCGGGCAGGAGTACCCCTCGGGCCCGGTCGAGCTGATCGTCGGGGCGTCCGCGGGCGGTTCGACCGACCTGCTCGCCCGCAAGGTCGCCGAGGTGCTGGAAGGCCCGCTCGGGGCCACCGTGACCGTGCTCAACAAGCCGGGCGCGAACGGGGCCGTGGCGGCGGGCGAGCTGATGAACAGCGCGCCGGACGGGCAGCAGTTCATGCTGACCTCCGGCTCGCTGATGACCATCACCCCGCACTTCGTCTCCCCCGACGAGGCCCTGTCCGTCGACGACGTCCAGCTGGTCACCGGGGTCGGGCGCGAGGACTACGTGCTGGTGGCCAACTCCGCGGGCGGCTTCGCCTCGATCGCCGACATCGTCGCGGCCGGGCGCACCATCAACTACGGCACCTCCGGCGTCGGCACCGGCGGTCAGCTCTCGCAGCGGCTGCTGTTCGACCGGCTCGGCATCCAGAGCGCCGACGTGCCGTTCGAGGGCGGGGCGCCCGCGGTGACCGCGCTGCTGGGCAGCCAGGTCGACGTGGCCTCGGTGCAGGTGCTCGAGGCGATGCCGCACATCCAGTCGGGCGCGTTCGTGCCGATCGCGACGTTCGGCGAGCAGCGCAGCCCGTTCCTGCCCGACACCCCCACGGCCACCGAGCAGGGCCACGACGTCGTGGTCGACCAGAGTCGGTTCGTCTGGGTACCGAAGGGCACGCCGGAGGCCACGGTCGCGAAGCTGGCCGAAGCCCTGAGGACCACCTTCGCCGACCCCGGCTACCAGGACTTCATCGCGCAGAGCTACATCACCGCCGACGAGACCGACGCGGCCACCACCGCGGCCAACCTGCAGGCCGACCGCGAGCGCTACGGGGCCGCGATCAAGGCCGCCGGCATCACCCCGTAGGCCGGCGCCACCCGAGGAGACCACCGATGGTGATCCGCAGCCGGCGCGCGAGCCGCGCCGTGCAGCCGGCGGGCGGGCCGGGCGGCGACCGGCCCGCCGACCCGCCCGTGCCCGAGCCGACCGCCGTCGCGGCGGCCGCGGAGGAGGTCCCCGACGAGCCGTCGGCCCCGCCGGCCGGCTACCTCGCCAACGCACTCGCCGCGGTCGTCCCGCTGGTGATCGGGGCCGGCGGGCTGGCGCTGTCGCTGGCGATGGGCCTGGGCTCGGTCACCGCGCCCGGGCCCGGCCTGTGGCCGGCGATCGTCTGCGCCGGGCTGGTCGCCATGTCGGTGGTGCTGCTGGTCGGCGGGCGCCGCTTCCACGACGCCGAGGCCCTGACCAGCGGCACGCTGCCCGTCCTGCTGGCCGTGGCCACACTGCTCGCGCTGGTGCTGGCCATGCCCTACGTCGGCTTCGAGCTGCCGACCGTGCTGGTCGCCTTCGTCTGGCTGAAGGTCCTCGGGCGGGAGGGCTGGCTGCTCTCGACGGTGGTCGCGGTCGTGCTGACCGCCGTGCTGTGGCTGCTGTTCGTCCAGCTGTTCGACGTGCCGCTCCCCCACCTGATCTGACCCGCACCCGATCCGGGAGGGACCCCCGTGGACCTCGGCCCCGTGCTGGACGGCTTCGCCGTCGTGCTGCAGCCGGAGAACCTGCTGTACTGCCTGCTGGGCGCGCTCGTCGGCATGCTGATCGGGGTGCTGCCCGGGCTGGGCCCGGCGGCCACCATCGCGATCCTGCTGCCGATCACCTACGGCATCGAGCCGGTCGCGGCGATCATCATGCTGGCCGGCATCTTCTACGGCGCCCAGTACGGCGGCACCATCACCTCCGTGCTGCTGCGCCTGCCCGGCGAGGCGTCCTCGGTGGTCACCGTGTTCGACGGCTACCAGATGGCCCGCCAGGGCCGGGCGGGCACGGCGCTGGGCATCGCCGCGATCGGGTCGTTCATCGGCGGCACCGTCTCGGTCGTCGGGCTCACCCTGGTCGCGCCGCTGGTCGCCGGGGTCGCGCTGAGCTTCGGCCCGCCCGAGTACGCCGTGCTCGCGCTGCTGGGCATCCTGCTGGTGTCCACGATCGGCACCGGCGGCTCGGTCAAGTGCCTGGTCGCGGCCGGGGTGGGGCTGCTGCTGGCCACGGTCGGGCGCGACTCGTTCACCGGGACCACCCGGTTCACCTTCGACAACCTGGCCCTGGCCGACGGCCTGGACTTCGTGCCGATCGCGATGGGGCTGTTCGGGCTGGGCGAGATCCTCTACAACCTCGACGCGCGGGGCCGGGGCCCGGGCGAGCCGCTGCCGGTGGGCCGGGTCTACCCCGGGCGGCGCGACCTGGCGCAGGCCCGGGGCGCGTTCGGCCGCGGTTCGGTCATCGGGTTCGTGCTCGGGGTGCTGCCCGGCGGCGGCGCGGTGCTGTCCTCGCTGGTCGCCTACGCGGTGGAGAAGCGCCGCTCACGCACGCCCGAGCGGTTCGGCCGGGGCGCGGTCGAGGGCGTGGCCGGGCCGGAGACGGCCAACAACGCCGCGGCGACGTCGTCGTTCATCCCGCTGCTGACCCTGGGCATCCCGGCCAACGCCACGATGGCGATCATCTTCGGGGCACTGCTGCTGCAGGGCATCGTCCCCGGGCCGACGCTGGTCGACCAGCACCCGGAGCTGTTCTGGGGCGTGGTCAACTCGATGTACGTCGGCAACGTCATCCTGCTGGTGCTGAGCCTGCCGCTGGTCGGGGTGTTCGTGCGGATCCTGCGGGTCCGCGCCTCGATCCTGGCCCCGATCACCGCGCTGGTCACCGTGTTCGGCGCCTTCACCGTGCAGAACAGCGTGTTCGACGTGGTGCTGGTGATCGTGTTCGGGTTCCTCGGCTACCTGATGAAGAAGTCCGGCTTCGAGCCCGGCCCGCTGGTGCTGGCGTTCGTGCTGGGCAGCCTGATGGAGACCAGCGTGCGGCAGTCGCTGCGGATCTTCGGCGGCGACCCGACCGGCTTCCTGACCCGGCCGGTGTCCGGCGGGCTGCTCGCGCTGACCGTGGCGCTGGTGGTGCTGCTGCCGCTCGGGAAGGTGCTGCTGGCCCGCCGCCGCGCGGCGGCCGGGGCGGGCCGGCCCGAGGCGGGCGGCAGGGTCGAGTCGGAGGAGCGGCGGTGAACGCCCGCCGGATCAGCCGCGTCGAGGTCGTCCCGGTCGCGTTCGCCGACCCGCCGCTGCTCAACGCGGTGGGCGTGCACGAGCCGTTCGCGCTGCGCGCCGTCGTGCGCGTGCGCACCGACGACGGGCTGGAGGGCCTGGGCGAGACCTACGCCGACGAGGTCCACCTGCGGCGGCTGGCCGCGGTCGCCGCGGCGCTGCCCGGGTCGGACCCGTTCGCGACGACCGCACTGCGCCGCGTCGTCGCCGACGTGCTGGCCCGCGGCGGCGGCGCGGGCGGCGACGGGGTGGCCGGGATGATCACCGGGGCGAGCACCGTCGACCGGGTGCTCGCGCCGTTCGAGGTGGCCTGCCTGGACCTGCAAGGTCGCGCGCTCGGGCTGCCGGTCGTCGACCTGCTGGGTGGGCGCGTGCGCGACGCCGTGCCCTACAGCGCCTACCTGTTCTACAAGTGGGCGGGCCATCCCGGCGCCGACGCCGACGGGTGGGGCGAGGCGCTCACCCCCGACCAGCTCGTCGCGCAGGCCCGGCGCATGGTCGAGGGCTGGGGCTTCACCGCGATCAAGCTCAAGGGCGGCGTGCTGCCGCCCGACGAGGAGGTCGAGGCCGTGCGCGCGCTGGCCGCGGCGTTCCCCGGCACGCCGCTGCGGCTCGACCCCAACGCCGCGTGGACCGTGGAGACGGGCATCCGCGTCGCGAAGGCGCTCGACGGGCTGGTGGAGTACCTGGAGGACCCGGTGCCCGGCATCGACGGGATGGCCGCCGTCGCCGCGGCGGCGCCGATGCCGCTGGCCACCAACATGGCTGTCGTGGCGTTCGACCAGCTGCCCCCGGCGGTCGCGGCGGGCGCGGTGCAGGTGGTGCTGGGCGACCACCACTTCTGGGGCGGGCTGCGCCGCTCGCAGCTGCTCGCCGGCACCTGCGACACGTTCGGGTTGGGCCTGTCCATGCACTCCAACTCGCACCTGGGCATCTCGCTCGCGGCCATGACCCACCTGGGCGCGGCCACACCGAACCTCACCCACGCCTGCGACACGCACTGGCCGTGGAAGACCGAGGACGTGGTCCGGCCGGGCGCGCTGCGGTTCGTCGACGGCGCGGTCGCGGTGCCCGCGGGCCCGGGCCTGGGCGTCGAGCTCGACGAGGACGCCCTCGGTGCGCTGCACGAGCGGTACCTGGCCTGCGGCCTGCGCTCCCGCGACGACACCGGCTACATGCGCCGCTTCGACCCCGCCTTCGAGCGCAAGCTCGCCACCTGGTGACGGTCGTGAGTGGAGAACAGGGCCAGAACCCCGTTTTCCACTCACGAGCTCTGGAGGCGGCGCGCGGAGTTCGCGAGGTGGGTGCGCATCGCCGCCCCGGCGGCCAGCGGGTCACCCGCGGCGACGGCGGCGTGCACGGCGGAGTGCTCGGCGTGCACCACGGCGATCCGCTCGGCGGAGGCGGCCAGGCGCTCGTGCGGGATCGCCAGCATCCCCCGGCCCAGCGAGCCCAGCAGCGCGGGGAAGTGCCGGTTGCCCGCGGCGTGGGCGACGGCGAGGTGGAAGGCGTAGTCGGCGTCCACGGCGCGGGCCGGGTGCCGCGCGCCCGCGGAGAGCTCGGCGAGCGCGTCGGCGATGGCGGCCAGCTGCTCGGGAGTGCGCCGCAGCGCGGCCAGCCCGGCCGCCTCCACCTCCACTGCCGTGCGGAACTCCAGCAGCTCGCGGGCCTCGCCCAGGCCCGTCCGGTCGTCGCCGCCCCCGGTCTCGACGCGGAACTCGCCGGAGTCGGGCGGGGCCAGCACGAAGCTGCCCCGGCCCTGGTGGGTGCGCACGATCCCGGCGGTCTGCAGCTGCGTGATGGCCTCCCGCACGACCGTGCGGCTGACCCCGTGCCGGGCGGCCAGCTCGCTCTCGGTGGGCAGCTTCGCGCCCGGCCGCACGACGCCCTCCCGCATCTCGGCCAGCAGCGCGGCGACCAGGGCGTCGGCCCGGCGGGGCCGGCTCACCGCTCTCCCCCGCTGCGCCCGCTCACCCGTTCGCCCCGACCGTCGCGTCGGCCACCGTCCACCCGGGCACGCGGTCGCTGAGGGTCAGGCCGACGCCGGGCCGGTCGGGCACGACCATCCGGCCCCCGGCGATCTCGATGCGCTCGACGAACAGCGGCTCCAGCCAGTCGAAGTGCTCCACCCACGGCTCGCCCGGGTAGGCCGCGGCCAGGTGGACGTGCAGCTCCATGGCGTAGTGCGGGGCCAGCGCGAGGCCGGCCTGGTCGGCCAGCACCATCAGGGTCGTGAACTGGGTGATGCCGCCGATGCGCGGCGCGTCGGGCTGGATGGTGTCCACCGCGCCCGCCCGGATCAGCTCGACGTGCTCGCGCACGCTGGTCAGCATCTCCCCCGAGGCGATCGGGGTGTCCAGCGCGTCGGCGAGCCGGGCGTGCCCGGCGGCGTCGTAGGCGTCGAGCGGCTCCTCGATCCACACCAGGTCGAACTGCTCCAGCGCCCGGCCCATGCGCAGCGCGGTGGCGCGGTCCCACTGCTGGTTGGCGTCGACCATGAGCGGCACGTCCGGCCCGACGTGGCCGCGCACCGCGGCGACCCGGGCCAGGTCGACGCCCGGCTCCGGGTGGCCGACCTTGAGCTTGAGACCGCCGAGGCCGCGCTGCAGCGACTCGTCGGCGTTGTCCAGCAGGCCCTCGACCGGCGTGTGCAGGAACCCGCCCGAGGTGTTGTAGCAGCGCACGGTGTCGCGGTGCGCGCCGAGCAGCTTGGCCAGCGACAGCCCGGCCCGCCTGGCCTTGAGGTCCCACAGCGCGTTGTCGATCGCCGCGATGGCCTGGGTGGCCGCCCCGCTGCGCCCGACCGAGGCGCCCGCCCACACCATCGCCGTCCACAGCCGGGCGATGTCGTTGGGGTCCTGCCCGATCAGCACGGGAGCCACCTCGTGCGCGTGCGCGAACTGGGCCGGGCCGCCTGCGCGCTTGGCGTAGCCGAAGCCGAGCCCGGTCAGCCCGTCGGTGGTGGACACCTCGGCGAACAGCATCGCGACCTCGGTCATCGGCCGCTGCCGCCCGGTGAGCACCTTGGCGTCGCTGATCGGGGTGGGCAGCGGCAGGCGCACGCTGCGCAGCCGGATCTCGCGGATGCGGTCGAGCGTCCCCGGTGCCGTGCTCATCAGCGTCCCCCCAGTTGTCATATGAATCGCCGAGTCATCATATAACTCATCCGCCGGTTCCCCACTCGATCGGGTGTGTCGCGCCGCGACCACGGGTACCTCTGAGGCAACGGAACCGATCGGGGGACGGGATGCACGCAGGCGCCGTGCTGGACGAGCGCTACGAGATCGGCCCGGAGCTCGGTCGCGGCAGCACCGCCACCGTGCACCGGGCCCTCGACCTGACGACCGGCCGGGACGTGGCGGTCAAGGTGTTCACCACCGCCCCCTCCCCCGCCGACCACGGCCGCGACCGCCGCGAGGTGCGCATCCTCAGCGGGCTGCGCCACCCCGGCCTGGTCACCTTCCTCGACGCAGGCACCGCCGACGGCGACCGCTACGTCGTCACCGACCTCATCGACGGGCGCAGCCTCGCCGAGGCGCTGGGCGAGGGCACGATGGACGCCGCCGCCGTCGCGGCCCTGGGCGCCGAGCTCGCCGACGCGCTGGCGTACGTGCACGAGGAGGGCGTCGTGCACCGCGACGTCAAGCCGGCCAACATCCTGCTCGACCGCGACGGCCGCCCGCGGCTGGCCGACTTCGGCATCGCCCGCCTCGACGGCGCCACCAAGGTCACCCACACCGGCATGGTCGTCGGGACGGCCGCGTACATGGCCCCGGAGCAGGTGCGCGGCGACGACGTCTCGGCGCCGGCCGACGTGTACTCGCTGGGGCTGGTCCTGGTCGAGGCGCTGACCGGCGAGCGCGAGTACCCGGGCTCCGCGGTGGAGGCCGCGATCGCGCGGCTGCACCGCCCGCCCCGCGTCCCGGCGGTCGCGGGGCCCGCGCTGGCCGGCGTGCTGCGCCGGATGACCGCGATCGCCCCGTCGGCGCGGCCGTCCGCGGCCGAGGTGGCCACCTTGCTGCGGGCGCTGCCCGAGCCCGGTGCCGCCCGTCGCGGTGCGGTGCGCCGGGTGCTGCCGCTGGCCGCCGCCGCCGTGCTGGTCTCCGGCCTCACCGCGGGATACGTCCTGTCCGGACCGGAGCCCGAGGCCACGGCGCCCACGGCCGCGGTGCCCCCCGCCCCCTCCTCGGACGCCGGCACCGGCGCGCCCACCATCACCATCGTCGAGGCCGACTCCGCCGACACCGCTCCGCGGCTGGTGACCTCACCCCGGAGCACCGGCGGGAGCGGGCGGGCCGCGGGCCCGGCCGACCCCGCTCCCGCCGATCCGGGCCCGGGGCAGCAGGCCGCCGTCGTCGACGCCGCCGTCGCCACCGAAACCGGCTCCGACGCCGATTCCGCCGACACCGACTCCGCCGACACCCCCTCGGCGCCGGCCCCGGCCGATCCGGACGCGGTGGACGAGGCCGGCGATCCGGGCGGCCCCCAGACCCCGGCCGAACCGGCCGGCGACGCGGAGCGCCCCGACGTCGACGACGGCGGCCCGGGTTCGGACGCGGACGACGCCGAGGACGACGAAAGCGACGACGAGGGCGGTAACGGGAAGGGCAACGGCTCCGCCAGGAGCGGGAAGGGCGCCGGCGGCGGCAAGGGCTGATCCGGGGCTCCACTCACCGGTCCGAAGGCGGGCGACGGGGAGATGGGCACGGTCGGTGGTTGCCCCGTCGCCGGGAAGGGAGCACCCTGCGAGACGGCCGGCGTGCGCGAACCGGCCGCCCCGTTCACCGTCGACCATGAGGTGAAGGCCATGGCGACCCTCTCACCGGCCCCCGTCCAGGCCCGCCCGCACCCGGTCCGCCGCACCCCGAAGGGGTCGGCGTTCCTGCGGATGCTGCGTACGACCGACCCCAAGGACATCGCGATCCTCTACATGGTCACGTCGTTCGGGTTCTTCCTGGCCGGCGGGGCGATGGCGTTGCTGATGCGCGGCGAGCTCGCGGTGCCCGGGCAGCAGTTCCTGTCCAACGAGCAGTACAACCAGCTGTTCACCATGCACGGCACGATCATGCTGCTGCTCTACGCGACGCCGATCCTGTTCGCGTTCGCGAACTACATCGTGCCGCTGCAGATCGGCTCGCCGGACGTGGCGTTCCCGCGGCTGAACGCCTTCTCCTACTGGCTGTTCCTGTTCGGCGGGCTCACCGTGATGGCCGGGTTCCTCACCCCCGGCGGGGCCGCCGACTTCGGCTGGTTCGCCTACACCCCGCTCTCGGACGCGATCCGCTCCCCCGGCGTCGGCGCCGACCTGTGGATCATGGGGCTGGTCGTGGCCGGTCTGGGCACGATCCTGGGCGCGGTCAACTTCATCACCACGATCGTCTGCATGCGCTGCCCCGGCATGACGATGTTCCGGATGCCGATCTTCACCTGGAACATCTTCGTCACCGCGATCCTCATCCTGATCGCGTTCCCGGTGCTGACCGCCGCGCTGCTGGGCCTGGCGGCCGACCGCCACCTCGGCGCGCACGTGTTCGACCCGGCCAACGGCGGGGTCATCCTGTGGCAGCACCTGTTCTGGTTCTTCGGCCACCCCGAGGTCTACATCGTCGCGCTGCCGTTCTTCGGCATCGTCACCGAGGTCCTGCCGGTGTTCAGCCGCAAGCCGCTGTTCGGCTACCGGACCCTCATCTTCGCCACGATCGCGATCGGGGGGCTGTCGATCGCGGTGTGGGCGCACCACATGTACGCCACCGGCGCGGTGCTGCTGGCCTTCTTCTCGCTGACCACGTTCCTGATCGCGGTGCCCACCGGGATCAAGTTCGTGAACTGGATCGGCACCATGTGGAAGGGGAAGCTGACCTTCGAGACGCCGATGCTGTTCTCCATCGGGTTCCTGGCCACCTTCCTGTTCGGCGGGCTGACCGGCGTGCTGCTGGCCTCGCCGCCGCTGGACTTCCACGTCTCGGACACCTACTTCGTGGTGGCGCACTTCCACTACGTGCTGTTCGGCACGATCGTGTTCGCCACCTACGCCGGCATCTACTTCTGGTTCCCGAAGATGACCGGCCGCTTCCTGGACGAGACCTGGGGCAAGGTCCACTTCTGGCTCACCTTCATCGGGTTCCACCTGACGTTCCTGGTGCAGCACTGGCTGGGCAACGAGGGCATGCCGCGCCGCTACGCCGACTACCTGCCCACCGACGGGTTCACGACGCTCAACGCCATCTCCTCGATCGGGGCGTTCGTGCTCGGCGCCTCCACGCTGCCGTTCGTCTGGAACGTGTTCCGCAGCTACCGCTACGGCCGCGTCGCCACCGCGGATGACCCGTGGGGCTTCGGCAACTCGCTGGAGTGGGCCACCACCTGCCCGCCGCCGCGGCACAACTTCACCGAGCTGCCGCGGGTGCGCTCGGAGCGCCCGGCCTTCGAGCTGCACTACCCGCACATGTCCGAGCGGATGCGGACCGAGAGCCACGCCGGTCGCCACGCCGACCCCGGCGAGGTCGCGGCCCAGCAGGTCGGAGCGGAGGTCCAACCCGACGACGACCCGAAGTCCCGGTAGCCGCGGCGGGCGGTCACGCGGAGCGCGAGGCCCCGGCGTCGGGATCGATGCCAGCGTCGCGCAGCCTGGTGCGCAGCCCGACGAGCCGGTGGAGCCGACTGCGCACCTGCTGGTTCCTTCCGAACGTGGCGCTGCCCTTCGCTCGGGTCGAGGTGGTGGGGGTGGTCGCGGTGGTGGCGATGCGCGGGCGCAGCCAGGCCGCCAGCGCGTCCGGGCCGTCGGCCGCGCGCAGGACGCGCACGAGGTCCTCGACCGCGTCGGTGTCGAGGTCGAGCACCTCGGCGGCGATCACGACGAGGTCGGCGACGGTGAAGCGGATCACGAGTCGTCGTCCTGCAGCAGGCGCAGCGCGCGCTCGTGGCGGGCCAGGTTCTCCTGCAGCAGCCGGCGGAAGCGCTCGTCGCCGCGCCGCTGCTCGACCAGGGCGCCGATCGCCTCGCGGACCACGTCGGCGATCGTGCGCCCCTCGACCTCGGCGACCGTCTGCAGCCGTTCGGCCAGCTCCGGGTCCAGCCGCAGCATCATGTTCTTCGTCGAGGTCCCGCGCTCCGCCACCACGGTATCAAGGTATCAAGATATCTAGGCGTGTGGTCGACCTTGTTTCCCCGGTCGGGGTCGTGCTCTGCTCGTAGACGCTGATCGGAGCCGATCGAGGAGGCAGTATGGGGACGCTGGACGGGCGGGTCGCGGTCATCACCGGCGCCGGCAGGGGCATCGGCGCGTCGATCGCGCGCCTGTTCGCCGCGCAGGGCGCGCGGCTGGTCCTCAACGACCTCGGCGCCGAGCCCGACGGCAGCGGCGCCGACCCCGGCCCCGCCCGCGAGGTCGCCGAGGAGATCACCGCGGCGGGCGGGCAGGCCGTGGCCGACGCGGGCGACGTCGCCGACACCGCCACCGGCGAGCGGCTCGTGCGGCAGGCCGTGGAGCGCTACGGGCAGCTCGACGTGCTGGTGAACACGGCCGGCATCCTGCGCGACCGGATGATCTTCAACCTGCCCGAGCAGGACTGGGACGCGGTGGTCCGGGTGCACCTGCGCGGGCACTTCGCCACCATCAAGCCGGCCGCCGCCTACTGGCGCGAGCAGCGCAACCCCGACGGCCACTACCGCATCATCAACTTCACCTCGGACTCGGCGCTGCAGGCTCCCCGGGCCAGCCGAACTACGCCGCGGCCAAGATGGGCATCATCGGGCTGACCGCCTCGCTGGCCAACGGCCTGGCCCGCTACGGCGTCACGGCCAACGCCATCGCCCCCGCCGCCGAGACCCGGCTCACCGCCACCGTGCCCAGCGAGAAGCGCGTCGGCTCCGGATCGGCCCGCCCCGAGATGTCCCCGGACAACATCGCCCCGATCGTCGCCTACATCGCAGGCACCGGCTCGGACTGGCTCTCCGGGCGCACCATCGGCGCGGACGGGCACGAGGTGCGGCTGTGGAACACCCCCGAGGTGATCGCCTCGGTGTCCTCGGACGGCGACTGGGACCTGGCCGACCTGGCGGCCAAGGTGGAGGCCGAGTTCCGCCCCGAGGCCGACGGCCTGGCCCCGTCGATCTTCATGCAGCAGGTGCCGCGGTAGCCGGCGCGCCGGACCCGGCCGGGCCCGGGGCGGGCACCGCGCCTCGCGCCGACGGCCGGTGATCAGGGTAGGGGTGGGGAGCCCGCGGCCAGTGCGGTGCGCACGGCCGGGACGACCTCGTCGCGGAACAGCCGCAGCGAGCGCAGCGAGACCGCCGGGTCGAGCGAGCCCCACGCGAACGCGCCGGCGAGGTAGTCGACCCCCGTCGCGCCGACGGCCGCGGCCACCTGCCCGGCCACCGTCCGCGGCGAGCCCAGCAGGAACCGCCCCTCGGCCGCGAGGGCCTCCACGTCGGGGGTCGTGGTGAAGCGGTCGCTGCCGTGCGCGCGCCACAGGTGGGCGAAGCTCGCGTAGTGGTCGGCGAAGGCCGGGCGGGCCAGCGCCGCGGCCTCCGCGTCGGTCGGCGCGACGAGGACGTGGCGCATGATCCCGAACCGCGGCTCGTCGCGGGGCCCGCGGTAGGTGGCGGCGCCGCGCTCGCGGGCCGCCCGGAAGCCGGCCAGGAAGACCTCCCGCTGCTCGCGCACGACCTCCGCGGCCGGGGCGGCGAAACCGAACCCGAACAGCACGCTGTAGCCGCGCTCCCCCAGCCGCGGCACCGAGGCGGGGTTGGACGTCGGGTACCACAGCGGCGGGTGCGGGCGCTGGTGGACGGGCAGGTGCAGGGGCACGTCCGCGCCGCCGCCGGGGCGGCGGAACACCCCCGTCTCCAGCGCCTCCAGCACGGATCCCACCAGCGCGTCGAACCGCTCGGCCGCCTCGCCCGGCCCCAGCCCGTACATCGCGGCCTCGAACGGCGAGGAGCCCCGGCCCACGCCGACCTCCAACCGGCCGTGGCTGAGCTGGTCGAGCATGGCGATCTCCTCGGCCAGCCGCAGCGGGTCGTGCAGCGGGACGACGAAGGTCGTCGGGGCGAGCCGGATGCGCCGGGTGGTCCGGGCCGCGGCGGCCAGGAACACCGCGGGCGAGGGCGCCATCCCGAGTGGGGTGCCGTGGTGCTCGGCCAGGTGGTAGACGGCGAAGCCGCCCTCGTCGGCCTCGGCGAGCAGGCCCAGCCGCCCGTCGTAGACCTCGGCGGGGGTGCTCCCCGGCACCGCGTCGACCCAGTCGAACAGGCCGAACTCCAGCTCTGCTGCTCGTGCTGCTGCGGGCAACGCCGTCCGCCTCCCCGTCGAGGTGATCTCCAGGCCCCGCTGATCCTCGCCGCCGCCCGGGTGCGGGCGGAAGGCACCTTCCGTCAGGCGGGGCGGGAGCGGCCGTGCCGGTCGCGGGCCTTGAGCCGCACGGTGGGCAGCTCGGGGGCCGGCAGCGGCGGGTGGGCGCAGTCGACGACGCCGCCGAACCGGCGGCCTGCCGTCCAGTCCGCGCGGGCGCGCGCGATGTCCTCGTGGGACCGCCCGACGAAGTTCCACCACATGACCAGGTCCTCGGTGAACGGCTCGCCGCCCAGCAGCAGCACCCGCGCGCCCCCGGACACCTCGACCGGCGCGTCCGACCGGCCCGGCGCCAGGTAGAGCAGCGAGCCCCGCTCCAGCGCGGTGCCGGCGACCGTGGCCGCCCCCGCCACGACCAGCACGCCGTGCTCGAACCCCGGGTCCAGCGCCGGCCGCAGCGAGCCGGGGCCGTCGAAGACGAACTCGACGCCGAGCAGCGGGGTGTGCACGCGCGCCGGGGAGCGCAGTCCGCCGTACCGGCCGACGAGGACGGTCACGGTGGCCGCGCCCTCGCGGCGGACCGGCAGCGCGGCGTGGTGCTCGAAGCGCGGCTGCCCGTGGCGCGCCCCCTCGGGCAGCGCGACCCACAGCTGCAGGCCGTGCATGCCCGGCGGGTGCTCGGGCGGGGACTGCTCGGAGTGCGCGATCCCGTGCCCGGAGGTCATCAGGTTGAGCTGGCCGGGCCGGATCGCCTGGTCGCTGCCGAGGCTGTCGCGGTGCACGATCTCGCCCTCGACCAGCCAGGTGACGGTCTGCAGGCCGGTGTGCGGGTGCGGCGGGACCTGCATGCCCGGCCGGTCGCGCACGTCCTCCGGTCCGAAGTGGTCGACGAAGCACCAGGCCCCGACCATCCGGCGCCTGCGCAGCGGCAGCATCCGCCGCACGGTGGTGTAGCGGCCCAGGGGCACGTCGTGCCCGGGCAGCAGCACGCTCTCCGGCTCCGACCCGGTCGCGACCGTCGCCCCGAGCAACTCGTCCGGATCATCCACCCCGGCAGTCTGCCCGATGCCCACCCGTCGAGAACGAAGTTGTCGTCGATTGGACCGGTCCACAACGACGACAGGTTCGTTCTCGACGGGGTGGGGGCCGGGACCGCGCGCCCCGGCCGCCGTCTACGACATGCACGGCGGCGGGTTCGTCCTCGGCGATCTCGACACCGACCACGCCCGCAACATCGTGCTGGCCCGCGAGCTGGGGGGCGTCGTGGTGTCGGTGGACTACCGGCTGGCCCCGGAGACCCCGTTCCCCGGGCCCGCACCGCGGCCTCGGCGTCCGCGTCGAGCGCCGAGAGCCGCACCAGCAGCCCTTCCACCGCGGCGACGCTACGCGCAGGCACCGCCCCGGGACATCTCCATCCGGATCTGGACAGCCGGGCATTTCGCCCACCAAGCTGCACGCCCGGGCGTGTGACACGGGTCGCACGCGGCCGGCTCGCCCGGCACCGACGAAGGAGCCCGATCGATGACCGCTCAGCTCTCCGACTACACCACCACCCTGGCCCGCTGGGAGGCCGAGCGCCCGCAGGCCCCGGCGATCACCTTCGAGGGCACGACCCGCACCTGGGCCGAGCTGGCGCAGCGGGTGCGGCGGGCGGCGGCGGCGCTGCGGGCCGCCGGGGTGCGCCCGGGCGACCGGATCGCCGTGCTCGACCTGAACCACCCGTCCTGCGTGGAGCTGACGCTGGCCTGCGCGCAGATCGGCGCGACCAACGCCGTGGTGAACTTCCGGCTGGCCCCGCCGGAGATCGTCTACGTGATCAACGACGCCGGGGCGCGGCTGCTGTTCGTCGGCCCGGAGTTCGCCGGGGCCGCCCAGCAGCTGCGCGACAAGATCCCCACGGTCGAGCAGGTCGTCCACATCGGCGGCGACGGCGACGAGTACGAGGCCTGGCTCGCCGCCCAGGAGCCCGACGCCGAGGTGCACCCGGCCGAGTCCGGCGACTGCTTCGTGCAGCTCTACACCTCGGGCACCACCGGCTTCCCCAAGGGCGCGATGCTGACCCACGGCGGCATGCTCGCGCACGCCCGCAACGTGATGGTCGACTTCGAGCTGACCGACGAGGGCCGCGTGCAGGTCGCGATGCCGCTGTTCCACGTGGGCGGCACCAGCTACGCGCTGCTGGCGATCGCCGCCGGCGCGCAGATCCGCATGCTGCGCCTGCCCGACCCGGTCGCCGTCGTGGAGATGCTCGAACGCGACCGCATCACCCACACGTTCCTCGTCCCGGCCCTGCTGGCCGCGATCGTGCAGGTGCCCGGGATCGCCGAGCGCGACTTCTCGGCCCTGCAGGCGCTGTCCTACGGCGCCTCGCCGATGCCGCTGCCGGTGCTGCGGGCCTGCCTGAAGCTGTTCCCCGGTGTGATGCACCAGGTCTACGGCATGACCGAGGCCTGCGGCGTGGTCAGCTCGCTGGGCCCGGAGGACCACGGCGACCCGGCCGTCGCGCACCGCCTGGTCTCCGCGGGCACCCCCACCCACGGCGTCGAGATCGAGATCCGCGACCCCGCGACCGGCGAGCCCGTGCCGACCGGCGAACCCGGCGAGATCTGGGTGCGCACCGACCAGCTGATGGGCGGCTACTGGGGCAAGCCGGAGGCGACCGCCGCCGCGATCACCGAGGACGGCTGGCTGCGCTCGGGCGACGGCGGCCACATCGACGCCGACGGCTACATCTACGTCACCGACCGGATCAAGGACATGATCATCTCCGGTGGGGAGAACATCTACCCGGCCGAGATCGAGCGCGTCCTGGCCGAGCACCCGACGGTCGGCGACGTGGCCGTGATCGGCGTGCCCGACGACCGCTGGGGCGAGGTGCCCAAGGCGGTCGTCGTCGCCGCCCCCGGCCAGACCGTCGACCCGGAGGCGCTGATCGCCTTCGCCCGGGAGAACCTCGCCGGGTTCAAGGCCCCGAAGTCGGTCGACGTGGTCGACGAGCTGCCGCGCAACCCGACGGGCAAGATCCTCAAGAAGGACCTGCGCAAGCCGTTCTGGGAGGGCCGCGACCGCCAGGTCGTCTGAGGTCGGTCTGCGCAGGGGCCGTGTCGTGCGGGGCCGGGGGGGGGGCCCCCCCCGGGGCGGCCCCCCCCCCCCCCCCGGGGGGGGGGGGCCCGGCGGGGCCCCCCGGCGGCCGGGGGGGCGGGTCCGGCGGCGCGGGTGTTGCCCCCCCGCCGCGGGCCTCAGCGCCCCTGCGAAGACGGGTGGTTCTCCCGTTCGGGCCCGCCGGGCGACGCGCGTGTGCAGGGCGGGTGCACCGAGCCGGTGGGGGACGGGCTGGTCGCGAGCGGGCTGTGGTGGCGCTCGGAGCTGCCGGCGGTCGGGATGAGCGACGACGAGCTGGGCGGGCTGCGGTGATCGGGCTCGGTCGCGCCGGTGCGCCCGGGTGCCGACCTGGTGGCCGGCCCGGAGGAGCTGCGGGCGACCGAGGACGGCGCGGTCCGTCACCGGCTCGCGGTCCGAGCGGCGATCCCCCGCCTGGCGCCCGGGCCGCGATCAGCGACGTGTCGGCGGCGGTCGAGCACGGACTGCCGATCTGGTTCGGCCCGCACCACGCGTTCGAGGTGGACGGGTCCAGGCCGGCCTGGCCGTGGTGCGCTGGACCTGGTCGGACCTCGCCGACTTCGCGCCGGTCGCCGCCCGCCTCCGGGCGGCGCCGGCCCGCACCCTGACCCGTCTTCGCAGACCCGCCCGGGTCCGCGCAGGGGCCACCGCACCTGCGACGACCACCCCGCCCCTGCGACGACGATCGGGCGGCGGGTGCCGGGGGAGCCGGGGGCGTCAGGGGTGCTCGCCGCGCTTGCGGCGGATCTCCGCGATCTGGCGCTCCACGTCCTCCCAGAGGTACCGCGCGTGTCCGCCGGCCGGGGTACGCCACGTCGGACGGAGCAGTCCACTGCGGACCATCCGATTGACGCTGACCTGCGAGATGCCGAGCCGTGTCGCCACTTGGCCGGAGGTCAGGTACTCGACGCCTGGCCGCGGGTGCTTCGACTGATCTTCGGCCATCCGTGCACGTTAGTTCGGCCAGTTAGTACACATGGGTAGAGTTGTATGACTTGTATGGCATGTTCGAGTTGTTTCGCTTTCGATGAGCCTTCCGTAGCGAGGAGGTCACCTCAAGTGAACGACCCGAACACCCCCATCTACGTGCGCGCCGTCGCCGAGCTGGCCGCGATGCCGAAGCTGATCGCCGCGCTCCAGGTCCGGCACGTCCGCGGCGAGGACGGCATGTGCGTGGACCCCGTCTGCGGCCGCCCGGGCCGGGGCACCCCGCACCTGCCCTGGCCCTGCCCGACGCGCCGGCTCGCCGACCTGGCGATGACCGTGCGCTCCTCGCGGCACCGCAGGCCCGGCCCGGGGTCGTGAGGCTCAGCGCTCGGTCGGGTCCAGCACCGGCTTGAGGTCGACGACCGGCGTCCCGTCCAGCGCCTCCAGCGGCCCCACCCGCACCCGCACGCCGTCGACGGCCAGGACCCGCACGCGGTGCAGGCCGAGGGGGTTGGGGCGGTCGGGCGAGCGGGTGCTGAACACGCCGGTCATCGGGTTGGCCGGGTCGTCGCGCGGCCGGGTGGCCAGCACGCTGCGGTCGGCGCGGTCGAACCAGGTCAGCAGCAGGACGTCGACGCCGACCTCGACGTCGCTGAGCCCCTCGGCGTAGCGCGGGTCGAACACCAGCCAGGCGTCCGGCGCCCCGGTGCCCTGCTTCGGCGCGCTCGCCCGGTCGCGCAGGGTCGACTCCACCCGCCCGATCGGCCGCAGCTCGTAGTCGCCGTCCATCACGCACCTCCCGTCGTCGCGACGGGGATCGGCCCCGTCGGTGTGGTGGATAGCCTGGCCCTCCCGCAACCCGCACCGACGGAGGACCGATGGGCGAGGCCGCCGGCACCCCGAGCGACAGGACCCCGCACGTCGAGGACCTCGGCGGTGGGCTCTACGCCTACATCCAGCCCGACGGCAGCTGGTTCATCAACAACACCGGCCTGCTGGTCGGGCGCCGCGGCGCGGTCGCGGTCGACTCCTGCTCCACCGAGCGGCGCACCCGGGCCTTCGTCGACACCGCCCACGACCTGGCGGGCGGCCCGGTCCACACGCTGGTCAACACCCACAGCCACCCCGACCACGTCGCCGGGAACGGCTGGTTCCCCGGCGCCACGATCGTCGCCCACGAGCGCACCCGGGCGGAGATCCTGGCCGCCGGACCATTGCCACTCGACCTGCTCTTCGAGCCGGTCGAGTGGGGCGAGCTGCCCCCGGCGCCGCCGTTCCTGACCTACACCGAGGGCGTCACGCTGTGGGTCGACGACCTGCGCTGCGAGATCACCCACGTCGGCTCCCCCGCGCACACCACGAACGACTCGATCGTCTGGGTGCCGGAGCGCTCCGTGCTCTACACGGGCGACCTGCTGTTCCAGGGCGGCACGCCGTTCCTGCTGTCCGGCTCGGTCGCCGGGGCGATCGAGGTGCTGGAGGACGTGGTGGCCCCGCTGGGGGCGACCACGATCGTGCCCGGTCACGGTCCGGTGTGCGGCCCCGAGCTGATCGGGGTGACGGTGGGCTACCTGCGGTTCGTCCAGGACCTGGCCCGCCGCGGCGTCGAGGCCGGGCTCTCGCCGCTGGAGGCGGCCCACGAGACCGACCTCGGCGAGTACGCGGCGTGGAGCGAGACCGAGCGGATCGTCGGCAACCTGCACCGCGCCTACGCCGAGATCGGCGGGGCCGAGCGGGGCGCCCCGCTCGACCTCGGCGCCGCCTTCGGCGACATGATCGCCTACAACGGCGGCCGCCCGCTGCACTGCCGGGCCTGAGCCGGTGCGGCTGGACAGGCCCCTCGCGGTCCTCCGCCGCGTTCCACCGCCACCACCCCAGCCCGCCGGGCGCCTACCGCGTCGGGGATGATCTCGCTCCGTAGGCTCGGGCGATGCAGCTGAGGACGCTCGGCCTGGTGGTGCACGGCGGCAAGCCCCGGGCGGTCGAGGCCGCCGGGGTCGCACGGGCCTGGGCGGCGCGGTGCGGCGTCGCCTGCGCCGACATCGACGTCTGGTCCGAGGACGGCAGGCACAGCGCGGCCGAGGAGGCCGCCCGCGCCGGCCACCCCGAGCTGGTGGTCACCATCGGCGGCGACGGCACCTTCCTGCGCGGCGCGCGGATCGCCATGGCCGGCGGGGCCGCGGTGCTCGGCGTCGACGTCGGGCGGGTCGGGTTCCTCACCGTCGTCGAGGCCGATGACCTCACCGAGGCGCTCGACGCCGTGCTGCACGACCGGTTCGAGATCGACGAGCGGCTCGCGCTCACCCTGTGCGCCTCGCGCCCGCTGGCGATCCCGCCGGGCATCGAGGCGCTGCTGCGCTACGGGCGCGGGCCGGCGCTGCCCCCACCGCTGGTGCGCGAGCGGGTGGGCGGCGATCCCGACGTCGGCGTCCCGCTGGACATCCGCGCGCTCAACGACGTGGTGTTCGAGAAGCTGGCCCGCGACCGCCAGGCGAGCGTGGCCATCTACGTCGACGGCCGCCGGTTCGTCTCCTACTCCGCCGACGCGGTGATCGTCTCCACGCCGACGGGGTCGACCGCGTACAGCTTCGCCGCGGGCGGTCCGGTGCTCTCGCCCGCGCTGGCCGGGTTGGTGCTGACGCCGGTGGCGCCGCACATGAGCTTCAACCGCAGCCTCGTGCTCGCCCGCGAGCAGCGGGTGGCCGTGCAGGTGCTGGAGCGGTCCGGGCAGGTCGCGGTGAGCGTGGACGGGGCGCTGCGCGGCGTGCTCGACCCCGGTGACTGGGTGTCGGTGCACGCCGACCCCACCGGCGCCCGGCTGGTGCGCCTTGGCGAGGTCGACTTCCTCGGCCGCGTGCGCACCAAGCTGGGGCTCGCCGACGCCGCGGCGGCGCTCGCCGACAGCGGCGAGGCCGGCTGAGGGCGGGTTCGCCCGTTCGCCCACGGGACGCCCCGGTGCCCCCTTAACCTGCCCGACGTGGATGGGTTCGAGGTGCCGACCGACCTGGTCACGACGGCCGGGCAGGCGGCCGGACGGGTGGCCGACGCGCTGGCCGGGCTCGACCTCGCCGGCCCGGTACGCGACCTCGCGGCCGCGCTGCCCGGCGGGCGCACGGCGACGCTGGCCGCGCGTCCCGGCTGGGCGGAGCTCGCCGCGCTGGGCGGGCGGGCGCGCCGGCACTCCGACGCGCTCGACGCCGCCGCCCGCGCCTACCTCGACGCCGAGGCCGCCGCCCGCGCGGCCGCCGGGCCGGCGTGAGCGGGGTCGCGGTGGTGGCGCTGGCCGACGTCCGGCGCTGGGACCCGACGCTGCTGGACTCCGCCGCCCGCCGGCTCGCGCTCGCCCGCGACCGGGTCCTGGGAGCCGAGCCCGACCTGCGCGCCGCCCGTCCCCCGGCCGGTTGGCTGGGCAGCGCCGCCGAGGCGGCGGGCCGGGAGCACGCGTGGATCGCCGAGCGGAGCCGGCGCGCCGCCGCCGCGCTCACCGAGCTGGGCCCCGCCCTCGCCCGGGCCGCCGACACCGTCGCCGACCTGCACCGCGACCTGGCCCGGCTCGAGGCCCTCGCCGCCGCCCACGGTCACCGGATCGACCCCGACGGCACCGTCACCGCGCCCGCGCCCGCCCTGCCCTGGCTGCCCGCTGACCCGCTGGCCGCCGAGCTGACCGCCGCCGTCGCCGACCTCCTGCGCCGCGCCGACGAGCTCGACGCGACCCTCGCCGCCGCCCTCACCGCCGCGGACGACGCACCGGACCAGCCGCGGGGCGACGCGCCCCCCGCCGCGCCGCACCCCGGCGCCGCCCCCGACCGGAACACCGCCTGGTGGGCGTCGCTGACCCCGGCCCAGCAGGAGCGCGTGCTGCGCACCGACCCCGGCCTCGTCGGCGACCGCGACGGCATCCCCGCCGCCGCCCGCGACGAGGCCAACCGCTCCCGGCTGGACACCGAGACGGCCGGCGCCGACGCCGCGATCGCCGCCACCCGCACCCGCCTCGCCGCCCTCGACGCCCCCACCGGGCCCGGCTTCGGCGGCATCGACCCGGCCGCCGCCCGCCCGGCGCTCACCGACCACCTGGCCGACCTGCAGGACCGCCGCGACGCCCTGAGCACCGTCGCGGACACCCTCGCCGCCGACCCGACCGGCCGCCACCTGCTCCTGCTCGACGTCGAGGACGTGCCCCGCGCCGCCGTCGCGATCGGCGACGCCACCACCGCCGACCACGTCGCCGTGCACGCGCCGGGCTCCACCAGCACCGTCGCCGACTCCCTGCCCGCCCTCACCCACGACCTCACGCTGCTGCGGGAGAACGCGCTCAACCAGCTCGCCCTCGCCGGGCGGCCCGACGCCACCGTGGCCGCCGTCGCCTGGCTCGGCTCGGAGACCCCGGGACCCGACGCCGCCCTGGCCCGCTTCCTCGACGGCCTCGCCGCCACCCGCCCCGGCGGCGAGCCCGTCGTCGAGCTCACCGGCCGCGACCACGACCTGGCCCCCGGCACCCCGCGCCAGCACGACACCGCCGCCACCGTCGCCGCCCTGCCCGGGAGCACCCCGTGACCACCTACGCCGACCTGCGCCACCGCCCCCGCCTCGACGAGGCCGTCGCCGGGTACGAGCGGATGCAGGCCCGCATCCGCGCCGCCCTCGACGACGAGCTCGGCCCCTTCGACTGGCACCGGGTGCGCGGGGCGACCGGCTCCACCGGCGGCCACGACGTGCCCGCCGAGTTCGGCACGCGCACCCTCGCGCTCGCCCCGTGGGGCTTCGCCGCCCCCATCCCGGACCCCGGCTGGGAGCGCGCCCGGCGGATCGTCCACGGCATCGCCCGCGAGCACGGCTTCACGACCCCCGCCGTGGACGTCGACCGCCCCGGCCACCACCTGACCGGCGCGCTGGACCCGGTGCTCGGCGCCAGCTGCACCCTCGGCTCGCAGCGCACCACGATCATGCAGGTGGTGACGGGCAGCCACCTGCCGACCGGCGCGTGAGACCCCGGCGCCGCGCTACTCCCCCAGCGCGGCGTTCAACCGCTCCGCCGCCTCCAGCAGGTCCTCGGCCATCTCCCGCACCACCTCCCGCGCCGGGCGCACCTTCCCCATCAGCCCAACGCCCTGCCCCACCCAATAGGTCGCCAGCTCCTGCGCCCCGGCGTGGCCCCCCTCGGCCAGCACGTCCAGCCGGCGCAGCGCGGGCTCGGTGAGCATCGACTGCAGCGGCATCGGCAGCGGCCCCGGCGCCCCGGGCGCGTCCCACGCCTCGGTCCACGCCGAGCGCAGCTGGCGCGACGGCTTGCCGGTGCGCCCGGCCGAGCGCACCGTGTCGCGCGAGGAGGCGGCGAGCATCTTCCGCACGGTGTGCGGCGCGGTCTCGGCCTCCTCGGTGGTCAGCCACACCGACCCGGTCCAGGCCCCGGCGGCGCCGAGCGCGATGGACGCAGCCACCTGACGGCCGGTCACGATCCCGCCCGCGGCCAGCACCGGCACCGGGTGCACCGCCTCGATCACCTCGGGGACCAGCACCATCGTGGTCACCTCCCCGCAGTGCCCGCCCGCCTCGGTACCCTGCGCCACGATCACGTCCACGCCCGCGGCGACCTGGCGCACCGCGTGCTCCTTCGCCCCGACGAGCGCGGCGACCGGGATGCCCGCCGCGTGCGCGCGATCGATCATCGACCTGGGTGGGACGCCGAGCGCGTTGGCGATGAGCTTGATCGGGTGGGCCAGCGCGACGTCGAGCAGTTGCGCGTTGAGCTCGTCGCCCACCAGCGCGCGCACCGGGCCGTCCGGGGCGGCCTGCACCCCGTTGCGGGCCAGCAGCTCGCGCACGAACTCCCGGTGACCGGCCGGCACCCGGTCGGCGAGGTCCCGGGCGTCGAGCCCCTGGCCCTTCCCCTCGAACTTCTCCGGCATCAGGATGTCGGCGCCGTAGGGGCGACCGTGCACGTGGTCGTCGATCCAGGCCAGCTCCCGGTCGAGCTGCTCGGGGGTGTGCGAGGAGGCGCCGAGCACCCCGAAGCCACCGGCGTTGGTGACCGCGGCGACGACGTCGCGGCAGTGGCTGAACGCGAGCACCGGGATGTCGATGCCGAGCATGTCGCAGATGGCGGTGCGCACGCGGGTCCTCCTCGGGGACGGGGTGAGGTCGACCTCCCTCGTTACCCGCCGCCGCCCCCGGGCGCCAGGGGGGTGCTGGGTGCGCCAGCGACCGGGGCCACTAGGTCTTCAGCGCGGCGGCGAGCGCCGCCACCTGCCGACCGACGAACTCCCGCGACACCCCCGCCTTGCGCTGGGCCATGTCGAAGCCGTGGTAGGCGCCGGGCACCTCGTGCAGCTCGACCGGCACCCCGGCCTCGCCGAGCCGGCGGGCGTAGGCGCGGTCCTCGTCGAGGAACAGGTCGAGGGTGCCGACGCCGATCCACGCCGGAGGCAGCCCGGTCAGGTCCTCGGCCCTGGCCGGCGCCGCGAGCGGGGGCACCTCGCCCGCGGTCGCCGCGCCGAGGTAGGAGCGCCAGCCGAACCGGTTGGCGGCCGCGTTCCACATCCGCAGCCGCCCGGCGACACCGGGAGGGTCGCTGACCGTGCGGTCGTCGAGCATGGGGTAGACCAGCAGCTGGAACGCCGGGTGGATCTCCCCGCGCTCCCGGGCCAGCAGCGCCAGCGCCGCGGCCAGGCCGCCGCCCGCGCTCGCCCCGCCGACCGCGATCCGCCGCGGGTCGACCCCGGGCTGCCCGGCGAGCCACTCCAGCCCGGCGTAGCAGTCGTGCAGCGGCGCCGGGAACGGGTGCTCGGGCGCCAGCCGGTACTCGACCGAGGCCACGACGACGCCCAGCTCCCGGGCGACGCGGCGGCAGAAGTCGTCGTCCATCGCCGCGGAGCCGATCACCAGCCCACCGCCGTGGATCCACAGCAGCGCCGGCGCAGGATCCGTAGTGGCGGCCGGTCGGGCCACCCGGACCGACACGGCCTCGGACACCGCCACCACCTCGGCCTTCGACCGCGACGCCACGGCGCCCAGCCGCCCCAGCGCCCGGACCAGGGGCAGGCTGCGCGGCCCGACGGCCGCCCTGGGCAGGAAGCGCGCGGCGCGGCGCAGGTCGGGGTGGAACGGTTCGGGCATCGGGGCTCCTCGCTCGCCTCGCCGGTGATCCGCTCCCACGCTAGCGGCCAGCCACCACCTCAGACCTCGATCGGGAGGTGCGCGCGCACGACCGTCCCGCCGGTCGGTCCCCCGCCGACCTCGAAGCTCCCGCCGAGCGACTCCACCCGGTCGGCCAGCCCGCGCAGGCCGCTGCCCCGACCGGGGTCGGCGCCGCCGACGCCGTCGTCGGTGATCTCGACGATCGCCTGCCCCTCGCGCCGGGTCACCCGCACCTGCGCGGCGCTCGCCCCGGCGTACTTGGCGGTGTTGGCCAGCGCCTCGCTGACCACGAAGTAGGCGGCCAGCGCGACCGGTTCGCCGAGGCGGGGACCCGGCTCGACGGTGACGGTGGTGGGGACGGCCGCGCGCATCGCCAGCGCCTCGAGGGCGACGTCGAGGCCGTGGTCGAGGGCGGCCGGATGGATGCCCCTGGCCAGCTCGCGCAGCTCGGCCAGCGAGCGGGCCAGCTCGTCGCCCGCCTCGGTGACGAGCTGCTCGGCGTCGTCGGGGTCGGTGCGGATGCGGCGCTGGATCAGCGACAGCTGCAGGGCCAGGGTCACCAGCCGCTGCTGGGCGCCGTCGTGCAGGTTGCGCTCGATGCGGCGCCGCTCGGCGTCGCCCGCGGTGATGATCCGCTCGCGGGCGGCGGCCAGCGCCGCCAGCTGGGCCTCGGTCTGGGCCTGCAGGTGGCTGTTCTCCAGGGCGATCGTCGCCGCCGCGCCCACGGCCTCGACGAGCTCGGGGTCGTCGTCGAGCGAGCGGTCGTAGACCAGCACCGCGATCGGCTGCCCGTCGCGGACCACCCGGGTGACCGAACGCTCCCCACCGGGTTCGGACAGCACCACCGCCCGGCCGTCGGTGTCGGAGTAGGACCGGCCGTCGGGCTGCGGGTAGGCGATGAGCAGCGCCGGATCGCCCAGCGCCTTGGCCAGCGCGGCGCGCAGCTCGGCCGGACGCGCGGTCCGCAGCCCGCTGAACAGCTCGATCAGCCCGCCCCGGGCCAGCGCGGAGCGCAGCAGCCCGGCGAGGAACGCGATCGGCACCGCGGCGATCGAGCAGATGCCGATCCACACCAGCACCGGGGAGCGCTCGGCGACCAGGTCGACGGCCAGCAGCGCGGCCAGCAGCAGCAGGCAGACCGCCCCGGCCGCGCTCGGCAGCATCGCCCGCCGCCGGGGCGGCGTCGCCGCCCGCCAGCGGGCCGCGATCACCGCCGCCGTCCCCACCGCGCCGGCCAGCAGCGTCGCCAGCTGCGCGCTCTCCACGGCGTGGGCCAGCCCCGGGTCGGCCACGACCAGCAGGAGGTTGCCCTCCGCCGGGTAGAACGCCAGCCACAGCGGGGCCAGCACGAACACCTCGAACGCCACCACGCCGACCAGCACGCGGTCGAGCACCGTGCGCAGCCTGCCGCCGCTGAGGTAGCTCAGCAGCAGCGGCACGAAGAACACCATCCACAGATCGGGCAGCCAGAGCCCGATCGTCGTGGCCGGCGCCGAGTCGAGCTGGCTGACCAGCGGGGACACGAAGAACGCGAAGCCGGTCGCGGTCATCAGCTGGCCGCTGCGGTTGTCCGGGCGGCGGTGCCAGGCGATCAGCCCGCAGACGGCGAACGACCCGCCGATCGTGCGGAAGACGACGTCGATGGCCTCCACGGTGCCGTCGCCGAACAGCACCGGGACGAGCGCGCCGAACTCGGCGGCCAGCGCCGCGGCCCACAGCAGGACCCAGGTGGCGCGGCCCGGCCGGGACGCGCCGAAGCGCCCGACCACGCGGGCGCTGCGGCCGCTGAGGGCGCGGGGCGCGAGGTCGGCCGTCATGGGGCTCCTCGGGCTGCGCGCCCGGCACGACGGCCGGTGAACGGGCCACTGTAGTGACGCGGACGCCGGGCTGGCACCGCCGATCGGCGGGCGGCCCGGCTGCTCCACCGATCATGCGTCCCGGCGGTCTGCCGCGGCGATCGCCACGCCCAGCAGCGCGGCGGCCGCCGCGGCGAGGTACACCAGCCCGACCCCGCCGACCCGGCGCCACTCGGTCGGCCCGGCCAGGGACAGGTCGACACCGGGCAGCAGCGCGGCGCTCAGCGCCCACCCCCGAACGCGGCGACCGTCCCGACCGCCGCGGCGACCGCCGACACGACGACGGCCTTCGCCCCCAGTGCGAGCCCGCGGCGCGGCACGGCCATGAAGGTGGTGCGGATCGTGCCGACGGTGTGCTCGCCGGTCACCGAGAGGGTGGCCATGACCATCACGACGGCCATCCCGACCGCGTAGGAGATCTGGGTGGTCGCGACGGTCACCGGCGGACCGCCCTCGTGGTGGCCGGCGACGGCGACCAGCGCGTCCAGTCCGACCGTCGCCGGCACGGCCACCCCGGCGCACCACCACGGCGACCGCGTGGAGGTGAGCGCCGGCCCGGCGGACGCGGCCAGCGCCCCGATCCGGGCGATGTCCGTGCCGGTGGCGACCAGGGCGCCGTCGCCGGTCGGGGTGGTCGCCACGCCCTGCGCGGTGAGCAGGTCGCGCGGTTCCGCGAGCCGCGGGCCGGACACCCGCACTCCCGACTCCGATGCGCCGTCCACGAACGCCGCCGTCGAGCTCGGCATGATCAGCCGGCCGCCCGATCACCACCAGCTCGGTCGCGGTCAGCGCCATCTCCGCGAGCAGGTGGCTGGACACCAGCACGCAGCGGCCCTCGGCGGCGAGGCGCCGCACGAACCGCCGGATCCAGACGATGCCCTCCGGGTCCGGGCCGTTGACCGGCTCGTCGAACAGCAGGATCCCCGGGTCGCCGAGCAGGGCGGCGGCGATGCCCAGCCGCTGGGACATGCCCAGCGAGAACGCCCCCCGCCCGGCGCTCGGCCACGGCGGTCAGGCCGACCTGCTCGAGCACCTCGTCCACCCGTCCGGGAGACAGCCTGTTCGAGCGGGCCGGCCAGCGCAGGTGGGCGCGGGCGGACCGGTTGGGGTGCACCCACTTCGCGTCGAGCAGGGCACCGACCGTGCGCATCGGGTGCGCGAGCTCGCGGTAGGGCCGCCCGTCGACGAGCGCGGTGCCCACCGTGGGGCGGTCCAGGCCCAGGACCATGCGCATCGTGGTGACTTCCCCGAGCCGTTCGGGCCCAGGAAGCCGGTGATCCGCCCCGGCTCGACGGTGAAGGTCAGGACGGCGACGGCGACGGTGGCGCCGTGGTGCTTGGTGAGGCCGCGGCTCTCGATCATGAGTTCCTCCGGTCGGGGTGTGACGGGGGGTGCGGGGTTCAGCCGGCGAGCACGTCGACGGGGCCGCTCACCGTGCTGGCGAAGATCCGCCGCGCCGCGGTGGGGTCGTCGGCCACGCCGACGGTCACCGGCCCGATGACGGTCGTCGCGGTCACCCGGTAGCCGCCGGCCGGCACGGTCACCCGGACCGGTCCGGCGACGGTCGCCACCCGCACGTCGTCGGGGGGCCGCACGAAGCTCGCCGTCACCGGTCCGCCGATGGTCGAGGCGCTGAACCGGGGCGTGTCCAGGCCGACGGCGTCGATGACGGCCCCCCACGGTGTCGACGCGTACCGCGGTGCCTGCGGGCACCGCGATCTCCTGCTCGGTCTCGCAGCCGAGGTTGACGTCGGCGCAGTCCGCGGTCAGGGTCAGCACGCCGTCCACGACGGCGCCGCCGAGCGTCGGCTCGTAGCCGGGGGTCCAGTGCCGGATCGCCTCGACGGTGACGTCCGGGCCCGGCGCCGCCCGCAGCGCGACGCTGCCCTCGTCGACCTCGACGACGATCTCGCGCACCCCGGCGAACGACCGCGAGACGCTGTCCTGCTCCAGCGATCCCGCGACGTGCACGCCGAACGCGACGGCGCCCACGGCGCCCAGCAGCGCGACCCCGCCGACGGCGGCCAGTGCGATGGTCCGGCCGCGCCGCCGCGGCCGGGCGGGCAGGCTCCCGATCGGTGGTGCGGGAGGGAGTGGCGCGGAGTGGGACGGTGTCCGGGTCGATGTCATGGCACGAGGTTGCTGCGCCCGGGACCCGGCGGGTACCGGTCCAGCACCGGAGCGCGGGCAGGGTTTGCCCTGTGGCCCGGGCGGCGTCCCGGCTGCCAGTATTCGGCCATGACCGACCGGGTGCTCATCGTCGACGACCACGTGTCGTTCCGGCTCATGGCGCGCCGGTTGCTCACCACCGACGGCTTCGACGTGGTCGGGGAGGCCGGGGACGGGCCGGGGGCCGTGGCCGCGGTGCGCGAGCTGCGTCCCGACGTGGTGCTGCTGGACGTGCAGCTCCCCGGCCCGGACGGGTTCGCCGTGGCCGGCGAGCTGGCTGAGCAGGAGGCACCGCCGGTCGTGGTGCTGGTGTCGAGCCGGTCGAGCTCCGACTACGGCCGCCGGGTCGCCGAGAGCCCGGTGCGCGGGTTCATCACCAAGTCCGAGCTGAGCGGGGAGGCGCTGCGCCGCGTGCTCGGGTCGAGGGCGTGCGCATGAGCGCCGGCGGGGACAGCGCCCCGCTGCGCGTGATGGTCGCCGACGACGCGGCGCTGTTCCGGGAGGGCCTCGCGCGGGTCCTCGCCGACGCCGGCTTCGACGTGGTGGCGAAGGTCGGCGACGCCCACGCGCTGCTGGAGCGGGTGCGCGCCGAGCCGCCCGACGTCGCCGTCGTCGACATCCGGATGCCGCCGACGCACACCACCGAGGGGCTCGACGCCGCCCGCACCCTGCACGCGACCCACCCGGGCGTCGGGGTGCTGGTGCTGTCGGCCCACGTCGAGGCGCACTACGCCCTGCAGCTGATCGAGTCGGGCGCGCGGGGCGCGGGGTACCTGCTCAAGGAGCGCGTCGCCGACGTCGCCGAGCTGGGCGACGCCGTCCGCCGGGTCGCCGCGGGCGGTCTGGTGCTCGACCCGTCGGTGGTCGCCCGGCTGGTCGGGCGCAGGCGGACGCGCAGCCCGCTCGACGACCTGACCGACCGGGAGCGCGAGGTGCTCACCCTGATGGCCGAGGGCCGGTCCAACCAGGCGATCTGCCAGCGGCTCTTCCTCAGCCCCAAGACGGTGGAAGCCCACGTCCGGGGGGTGTTCGGCAAGCTCGGGCTGCACCAGGGCGCCGACGACAACCGCAGGGTGCTGGCGGTGCTGACCCACCTGCGGCACTGACCCGCGCGGCGGTCCCGCCCGCGTCAGTGCCGGGCGATCACCACGTCGCGCAGGACGCCGGTCTCCATCTCCATCTCCCGCACCCGGTGCTTGACCAGGTCGCCGATGCTGACCATGCCGACCAGCGCGCGGCCGTCGACGACCGGCAGGTGCCGGAAGCGGCCGGTGGTCATCCTGGCCATCACCAGCGCGATCGACTCCTGCGGGGTGCAGGTGCGGACCTGGCTGGTCAGCACGGCCGTCACCGGCATCTCCAGCAGCGCGGCGCCGTGCTCGCGCAGCCCGCGCACGACGTCGCGCTCGGACACGATGCCCCGGATGGCGACCTGCTCGTCGCCCACCAGCAGGGCGCCGACCCCGACCGCGCCGAGCCGGTCGACGACCTGCGCGACCGTGGACGACGGGCGCACCGAGTGCACCACGCGACCCTTCGCCTCGAGGATGTCCGCGATCTTCATCGGCGTTGCCCCTCCCCATCGGGTGCTGTCTGCTGACGAATGTCCTCCTCCCCCGCGCCGCGCCGCAACGAGTCGGCCCGCCCGTCACTCGTCCGCCCGCGACGGGGCGGTCGGGGCGGCTCCTACCATCGGGCCGTGCCCCCACCTCCGCCCCAGCCCGACCCCGGCACCGTCGCGCCCGGGGGGTTCCTGGCGTTCGCCGGCACCGCGCTCGACCGGACCGCCGAGCGCCTGCCCGGGACCGACCGGTCGGCCATGGCGATGGTGCTGCTGCTGCACCGCGTGGCCAGCACCGTCGTCTACGACCTGGAGTCGACGGTGCACCGCCCGGCCGGCTGGAGCTGGTCGGCGTTCCGGTTGCTGTTCGCGCTGTGGGTGTTCGGGCCGCAGGAGGGCAGCCGGGCCGCCGGGCTGACCGGGATGAGCCGGGCCGCCGTGTCCAGCCTGGCCAAGACCCTGGCCGCGGCCGGGCTGGTGCACCGCGCGCCGGACGCGAACGACCGGCGCAGCGTGGTGTTCTCGCTCACCGGGTCCGGCGCGGCGCGCGTCGAGGAGGCCTTCCGCGCGCACAACCGGCGCGAGTCGCGCTGGGCCGAGCTGCTGACCGAGGACGAGGTCCGCACGCTGAACACGGTGCTGGGCAAGCTCGCCCGGGTCGCGCAGGAGCAGGACTGGGTCAGCCACCGCTTCTGACGCGCAGCCCGGCCCACGGGCCCCGCCGTTCCCCTGGTGTTCATGGACGGCGACATCTACGGTCCGAGCTAGTAAAACCTTTCATCAGTCTCGGCCGGTGCCGCGCGGGACCCTCCCGGCGCCGGCCCAGGGGGACCGACACATGACGCGCTCCGGACGAGCCCGTGACACCCGGCCCGAGGGGCCGGACCCGACCCGGGGGACGGCCCGATGAACACCGCCACCGACACCCGGGTGCCCGCCGCGGTCGCCGCGCTCTGCGACGACGCCGCCGCCTTCCCGCCCGCCCTGCGCCCGCTGCCCGACGCCGTGCTGGCCTACGCCAAGCGCGCCGGGGCCTGGTACGCCGACCTCATCGGCCCGATGGTGCTCGCCGCCGACGCGCTGGCCCGCCTCGGACCCGTGCTGGCCGAAGGCGCGGTGCCGCCGCCGCTCGCGGTGACGGTCGCCGGCCCGGGCCGCGTGCCCGCCGCGCTCGCCGCGGCCCGGGCGCTGCCGGTCGAGCTGCGCTCCGTCGAGGTCGCGGTCCCCGCGGACATGGCGGCGAGCGAGCTGGTCGACCGGCTCGCCGCGGCGGTCGAGGACGCCCCCGACCTCGACGTCTACGTGGAGGTCCCCCGCGACGCCCGGCGGGAGCCGGTCGTCGCCGCGCTGGCCGGGCGCTTCCGGGCGAAGTTCCGCACCGGCGGGGCCCGCGCGCGGACGCACCCCGACGAGGCCGAGCTCGCCGGGGCCCTCGCCGCCGCCGTCGCCGCCGGGGTGCCGTTCAAGGCGACCGCGGGCCTGCACCGGGCGCTGCGCAACACCGACCCGCGCACCGGCTTCGAGCAGCACGGCTTCCTCACCCTGCTGCTGGCCACCGACGCGCTGGTCGAAGGCCGGGGTGAGCAGGTGGCCCGGGTCCTGCTGGCCGAGCGGGACGGACCGACCGTGGCCGGGCTCCTCGGCGAGCTCGACCCCGACCGGGTCCGGCGGGCGCGGGCGGCGTTCACCTCGTTCGGCACGTGCAGCATCGCCGACCCGCTGACCGAGCTGATCGCGCTCGGGATCGTCACCGCCCCGGACCCCGGCGCGACCGGCGGCTGAGGGCGTCCGCCGTCCGGTGTGGCCGCCGCCATTGGTCATGTCGGTGGCGCGGGGCATCATGGCGGCAACGGGAGTCGACACCGGCCGGGCCGGCGGCGCCCGCCGTGCTCGCGAGGGACGTGGAGGGAAGAGGTCGGATGCGGTTGCAGCTGTCCCCCGAGGACGAGGCCTTTCGACAGGAGATGCGCACCTTCTTCACCACGAAGGTGCCCCAGGCCACCCGGGACGCCGTCGCGGCACGCCGCGACGTGGGCCGGGAGCAGTACGTCGAGACCCAGCGCATCCTCAACGCCGCCGGCCTGGCCGTGCCGCACTGGCCCGTGGAGTGGGGCGGGCGCGACTGGACGCCCCTGCAGCGCCACATCTGGCGCGAGGAGATGCAGCTGGCCTGCGTGCCGGAGCCGCTGGCCTTCAACACCAGCATGATCGGGCCGGTGATCGCGGCGTTCGGCGACGACGCGCAGAAGCAGCGCTTCCTGCCGGCCACGGCCAACCTGGACATCTGGTGGTGCCAGGGGTTCTCCGAGCCCGACGCCGGCTCCGACCTGGCCAGCCTGCGCACCACCGCGGTCCGCGAGGGCGACGAGTACGTCGTCAACGGCCAGAAGACCTGGACCACGCTGGGCCAGTACGCCGACTGGATCTTCTGCCTGGTGCGCACCGACCCGACCGCGGAGAAGAAGCAGCGCGGCATCTCGATGCTGGTCTTCCCGATGGACACCCCGGGCGTCACGCTGCGCCCCATCGAGCTCATCGACGGCGGCTTCGAGGTCAACGAGGTCTTCTTCGAAGACGTCCGGGTGCCCGCGGAGTACCTGATCGGCGAGGAGAACCGCGGCTGGGACTACGCCAAGTTCCTGCTCGGCAACGAGCGCGCCGGCATCGCCAGGGTCGGGGCCACCAAGCGGCTGCTGGCCGACGCCAAGCAGCTCGCCACCGAGGTGCGCGCCGACGGGCGTCCGCTGTCGGAGGACCCGCGGATGGCCGCGCGCATCGCCGAGCTGGAGAACGAGCTGCTGGCCCTGGAGCTGACCGCCCTGCGGGTGGTCGCGCACTCCACCGACGGCAAGCCGCACCCGGCCTCCTCGGTGCTGAAGCTGCGCGGCTCCGAGCTGCAGCAGGCGGCCACCGAGCTGATCGTCGACATCGCCGGGCCGCTGTCGCTGGCGTCCTTCGCCGGCGAGGACTCGCAGGTGCCCGAGTGGGCGCGGGCGGCGACGCCCGAGTACCTGAACTACCGCAAGGTCACCATCTACGGTGGCTCGAACGAGGTTCAGCGCACCATCATCGCCGGCACGATCCTGGGGCTGTGATCTAGTGGACTTCAGCTACGACGACGAGCAGAACGCGCTGCGCCAGGCCGTCAGCGGCCTGCTGGGCCGCGCGTACGACGGCGAGAAGCGCCGGGCGGTGGTCGCGGCCGACCCGGGCTTCGACGAGAAGACCTGGGCCGGGCTCGCCGAGATGGGCCTGCTGGGGCTGCCCTTCGCCGAGGAGCGCGGCGGCGCGGGCGCCGGGCAGGTCGAGGTGGCCATCGTGGCCGAGGAGATCGGCCGCGTGCTGGCCCCCGAGCCGTACGTGCAGGCCGTGGTGCTGACCGGCGGCCTGATCGACGCGGTCGCGACCGACGCCCAGTGCGACGAGCTGGTCGCCGGGCTCGCCGAGGGCTCGCTGGTGCCCGCGTTCGCGCACGCCGAGCCGGGCACCCGGTGGAGCACCGCGGCGGCCGGTGTCCGCGCCGTCGAGGAGGGCGGCACCTGGCGGCTCACCGGGGTCAAGGAGCCCGTGCCCAACGGCGCCCGCGCCGACGTGCTCGTGGTCAGCGCGATCGACGAGGCGGCGGGCGGCGCCACCCGGCTGTTCGTCGTCCGCGCCGACGCCGAGGGCCTCACCCGCGTCGGCTACCGCACCCACGACGGCACCCGCGCGGCGAAGGTCGAGCTCGCGGGCACGCCCGCCGAGCCGCTGGGCGAGGGCGCCGACGACCGGACGGCGGCGATCGAGCGGGCCCAGGCCCTGGCCCGCATCGCCTACGCCCACGAGAGCATCGGGGCGATGGCCACCGCGCTCACCACGACCACCGAGTACCTGCGGACCCGCAAGCAGTTCGGGGTCACGCTGAACAAGTTCCAGGCGCTGACGTTCCGCGCGGCGGACATGTACGTGTCGCTGGAGCTGGCCCGCAGCACGGCCCTGTGGGCCAGCCTGGTCGCCGGCGCCGGCGGCGACGTGGTCACCGCGGCCGACCGCGCCCGCCTGCAGACCAGCCGGGCGGGCCGGCACATCGGCAAGGACGCCATCCAGCTGCACGGCGGCATCGGCGTGACCGCCGAGTACACCGTCGGGCACTACACCAGCCGGCTCACCGCCATCGACCACGTCCTGGGCGACGGCGACTGGGCGCTCGACCGCCTCGCCGCCACCGTCGGCGACCACGAGACCGTCGACCCGCTGGGCGCGCCCTACACCTGACCGGTCGCGCGCGGCACCGGGTCCGGCGGAGGCCGGCGCCTCGCGCGGGCGGCACGAACGAGAGCGGGGCAGCGGCATGGACGGGACAGCATGAGCGGAGCGGCATGAGCGGGGCAGGCGAACCGGTGAAGATCGGCAACGTGCTGCACCCGGTGGCCGACGTGGCCGCGGCCCTGCGGTTCTACGAGGGCGTCTTCGGCCTGGAGCGCAGGTTCGTCGACGGCGACCGGTTCGCCGCCCTCGACGCGGGCGGCACGACGCTCGCGCTGGCCGGACCGGCCGAGGACGTCACCGGCGGCGTGCCCGCGGCGTCGTTCAAGGTCGCCGACGTGGCGGCGAGCGTGGCGGCGATCGTCGGGGCGGGCGGCAGCGTCGTGCGGGAGCCCGAGCAGGGCCCGCACGAGGTGCGGGCCGTGGTGCGCGACCCGTGGGGCAACGTCCTGGTGGTCTACGGGCGCGGCTGAGCCCGACCGGGCCCCAGCAGCTCCCGCCGGTCCGCACCGCCGCGAAGTCGATGCGGGTGCCCGGTGCGCCCGGACCGTCCGGCCGCCGTGCTCGGGTCTTTCGGCCGTACCCGGGCACCGCGCCCGCACGGCACCCTCGACGTCGACAGGGAACGCCGAGCACCCGGGACGGACGACATGGACGAGGCACCGACCGCACTCGGCCTGACCCCGGCGCAGACGGCCGACGTGCTCGCCGCCGCGGGCCGGGCGCCGTCGCCGGGCAACTCCCAGCCGTGGCGCTTCCGGGTCGAGCCGGGCGCGATCACGCTGCTGGCCGACCGCGGGCGCCGCATGCCCGCGACCGACCCCGACGACCGCGAGCTGCGGCTGGCCTGCGGCGCCGCGCTCTACACGCTGCGCCTCGCGCTGCACGGCCACGGGGTGCGCCCGCTGGTCACGGTGCTGCCCGACCGCGGCCGACCGGACGTCATCGCGGTCGTGCGCCACGGCGGGCACCGGCCGGCCACGCCCGGCGAGCGCCGGCTGATCGAGGCCGTGCGGCGTCGGCGCACCGACCCGCACCCGTTCGCCGACACCCCGGTGACCGCCCCCGAGCAGTACGCGCTGCGCCGGGCCGCGCAGGACGAGGGGGCGTGGTTGCAGGTCCTCGACGGTGCGGCCGAGCGGCGCAGCGTGCGGGGGCTGGCCGCCGCGGCCCGGCACGAGCAGCTCGCCGGGGCACCGGACGACGCGTGGGCCCGGCGCGACGTCAGCGGCGCCGGTCCCGCCGAGGGCCACCAGAGCGAGCCGCTGCTCGCGGTGCTCACGGCGCACCTGAGCGGGCACGCCGCGGACGTGCAGGCCGGGCAGGCCCTGCAGAAGGTCCTGCTGACCGCCACCGCCGAGGGGCTGAGCGCGTCGTTGCTGTCCCAGGTCGTCGAGGTCGCGCGGACCCGCGAACGCCTGCGCAGGCTGGTGCACGGCACCCGCGCGCCGCACGCGGTGCTGCGGATCGGTCGGGGGTGGCCGGTCGTGGCGACGCCGCGGCGCCCGGTCGCCGACCTCATCGCCTCCGGGCCGGAACCCGCCGCCGCGGGGTGAGCGCCGCCCGCGCCCGGGACGTCCCGCGCGGGCTCAGCGGCTCGGGTCGGCCAGGTCGTGCGGCCCGGCGGCCGGGTACCCGGCCGCGGCCCGGACCGCCTTGCCCCAGGGCAGCAGGACGTCGAGCAGGTCCGGGAGGTCGTCGCCGAGCGCCCGCACGATCGGGGCGCACATCCGGTCGGTGGCCACCTCGACGGCCTCGCGCTCGTCGCGGCCGAGCTCGGTGAGCGTCCCGTCAGCGAGCAGCCCGCGCGCCACCAGCCGCTCCTCCGCGGCCTCGAGCTGCTCTGGCGTCCACGCGCGCGTGCGCACGTAGGTGCGCAGCGGCAGGCCCCAGTAGGCCTCGGTGAGCAGCCCGATCTCGGTGGCGTCGAACCCGGCCGACGTCCAGGCCGCGATGTGGGCGTCGCCGCGGAACTCGCGCAGCAGGTCGGCCAGCCGCCACACGTCGCCCAGCGGGTCGCCCGGGAGCCCCAGCGCGAGCAGGCCGGCGAACAGCGCCTTGCCCTCCGGGCGCAGCGGCTCGACGGCCCGCTGCAGCAGCGTGCGGGCCCGCTCCAGCCCCTCCGGCCGCTCCCCCAGTATCCGCGCGAGCTGCGCCGTGCCCGCCCGGGTGCGGGCCGCGCAGATGGTCGCGGCGTCGGTGATCGACCAGCCGTGCGCGACGGCGGGCACGACGGCCTGCGGGTTGAACACGCCGAAGGCCGCCGCGACGACCTCCCCCGGCACCTGCCCGAGCACCGAGCCCCGGCTGGTGAAGTAGGCCGGGCCGTCCGGGGCCTGGACGCCCCGGGTCGAGCGGGGGCTGCCCGCGAAGCCGAGTCCGGCGTAGGCCTCGTGGGCCTCCCGGGCGAAGTACACCTGCCCGGCGACCGGTTCCAGGGCTCCGGCGAGCTGCCTCGCGGACGGGGCTGTCGACGTCGACGGCACGACCACCTCCACACCTGCATCGGGTGAGAATGGGAATCGCGCCACCATAACAAACGTTCAGTAGCCTCCCGGGGATCAGACGGGGGCCGTGGGCGTGGAGACGCCCACACCGCTGCGGGTGTCGGCGCCGTAGCGCGCCACCTCGGCCTCCAGGTCGAGCCGCACACCCCGGCGCGAGCGGCCCTCGATCGCCGCGTCGTCCAGCAGCTCGGCCGGCACCAGCCAGGCCACCTCGAACTCCAGGCCGTCCGGGTCGCGGGCGTAGAGGCTCTTGGTGGTGCCGTGGTCGGTGGCCCCGACCAGCGCACCCGCCCCGTCCAGGACGGCGGCCAGCTCCACCAGCTCGCCGAGCGTGCCGATCTCCCACCCCAGGTGGTAGAGCCCGACCGTGCTGGTGCCCGCCGACGAGTCGGCCAGCCCCGCCCCCAGCGCGAACAGCCCGATGTCGTGGTCGTTGGTCGAGTCCGGCGCCTGCAGGAACGCCGCGCTGCCCGGGCGCGCCATGACGACCCGGAAGCCCAGCAGGTCGCGGTAGAAGGCCACGGAGCGGTCGATGTCGCGCACGTAGAGCACGGCGTGGTTGAGCCGGTGGATGCCCACGGTCGCGGCCCTCAGTCGCCCGCGACCGGGTGCCGCTCCGCGACCAGCGACTGCAGCGCCTCCTGGACGGCGGGATCGTCGTCGGTGCCCAGGTAGCGCCAGTCCTCGCCCTCCTCCAGCGTCTTGTCGGCGGCCCGGATGGTGGTGAAGTCGCGGCCCTCGTCGGCCAGCGCGGGCGGGGGCGTGCCGTCGGCGGCCAGCGCCTTGGCCGCGCCGATCAGCAGCCGCCGCATCCGGATCACGGCCTTGTCCAGCTGGCCGAGCTGCTCGGTGCTGCGGTCGTAGATCGGCCCCATCGACTCGGTGACCATCATGTCCTGGCTGACGAAGTCCGACACCCCGGTGAAGGTCTCGGTGCGCTGGACCTCGCGGTCGATGAGGTAGTCGTTGGCCGCGACGTGGGTGCGCGGGGTGATGCCGCCGGTGCGCCGGGTGAAGGCGGTGTCGTAGGGGCTGGCATCGAACAGCGGCGCCCCGCCGTAGCCCTGCGGGTTGGCCTGCACCTGGGCGTCGAAGTTGTAGCGCCAGCAGTTGTGGTCGTCGATCGGCACGACCATCAGGTGCCGGGTGTTGTACGGGATCGCGGCGATGATCGTGCTGTAGGGCGCGACGTACTCGGTGATCCGGACGTTGGTGTGCCCGTTGGGGGTCGTGCGCAGCCCGCCGTAGCGGAAGCCGTACCAGGTGTTCTCGACCTCGATGCGGGGCGCGCGGTCGTGCATCCAGTACTTCCAGGTCATCCGGTTCGACGGGTAGCCGGGCTTGTCGGTGCCGTCGTCGGCGATGTCGGCGGCCGCGCTCCAGGCGTGCAGCCAGGAGATGTGGGCGGTGTCGAGGTTGCCCTCCATGGTCTGGATCCAGTTGCACGTGGTGTGCAGCTTGGTCGCCACGACCTTGTCCGCGGGCAGCGTCTCGGTGCCGAAGTCGCGGAACGGCGTCATCGTCTCGGCGGGGCCCATGTAGGTCCACACGATCCCGCCCGACTCGTGCACCGGGTACGCCTTGGCCCGCACCCGGTCCTTGAAGGTGCTCGTCGCCGGCTCCGAGGGCATGTCGATGCACGCGCCGTCGGCGTCGAACTGCCACCCGTGGTACGGGCACCGCAGCCCGCAGGTGCCGTCCGGGCCGGCCTCGTTGCGGCCGAAGTACAGCGACGCGCCGCGGTGCGGGCAGTTCTCCTGGATCAGGCCCACGCGGCCGGTGGTGTCGCGGAACGCGACCAGGTCCTCCCCCAGCAGGCGGACCCGGACCGGGTCTCCGCCCGGGACCGGCACCTCCTCGCCGAGCAGGGCCGGGGTCCAGTAGCGGCGCAGCACCTCCCCCATCGGGGTGCCCGGTCCGACCCGGGTGAGGATCTCGTTATCGGCGTGCGACAGCATCGTCGGCCTCCTCGTGGCGCGCGGCGACGGCGAACGGGTTCTCGGGTGTTCGACGGCGGTTCCGCGCTCGATCCGGGATCGACGGTAGACGATCGTGGCGAGGCCCCCGCACCGTTGATGACCGACTATCCGCCACGCGAATGGGCGACTGAGGTGAGGCGTACCTACCGCGGGCGCGTGCCTACTCGAAGGCGTAGCGCTGCACGGACTCCGGGTGCAGGACGACGCGGACCAGCTCGCCGTCCAGGATCGCGGCGAGCTCGGCGGCCCGCTTCGGGTCGTCGAGGTCCCAGTAGCGGGGGGCGAGGCGCGCGGCCAGCTCGTGGGCTCCGTCGGTCTCCACCGTGGTCCGACCGGCGACCGACACCCAGCGCTCGGGCTCGCCCACCGGGGCGGCGACGACGATCGAGGCGTGGGGGTCGCGGCGCAGGCGCCCCACCTTCGGCGACTCCGACGCCGAGAACAGCTGGACCGTCCCGTCCGCGGTGGCCTCGAACCACACCGGTCGGGGCTGCGGCGGCCGCGGCCCCCCGGGCACGGTCAGGAACCCGTGCAGGGGGCGGGCGAGGAACTCGAGGTCGGCCGGGGTCAGCGTGCTGGTCGCGGTGCTCATGACCATGATTCAACGGCCCCGGCCCGGACGGATCCATGGTCGAGGAGCTCGATCGCCTGTCCGATCGTCTAACCTCGGGCCGTGGACGCCTTCGGTGACCTGTTCCGCGGGGTGCGGGCCCAGGGGTCGCTGTTCGGCAGCTCGACCCTGTCCGCGCCCTGGTCGCTGCTCTTCGTGGACGGCGCCCCGCTCACGCTGTGCACCGTGCTCGAGGGGGCGGGGTGGATCGTCCCGCAGGGCCACCCGCCCGAGCACCTCGCCGCAGGCGACACGGTGGTCGTGCGCGGTCCCGCACCGTTCTCCTTCGTCGACGAGATCGGCACCGGGGCCGAGCCGATCGAGTGCGGCGAGCACTGCGCGACGCCCGAGCAGGGCGGCACCCGGCACCGCCTCGGCTGGCACGACCCCGGCCCGGCCTCCCACTCCGACGGCGCGACGACGCTGGTCGTGGGCGCCTACCCGGTGCGGGGCGAGATCGGGCGGCGGCTGCTGGACGCGCTGCCCGACGTCCTGCGCGTCGCGCCCGGTGGCACGGCGGGCGCCGTGGGCGACCTCCTGGCCGCCGAGGTCGCCGTGGACGCCCCGGGCCAGCAGGTCGTGCTCGACCGGCTGCTGGACTGGATGCTGGTGTGCGCGCTGCGCGAGTGGTTCGACCGGCCCGACGGCGAGGCGCCCGCCTGGTACGCCGCGCACCGCGACCCGGTGGTCGGCCACGCCCTGCGGCTGCTGCACGCCGAGCCGGCGGCGCCGTGGACCGTGTCGTCGCTGGCCGAGCGGACCGGGGTGTCCCGGGCCACGCTGGCCAAGCGGTTCGCCGACCTGGTAGGCGAAACGCCCCAGACCAACCACACCCGCTGGCGCATGAACC